>CAVUEZ010000001.1:0-309320 GCA_963740615.1 Terriglobia bacterium
GACTTGTTTTCCTCAGGGCAGTTGAGGCACAACGAGGGCATGAGCCGATTTCGGTCGTACAGTCCCGAGCAAGCCTACTTGGTGCCTCCGAGCGTGAAGGACGTTTTGCCGGAGGGGCATCTGTGCTTCCTGGTGCGGCAGGTAATTGCCAAGTTGGACCTGAGCAAGTTCGAGGAGGAGTACAGCCGGGAAGGCGGCGAGTTGTACGCTCCGGAGATGATGTTGAGTGTGTGGCTGTACGCGTACGCGAGGGGATTAAGTTCCGGACGGCGGCTGGAACGAAAGATTCAGGAGGATCTACCGCTGCGGTACTTGGCCGGCGGCCAGCATCCGGATCACTGGGCGCTGAGCGCGTTCCGGCGGCGGCATCGGCGGGGCATCAACGATGTGTTCACGCAGGTGTTGGAGTTGATCCGGGACGCGCAGTTGGGGCGGTTGGGCACGGTGGCGGTCGATTCGACGCCGATCAAAGCCGACAATGGGCGCCAACGCGTGGATACGCGTAAGCGGCTGCGGCGGGATCGGGCCAAGTATCGGCGGCAAATTCGGCGCTGGCAGCGGCAATGCGAACAGGCGGACAGCGAAGAGGGCGCGGCCTATGCCCGTGGGCAAGTGCAACGATTCCAAGCGCAGTTGGCGCAGTGTCCGGGGCGCTTGCAGCAACTGAAGAAGAGCGGCCAGGAGCGGCTGCCGCGCACCGATGCCGATGCTCGGGTGCTGCGCAAGCGCGGCCAATCGGTCATCGGGTACAGCGGGGAGATCGCCGCGTCGCAAGATCATTTCATCGTGGCCGAACGGGTGACGCAACAGAAGAACGACAACGCCGGGATAGTGCCGATGGTGGAAGAAGTGGAGCGTCAGTGCGGCGAGCGCCCCGGGAAGGTATTGGCGGATGCGGGCTATTTCAGCACGGAGAACCTGGAAGCACTGCGCGAGCAAGGGATCGATGCTTACATACCGGACTCGAACTTAGCCAGGGAACTCAACCTCGGGAAGCGAGGCGCGGGTGGGGAGTCGGCCAGTGCGGAGTCCGGTAATCAAAGCCATGCGGCAGAAGTTGCGCAGTGCGGAGGGGCGTGCCACCTATGATCGCCGCAAGGGAATGGTCGAACCGGTGTTCGGCACCCTGAAGGCGCAGCGCGACCTGGCCCGGTTCCGTTTGCGAGGCTTGGCCAAGGTCGGCATTGAGTTCACCCTAGCCTGCCTGGCTTACAACCTGACACGGTTCCAGCAAGCGCGGGGCAAGGAAAAACCGGCCATCGATCAGGCGAAATGTCTGGATGGTGCCGCTATTCAGCGTTGAGCGTCATTGAGTGACGTTGGACGGAAACCCAATGTTGGGGGTTACTGCATGTACCAGGTTCGGAGAGGGGCTGTGAAGCTGGTTCTCACACGCTCTCTGAAGCCCTGCTCCACCCGGTTGCCAGCGGCTAATCGCGCCTACGCCCGGTTCACCTTGGGCAGCACGATGCCCTTCTGCGCCTGGTATTTGCCTTTGCGGTCGGCGTAGCTGGTTTCGCACTGCTCGTCGGACTGGAAGAACAGGATCTGGCACAGTCCTTCGTTGGCGTAAATCTTGGCCGGCAGCGGCGTGGTGTTGGAGATCTCCAGCGTGACGAAGCCCTCCCATTCCGGCTCGAACGGCGTGACGTTGACGATGATGCCGCAGCGCGCGTAGGTGGATTTGCCGACGCAGATGGTGAGCACGTCGCGCGGAATCTTGAAGTACTCCACCGAGCGCGCCAGGGCGAAGGAGTTCGGCGGGATGATGGCGCACTCCGAGCGCACGGTGACGAAGGAGCGCTCGTCGAAGTTCTTGGGATCGACCATGGTGGCAGTTGACGTTGGTGAAGATCTTGAACTCGTCGGCCACCCGCAGGTCATAGCCGTAGCGAGACAGGCCGTAGGAGATGACGCCGGTGGCGCACCTGCTTCTCGGCGAAGGGATTAATCATGTCGTGTTCCAGGGCCATGCTTGCGGATCCAGCGGTCACTCTTGATCGACATCGGGCTCCTTGAGGCAGTTGCGAGCTGCGGGTTGGGAGTTGCGAAGCCATCTCATAAATGTCGTCGGTTGCACAGGGCTAAAGCCCCACGTAAGTGCGCCGAATTCGTGGGCCTGAAGGCCCACGCTTCCACGGTTTTGCAGACCTCTGGTATCATGAGATAGCTGGAGCACCATGAGCTGCCAGTTCAGACGTTACCAGATTCGCAAATCGCGCGCGGCAACAAAAGCCCGCCGCGCCGTGTGAACAATCTGTGGAATATCGAAAATCCTGTGGGAAAGGGCGGAGCGGGGAGGCGCCCGGACATCGGCCTCCCGGTCGCCGGGTACCGTTTCTGTATTTGACTTTCGCGCTTTATCTCAGCATCAACGCCTTGGAGCTACGAGCAACAGGTGATCAAGCTCGACATCATCAACGAAGTGGTCAACAAGACCGGGATCACCAAGACCAAGGCGGAGATGGCGGTGGAGACCGTCTTCGAAAGCATGAAGAGGGCGCTGGCCACGGCGACCGCATCGAATTGCGCGGCTTTGGCGTGTTCAACGTACGGCCGCGCAAGACCGGCATCGGGCGCAACCCGCGCACCGGCGCCGAAGTCAACATTCCGCCCGGCAAAGCAGTCCGCTTCAAGCCCGGCAAGGAGTTGCAGTCGATCGACTAGCACAACGCGGTTTCAGTTTCTGGTTTCTAGCTTCCAGTTCCTGGAAACAAAGCCGTGCGCCGCACATCCAATCGAATGTCACCAGCAACTGGAAACTAGAAACCGGAAGCTGAAACTTGTCTGATTCGACCCCGATCCGTTCCCGGCCTACGAATTGCGCCCGGTGGAAGTGTTGGTGGCGGAGGAGCGGCCGCGGCAGCGCTACTGGCTGAATGCGGCGCTGCTGGTGGCCACCATGCTCACCATGCTGGTGGTGGGGGCGCGCCTGCAGTTCAATTTCCTGCACAACCTGCCGGCGTTCAGCCTGGGCAGCGAGACGCTGCCGCTGTTTCCGCTCGGCTGGGTGCTGGCGGAGCCCTCGCGGCTGCTGCTCGGCATTCCGTTTGCCGGGACGCTGATGCTGATCCTGCTGGCGCACGAAATGGGACATTACCTGTACTGCGTGCGCTACGGAGTGAACGCCACCCTGCCCTTCTTCATTCCGGCGCCGACGCTGATCGGGACGTTGGGGCGTTCATCCGCATCAAGTCGCCGATCCGCTCGCGGGAGGCGCTGTTCGATATCGGCATCGCCGGCCCGATCGCCGGATTCGTGGTGGCGCTGCTGACGCTGGTGGCGGCGCTGGGCCTGTCCAAACCGCTGACGATGCGGCGCGCGCCTCGGATTTCGTGCTGGTGTATCCGCCGATTTTCACTTGGCGCACTGGCTGCTGGTGCACATCGGGGTAAGCGGCGCCGGCCACCTGCCGCTGTCGGCGGTTTACCTGCATCCGATGGCGATTGCCGCCTGGGTGGGAATGTTCGCCACCGCTCTGAACCTGCTACCCGGCGGACAGCTCGATGGCGGACACATCGTGTACGCGCTCTCGCCGGCGGCCCACAAGTACGTTCGCGGATCACGGTGATCGCCCTGCTGACGCTGGGAGCGATTGCCGTGCTGCGGGACCTGCGCTTCCTTTCCGAACAATACTGGCATAGCTGGGAAGGCTGGCTGATCTGGGCGCTGCTGCTTACGGTGAGCGGGCTGCGCCATCCGCAGGTGCCCTCCTGGCCGGGGCTGAGGGGCAAGCGCAGACTGCTGGCGCTGTTCGCGATTGTCATGCTCATCCTGACTTTCGTGCCGGAGCCGTTTCGCGGAGCGGGGCTGAGATGAAGGAGCAATTAGCAAGGCTCTTAGGAAGTTAAGCGGCCTGTCAGAGGGTCCTTTCGGAGCTGATCCAAGAGGACGCGGTAGAGATTATCACGGCGATGATTGAAGCGAAATTCGGTTTCCTTTAAGTGAAGAACAAAGGTGTGAGCGGGGATGCCGTTGAACTTGGCCAGGCGTCGTTTGGCGAAGCTCCAAAAGCTCTCGATACCGTTGACATGGTTCTTGCGCACCGCAAACTGATGGGCCTCGTGATTGACCCGGAGATGTTTCTGATAGCCCATATCGACCAGGCCGTCGTAGCCGGACCAGCCGTCGGAGTGGATGACCGACTCCAGGCTGATACGGCCCAAAATGGCCTTCCGCAGCGTCTTTCGCCGGCAGTCGGGGACGATCTGGGTATAGACATAGCCATGGCGCTGGAAGATACCAAAGACGATCGTCTTGCCTCCCGCACCACGGCCGCGTTTACCTCGAACTCGGCGCGGCCCGAAATAGCTCTCATCGACTTCCACTTCTCCCGCGAGCGGGTTTTGCGCTTCGCACCAACGGGCGATCTGGCGCCGCAATTTGAGGTAAACCGTGTTCACCGAACGCACCGAAAGACCGGTGATGGCCGCGGCTTCGCGGCCGTGAGATCCAAAGCGAAAACGCGAAGCAAGTGCCGAAAAAGCTTCTCCGAAATATGGGAACGGACGTAGTACTTGTTTTTGCCCGTAGACATTGGCGATCCGTCATTCTACAGGCCACTTAATTCCTAAGAGCCTTAGCAATTAGCAATTAGCGATTAGCTGGGCAGCACTGGCGCTAATTGCTAATCGCTAATCGCTCACAACAGCGAAAGGGCGTCCACATCCACGACAACATTCGTACGCGGGATTTTCCGGGCGGCGGCTTGGGCTAGCATGGCGCGCAGCAGGGCATTCATCTTCTCGCGGCTGGAGACTTCAGAATAAAGTGATAGCGGTAATCGCTCTTCAGGCGGGTGAGCGGCGCCGCCGCCGGGCCGAGCACGCGGATGCCTTCATGCCGCGTCTTCTCGAACCATCGTCCCAGAGTCGCCGCGACCAGGTTAGCGCTTCGTCCAGCTTTTCGCTGCGGATCAGGACGTTTGCAATCGCGTTGTAGGGCGGATAGTGCATCCAGCTGCGGAAGCTGGAGTTCCTTGTCGTAGAAGCCGGTGAAATCGTGCCGCGCCGCAAATTGCACGGCGTAGTGATCGGGAAAATAAGTCTGCAGCACGACCTTGCCGGGCGACTGCCCGCGTCCGGCGCGGCCGGCGACCTGCGTCAGCAGCTGGAAGGTCGCTTTCGGCGGCGCGAAAATCGGGAAGCGCCAGCGCCATATCCGCGCCGACCACGCCCACCAGGGTTACGCCGTGGATGTCGTGGCCCTTGGCGATCATCTGGGTGCCGACGAGCATGTCGAGTTCGCCTTCGTTTAGAGCGTTCAGGGCGCGCTCGAAATCTTCGCGCCCTTTTACGGTGTCGCGATCAAGCCGGCCGATGCGCGCCGTCGGGAACATGCCGTGCAGGAGTTCCTCCAGTTTCTCGGAGCCGGTTCCGACGAAGTACACGTACTCGCTGCCGCAATGCGCGCATTTGTTGGGGATGTGGGCAACGTGTCCGCAGTAATGGCATTCCATTTTGCGTTCGCGCTTGTGGTGGGTCATGGAGATGGCGCAGTTCTTGCATTGCACGGTCTTGCCGCAGGCGCGGCAGAGCACGACCGGAGAGTATCCGCGCCGGTTGAGCAGGACCATGACTTGTTCTTTCTTTTCCAGCCGCTCGCGAATTTCTTCCGCCAGCTTGCGCGAGATGACCTGCTCCTGGCCGGTCTCCTGGAACTCCTGCCGCATGTCGATGATCTCTACTTCCGGCAGCGGGCGCTGCTCCACGCGGTCGGGCAACTCCAGCAGGGCGTACTTGTTTTTGCTGCGCGTTGTAGTAGGACTCCAGCGAAGGCGTGGCGGAGCCCAGTACCACCGCGGCGCCCGCCATCTTGGCGCGCATCACCGCGACATCGCGGGCGTGATAGCGCGGCGTTTCTTCCTGCTTGTAGGAAGGATCGTGCTCTTCATCGACAATGATCAGCGCCAGATCGCTCACCGGAGCAAACACAGCCGAGCGCGTGCCGACCACGATCCGCGCTTCTCCGCGCTTGATGCGATGCCACTGCTCGGCGCGTTCGGCGTCGGTGAGGGCGGAATGGAGGATGGCAACTTCGCTCTCCGAAGACCTGATGCAGATCGGCGGCGGCTGCTGGAGTCAGGCCAATTTCCGGAACCAGCAGGATCGCCGACCTGCCCTGACTCCAGCACCTCGCTGCATGGCGGCCAGATAGACGGCGGTCTTGCCCGAGCCGGTGACGCCGTGCAGCAGCGAGGCCGAGAATTTTTTTGCGGCTACGGCGGCGTTGATGTGCGCGAGCGCTTCTTTTTGGCGCGGATTAAGATGAAGTCCAGGCCGCGGCCGGGCAGCGAGGAGACGCGGAAATCCGGCGGTTGCTCTTCCACCATCACCACGCCGCGCTTGACCAGCGTGCCTAGCGTCGTACGCGGGATGGGAAGCCGGTTGAGCTGCTCGACCGCCAGTTTTCCGCCGGCATTGCGAAGGGCATCAAGCAACGCGTTCTGGTTGGCATTGAGGGCGCGGCCTGTGCTGGCCTGGGCGCAACGCGGCCCCATGGATTCATCAGCATGGCGACTCTCATGGTGCGGGCGGCGTCGCGGGCCGCGGAGAGATTGCGGCGATCGATCCATTTGCGGCGGACGAGCATATTCAGGGCGGTGCGGCTGGCGCCGGTGGAGGAGCGGAGGGATTCTTCGCGCACGATGTCGCGGTCGGGTAGATGGTCGAGCACGGCGAATTCGATCGGATGATCGGGTGATCGGGCGATCGGGTGATCGGCATCGGATTGAATGTAGCGGGCACCCCGAGTGGCAGCGTTATGCAGAGCTTCCATACCGCGTTCGGTGAGGCGGTAGCCGCGGGCACGGCGGAATTCGGCGCCCAGGGGCAGCATGGCCCGGAAGACTTCGCCCAGGGGAGCGACGTAGTAATCGGAGATCCAGCGGCCCAGCTTGAGCAGTTCGGCGTCGAGCACGGGCGAGGCATCCAGCACCGTGAGGACGTTTCTTGCCGCGACCTTGGGAGGCGTGTCGTGCAAGGCGACCACGATGCCGGAAAGACGCTGCTCGCGGAAGGGGACAATGACGCGCCCGCCGATGACCGGAGTTGTGCCGTTGAGGCGGTAGGTGAAGCTGGCCTCCAGCGGCACGGGCAGGGCGACGTCGCAGAATTCGGGCATGAAAGAGACAGTTTCCAGTTTCCGGTTTCCAGTTTCCAGTGGAAAAGCAAGAGAGCGATTAGCGGCTAAGCGTTGTCGGTTCACGGTTTTCGGTTTTCGGTTGTGCCCGCTGGGCGGCGTGTATGACAGGCATTGAGTTTTGTTTTGCAAGGAACCGACCCACATCTGCCAAAGGCGGGCAGATGTGGGGACCAGCTAATTGCTAATCGCTTTTCTTCAGCCCCAGGTATTGCATCACCTTCTGCAGGTCTTTCCAGGCTTCCGCTTTCTGGCGGGGATCGCGGAGCAGGAAGGCGGGGTGGTAGGTGACGAACAGGCGCGCGCCGCGAAAATCGTAAGCGCGCGAGCGAAGGTCGCCCATGGAGGCGTTGATCTGCAGCAGGTTTTTGGCGGCGACGGCGCCCAGGGCGACGATCGCCCTGGGGCTGATGGTCTCCACCTGGCGCAGCAGGAAGTTCATGCAGGTTTCGCACTCGTCGCGTTCCGGGGTGCGATTGCCCGGCGGGCGGCACTTGACCACGTTGGCGATGTAAACGTCCTCGCGCTTCAGGCCCATGGCCTGGATCATCTTGTTGAGCAACTGCCCGGCGCGCCCGACGAAGGGCTCGCCCTGCTGGTCTTCGTCGGCGCCGGGACCTTCGCCGATGAACATGAGCTCGGCATGCGGGTTGCCGACGCCGAAGACGATCTGCTTGCGCCCCAGTTTATGCAGCTTGCAGCGGGTGCAGTCGCCCAAGTCCTGGCGGATGATTTGCAGGGCTTCAGCAGGATCAGCGGCGGCTTTCTCCGGCAGTTCGGGAGCGAACATGCTGGGCGCGGGCGCGGTGATGATGGCGGCGAGTTCCTGGTCTGAGGCTGCCCCGGCCGAGGGCGGCCGGGCTACATCAACCGGCCGGGCTACATCCGTTTGTCGGCGATAGAGATCGTAGATGCCCAGCTCGCGGTAGTAATGGACGCGGGCGGCGAGGGCGCGCTTCTGGTCCGGGGTGAGCTTAGTGGGCATTGGCCGCAATTATAAGGAAGTCAGAAGCAGGAAGTCAGAATGAAGAATGGCTAGCTCGCGCGGGGTGCTGGTTCGGCGGGAAGATCGGGCTCGCGGAGGTAGCCGGACCTGACCGGCTTGGGTTGCGGCGTGCGGAGCGAATTGAGCTGGGTCTGCACCAGAGTCCGGTAGTGCAGCACGGCGCGGCGCAGGCGCTGCTCTTCCGCCGAGCCACGGAGGGCAAAGGCAGCCATGGAACAGTACGCCGCGCGGAAGACACCGTAGGCCAGCAGGTAGGCGCCGATGCGGGCGCGCGGATCGTCGCCGCTGCGGCGGCGATAGCGCTCGATCATGTAATGCGCCGCCTCGGTGGTCATGCCCCATTCGATGATGGCGCCGGCCAGGTCCCAAGCGATGTCGACCGGCCCGGGAAAGAAATGATCGTCGCCATGGCTGGCGCTGTCGGTTTTCAGGAGCGTGCCGCCGGGGGTAAGCAGCCACTCATGCGGGGCCATGCGTCCGTCGGCGATGACCGGGCGTTCGTCGATCAGCGCGGGCAAGCCGCTGCCGCTCTCCGCCCCGAATATCTCCCCCAGGTTGAAGCGCATCATGGATTCCAACTGCGGCGCGGAGGTGGTGGTGGTGAACTCCCGGGCGCGCAGGGCGCAGTAGTCGGCCACGCGCTCCAGCACCGAGGCCGAAATTTCGGCGGCGTTCATGGGGCGCCCTTCCACCCAGGCGAACTCGCTGAAGCCGGAGGCATGGGAAAGCAGGCGCGGCGAGAATCCGGCCTCGCCGAGCAGGCGAGCGCGTTCGGCAACCGCGGCGCCGAAGCGTCCCAGGCCGTTGAACTTGTAGAGGCGGCGCGCGTCACGGGAGAGAAACTTCAGGCGCTCCATCTGCACCCAGGAAGCGGGCCAGACAGATTCGTCAGCGAAGAGCATCTTGCGCCATTCACCGCCGCCCAGATAGGCGCCGCCGTCAGCCGGAGTGCAGGAGGTACGGCCGATGGCGCAGGAACGAAAGGAACGCCAGCGGGCGGCGGCGTCGCGCGCGGTGAGCGTGCCGGGATCCACATGGCGGCTGCCAACCAAGGTGATGCGCTCGCGCGCCACGCCCGCGCCGAGCAAGGCATCGCCCACCGAGAGAAACGACGAGCCGCTGATTCCCGGGCCTTCATCGACCACCAGGAAATGCGAGCAGAGGGCACGGCGGCGGGCGATCCAGCCAAGCTGCCGCGATGAAAAGCGGGTGCGGCGGTCGTAAGGATGGCCGGTGGGGCGCACGGTGATGCGCTCCGCCCGCAGGCCACGCCGCTGGAGCGCGGCGGCCACGGCAGCGCTCAGCGTGCATCCGATGCTGCGGATCCCGACCACCGCCGCGTGGGCTTCCTTCAGCGCCAGGCCGCCGGCGAGAGCGCCAAAGTCCAGCGGATGCACGGCGTAGTAGGCGAATCCCTCGGCGGGCGAAACAGTGAGCCGAGGCGGGCGCGGCGATCGGATCCAGCAGCGTAAGGGCGGCGGCGAGCGGCAGGCTGGAGGGATCGATGAGGGCGGCGGCCACAACGTCAGTCAGTTGGGCGCAGCGGGAAGCGTCGGGCGAGGCGGAATCGGACAGCGCGCACTCCAACTCGCCGGCACGCAAGAGCGCGTCCACCAGCGCGTCGCGAGAGCGAGTGGACCTGGCGAGATGAAGGGCCGAGCGCAGGCCGTCGCGCACAGACTGGCCGCTGACGGTGGTTCGTCCTTCGCGAAACACCCACATGTTCGACGAACCCTCGCAGTCCATCTAGGCGACTTTCTTGCTCTTGCTGCCCCTGGAACCACGCTCGGACCGGGCAATATCCCCGTCTTTGTCGATGAAATAGAGGAACCGGTTGTCACGCTCGACGGCGCTTTCCACCAGCACGCGGGAGTCGCCCTCTCCCGACTTTGACTTCTGGCAGACGTTGCCGTTGCCGTCGATGAAGTACAAATATCTCTTGTAGTCTCGGGGCAGGTTCAACTGCTTGACTTTTTCAGCCATAAACCACTCCCGCAAAGTTGGATTCGCCGGGAGGACGGGCTGATGCCTGGCTAAGCCTGTTGCGGGCGCTCCAGGTTTCCGGGAGGCGGCTGAAGCCAAGGCGGTTGTTTCGCGCCGTCCCTACAGGACTCTGACTTTCAGTGGCGATTCGCGGCTGCTCGTCGCAGGGCCTGCAAGGCCTATTTTACTGGCGTCCTGGCCCCCACGGGGCTCGAAGAGTGCTGCGGGAAAACCGTTGTCTCGCATGCGGTCTGGGAATGCAGGGGCTAAAGCCCCAACGTGTTTTCAATCATTTCGGCACGACTGAAGTCGTGCCCCGACACAGAAACGGCTTGAAATCGAGTTTTTCCTCAGCCTGTGAAGCCGTGCCCGACACAGAGCCGGAAAATACTAAAAGAATTTGCGATACAGCACACTAGCGGGAGCGGCGGCGGTGGCGCGAGGCGGCTTGCGCGGCTTTCGCCTGCTCCTCTTCAGGGGAAAGCACGCGGCGGACGATGGGGCCGTTGAGCTTGTACTTCTTTTCCAGGATTTTGCCGTCGTCGTCTTTGACGCGCAGGGTGAAGGTGGGCAGCACGCCTTCCTTGCCGAAGTCGGCGGTGCCCACGGTGACCGGAAAAACGCCCACCAGCCTGCGCTCGCGGTAGGCGGTCTCGTAGCGGTGGCGCTTGAGGTTCCAGGTGAAGATGCGCGCCTGGTCGTAATCCCAGGGCAGGCCGTCCTTGTTTTCGGTGTACAGCACCAGGTATTGCGGGATTTGCTTGTCCTGGTCGGTCACCCGGTTGAGCACGAAGTAGGCGGTGGTGCGCTGGCCCTCGGAGTATTGCGCCACATCCAGCGGGAGATCCAGGTCGACCATGCGGGAGAGCACCCAACCGGTGTGCCCTTGCTGGTCGCGCACCAGCAGCCAGTCTTCCAGGGCCGGGGCCGGGGTCTCCGTTTTTTCCGCCGCCATCCTGGTTCCGGATTTCGGCAGGGAGGGCGGGGGTGCGTACGCGGAGTGCGGTTTCTCTGCAGTCTCGCGCTTCAGCACCGCCAGCTTGGCGGCTTCCGGCAATTGGATCAGGTGCTCGGCGTCGCGCCCGGGCGTCAGGTGGATGTTCAGGCTCGCGCGGGTGGCGCCGTGCGCCTGCACGGGAAGAGCGCCGCTCTGGGCGGCCAGCTTCTGAAAGCCGTCATAGACCCCGGAATCGACCAGGTAGCGTTCCTCCAGCCAACCCAACTCGCCGCGGCTGGTCTTCACCTTGACGAAGCGGCGGCTCTTGTCGAGGACCTCCACTTGCTCGCCATTGGTGACCGTCCCGGTCTTGTTGTAGACGGCGGCAACACGGTCGCGCAGGTTCGCCTGCCGCACCGCAACGTAGGCGACGTCCGTCTTTTTCTTGCCGCCACGATGACAACCGGCCAACCCGAGCGCCAGAAGAAGACAGAGGCACAGAGTAGTGCGAACTCTTTGTGTGGGATGCACCGAGTCCCACTATAACTCGTTTTGGGCTATAGGTTGCCGGATGAAACCGGCGGTTTGGCGGGGGCCGGCATCCGGGGCACATCGTCCCGGACCGTGCGGGGATGCAGGCGCATTTTGCGGCGCAACCGCCGTTCGGCGTCGTCGCGGCCGGCCCGCGCCTTCTCCATACCTCGATGAGCCGCATCCTCAGCTTGCCGGAGCTTGTCTATCAGGCCCATATTGTCCCCCTACAACTGGCAGCGGTTGATTGGATGCGAGGCTAGCCACGACGGAAACTGCGGGCCAGCCGCTCGGGCTGGGAGGAGGAGGAGCGCGGGTTTCCCCGGGGGGCGGGATTCTCCGGCGCAACCCCGGTGACACAGGTGTTGTGCGGAATGCAGCCACGGGGCTAAGCTGCAATTTCTCCATGCTGCCCTTCAAGCTTGTCTACAGCGACGCGTATTACCTGCCGATTGGCGACCATGTATTTCCGGCCGACAAGTACCGGGAGGTCCATGAGCGCCTGCTGGAGGGAGGCGTCGCCGAAGCCGGCGATTTTGTCGAGCCCAAACCGGCGGAGGACCGCGACGTCCTGCTGGTGCACGGTCCTGACTACGTGTACAGGCTGCAGACCGGAACCCTGAGCGCGCGCGAAGAGCTGCAGATGGAAATTCCCTTCAGCGAGCAACTGGTGGATGCGTTCTGGATGGCGGCGGGGGGCTCCATCCGGGCCGGGCGCTGCGCGCTGGAGGACGGGATAGGGATCAACGTGGGCGGAGGTTTTCATCACGCCTTCCCCGACCACGGCGAGGGCTTCTGCATGATCAATGACATCGCGGTGGCCATCCGGCGGCTGCAGAAAGACCAGCAGATCGAGCGCGCCATGGTGGTGGATTGCGATGTCCACCAGGGTAACGGCACGGCGGTGATCTTCGGCCGGAAGCGCGCCCTGGCCCAGGCGACGCAGGCGCTGCCTTCGGTGAACGCCCCAACCGTGCGGCGCACCGAGTACGGCTCCATCCGCGAGAGCCCGGCCGATGGCCTGGACGTGTTCACCATCTCGCTCCACCAGGAGAACAACTACCCGGTGTGGAAGCCGCCGTCGGCGATCGACGTCAACTTGCCCGATGATCTTGCGGATGAGCCCTACCTGGCGTGGCTGGATAACGCCGTCAGCAGCGGACTGCGGCAGTTCGAGCCGCAACTGATCAGCTACGTGGCCGGGGCCGACCCCTACCGCGAAGACCAGCTCGGCGGATTGGCGCTGACCATCGAAGGCTTGAAGCGGCGGGATGAGTTTGTCTTCCGGGTGGCCAGCGCGCGCGGCATCCCGGTCATGGTGACCCTGGCCGGCGGCTATGCCCGCGACATCCGTGACACCATCACCATCCACGCCAACACGGTGGTTGCGGCTAAGGAAGTGTTTGGGAAGACGGGGGCGAACCAGCCGCCGGAAGCGAAGCTGTGAGCTGCCGGCCACGCGCAGGCGGCTCAATCTGGCCCCGGCCAAGCTGCCTGAGGGATTCGCAGAGTTCGGATGTAAGAGTCTGGTGGCGCCGAGCCTCCTCGCGGAGGGCGGCCAATAACCGTCGGGAGCGAGCGAGCGATTCGCGCATCAAGGCCACATGCGAGGCGGGACGGGCTTCCGCTATCCGGGGCTGCGGCTCGGCGGGGCCGCTGACGGTAAGCTTGTGGACCTGCCCACGCACCGGCGTGCTGTGCAGCCAGCTATCGATTTCCGCGGGAAAGGCCAGTACGGCGCTGCGATCCTTGCCTTTGGGCCGGTGCACCGGCAGGCCGAAATCGCGCTCCCAGCGCTGGACGGTGCGCACACCGCGACCCAGGTAGTTGGCAATTTCTTTCCAGCTATTAAGAATTTCCACAGCCGGGCTCCCCGCGTCTTCAAGTCGGCGAGCTGGATCAAATCCAGAGCCTGCCTTCAGCTAAGAAGGTCAATATTTATCACTTGGTTGCTTCGCTGGCAACTATCTTTTATCGCTGGCGTTAAAAATCCCGGCACGCCATGTTGTCGGGGACGAGCGGGCAGCCGTCATTGTGAGCGGGCGCGGTCCGGCGTATCCTTGCCGCACGTCTCTCGCGGGGGTGAGGACATGCCGAACACCAAAACCACGCCCAAGCCTGCCAAGCCCGAGAATCACAACGGCTGGATCCGGAAATCGGAGCTGGATGCCTGGCTGGACCGCTACCTGCCCATTCCCACCCAGGTTATTTCCAACGAGGAATATATGCCGATCGCGCAGACCGGCGAGCAGCGCCGGGCTGAGCAGGAAATGGTGGCCGCGGCGGGGAGACAGGCCCGCCGCCTGGGCATGGATCGGCGCAGCTTTCTGCGCACCTCGTGCGGGATGGCGCTGGCATTCGCGGCCATGAACACCGTCTTCGGCAAAATGTTCACGGTCGAGGCCGAGGAGTTGTTCGAGCCGGCGGCGGTGGATGAGCACAAGCTGAAGACGTTCATCTTCGACGTGCAGACGCACCATGTCGCCATGCCCAACCAGGCGCCGCATGCCGATCCGGGGTTCCTCGACGCCGTCGTCGGCATGCGCAACCGCGCCGCCGAAATCAACCCCGCGCTCAAGGGCCACCAGGCCAGCATCGAGGACGCCTACATCGAGAACTACATCAAGGAAGTGTTTCTCGACAGCGATACCGACGTGGTGGCGCTGAGCGCGCTGCCAGGATCGTCGGAGGAAACCGACGTCCTCACGCCGGAGGTGATTTTCAAGAGCAAGAGCTGGATTAACCGGCTGACCAGCTCGCCGCGGGTGATCAGTCACGGTTATTTCTCGCCCGACCTCGGCCCGGAGAATCTGGACATGATGGACGCGCAGTTGTCGAAGCTCAAAATCAATGCCTGGAAGGGCTACACCGGCGTGGCGCGCGCCAAGGGCAAGCAAGGCTGGCGCCTGGACGATGAGAAGACCGCTTATCCCGCGCTGGAGCGGGCACGGAAGCAGGGGGTAAAGAACATCTGCATCCACAAGGGGCTGCCCTTTCCGGGCGATCCGAAGTGGTGGAGTCCGATGGACGTGACCAAGGCGGCCAGGGATTTTCCGCATCTGAACTTTCTCGTTTATCACTCCGGTTTCAAGGGGCTACAGGAGGCGTTGCCGGCGGCCCAGGACGGCTTCCGCAAGACAACTTACATTCCGTGGACGTTCGGACATCTGCGCCTGGAAGAAGAAGAATCCCGAGGTCAACAACATCTACATGGAAATGGGGAGCACGTTCGCGCTCATGGTTTCCAGCAGCCCTCCGCTTGCGGCCTACGTTATGGGGATGATCATTGACGCCTTCGGAGCGGAGCACGTGCTGTGGGGCACGGACTCCATCTGGTGGGGCTCGCCGCAGTGGCAGATCGAGGCCTTCCGCCGCCTGGAAATGCCGGCCGATTTCCAGAAGCGCTTCGGGTGGAAACCGCTCACCCCGGAGGTGAAGCGCGGCATCTTCGGCCTGAACGCCGCGCGGGTGTACGGGATTGATCCCAAGGAGAAGATCAATCCTATGCCGCCTGATTATCTGCAGCGCCTTCGCAGAATGTACAAGGAATCCGGCATGGCGGAGGCGAGCAATACGCAATATGGTTGGGTGAGGGCGTGAGTTTGAGTTTCAGTTTCTGTTTCAGTTTCAGTTTCAGCAGAGCCGAACAGAATTGAAGATAGCAAGCCCGCCGGCAATCCAGGTTTGCGCCTTCAGCAGCGCCGTTCCGCCGTTCATGGCCGCGCTCTACGAGCGAAGAGCTGGACCGCGATACCGCTAATCGCCAATCTCGCTGGCTTCAGTTCGCCGGCGACTCCATCGCCGCCGTGCCGGTATTCTTCCAATGCAGCTCCTTTTCGATCGCCTGGCGGCAGGGCTCGGGCAGATGCACAAACTGCACGCCCACGCCCACTCCCGGCTCGCAGTAGCGCACGCGCGCCAGCGTTTCCACCGTGGTGCCGGTGCAGACCAGGTCGAAACGCACTTGCAGGTCGGCTCCCGGTACGAAGATGAACGGGGTGTTGATGAACATCCCGTCGGGGCTGAGATCGGGCGGGCGCGTCTCCACCGTGTCGGCGAGCCCGTTGTAGATGACCCTGAGGTCGGGATAAAGAGTGCGCTGAAAACGGCGATGTTCCACCGCAACCTCGGTGGTTTTGGTCATGACTGCCTCCTCATGCGTGCGCGCGCTCGGCGGCGGCACGCTGCAAGTACTCCACGATCCTGGAAAAGTCCTGGCGGGTGAGCACGTCGTGCGCTCCGAACCAGCGCAAGACGGCTTCCGCGACTTGCCGTTCCGAGGCGCCGTCGAACAGGTCGGCGGAGGAGGGAAGGGCGGTTTCGGCGGGGAGCGCCTGCCCGCTCAGCACGGCGACCACCCGGTGCAGCTTCTCCAGTTCCGGGGGCGCCACGCGGGTGAATTCCAAGCCCATGCCGAAGGCGGGCTGCGAGGTGCGCACCACGGCCTCCAGCCGGACGCTGTGCCCGTCGATCTCCAGTTCCAGGCGGACGGCAGTGCGGGCGCGCATCGGGGACATCATTTCGACATAGCAGCCGCCCATGCTGATTTCATTGAGCCGGCCGGTGACGGCGTACTGGTTCCCGCCCTCCCACACCTGGGCGACGCCGGCGCAGGGGAAACGGACGTGACGGCGGCGCTCCTGGGACCGGTGTTCCGGCTGCTGAGCCTGGCGGGCCTTGCCGGAGGCGGAGTCGGCGGCGGCCGTGTCCGGAAGAACATAGGGGTCGAGATTGGGGTCAGGGCCCGAAAGCATGTCGGGAGTGAAGTGATCCTCGAACAGAAGCCAGGCCAGGTCGCAGGCTTCCGGGATAACTTCCAATCCGGCCAGGCCGGCCGGGCAGGTTGAGGACGGGCCGATCCAGGCGAGCTTGTAGCGGGCATGGCGGCCCTGGTAGCGAACTTCGACCGGGTCGCCGGGAGCGCGAAAGCAGCGCACCCCGCGCACGCGCATGCCGCGAGCGCTGATCTCGACGGTGACGGCGCTCTGGGTGAAGGCATTGTCCTCGGCGTCGACGCCCGAGACGGTGATCGGAAGCGCGACGTGCAGCCGCTTGTATTGACGTTTGCCCATGATGGATACCGGCGGCGGAGCACGCGGCGCCACCACGGTTAGGGTAGCCGCGGCCGCCCACCAGTGCGTCCACCAGTTGCGGCAATTTGTGGTGGTCGTGGACTGATTGAGGATGAATGCAAGATTGGGAAAAAGACATGGCGGAATCAATTCCGCCGCCCCACTTCATTCCGGCAGCAACCGCTCCAAATGGACGGCCTCGGGGACGCGGAATCGCCGGTGGCGAGGTATGATGAAGACGGCGGCAAGGGGCCGCAATCATGCCTGAGTGGATGTGGATTGTCGTTCTCGTGCTCGTCTGGGTGGTGCTGACGCAGTGGGTGCTGCCCAAGCTGGGCATCCCCACCTGAAGAAGCGCCGCGTGCTCCGTCGAGGATCGACGGCAGGAGAAGGGTAGGAACAACTAGACCACGGCGGAATCCAGTTCCGCCGCTACGCAGCTCTCATGCGGGCAGACTGGGAACGGCTGCCTGCTACGTGGTTTGCGGCTGACCCATCCAACAGCAAATGTGGATCTGCGTTATGCGCCGCGTTGGCGGATGGCGGGCTCGTACATCATGGCGGCCTCGCCACGGAGCCATTCCAGGATTTCCAGGGGATCCATGGGCGGTAGCACCTCGCGATCCATGTCGCGGCGGATGCACCGCTCCACGGAACGCATGAGCACGAAGTGCTCGGCCCCCTGCAGCGCCCGCCGCAGCGGAATCGAGGGCAGTCCGTGGATGTTCAGCTTGGGATCCGGAGAGTCGAAATGCGGGGATGATGGCCGGGTTCGCATGTCGTATTTCCTTTGATGGAATCAAGAATCCCGCGCTTTTGGTTCAGGGGCAAACGTCAACCTGCGCCCCTTGCAACGAAAAAACAGTACGTTCGGCACGGAATTAATGATGGCGCTCGCGCTTCCGCCCCCGGCCTACCAGCTATAGTGCACCGCGTAGGTAATGGTCACATCGCCGTTGGCCCTGACCGCCACCGGAAACTCGATCTGGTTGGCGTCCAGCTTGCGATAGTCGTGTGACGAGCTGGTAATTTGCCAGGTGTTGCAGCGGTACAGGTGCTCCACCGCGCGCACGGTGACCGCCTCTTTCTTGTGGTTGCGGATCCTGATCTCGAAGGATTCGTCGATGGTGTTGTGGGCGGTGTCGATGCGGTAGTTGACGCGCCGGCGCTCGCCCACCAGGTCGAAGGCGTTTCCGGTGTAGAGGCGGATGGTTTCATCGGCCGGAGTATGGTCGATCATGTTTTCGCCGGTGAACTGCAGCCGGCCGTCCTCGTCGCGCCGGTAAAAGCGCACACGCCCGCGGGGCAGCGCCATGCCCAGGTGGTTGCCGGCGGAGTTTTTCAGCTCCTGCATGATCCAGACCTTGGGATTGAATTGCGTGCCGTAGCTGGGATCGTTGCGGATGTTCTCCAACGACCAGCCGCGGTAGCGGTTCCAGTCGATGTTGGCGCCGTCGTAGATATAGAGCTTCTTCGAGCGGACCCCGGCGGCGCGCACGAATTCCACCTGCTTGGTTTCGTGATCGCGCAAGGTGACCGGGCGGGCCAGGGTGTAGAGGTGGTACTCGTCGAAGGAGCGCTCGGTGACCGCCGGCTGCAGCGCGTCCTCGGCGGCTTTCATCGCCCTCACCGCCCCGTTCATCATAGGAACGCCGGGGGCGATCTTGTTGACGTTGCCGGCCATCAGGCGCACGCGGGCGTGCGGGAAGGTCTTGCCGCTGGTGTTGTCGACGGTGACCCAGCCAATCAGGTCGAGGACATCTCCCTTCTCCGGCGCGACAACGTTGTAGTCGGCCTCCCACCGCATGCCGCCGGAGACGTAGGAGATCTCGGCCGTGCCCTGGCCCGGGCGGTCGGTGGCGAGCAGCCAGTGCAGCGTGGGTTTGAGCACGGTGTCGCTGCCGAGGGCGGGGAACAGCGGCTGCCCGGGCAGGCCGAACTGAAGATGGCCGTCCACTTCGATGATGGGCTGTGAGCTGCCCTGGGCGTACTGGTTACCGTAGACGTTGCGGTAATCGTACAAGCGCCGCACGTAGCCGCTGCGGATGATCTTGCCGGGAACGATCTTGCCGTTGGCGACGCGGAAATCGATGGTCTTGCCTTCGTACATCGACAGCAGCAGCTCCTGCGATACCGGGTCGTTGCGGAAATTCTGCTCCAGAACCTGGAGCCGGCGGCGGCCGAGCGGGTCGCGCAGCATTACCGAATCCGGCTCCAGGAAGGCGGTGGTGTCGCTGAAGCGGATCTCATTGATGCCCGGCTTCAGGTCCAGAGGCAGGGTTTGGCGGACAACGGCGAAATTCTGGTTGTAGATGGTGATGGCAGGGCCGGAGTCGGTTTCATCGGCTTGTTGCCCGTTCCTGGCGGCGACAATGGCCACGGTGGTGAAGCAGAGCATCAGAACAGCGGCAGCGGCAATTCCGAGATTGCGTCTCATGTTCTCTCCTTGGCTTGCGAGGAGAGAACGCGGGAGCTGGCGGAACTTGCAGGCGGGACGGCGTTACGTTGGTAATCGTTGGTTGAAGTGCCTTTTGGGGGCGCGGGCGCTACCGGCGAACGCGGGGTCCCTCGACTGCGCTCGGGATGACACAGGTTTAAGGCGCAGCTGGCGACGAAAAAAGGAGGGCAGCTTGCGCTGCCCTCCACTGAAACCGAAACTGAAACTGAAACTATTTTTTCGCCTTCTTCAGCCGCTCTTCCAGCTTGTTGACTTCGTCGGTCAAGCCCTGCGGCAGGTGAGAGCCGAACTTGGCGAAGTGCTCGCGAATGAGCGGCACCTCGGCCAGCCAGCCTTCCACGTCCACGCTGAGCAGCTTGGCCATGCTGGCGGCCGGGATGTTCAGGCCCTGCACGTCAATGTCGTTCGGAGCGGGCATGCGGCCGATGGGAGTATCGACGGCATGGCCGGTGCCGGCGCAACGCTCGAAGATCCACCTCAGCACGCGGCTGTTCTCGCCGTAGCCCGGCCACAGGAATTTGCCGTTCTCGTCCTGGCGGAACCAGTTGACGTAGAAGATCTTCGGCAGCTTGGCGCCCGGTTTCTTGCCGATGTCCAGCCAATGGGCGAAGTAGTCGCCCATGTGGTAGCCGCAGAAGGGCAGCATGGCCATCGGGATCGCGGCGCAGCACGCCGACTTTGCCGGTGGTGGCCGCCGTGGTTTCGCTGCTGGCGGTGGCGCCCAGGAACGTGCCGTGCTGCCAGTCGAAGGCTTCGATGACCAGCGGCACGATGCCGGACGCGGCGTCCGCCGAACAGGATGGCGTCGATGGGCACGCCCTTCGGGTCTTCCCACTCGGGGGCGATGACGGGGCACTGCTCTGGCCGGCGCGGTGAAGCGGGCGTTGGGATGCGCCGCCTTGCGCCCGCTTTCCGGCGTCCACGGACGGCGCAGCCAGTCGGTCAACTCGGCCGGCTTCTTGTCCGTCATGCCCTCCCACCAGATGTCCCGTCGGGGGTGATGGCGCAGTTGGTGAAGATGGAGTTCTTGGTCACCGTGCAGCATGGCATTGGCGTTGGACTTCATGCTGGTGCCCGGGCGCGACGCCGAAGAACCCGGCCTCGGGATTGATGGCGTACAGGCGGCCGTCTGCGCCGAACTTCATCCATGCGATGTCGTCGCCGACGGTCTCCACCTTCCAGCCGGGGATGGTGGGAATCAGCATGGCCAGGTTGGTCTTGCCGCAGGCGGACGGGAAGGCGCCGGTGATGTACTTCGACTTCGCCCTTCGGGTTGGTGAGCTTGAGGATGAGCATGTGCTCGGCCATCCAGCCCTCGTCGCGCGCCTGCACGGAGGCGATGCGCAGGGCGTGGCACTTCTTGCCGAGCAGGGCGTTGCCGCCGTAGCCGGAGCCGTAGGACCAGATCTCGCGGGTTTCCGGGAAGTGGCAGATGTACTTGTGCTCGGCGTTGCAGGGCCAGGGCGTATCCTGCTCGGCCGGACCCAGCGGCGCGCCCACGGAATGCAGGCCGTTGACGAACTCGCCGTTCTCGCCGAGCACGTCGAGCACCTTGGTTCCCACCCGGGCCATGATGTGCATGTTGGCGACCACGTAGGGCGAATCGGTGATCTCGACGCCGATTTTGGCGATGGGTGAGCCGATGGGGCCCATGCTGTAGGGGATGACGTACATGGTGCGGCCGACCATGCAGCCCTCGTAGAGCTCGGTGAGCCTGCTCCTTCATCTTGGCCGGGTCTTCCCAGTTGTTGGTGGGACCGGCCTCTTCCTTGGTCTTGGCGCAGATGAAAGTGCGGTCCTCCACGCGCGCCACATCGGCCGGGTTGGAGCGGACGAAGATGCTGTTGGGCCGCTTTTCCGGGTTCATGGCGATGGCCGTGCCGCTGGTGATCATCAGCGAAAGCATCGCCTGGTATTCCTCGTGCGATCCGTCGCACAGGTGAACGCGGTCCGGCGTACACAGCTTCGTGACCTCCCCCACCCACTTGGCCAGCTTGCGATTCCTGATGCTGCCGCCGGCAACCTCGACCGCTTCCACGGTAGAACTGGACATGATGGCTCTCCTTCAACCCGCAAATTATCTATTTAGCACCCGCGCGGGACGTTTGCTAACAAGAATTAGGTCTGCGCAAGAACTGAACCGGGCAGCAGCGTTCCGGGACGGCCGCCACGGTACGAGCAAAAGATGATTGTCGGCAACCGCCCCCTACGCTCGATGTGCCCGCGGTCACCCCAAATTGTGACGCCTGCCACAGCGCCGTGTACAACTCAACGGTTCACCGCGGCGCGCGCCTCCTCGAGCACCGCTTCGACGTGCCGCAAGGTCTCGGCCACCGTCAAGCTGTGCATCTCGCGGCCGCCATCCTCGCCTGACTCAATCGCCTGCTTCAGGTAATGTCCCGCCGCTTCCACCGCCAGCGGGTCGGTAAGCGTCCTGCCGGTGCGCTTGTTGTACTCCACCCAGGCGGGATGGGGCAGGACGATCCACACCGGCCTGCCGTCAGCCAGGAACTTGATGTCCACCGCGTCGGCGTGACGGGTGGCGATGGCCACGATCAGCGCCTGGTACATGCAGTGGACCTGGTTCCCGGTCCAGCGCTCGACACAGCGAAAATCGGCGTACATAGAGAGCAGAAACTATAAACGAGAATGCCGTTGTCGCGAAAGTGGCGAGGCGATCCGCTGATTTGACCACTCAACGTGCCTGATCGGCAAACCGGCAAGTCAGCGGATCGAGGTTGTGCAGCGGGTACAATGAGGCATGTCCTCGCTTCCCGGCGGTGGAAAATCTCCAGCCGTAGTTGAACCAATCCAGGTGCTCGCGGCCGATAACCTGCGCGAAATCCCGTGGCTGGTGCACGGCTTCAGTACGCGCCATGGCGGCGTTTCCGAGCCCTATGGCGGGGGCGCGCTCAATCTGGGAATCACGCGCGAAGACACCCGCGAAGCGGTGCTGCGCAACCGGCAATTGTTTCTCTCCGCCCTCGGCGCCGTCGATGGTGACGACAGCCCATGGCCGTCGGCCGCCATGCGGCAAATCCATTCCAGCCAGGTGCATGCGGTGACCGAGTTGCCGCAGCATCCGCTGGCGGGAGACGGCCTGGTCACCAGCCGCGCGGGCCTGATGCTCGCGGTCCGGACGGCCGACTGCCTGCCGGTGCTGCTGGCCGATCCCGTTCAGCACGCCGTGGGCGCCGTTCATGCCGGCTGGAGGGGCACTCTGGCCCGGGTTGTCGAGAAGGGCGTGGGCGCCATGCGGCTGCACTTCGGCTCCGATCCTGCCGACCTGAAGGCAGCCATCGGCCCCGGCATTCACCGCTGCTGCTACGAAGTAGGAAAGGAGGTGCGCGACAGCTTCGCCTCCCAGTTCTCCTACGCGGACGAGCTCTTCCAGGAGGTTTTTTCCTCCCATCCGGTCCGCCGCAAGTATCCCCTGCTGTTCATGAACATGCGCGCGCCCGGCCACGGCGAACCCCCGCGCACCGTGCACCTTGACCTGGTGGAGGCCAATCGCCGCCAGTTGCTCGCCGCCGGGCTGATGTCGGAAAACATCTGGATCTCCGGCCTGTGCACCTCGTGCCGCACCGACCTGCTGTTCTCGTACCGCAAAGAGAAGGGCGGAACCGGAAGGATGATGGGGGCGATTGGAATTCGCGAAGGTAAGAAGTCAGAATTAAGTATCAAGAAGTCAGAATGAAGAATGCAAAGGCTGTTTGGGGCGCCCCATCCCTAACTCTTCTTAGTTCTCGATTTCCCTAGCTCGGGCTGGGCGCAGCGGCGGGCGGTTGCGCGCTCTCGGCGCTGGTGTTGACCAGGTCCTTGAGTTCCTTGCTGGGCTTAAAGAAGGGAATCTTCTTGGCCGGCACCTCGACGCGGTCGCCGGTCTTAGGATTGCGTCCGACGCGCGGCTTTCGCTGGCGGGTGCGGAAGCTGCCAAAACCGCGGATCTCGATCTTGTCTCCGGTTCGGAGTGAGCGCACGATGCTGTCGAAGATGGTCTCGACAATGATCTCGCTGTCTTTGCGCGTCACTTCCGCCAGCCGGGATACTTCATCGATCAAGTCGGCTTTGGTCATGATAAGAAACCTCACAATGTGCTTAGCATGGGAATGAAGGATAACATCTCAGATTTCATGGGTTTGCGCAAGCTGTTCGAGCAGCGAATTGCTGCTTGCGCGGGCCAGCGGCGAATCGCGGATCGGCATCCGGCAATCAGCCTGAAACACACCGCGGCGCCAAAGAGGCGATGCCGGGAAGGATCCCAGGCTTACTTCCAAAGGTAGTAAAAGCCGGGGTTCCTTTGCAGCAGCTTACTGCGGTCGGGCAGCCAACTGGAGGCGTCGCCGAAGAGCAGGTCCAGCAAGCTGTGGCGCTGCTTGGCCGGCCTGACCAGCGCCGGCTCGCCCTTGATCCCCACCGCCTTGGCCGTGTCCTTCACCGCCGTTTCGAAATCGCCGATCTGATCGATCAGCTTCAGCGGCAGCGCCTGCTGGCCGGTCCACACCCGGCCGCTGGCCAGAGCCGCCACGTCCTCCACCTTCATCCCACGGCCGCTGGCGATGGCCGCCACGAACTGGTCTTTCATGTTGTTGATCATCCCCTGCAGGTAGGCGCGCTCGGCCGGGGTAAGCTCTCGCGACGGGTCGCCGGTGTCCTTGAATTCGCCCGACTTGATCACTTCTTCCTTCAGCTTGGCCCAGCGCATCAAATCGCCGTAGTTGTACCAGTCCATGATCGCGCCGATGGAGCCCACCACGCTGGAATCGTTGGCGAAGATCTTGTTCGTGCCCGAGGCCACGTAATAGCCGCCGCTGGCTCCGACCACGGCGATGTCGGCCACGATCCGTTTCTTTTTTTCGTCGCGGATGCGCCGCACCTCGCGGTAAATCTCCTCCGAGGCGGCGGCGCTTCCGCCGGGGGTATTCAGATGGAGGATGATCGCCTTGATGGAGCCGTCGTCGGCGAACTTCTTCAGATCGCGCACCGTGGGCCCCGCGTCCAGGATGACGCCCTCGATGTCCACTACCGCGATCTTGTCTCCGCTGCCGGTGACCACGTACTGTATCCCCGGCTCGGCGCGCAGCGTCAGGTACACCAACGTGTACACGGCCAGCACGAATATGAAGAATGCTCCGCCGCCGATCAGCACCCACAGCCAGGTCCGCGAGCGCCCATCGTTCGCCATAGAAGGCGCTAGTTTACCATTCGGAACGAGGGAAAATCCTGGGGCGCGGCTTCTCCAGCCGTGTTTTTGTCTTGGGCGCCGATGGCTTGGTCCCGGTCTTGGCGCAGTTTCGCAGCGTGCATTCCTGCACGCCATAGTAACCGGGTTCCCTGCCGCGCGTGGCGTTGGCCAGCGCGGCTGAGTTCAGGGCGTCCATTTCGGAATAGAACACTGCCGCGAAATTGACCTTGGCCGACCCGTTGCGGGGGAAGTACTTCAGGTGAAAGTGAACCACCGCGATCACCTCTCGCGCCCCAATATAAGCGCGGGAAGGGGTCTTACTGCCGAATCAGTACCTGCTCTTTTGCCCCAAAATCCGCAAACTGAACGCCGATCTTTATTGGAACGCGGTGTCGCAAGTTGCTTCGCAAACAATGGTGCGCAGGGCGCGCGGCCGGATGCGAATTTCGGCCGGAGTACGGGCGATGAACTCGCCATCGCCGAAAATGTCGAGCGGCGGATCGCTGCTGATTTTCAGCCCCGAACACTGGGCATAGCGGACCTCCGGCAGGTCCAGGTGCGCGCCCGAAAAAACCCTGGGAAACAGGCGCAGCAGCCGCAGCTTCGGGGTGCGGCGGACAAAGCAGACGTCGAGCTTGCCGTCGTCGAGTTGCGCCCGCGGCGCGATGCGCATGCCGTGCCCGTAGGAGGGCGCGTTGGCGAAGGCCACCAGCGTCGCCGGCCCGGCTATCCGCCCCGGTCCATCGGTGTCGAACAACTCCACGCTGATCTCGGGCGGCTGAAATGCCGCCAGGGCCGGCGCCAGCGAAAGCACGTAGCCCCCATGCCCGCGCAGCCACGGGGGCAGCCGGTTGGCCCGCCGGTTCACCTCCGAATCCAGGCCCGCGCCGGCCACGCAGCAATAGAGCGAGTTGGGAGTGTCTTTGGCGGTGATTTCCCCAACATCGATTGCACGCACGTTCTCCGCGCCGCTATGAAACTTCTCCCAAGCCGCCAGCGCGTTCTGGAGAGTTCGCAGGCCGAGCGCGCGGGCAAAGTCATTGCCGCTGCCGGTGGGAACGCAGAGGATGGGCACCTGCGAATCCACCGCGGCCCCCAGTTGACGGTGCAGGCTGCCATCGCCGCCGAAGACGAGCGCCGCATCGAATGCGCTGTCCTCCGCCAGGTCAGCTGCGGGCGCAAGCTCCACGCCCGGCGCCTGGAACGGGCGCAGATCGCGCTCGCCGGCGTTCGGTCCGAGGATGGCGGCCACTCGCATCTGCGCCGCAGAGTAACGCAGATGCACGCTGATCAGGAATTAACCACAGAGAGCACAGAGAAAAACAACAGGAATAACCGGCTTGCGACTGGACGGAGGGGCTTAGCTGATGGTCACCTTCTTCAGCAGCCGACCCACGCGCACCGTTATTTCCGCCGGGACCTTGATCTTCAGAAGCGGCTCCGACCTGACCTCGTTATCCACCCGCACCGCGTTCTGCTTTATCTTGCGCAGGCCGTCACTCACCGAACTGGCTAGGCCGGCACGCGCCAGCAGCTTGTCGAGCTTCACCGCATCCGCATGATTTCCCCCGGCTGCCACTTCGGCGTACGGCACCGTCACCCGCTCCACCTCTTCCGGCACCTCGTCGCGCTGGAACTGCCTGGCCCAATCTTCCCCGGCGCGCTGCGCCGCCTCCGCGGAATGGAAATCGGTGACAATCCGCCGCGCCAGGTCTTTCTTGAGCTGCATGGGATGTGCGCGCCCGGCCTGCGTGTCGGACTTCATGCGCTCCATCTCCGGCGCGCTCACATCGGTCAGCAACTCGTAGTAGCGCCACATGAGCGCGTCGGAAATCGACATGACTTTGCCGTACATTTCCAGCGGCGCCTCGGTGATGCCGATGTAGTTGCCGTACGACTTCGACATCTTCTGCACGCCGTCGAGCCCTTCCAGCAGCGGCGTGGTCAGCACCACCTGCGACGGCTGCCCGTAGGCGCGCTGCAGCTCGCGCCCCACCAGCAGGTTGAACTTCTGGTCGGTTCCGCCCAGTTCGACGTCCGCCTCCAGCGCCACCGAGTCGTATCCCTGCGCCAGCGGATAGAGCAGTTCGTGCAGCGCGATCGGCTTTTCTTCGTCGTAGCGCTTGTGGAAGTCCTCGCGCTCCAGCATCTGCGAGACCGTGTATTTGGCCGCCAGCCGGATCCAGCCCTCCGACCCCAGCTTGTCCAGCCACTCGCTGTTGTAGCGAATCTCGATGCGCTTGGGATCGAGAATCTTGTGCGCCTGCGCCAGATAAGTGGCGGCATTTTCGCTGATCTGCTCGCGCGACAGCGGCGGCCGGGTTACCGAGCGGCCCGTGGGATCGCCGATCATGCCGGTGAAATCTCCGATCAGGAAAATCACCGTGTGCCCCATGTCCTGAAAGTGCTTCAGCTTGCGCAGCACCACGGTGTGGCCCAGGTGAAGGTCGGGCGCGGTCGGGTCCAGCCCGATCTTCACCCGCAGCGGCTTGCCGGTCTCGCGGGATTTCTTGAGCTTCTCACGCAGCTCTTCCTCGCGGATGATCTCCGCCGCGCCTTTCTTGATGTAAGCGAGCTGCTCGTCAATGGGAGGGAATGAAGGCATAGCGAACAAGATTACCGCAAATGCAAGAAAAACTCGGCCACTGATTGACACAGATGAACACTGATCTTGCCCTCATTTCTTCTCCTGACCTGTGTTCATCTGTGTAAGTCCGTGGCTACCTTCTCCCCGTCGAGCCGAAACCGCCGCCCTTCCGTTTCGACTCGGCCCACGCAGCTCTTCCTCGCGGATGATCTCCGCCGCGCCTTCTTGATGTAAGCGAGCTGCTCGTCAATGGGAGGGAATGAAGGCATAGCGAACAAGATTACCGCAAATGCAAGAAAAACTCGGCCACTGATTGACACAGATGAACACTGATCTTGCCCTCATTTCTTCTCCTGATCTGTGTTCATCTGTGTAAATCCGCGGCTAGCTTCTCCCCGTCGAGCCGAAACCGCCCGCCCTTCCGTTTCGACTCGGCCCACGCAGCTCTTCCTCGCGGATGATCTCCGCCGCGCCTTTCTTGATGTAGGCGAGCTGCTCGTCAACCGGGAGGAATGAAGGCATAGCGAACAAGATTACCGCAAATGCAAGAAAAACTCGGCCACTGATTGACACAGATGAACACTGATCTTGCCCTCATTTCTTCTCCTGATCTGTGTTCATCTGTGCAAATCCGTGGCTAGCTTCTCCCCGTCGAGCCGAGACCGCCAGCTTGCCGCTTCGACTCGGCCAGTTCCTCCACCACGACGACCTCTCCCGTCAGCACCGGGTAGGGAATCAGGTTGGCGATCTTGTCGCCCCGGTGGATAGTGGCCGGCGCATCTCCCAGGTTCTCCATCAGCACTCGAATTTCGCCGCGATAGCCGGCATCGATGACGCCGCCGGTCAGCGCCAGGCGCTTGGCAGCCATGGAAGACTTGTCACGCAGCAGCGCTCCCATCGCCCGGCCGTCGCCGTCGGTGACCTCAATCGCGATTCCAGTGGAGACGATGCCGTGGTCGCGGCCGGCAATGGTGACCTCCGCCGCCGCATAGAGATCGTAGCCGAGGTCTTCGCCCGGGTGGGCGACGGTGGGAGCCTTGGCGGTGGGCGCCAGCAACTTTACTTTAAGCATGGCACAAGTCCGGCTGAGGACAGACAAGACTATTCATGAGAGAGGGAAAAATCCTGCTTCTTCTGTGTCCTCTGTGGTTAATGCGCGGCGCCCTACTGCGGGATCGGCGCGGCGGCGGCCATGGCTTTCGGCCTTTGCACCACGCGTCGTCCCACAATATCGTAATTCCCCGCCAGCACGATATTGATCGCGTCGGTGTAAGCCTTGTGCTCCTGCTCCAGGATGCGCGCCGCCAGCGTGTGGTCGTCGTCGGTGTCCAGCACGGGCACCGCGCGCTGCACGATGATGGCCCCGTGGTCCAGGTGCTCGTCCACGAAGTGCACGGTGCAGCCGGAGACTTTCACCCCGTACTCCACCGCCTGCTTCTGCGCTTCCAGGCCGGGAAACGCGGGCAGCAGCGAGGGATGAATGTTCAGGATGCGGTTGGGAAAGGCGCGGATGAACAGCGGCGAGAGCAGCCGCATGTAGCCCGCCATACACACCAGGTCCACCTGCTTTTCGTTGAGCGCGGCCACCACGTCGGCGTCGTGCTCCTCGCGCTGGCGGCCCTTGCTGATCAGGACACGGGCGTCCAGCCCAAGGGTGCGCGCGTGCTCGATCCCCGGCGCCTCCGCACGGTTGGAAATGACGATCGAAATCTCCGCGTTGATGCGGCCTTGCTTCACCGACTCCGCGATCGCGGCAAAATTCGTTCCACGACCGGAGAGAAGAATTCCAAGCTTTTTCATGGGCCCTATTCTGTAGGGTATTCGGGAAAAAATCTACCACCGAGGCGCCGAGGACACCGAGGTTCACCGAGTCCTCAAAAAAGGATCCGCTCTGTGACCCCGGTGTCTCGGTGGTGAACAGGATTCGTGGTAGCAGGAAATTTCAAGAGTACAGCACTTTCCGCTCGCCCTTCACGATCCGCCCGATGGTGTAGCCCTTTTCTCCGGCGCGCTCCAGCACGGTCTGCACTTTCTTGAATTTCTTCGGCGGCACCACCAGCATCATCCCGATGCCCATGTTGAAGGTGCGCATCATTTCATCCTGCGGGATGCTGCCCAACTGCTGCAGGTGCTGGAAGATCGGCTGCCCCGGCCAGGTGCCCATCTCGATCACCGCCGCCGTCCCCTTGGGCAGCACCCGCGGCAGGTTCCCGGTGATGCCGCCGCCGGTGATGTGCGCCATGGCGGAGACCGCTTCCGCGTCGATCAGCTTCCTCACCACCGGCCAGTAGCTCTTGTGCACCCGCATCAACTCGTTGCCAACCTTGTTCTTCAGTTCGTTGACGTAGGTTTCGGGCGAGTAGTGCGCCGTCTCGAACAACAGCTTGCGGGCCAGTGAGTACCCGTTGGTGTGCAGCCCGTTGGAGGCCAGGCCTATCAGCACGTCTCCCACCTCCACCTTCTTTCCGGTCAGCACCTTCTCCCGCTCCACCGCTCCGACAATGAATCCCGCCAGGTCGTATTCACCCTGCGGGTAGAAGCCCGGCATCTCCGCCGTTTCGCCCCCGATCAGGGCGCAGCCGTTGTGCTTGCAGGCCTCCGCGATCCCGGTCACCACCCGCTCCGCCACCTCGGGGTCGAGTTTTCCGGTGGCAAAATAGTCCATGAAAAACAGCGGCGCCGCTCCCTGCACCGCGATGTCATTCACGCAGTGGTTCACCAGGTCCCCGCCGACGGTGTGGTGCAGGTTCATCTCGAAGGCCACCTTCAGCTTGGTCCCCACTCCGTCCACGCTCGACACCAGTACCGGGTCCTTAAATTTCATCTTGTCGAGCACAAACATCCCCCCGAAGCCGCCGATCTCGCTCAGCACGTTCTTGTTGAAAGTTTTGTGGGCAAGATACCGGATGCGCTGCTTGGCCCGGCTGGCGCGCTCCAGGTCAACCCCGGCATCGGCGTAAGTAACAGTTGTGCGGTTGGGACCGTCGTCGGGCAAGGGCGTAACGTCCATGAACAGGGAATCAGGGCCGGGCAAGACGCCTTATTCTAACATTGCACACGTACGCGCACGCGTCGCCCTGGGGTCAACAATAATGCCGGAGCCCGCGCGCGCTTTCCCTGGAATGCGTGCCCTGCGTGGTTTTTCGCCTACCTCAGAAAATACCCGGAAAAGTGATAGGCCAGCACTCCCAGCAGGCCCAGTGCCGCTGCCGCGTATCCCGTGTAGATCCAGAAATTCCGTGGACTCTCTACTATCGTCGCCGGCCCCGCCGGCGGGTTATTCGGAGAGCTTACCTGCTGCATGTGGCCTCCAACCGCTTGCGTTTTCCCTCCGCCCGAGCCGGAGGGACCTCTCTATGAGGCCATATCAAGCACGCTATCGACCAAGCGCCCGTCGTGGCTGGCAGAACCGGGCACCCCACATGAATACGGCGATTTTACCCCTGTTTCTGTTCCAGCGGGCGCAAAAATCATGCCTCTAAGAGACGCAAAGGACGCCGGAAAAGATGCTAATTCCTTTGCGCGCTCTCGGCGTTCTTTTGCGGTTGGCTTCACCGGGCCGTGTCTTGCCTGGCGACTGGCGCCTGTCTCGCTTTGCCGGGAGTCCCGCCCTCTGGGTCCCGATCAAGAAAAACCCCGCGGCCGTCTGTCCGCGGGGCTGAAAAATCCATGCAGTGCTTGCCGGTGCCTATTTCTTCATTTCTTCCTTCTGTTCCTTCTGCATCTCCTTGTGATGCTTCTTGGCGGCCTTCTTGGTCTTCTTCGTCGTCTTCTTCTCCGCCTTCTTTTCCGTCTTCACTTCCTTCTTGGTTTCTTTCTTGCCCATCTCACCGCCGGCGGTCTGGGCGGGAGCGGTCAGGGAGAAGGCCAAGGCAGCAGCAAACAACAGCGTGAGCAGCTTCTTCATGCGGTACTCTCCTTATGATCGAAAGAACAGTAGGACCTGGTTCCCTGGGGAACCACTTCTGGTCCTTTGTTTTTCGGTGCGGGCGGAATTGTAAACGAAGCAGAGTTCCTGCAGTGCAACAAATTTGGGGGTCTCCCGCTTCCCCGGCTGGCGAGCGTTCGGTTTTTGTCACCTCATCACCAACACCTGTGACCTCAGCGCCTCGCCCGCCGCCCGGAAAAACGTTTACACTCGATGGGTTACTTCGACGGGAGCGCTTCCATGGACCATGTGGCCAATCCTGCCATCAAGTCCTCCATTACCGACAAAGCTCACGATGTCCTTCGCACCGAGGGCGACCACCCCCTCGCTGCTCTGTTTCATCCCCGGACGGTGGCCGTCATCGGCGCCACCGAACGTCCCGGCTCCATCGGCCGGCGCGTCATGTGGGCCATGCTCAGCAGTCCTTTCGGCGGCACCGTCTACCCCGTCAGCAAGGACCGCGCCAGCGTTCTCGGCATCAAGGCCTATCCCAAGGTCGAGGCCATTCCCGAACCCGTGGACATGGCCGTGGTTGCCACTCCCGCCGCCACCGTGCCCGGCATCATCGGCGAATGTGTACAGGCCGGGGTGCGCACCGCGGTCATCATCTCCGCCGGATTCAAGGAGCATGGCGAGCACGGTCTGGAGCTCGAGCGCCAGATCGCCGAGCGCATCCACGGCGCTCCCCTGCGCGTGCTTGGCCCCAACTGCCTCGGGGTGATGAATCCCATCACCGGACTGAACGCCACCTTCTCGCAGCAGATCGCCCGCCCCGGCAACGTCGCTTTCATCAGCCAGAGCGGCGCCCTCTGCACCGCCATTCTCGACTGGAGCCAGCGCGAGATGGTCGGCTTCAGCGCCTTCGTTTCCGTCGGTTCCATGCTCGACATCGGCTGGGGCGACCTCATCGACTACCTCGGTAACGACACCCGCACCCATTCCATCCTCATCTACATGGAATCCATTGGCGACGCGCGCCACTTTCTCTCCGCCGCCCGCGAGGTCTCCCTCCACAAGCCCATCATCGTCATCAAGGCCGGGCGCACCGAGGCCGCCGCCAAGGCCGCCGCTTCCCACACCGGCACCCTGGTCGGCAGCGACGAGGTTCTCGACGCCGCCTTCCGCCGCTGCGGCGTACTCCGCGTCAATTCCATCTCCGACATTTTTTACATGTCCGAGGTTCTGGCCAAGCAGCCGCGTCCCCGCGGCCCCCGCCTCGCCATCCTCACCAACGCCGGCGGCCCGGGCGTGCTGGCCGCCGACGGCCTCGCCTCCCAGGGCGGCGAACTCGCCGAGCTCTCTCCCGAAACCCTGCAGCAACTGGACAAGCTCCTGCCGCCGCACTGGAGCCACGCCAACCCCGTCGATATTCTCGGCGACGCCGGTCCCGACCGCTACATCAAGGCCCTCGACATCACCCTCAAGGACCCCAACGCCGACGGCGTGCTCGTGCTCACCGCCCCCCAGGGCCTGGCCGAGCCCACCCGCATCGCGGAGCTGCTCCGCCCCTACGCCACCAGCACCGGCAAGCCCATCCTGGCCTGCTTCATGGGCGGCGCGGAAATCCTCGCCTCCAATGAAATCCTCAACCGCGCCGGCATTCCGACCTTCCAGTTTCCCGACACCGCCACCCGCGCCTTCACCTACATGTGGCGCTACAGCTACAACCTGCGCGGGCTCTATGAAACCCCCATCCTGCGCAGTCTGACCGAGAAGCCGCCCGACTCCGCCGCCGCCGACGCCCTCATCCAGGCCGCGCGCCGGGAGGACCGCGTGCTGCTCTCTGAAGCTGAATCCAAGCAGCTTCTCGCCGCCTACTTCATCCCCACGGTGGATACTCGGGTCGCCGAAACCGTGGAGGAGGCGGTCGCCCATGCCGGCGCCATCGGTTATCCCGTCGTCCTCAAGCTGCACTCGCATACCATCACCCACAAAACCGAGGTGGGCGGCGTGCAGCTCAATTTGCCGGATGCCGCCGCCGTGCGTTCCGCCTTCCAGACCATCCAGGAGAACCTGCGCGCCGCCGCCGGCCGCCAGCATTTCCTGGGGGTCACCGTGCAGCCCATGGTCAACCGCCACGGCTACGAGATCATTCTCGGCAGCAGCATCGACCCGCAGTTCGGCCCGGTTCTGCTCTTCGGACGCGGCGGCCAGTTGGTCGAAATCGAGGAGGACAGCGCCCTCGCCCTGCCTCCCCTCAACACCACCCTCGCCCGGCGCATGATGGAGCAGACCAAGATCTTCAAGGCACTGCGCGGCATCCGCGGCCTGCCCGCCGTCGACATGGCCGCCCTGGAAACCCTGCTGGTGAATTTCAGCCGCCTGGTCATCGACCAGCCCTGGATCCGGGAAATCGACATCAACCCGCTGCTCGCCTCCGGCGACCGCCTGCTCGCCCTCGACGCCCGCATCGTCCTCCATCCCGCCGGCACGCCGGAGGAGCAACTCCCCCGCCCCGTCGTCCGCCCCTATCCCCAGCAGTACGCCGGTGAGTGGAGCATGACGGATGGCATGAAGGTCACCATCCGCCCCATCCGCCCCGAAGATGAGCCGGTGATGATCGACTTCCACAGCCGCCTCTCCGACCGCAGCGTCTACCTCCGCTACTTCCAGCCGCTCAAGCTCACCCAGCGCACCGCCCACGAGCGCCTCACCCGCATCTGCTTCATCGACTACGACCGCGAGATGGCCCTGGTCGCCGAGCGTAAGCACCAGGACGGACGCAGCGAAATTCTCGCCGTCGGCCGCCTCAGCAAGCTTCATGGCCGCGAGGAAGCCGAAATCGCCGTCCTCGTCCGCGACGAGTACCAGCACCGCGGCCTGGGCACCGAACTGGTCAGCCGCCTCCTCGGCATCGCCCGCGACGAGAAGCTGAAATACGTCAGCTCCACCATGCTCGGCATTAACCGCGAGATGCGCGCCATCTGCCAGCGCCTCGATTTCAAGCTCACCGTCGACATGGAGGAAAACCTGGTCAACGCCCGCGCCACCCTCACCTGAAACAACGAGAACCGGGTGCCCCAGGTTCGCGCCCCGGTTTTGGGCGCTAACCTGGGAGAGACACGACCGACGACCAAATCTCATGCGCTGTCGTCCCGAGCACGGCGAGCCCCGCTACTTCCTCTAGCCATCCCCACCGAACTGCGATACAACTGCTCTAATCCCATGAACTTCATTGCTGTTGTACTCCTCCTCATCTCCGCCGCGGTCGCCCAGCTTCCTCCGGCGCCCAGCGCCAGCAAGCAGGCCGAGTACGCCCAGGAACCCTACGTCGTCGAGTACCAGCGCACCGCCTACCGCTTTGAAAACGACGGCACCGGGCGCAAGCAGGTCACCGCCCGCGTTCGCGTGCAGAGCGAAGCCGGCGTGGAAGCCCTGGGCCAACTGGTTTTCGGCTACAACTCCGCCAGCGAGTCCATCGACATTCCCTACGTCCGCGTGCTCAAGTCCGGCGGAGCCGTGGTCACCGCCTCGACCGCCGCCGTGCAGGACCTCACTGCGCCCGTCGCCCGCGAAGCCCCCGTCTACACCGACTATCACCAGAAGCACGTCACCGTCCCCGGACTGCGTCCCGGCGAGGTGCTCGAATACCAGGTGGTCACCACCATCAAGTCCCCGCTGGCCCCCGGCGAATTCTGGATGGAGTACTCCTTCCTCGATGCCGGCATTGTTCTCGAGGACCAGCTCGAGGTCGATATCCCGCGCAATCGCGCCGTCAAGCTGAAGACTCGCTCCGGCCACGCTCCCAGCATCAGCGATATCGGCGACCGCCGCATCTACCGCTGGTCCGGCTCGCACACCCAGCGCGATCCCGACCAGCCCGAGAAAAAGCGCCGCCGCCGCCGTCGTCCCCAGCCGCCGGACGTGCAGATGAGCACCTTCGCCTCCTGGGAAGCCGTCGGCCACTGGTATGCCGCCCTGGAACACGATCGCCGCCTGCCCTCGCCCGAGGTTCGGGCCCGCGCCCAAGAGCTGGTCAAGGGCGCCACCACCCCGATGGAAAAGGTGCAGGCCATCTACGATTATGTCGCCAGGAATTTCCGTTACGTCAGCCTCTCCTTCGGCCTGGGCCGCTACCAGCCGCACTCCGCCGCCGAGGTCCTTTCCAACCAGTACGGCGACTGCAAGGACAAGCACACCCTGCTCGAAGGACTGCTGGAGGCGGTCGGCATCCACGCCTCCTCGGCGCTCATCAATTCCACCCGCAACCTCGATCCCGACGTTCCTTCGCCCTCCCAGTTCGACCACGTCATCAGCGTCGTCCCCGTCGGCCAGGAACGGGTGTGGCTGGACACCACCACCGAAATCGCCCCCTTCCGCATGCTCACCTTCAATCTGCGCAAGAAGATGGCGCTGGTCATCGCCCCCGGCGGCGCCGCCCAACTGATGGAAACCCCCGCCGATTCTCCCGTCCCCAACCGGCAGACCAGCGATCTCGAGGGCCGGGTCAGCGAGCTCGGCAAGCTCACCGCCCACGTTCGCATGACCTTCAGCGGCGACAGCGAACTGTCGCCGCGCATCGCTTTCCGCCAGGTGCCCACCGCGCGCTACAAGGACCTGGTGGAAACGGTCGCGCAAATGGAGGGCTTGAGCGGCGACATCACCAACATCAAGGCCGACGATCCCGCCGACAACCGCGGCCCTTTCCATCTGGAATTCGATCTCAGCAAGCCCAACTTTCTCGACTGGTCGAACCGCAAGTCGCAGCTCGATCTGCCGCTGCCCAAGCTTCACCTGCCCGACCTCTCCGACGCCGATCAGGACTCCGCCAAGCCCATCGAAATCGGCGCTCCCGGCGCCATCTCCGTTCGCTTCAAGATCGAGCTGCCCGCCGGCTTCACCGCCCGCGCCCCGCTGCCCTTCGACATGAAGCGCGACTACGCCGGCTACCGCGCCTCCTACGGCCTGCAGGGAAACGTCTTCACCGCCGAGCGCTCTCTCACGCTGCACTGGCGCGATCTGCCCCTCGCCCGCCTCCGCGACTACGCTGCCTTCCGCCGCGCCATCGTTGCCGACGAGGGCCAGCAGCTCGCCCTGGAAAGCGCCGGGCAGGGAACTCCCAAGCCGCCCGCCAATCTCAAGGCCGACGAGCTCTACGATGCCGGCGTCAGCGCCCTGCAGTCGCAGAACTACCGCGGCGCCATCGAGCTGTTCAAGCGCGTGGTCGAGCTGAAGCCCGACCACAAGTCGGCCTGGAACGATCTCGGCAACGCCTATCTCGCCCAGCGCCGCACCGATCTGGCTATCCAGTCCTTTGAAAAGCAGATTGCCATCAACGCCTTTGATGAGTTCGCTTACAACAATCTGGGGCGCGCCTGGTGGGAGAAGCGCGATTACGCCAAAGCAGCCGAGGCCTTCAATAAGCAGATCGAAGTCAATCCGCTCGACAAGTTCGCCCACCGCAATCTCGGCATGATGTACGTCGAAGAGCACAAGGACCGCGAGGCCGTCGCCGAACTGGAAAAGGCGGTGGCGCTCAACTCTCAGGACGTCTCCGCCATGGTCAGCCTCGGGCAGGCGCAGCTCAATCTCGGCGAAGACCGGAAGGCCCTGGCCTCCTTTGACCGCGCCGTCAAGATCGCTCCCGCTCCCCTGGTCTGGAACAACATCGCTTACCAGCTCAGCGTCAAGAACATTCACCTGGATTTGGCCCAGCAGTACGCCGAGTCCGCCGTTGCCTCCACCGCCGCCACCCTGCGCAACCTCAGCAGCGATTCCCTGCTACTGGAGCAGCAGGCCCTGGTCATCTCCCTCGGCGCCGAGTGGGACACCCTTGGCTGGGTCTATTTCCAGCGCGGCAACCTGGAGAAGGCGGAGCAGTACGTGCGCGCCTCCTGGATCCTCGGCCAGCACGGCGAGGTCGGCGATCACCTGGCGCAGATCTATGAGAAACGCGGCGAAAAGCAGAAGACCATTCAGACTTACGCCCAGGCGCTCGCCGCCTACAAGCCGCTGCCTGAAACCCGCGCCCGCCTCGCCGCGCTGCTGTCATCCTCGGCGGGCAAGCCCGACGAGCTGGCCGCCGGCAAGCCGATCAAGAAAGCCGCCGGCAAGACCACCGCGGGCAAGGCCTCCGCCCGCGACGAGCTGCTGGACCGCAAGATCGATGGGCTGGTGGACGAAGCCCGGGGCGAGCTGGCCGCCATGCGCACCATCAGCCTGGGCCCGCTGCTGCGCGAGCCTGCCAGCGCCGATTTCTACGTCGTCATCGGTCCCGGCCCCAAGGTGCAAGACGCACGCTTCATCAGCGGCAGTGACAAACTCAAGCCCTTCACCGATACCCTGCGCGCCGCCAAAATCGATTTCACCTTCCCCGACAAAACCCCCACCCGCCTGCTCCGCCGCGGCACCCTCTCCTGCGCCGCCGCCGGCTGTAGGCTCGTCCTCATCGCCGCCGACGAGTTCGCCGGCGAGCAATGAGTCGATTCGAAATCTCAACGTCTGTCATCCTGAGCGAGGTCCAACGCGCCCCGTAGTTGGGCGCGTTGCGACCGAGTCGAAGGACCCCGCGTTCGCCGGCGGCGCCCGCGCCCTCAAAAGGCTTTTCAACTAACAATCCAGGCTTATGGTTTACCTGTTCTGAGCATGTAGGCCCCGGCGCTCTCGCCGGGGGCCGCACTGGAATGGCCGCGCATCACGGTTTGCGGCAGCCGCCCTCGGCTGCCGCAAACCGCGCTTCCGATCTACAATTCCCTCATGAGCACTACACTCAGCTCGGTCAAGACATTCGGATTCCTGCTCGACGGCCACTGGATTTCGGAAGGCTCGCCTCGGGAAGTTCGCAGTCCCTACGGCCAGGAAGTCGTCGGCACCGTGGTTTACGGCACGCGCCGCCACGCCGAGGCCGCCATCGCCGCCGCCGTGAAGGCCTTCGAGACCACGCGCCGCCTGCCTGCCTACGAGCGCCAGCGCGTGCTGCGCTCCGTCGATGAGGCGCTGATTGCCCGCAAGGAGGAATTTGCCGCGCTCATCGCGCGCGAGGCCGGCAAGCCGGTCAAGCAGGCCCGCGCCGAGGTGGAGCGCGCCATTTCCACTTTCCAGTTCGCCGCCGAGGAGAGCGCGCGCATCAACGGCGAAGTGCTGCCCCTGGACACCGCGCCCGCCGCCGCCGGCCGCTGGGGAATCCTCAAGCGCTTTCCCCTGGGCCCGATTGCGGCGATCACGCCCTTCAACTTCCCGCTCAATCTGGTGGCCCACAAACTGGCGCCCGCCATCGCCTGCGGCTGCACCGTGGTGCTGAAGCCCGCGCCCCAGGACCCGCTCAGCGCGCTCCTGCTGGCGGAACTTGTGCAACAGGCAGGATGGCCCGACGGCGCGCTCAACGTGGTCCCGCTCAGCAACGAGGACGCGGCGCCGCTGGTCATCGACGAGCGCATCAAGCTGCTCACCTTTACCGGAAGCAGCGCCGCCGGATGGGAGCTAAAGCGCCGCGCCGGGAAGAAGCGCGTGGTGCTGGAGCTGGGCGGCAATGCCGGCTGCATCGTGCACGGCGATGCCGACCTGAAAAAGGCGGCGGAACGCTGCGCCGCCGGAGGCTTCGGCTATGCCGGCCAGAGCTGCATCTCGGTGCAGCGGATTTTCGTCGAGCGCAAGGCTTTCGACGAGTTCACCGAATTGCTGGTGGCGGGCGCAAGGAAGCTGAAGTCCGGCGATCCCATGGACGAGTCCACCGACATCGGCCCCATGATCACCGAGCGCGACGCCGTGCGCGCCGCCGAATGGGTGGAAGAGGCGGTGGCCGCGGGCGCCAAGCTGCTCTGCGGCGGCCAACGAAACGGTTCGTTCCTGGAGGCCACGGTGCTCACCGGCACCAGCCCGTCCATGCGCGTCAACTGCCTGGAGGTGTTCGCGCCGGTGGTCACGGTGGAGGCGTACGACGATTTCGACGAGGCGCTGCGCCGGGTGAACGATTCGCCCTGGGGCCTGCAGGCCGGGCTGTTCACCCGCGACGCCCGCCTGATTTTCCGCGCCTTCGAGGAATTGCAGGTGGGCGGCCTCATCGCCGGCGACATCCCCAGTTGGCGCATGGACCAGATGCCCTACGGCGGAGTAAAGGATTCCGGCCTCGGCCGCGAGGGCTTGAAATACGCCATCGAGGAGATGACGGAGAGAAAGCTGCTCGTGGTGAACCTTTAATGCTTTCTACATTCCCGGAAACTTCATCCCCGACAGCTTGCGCCCGAAGCTGGCCTTGCCCATGCCCTTGAACATCTTGCGCATCTGCGCATACTGGCGAAGGAGCTGGTTGACCTCCTGCACGCTGGTGCCGCTGCCGCGCGCGATGCGCTTGCGCCGGCTGCCGTTGATGACCTCGTGGTGGTCGCGTTCGTGCGCGGTCATGGAATTAATGATCGCCTCCACCCGCGTGATCTGGCTCTCGTCCACGTTGTCCACGGCCTTCTGCATGTTGGCGAACGGCCCGACGGAGGGCAGCATCTTCATGATGCTCTGGATGGAGCCCATTTTCTTCACCTGCCGCAGTTGATCGCGAAAGTCCTCCAGCGAAAAGCCGTCGCCGGCGAGCGCTTTCCTGGTGAACTCCTCGGCCTTTTTGCGGTCCAGGTTGGCCTCGGCCTTTTCGATCAGCGACAGGATGTCGCCCATGCCGAGAATGCGCCCGACGATGCGGTCCGGGTGGAAGGGCTCCAGCGCGTCGAACTTCTCGCCGATGCCGATGAACTTGATCGGCTGCCCGGTGACTTTGCGGATGGAAAGCGCAGCGCCCCCGCGTGCATCGCCGTCCATCTTGGTCAGCACCACCCCGCTGAGGGTCAGCTTCTTGTGGAACTCATCGGCGGACTTGACCGCGTCCTGGCCGGTCATGGCGTCGGCCACGTACATGATCTCCTGCGGGTTGAGCAGCGCTTTCAGCGACTGCATCTCCTCCATCAACTGCTGGTCGATGTGCAGGCGCCCGGCGGTGTCCACGATGAGCACGTCGCTGCCGGAGTTCACCGCCTCGCGCCGCGCCTCCTTCGCCAGCCGCTCCACGGTGGCGGTGTTGGACTCCCCCACCTGGCCTTCGTACAAGTTGGCGCCCACCTGGTGCGCCACCACCTTCAGTTGCTCGCGCGCGGCGGGACGATAAACGTCCACCGACACCAGCAGCGGCCGGTGTCCGCCCTTCTTCAGCCAGTGGGCTAGCTTGCCCGAGGTGGTGGTCTTGCCCGAGCCTTGCAGCCCGGCCATCAGGATGATGCTGGGGGGCTGCGAGGCCAGCTTGATCTTGGCCGTGTCGCGTCCCAGCAGCTCCACCAGTTCGTCGCGCACGATCTTGATGACCTGCTCGGCCGGTGAGAGCGCGGTCATCACCTCCTGGCCCACCGCCTTGGCCTGGATGTGCTCGATCAACTCCTTGACCACCTTGAAGTTGACGTTGGCCTCCAGTAGCGCCAGGCGGATTTCCCGCAGCGCCTCCTGGATGTTCTCGTCGGTGAGCTTGCCCTGCCCGCGCAGGTTCTTGAAGGCGCGCTGGAGTTTGTCGGTGAGGTTCTCAAACATAGCTGGTGATCTGATTCTATCAAGTTATCCGGAGTCGCTTCCTCAGCAGCAGGTGCAACCTGGGATCTGGCGTGCACTGTCATCAGCTCTCGACTACCAACTCCGCGGGAGCGAAGGCAATATGAAGAAACAGAGTAGGACAGTCCGACCGGCATTCATGGCCATCATCCTCGCGAGGGAAAATGGCCGTCAGAGTACCGGAAAAATTCAAATCGATTCCGCTGGAATTGGCCGGCAACTCACATAACTGCTGTGACTTACGGCAAAATACGAGTGCAACGTTAGGACAGCACTGATTGCTGATTGCTAATCGCTTTAACAGGCTTCCGCTGAGGCGGTGGAATCTTCTTCCTCGGCGTGCAGCAGGCCGAATTTCTTCAGCTTGTAACGCAGGGCGTCGCGGCTGATGTCGAGCAGGCGGGCGGCGTGCGTCTGGTTTCCCTGGGCCTGGCGCATGGCCATCTCCACCAGCGCCCGTTCCACCTCTTCCAGCGAGGTGCCTCCCTCGGGAAGCGAGAGCCGAGGCAGGCTGCGTCCATCGGGTAGATGCGCCCCGTTCTCGCCCGCGGCGGCCTCGAAGGCGGTCACTCCGCTCTGCGCCCGGCCGACGGAGAACGGCAGGTAGGCCGGCCGCAGTTCGTCTTCTTCCTCCAGGATCATGGCCCGCTCGATGGCGTTTTTCAGCTCGCGCACGTTGCCCGGCCAGTCGTGGCTGAGCAGCAGCTTGCGGGTCTCCTCGGTGATGCCCTGGATCGACTTCTTGAACCGCCGGTTATAGCGTTCGATGAAGAAGTCCACCATCGGGCAGGATGTCTTCCTTGCGCTCGCGCAGCGGGGGAAGAAAAATGGAGATGATCGCCAGCCGGTAATACAGATCCTGGCGGAACTGCTCCTCGCGCACCGCTTTTTCCAGGTCGCGGTTGCTGGCGGCGATCACCCGCACGTCCACCTGCATGTCGCGGACGCCGCCCACCCGCCGGATCACCTGGTCTTCCAGCACCCGCAGCAGCTTGGCCTGCAGCAGCGGCGAGAGCTCGCCGATCTCGTCCAGGAACAGGGTGCCGCCGTCGGCCATTTCGAACAGGCCCTTCTTCATCTGCTTGGCGTCGGTGAAGGCGCCTCGCTCGTGGCCGAACAGCTCGGCCTCCATCAGCGTCTCCGGGATGGCGGAGCAGTTGATGGCCACGAAGGGCTTCTCGTGGCGCGCGCTTTCGTAGTGGATGGCCTTGGCGATCAGGTCCTTGCCGGTTCCGCTCTCCCCCTGGATGAGGATGGTGGTGGCCTCGCTGGCCGCCACTTTGCCCACGAAGTTCATCAGCTCGGTCATCTTATGGGAGACGCCGATCACCTCGTGATAGCCGGTCTTGCGCCGCACCTGGCCGCGCAGTGCCTCCACCTCGCTTTTCAGTTTGGTGGCTTCCAGCGCGTTCTTGGTGGTGACCGCCAGCTCGTCGAAATCGATGGGCTTGCCGACGAAGTCATAGGCGCCCAGCTTGAGCGCCGCCTTCACGTCGTCCAGTTGCGGGTCGGCGGTGATCATGATCACCGCGCGCGCGTCGCCGTTCTGCTTGAGCTGCTGCAGCACCTCCAGGCCGCCAATGTCGGGCAGGCGGACGTCCAGCAGCACCACGTCGGGCGATTCGTTGCGCGCCACGCGCAGCGCCGCCTGGCCGTTCTCGGCCTCCACGGCCTGGTATCCCCACTCCTCGCACTTCTGGCGCAGCGACCAGCGGACCAGCTTCTCGTCGTCTACGATGAGGACTTTGTCTCGAGACATCTGCAACTATGGTACTACGCGGAGCGCACAAGCGCCTGTGACCAATGTCACGGGGGCCTCAGCCGCCGGCCATCCGCTCTCGGCTCGCGGCCACAACTGCGGGGTTGCTCGGCTCCGGGGCGGCCATAGCAAACCGGTAGATCCTGGTCGCGGCGTACCCTCCCCGCCCGGACCTGAAATCAGCAACTTAGAATCATTCCACCTTCGCCGTTTTCGCCGCTTCCCCCTTCACCAGCAGCGCCAGCCTGGGAAACGCGAAGGTGCCCGCCGCATCGTCGATCACTGTCACCTGGCAGATGTAGAGGCCCGGCTTCAACTGGCTGAGCGGGACGTTCAACTGGAAGACCGCGGCTTTGCGCTTGGGCTCGCTGAGCTGGTGCGCTTCCACCAGCGGCGTCTCGAAGGTCTTCACCTTGCCCCGGAAGAACTGAATGCTGGTCAGCAGCCGGATCTTGCTTCGATTTTTCGTGGCTGTCCTTTGCCGGATCGTAGACCTCGTAATAGAAATACAGGTGCTGGCCGGGCGAGAAGACGTGCAGCACGTTGGGGATCAGCTCCGCCCCGTCCTTGGCCAGCACGTTATCGGAGCGGTGTTTGCCGGCGTTCTGGATTTGCGTGCCCACGATCACCGAGCTCAGACGGAGCGGCGCTTTTTCCCGCTTGTAATCGGGGATGACCACGTCGGTTTCGAACGATCCCACCCGTCCGCTCTGGTTTTCCCGCAGCACGAATTTCAGGTGGAACTTGCCCGGCGGAAGGGTGAAGCCGGTCTGGTACTGCACGTTCTTGCGCCGCACCTGCTGCGATTCGTCCAGGTTCAGCTTCACCGTGTCGCGCACGTTGCCCACCGGCCGCTTCAGCTCGTCGCGCACCACCCCGATGATGTCCAGCGTGGCCTTGTCCTTGTCGCCCGAGTGCGTGAACGGGATCTCCGATCCGGGCACCACCAGCGAAACCGGCACATAGAACCGTCCTTCACCCAGCCGGAAATAGGCGGCGGAGAGAAGACGTCCAGATCGGTGGACGAGGATCGGAGTCGAGCTCGTCCCGCAGTTGCTGCTCCCGGTCTTCGCGGCTGGAATGGGCGAAGTCGCGCGGCGCGTAGTAGCCGTTGCGGAAATCGATCTTCATCCCGGGCGCCGAGGTCTTGACCGTGATGTGGCGGAAACGGCCGTCGCGCGCCCGGTTCGGTGCTGCGGTAGCCGAGCAGGTAGTACGCCAGGTGTCTTCCTGCACGCTTCTTAAAGACCGCGCTGAAGTCGTTGGTGTCCAGAAAGGCGCGCCCGCCGGTGTCCGCCGCCAGCGTGGCGAGCGTCTCCTGGCTGGAGAAGTTGGAGTCGAAGGCGTTGCGCATGGCGGGCCCGAGTACGGCGAGGTGCCGCGCATGCTGGCCTGCGGGGCTTCGCCTCCGGGGACCATGGCCTGCAGCCCGCGAGAGTCCATGGGGTAGATGGAAACGTTGCTGCTCACCGCGCCGTTGATGGCGTTGCGCAACTGCGCCCGGTTCTCGAGGCCGGTGCGGTCCATGCCGCTGCTGAAGTAAATGACCGACTTTTTCTGCTCGATGCGCGCCATCGACTCGGCAGCGACTGCAGGGCCTCCAGCCGGCGGTCGGTGTTAAAGATGTTGTATTCGGTGTCGTCGGGCGTAAACGGCTGCGCGGTGTCGGCCGTGCCCTCGGTGTCGCCCGTGGCGCCGGCTTCGAAACCCTGCGCCGCCGAGGGGTTCAGCCGCGCCAGCGCCTTGCTTCAGCAGCTCGTGGTCCGAGGTGAGGTCCTGTTCACCTGCAGCGACGTGGACAGCGAGACCACGCCCACCATGTCCGAGGGCGTCATCTGCTGTTCGACAAATTTCTGCGCTGCCTTTACCGCGCTCTCGATCTCCTCCGGCTGCATCGAGGTCAGGTCGAAGAACAGCACCACGATCCGCCGGTCCCGAAATTCCAGCTTGTCGGTCGGCTTCGACCGCGCGCGGTCCCCGGCTCCGCCCGCGACGCCACCAGCTCCGCCTGCGCGGCTGCGCCACCGGCCGCATGTCCGCCCGTCTCGAAATCAAAGCTGGCGACGCGTCTGCGGCTTGCCGTCCTCCAGGACGGTAAAGTCCTGCCTTTTTCAGACCGGGAACAAAGTCGCCGCTCTTGTCGCGCACCACCACGTTCACCAGCACCACGTCGGTTTCCACGCGGTAGCGATACAGCGACCCGCTCTGCGGCGCTTGCGCCGGCAGCGGCGGCGCAAGCATGGCCGCCATCAGCGCCGCGGCCGTCACCCGGGATTTCCAATTCAGCGGCACAATCAGAAATTACAAATTGCAAATTACCAATGACTAAAACCTGTACCGCGCCAGCAATTGCAGCTTCCGCATTCCGCCCACCCCGATCACCCGTCCGAAGGTGGGCGAATTCACCACCGTATCGATCACCGTGAACTGCGGCGTGTTGAACACGTTGGTGGCCTGCACCCGCAGCTCCAGGTTCGCGTTTCGCCCATCGCGATCGTTCTTGGCAATCGCCATGTTCACTGAAAACGTGTGCGGGCCCTCGATGGTGTTGCGTCCGGCGTCGCCGAACTGCCCCGCGGGGAGGCGCCACGAACGCCGCCGTATTGAACCACTCCGCCACCGTCGGATCCGCAAGGAAACCGCCTGGCCGGTGCACGTCGGCGCGCAGCGTGCCGTTCACTCCCCCGGCTACGTCGTTGAAGCTGCCCAGCACGCGCGCCGTAAACGGAGCCCGGTGGCGAAGCTTACGCTGCCGCTCCATTGCCAGTCGCCCAACAGGCGCGAGGCCAGCGACGTGGTGGAAAGCCAGCGCTTGTTGGTGCCCGAAGGGAAGTTCGACAACGTAATCGCAGTACAGCTGTGCCGCTGGTCGAAGCTGGAGAGCCCGCGCTCGGCCGCCAGGTCGAGATCATTTTGCGCCACCACTCCCGCGCCGCCGCCGATCGACGACGCGTTATCGATCGACTTGGAGAAAGTGTAGGTGCCGCCCACCGAGAGCCCGCTCCGACATCCGCTTGCGCACCCGCACCGTCCCCGAGTGCAGGATGGAGTCCGCCTTCGAGGTCTCCCACAGGAACGGCTGCACCCCGGCGATGCGCAGTCCGCCTTCCGCCTGCGATTGGGCGCGCGCACAGTGTCCAGGTCGCGTGCCTTTGCTGCCGGTGTAGTCCGACGTTCAGCACCAGGGTGCGCGTGATCTGCGCTGGATGTCCAGGTTCCAGATTTGCACGTAGCCCAGGCGGTAATTGCGGTCGATGCCGTAGTTGTTGGTGACGTGATCGCCGACGCGCGCCGGGAACGCGCTTTGCAGCAGCAGCGGGCGTGGCGGCGTTTCCGATGTTGGTCTGGGTGAACGCAAACGGCGGCTGGAACGCCAGTTCTGCGACGATCGACACGTATTGGCGTGGTGTTGTAATTGATCCCGTAGCCGGCGCGCACTACGGTCCTCGCCATCGCCTTCCACGCGATCCCGATCCTCGGCGCCAGGTTGTTGCGGTCCGGGTTCACCAGGGTCGCCGGGAAAACGCCCGTGTACGGCCCCACCGTGGCGCATCCCGCCACCGCCACCGCGCACACCGGCGCCACCGCCGCGAATCCGGGGGCGGCGTCCAGGTTGGCCAGTTGGCGGTTCTCCTCCGTGTAGGGGGAGACGTATTCATATCGCAATCCGATATTCAGCGTCAGGTTGCCGCGCACCCGCCAGTTGTCCTGGATGAACAGGTCCCAGGAATTGGCGGCGAAGTGGTAATCGTTGGCGCCGTACTGCACCGAGGCCTGTTGCGGCAGTCCGAGCAGGAAGTCGGCGAAATCCAGGCCCGTGCCCGGCGCCGCCGCTCCGTTCACGTACTGCGCGGTGTACAGCCCGGTGAACACGAAGTCGCCGCGCGCGTTCTTGTCCGTCCTGGTGTTCAGGTGAATGCGCCGGAAGTCGCCGCCCCAGCGGAGATTGTGCTTGCCATGGCTCCACCGCAGCGTATCGGAGAGCGTCCAGGTGTGGTCGCGCCGGGACAGCGGGTTGATGTCGTTCAGCCCGGCGAAGTTGGTGAAGGAAATTCCCGGCAGGCCCCAGTCGAACGGATTCTGCGAGACCCCTCCAATGCCCGCTTCCGCCGCGATGTTCTCCATCCCGCCGTACAGGTTGTTGGTGGAAATGTTCTGCCGGTTGAAATCGAAGCGCAGCATGTTGGTCAGGTGGCCTTTGCCGTACACCCACCCCGCGGGCACGTCCAGCGCGCTGGATTTCGTTCTCCCCGCGATCGTCGGCAGCGGATTCGTCTGCTGCGCATCCGTGCGCCGCCAGTGAATGCCGAACATCAGGTGATTGCGCGGCCCGCCCCCGCGCCGCCCGCCGCCCATCGGGAATCCCATGCCCGCCGACTGCCCGAAGTTGTGGATCAGGCGCAGGCTGAGGTTGTCATTGCTGTCCGCGCTGGAAGTGACGTAGTGAAAATTCTGGAACGTGCCCGGCTGGTTGGGCAGCGGAATGAATTTCAGCAGCGCCTGCGCCGCCGGATCGATGGTGGTGATCCGGTTGCCGGCGATGGGCAGGTGGGTGGTGGGATCGAACAGTTGCACCGGGGCGCCGCTGCGCGTGGTCACGCCTGAAAAGTCGCCGCCACGCTCCGCCGGCGTCGGCACGGTCGAGAACACGTCGTAGGGAGTGTCTGACCGGTTGGCGAAATACGCGACGAAGAAGAACGTCTTGCTCCCCGCGTCGTACACGTGCGGAATTTTCAGCGGTCCGCCCAGCATCCCGCCGAATCGCTGTTGCAGGTAGTCGGGCTTGGTGGTCGGCCGGCCGTTCAGCGCATACGGCTTGGCATCGAACACGCCGTCGCCGGCGGAGTAGAACAGCGAGCCGTGCGGCTTGTTGAAGTCGAACCCGCGGCCCCGCCCCATGCGGATAATCATCGGCCCGCCGCCGCCCGGTCCCCCGGGACCTCCCGGTCCTCCGGGACCACCGGGTCCGCCAGGACCGCCAGGTCCATGCCCCAGGTACACGCCTCCCTCGCCGCGGCCGGCGCGCTCGCGCATCTCCTGGATCCGTTCCCGCAGGCGCTCGTCGTGCCCGCCGAACATCATGTCGTTGACCTGCCCGGCATTGCTGGAAATGGTCACCGACTCCGTTGCCGCCTCCGGATTCAGCGCCTGCGACGGCAGGCCGGTCATGTCCGTGGCGTTGGCGCCGCCCATCTCCTCGCCGCCCGCCTGTCCCAGGGCGCCTATGTCACCCGCCAATGCCAGGTTCTGAAAACCGCGGCTCGCCAGCCCGGCCGCCTGCTGCTCCGTCTGCCGCTGCTGGCGCTGCTCCTCCGCCTGGGCGCGCGATTGCAGCATCATCGCCAGGTCGGCGCGCGGATGGCAATTCTCCGCGTTGACTACCACTTCTTTGGTCATCGCCGCAAAGCCGGCCAGCTCCGCCCGGATCACGTAACGCCCCTTCGAGGGCGCCGGCAGAACGTAGCCGCCATCCACCCCGGTCGAGGTCGCGACTTTTTTCCCGGTCAGTGAATTGGCGGCGGAGATGGTCACCCCCGGCAGCGGAAGATTGCCGGCCAGCACGCGTCCCGTGACCTCGCAGCTCGCGGGTGCCTGCGCCAACGACACCGTGGCGGCCGGCAAGATCAGGAGCGCGGCCACTGCCCCGCTGAGCGTGTGAAACTTCGGAAGCAAGCTGAGGAACTTCATCCGGAGCGGAATCTACTCACGTAAGAACCCGAGCCTAAGCGATTTGGCGGCTGTTTCGCGGTAAATTCCAAGTAAACTCTGGTTATTCGTTGGAAATCTCCCGGGTGGCCCACCCTAGCCGCTTTTGCTAGGGTGGGGAAAAACCCAATACCAACTTACCCAATTACCAACTTATGAAATTACCCAATCCGCTATTGCGGCGGCCCCTGCGGCCGTTCTCCGCCGCGCATCATCATGCGCATGCCGCCAACGTTCAGCACCTGGGGGACGAACGTGCCCTCCGCGTTCACTTGCCCGCGTCCAAACACGTGGTCGCCCACCTTGATGTCGGGCAGGGTGATGCTCTCTTCCCGCCCCTTGCGGAACGAGGTGTTTTCGTCCACCTCGATGGTCTGCGTCACGCCGTCCGGCCGTGCGATGGTCAGCTTGGTGCCGTCAATTGCCTTCACCTCGCCCGCGATGAACTGCTTGCCCATGCCTTCGCGCAGCGCCTGCGGGTCCATCTGCCCGCGCGAGGCCACGAAGCGCGCCGTCCAGGTGTTCTCGCCCGCCGGTTCGCCGCCCACGATCACCGTGTCGCCGGGCTTGAAGTCGGAGAGCTTCGCCGGCTGGCGGTCTTTGCGGAACCGCGTCTCGCCGGTCACCTTCACCGTCACCGTCTTGCCCTCCATGGTCTTCACCGTGAAGCCGTCGGACTTCATCTCGCTGATGGTGCCGCCAACGCCCTGTCCCTCCCGCATGTGGAAGCCGCGGTGTCCCGGACGCTGCTGCCCCTCTGGGGCGGCGGGTGGATTAGCTTGCGCCGCGCAAAACACCGCCACCGCAAGCAGGAAACAAAAAGCTACGTAGCGCTTCATCCCAACCTCTCACTTGTGTCTCTCGAAGCCAACTCTGTTGAAATGTCCGCTCTGTGTCGAAAGCAAACGACCCGGAGCCCCGCAGGGTGCCCAGAACTAGAGTCCCGTCTTGCATAGCTTCGAGCGTCTTTGAAAGGGCACGGCTTTACAGGTTGCTGAAAAACTCGATTGCAAGCCGTTTTTGTGTCAGGGCACGACTTCAGTCGTGCCGTAAATGATTGAAAACACGTTGGGGCTTTAGCCCCTGCGTTCCCAAATCGCATGCGAGACAGATTTTTTCCGCAGCCTCTTTAGCCGCTGAGGAAAAACATCATTAGGTTCCAACCTATGCCATAAACTTGCGGGACGCCACACTGGCCCCGCCGGCGGTGCCCCAGACGGGCCGGGTTTGCTCGTCTGGGATGACAAAACGCTTGTACCTGTAAAAAGTTGTTCTCCGCCGCCAAAACACTGCAGCCGTCCTCGACCTGCTGTATTCTTTTCCGTCAATTTGCCCATGATCCGCCGGTCCCTCATCGTCCTCGTCAGCGTCCTTCTGTGCCTTGCTGCCAGGCCACTCCGCTCCCTGGCGCAAGTCGCGAGCGCCACCGAGGGTTACCGCATCCACGCCCGCCGCATCAACGGCGCCCAAATTCACGTCGATGGCAAACTCGACGAGCCCGTCTGGACGACCATCGAGCCGATCACCACCTTCACCCAGACCCAGCCCAATGAAGGCGCGCCCGCCAGCCATCGCACCGAGGCGCGCATCTTCTACGACGACGACAACATCTACTTCGGCTTTCGCGTTTTCGACGAACCCGCCAAGGTCACCGGTCGTCTGGCGGCGCGCGACACCTCCACCGGCTCCGACAGCGTCAACGTCCTCCTCGATACCTTCCACGACCGCCGCACCGGCTACTGGTTCAGCGTCACCGCCGCCGGCGTCCAGTTTGACGGCACCCTCGATGAGTCCCGCGGCGGCCAGGGCTTTGGCATCGTTGACCTTACCTGGGATGGCATCTGGGACAGCGCCATCTCCCGCGAATCCTGGGGATGGTCGGCGGAGATGGTGATCCCCTTCAAGTCCATCCGCATCTCCCAGGCCTCAACCCAGGAGTGGGGCATCAATCTGGCCCGCGAGATCCTGCGCGACAACGAATTCGACTACTGGCACCCGGTGCCCCGCTTCGAGGGTTTCGGCAAGCCTTCCCGCGCCGGCACGCTCACCGGGTTGGAGGACATCCACGTCGGGCGCAACCTGGAATTGGTGCCCTTCATCGGCGGTACCAATCGCAGCGGCGGGCGCCAGCCGCAGCTCAACAAATTCTCCGCCAACGGCGGACTGAACGCCCGCTACGGCCTGAAGCAGAACCTTACCGCCAACCTCGCCATCAATCCCGATTTCGGCGAAACCGAGGCCGACCAGTTCACCGCCGAGGTCTCGCGCTTCGAAATCTTCTTCCCCGAAAAGCGCCAGTTCTTCACCGAGGGCGCCAACTACTTTCAGACGCCGCTCGACCTGTTCTTTTCCCGCCGCATCGGCGCGCCCGTGCCCGATGGCGAACCGCAGCGCATCCTCGAAGGCGGCAAGATCACCGGCAAAACCGGCCCCTGGACCATCGGCGCGCTGCAGGCGGTCACACAGTCCACCGATTTCATCGATCCCCGCACCCAGACGCTGCAGCAGGCGCCGGGCGCCTTTTTCGGCGTCGTCCGCCTGCAGCACGACCTGTTTCAAAAGTCGGCTTTCGGCTTCATCACCGTCAACCGCCGCCAGCAGCCGGGCGCCGTGGGGCAGGGCGAGAGCACCCACGCCGTCGACCTCAGCATCCTCTCCGGCCCGCATATACGCTGGGTTTCGCAGGCGATGGTCAACACCAACGACGCCCATCCCGGGGTGGATGCGCAGCACCTCGGCTGGCTCTCGGATTTTATCTACGACTCCGACCGCTTCTCCTACGAGATCGCCGGCAAATTCCTGGGACGCGGCACCGACTTCAGCCACACCGGCTTCGAACCGCAAACCGACCGCTGGGGCGGCATGTTGAGCTCCACCTGGAAGCCGTTCGTCAATCGGTACGGCGTTCGCCAGCTCTTCTTCAATTTGAATTATGAGCAAAACAACGGCACCCGCGGCGAGGTGGAAGATTCTACCGGGGGCGTGGATTTCAAGGCCCAGTTCAAGAACTTCTGGCAGGCGCACCTGGCTTATTCCTCCGCCCGCACGCGCTTTTTCGGATTCACCCCCGATTTCCAGCGCCTGGGATTCACCCGCGTCTACCAAACGCCCATCTACACCGCCGAGCTATCCACCAACCAGAGCCGGCCGCTGTACCTTACCCTCACTTTCGAGACCGCCAGGGAGGTGCAGTTCAACGAGAACTTTTACGGCTCGTTCAAGCTGCTGCAACTCCAGTCCGGCGCCCGCTTCGGCCGCCACCTGCGCTGGGAACTCAACGCCATCCAGGTGGATGAGCACCTCCAGGACGGCCGCCACTTCCAGTACCGCCGGTTCTTCATCTCGCACTGGATTTACCAGTTCACCACCAAGGCCCGCGCCCGCGTGCTGGCGCAGTATGCCAAGGACCGCCACGGCAACGACCTCAGCATCAACTCCCTGTTCGCCTACGACTTCACCGCCCGCAGCGCCCTCTACCTGGGCTACAACCGCCAGCGCCGCTCCCCCTTCAACGTCACCGACCTCGGCAACCAGGTATTCGTCAAGCTCTCCTACCTCTTCGCCTTCTAGTTTCCCCACACCGCCCCTTACCCGTGTCATCCCGACCCTGAGAGTTTGTGACTTTTTCTCGCGTTCTTCAACCTGTGTCATCCTGAGCGAGGTCCACGCGCCCTGGTTTTGGGCGCGTTGCGACCGAGTCGAAGGACCCCGCGGTTGCTTGCAGCGCCCGGAATATCAAGAGGCACTTCTACGCGGAGCTGTCATCGCGACCCTGAGCACAGCGCAGCGAGGGACCTGCTTTCCTCGCCCACCCGGAAATCTCAACGCTCGTCATGAATGAAAAGAAGTGTCATCCCGAGCGCAGCGAGGGACCTGCTTTCCTCGCCACCCGAAATTTTAACGCTCGTCATGAATGAAAAGGAGTGTCATCCCGAGCGCAGCGAGGGACCTGCTTTCCTCGCCACCCGAAATTTCAACGCTCGTCATGAAATCAAAAACAGGCCATCCTGACCCCGCGGTGCGCCATCGACCATCGACCTCCCAGACGCGCACCCTAACTGCTAACACCCGCCCTTTGCTACACTCCGCCCATGCGCGCCATGGTGCTTGACCATCCTCGTCCAGCCGAACAGAGCCCGCTCCAATTGCGCGATGTGCCGGTTCCCCAACCCGGCCCCGGCGAAATTCGATTGCGCGTGCGCTTCTGTGGCGTCTGCCGCACTGATCTGCACATCGTCGAGGGCGATCTCAAGCTGCCGAAATTGCCTCTCGTCCCCGGCCACCAGATCGTGGGCATCGTCGATGCCCTCGGCCCCAGCGCAAAGCTCTTCCGCCAGGGCGATCGCGTCGGCGTTCCCTGGCTCTACTCCACCGATGGCGATTGCCCCTTCTGCCGCCGCGGCCAGGAGAACCTTTGCGACAACGGTCGCTTTACCGGACTGCACGTTGACGGCGGCTATGCCGAATCGGTGGTCGTGCGCGAGGACTTCGCCTACTCCATTCCCCGGCAGTTTGACGACCAGCACGCCGCGCCCCTGCTCTGCGCCGGCGTCATTGGCTACCGTTCTTTCAAACTCAGCAACGCCAAGGCCGGCGACCGGCTGGGGATGTACGGCTTTGGCGGCTCCGCCCACATCGTGCTGCAGATTGCGCGCCACCTGGGATGCCGGGTCTACGTCTTCACCCGCGCCGCGGCCCACCGCGAGCTGGCCCTGAAGCTCGGGGCCGCATGGGCCGGCGCCGCCCCCGAGCAGCCCCCCGAACCGCTCGATGCCGCCATCATCTTTGCCCCCGCCGGCCCGCTGGTTCCCGAGTCCTTGCGCGCCCTGCGCAAGGGCGGGACCGTGGCTCTGGCCGGCATCACCATGACCCAGATCCCGGCCATGGATTACGACCTGCTCTATCACGAGCACGTCTTGCGCTCCGCCGCCAACAGCACCCGTGACGATGTCCGCGAATGCCTTCGCCTCTCCGCCGAAGCGCAGGTCAAAACCGAGGTGCGGATCTTTCCTCTGCAAGAAGCGAACCAGGCCCTGCAGGCGCTCAAGCACAGCCGCATCGACGGCGCTGCCGTCCTCCGCATTTAGCGTTTACTAACCACTTAACAAAGCCGCTCCCCGCCGCTCCTGCGCGGACGCTCCCGTCCCTGCAAGGGACAGCAAGGGATTTCCAAGGGATCCCTTGCGTAAGTTGTTGATTCTTAGCTGGGGGTGAAGGGGGGGGTGTTCACACCCTAAGGCTTACCAGGCAGTTAACCCACTGTCGATGATAATCGTTCAACTCTGCATTCGCGATAAACTCCGCAGCGTGAGCAACGAAAAGATCTGGGTCAGCGAACTGAATACCCACGGCAGATTTCACGTGGCGGAGCCGGTCCGCTTCTACGACACCACACTGCGCGACGGGGAGCAGACGGCCGGCGTCGTGCTCAGCCCGGAGCAGAAGCTGGAAATCGCGCGCAAGCTGGATGCGATGGGCATCTCTCGGCTGGAGGCCGGCTTTCCCAAGGTCAGCGCCGACGACGCCGAAGCCGTCCGGCTCATCTCGCGCGCCGGCTTGAAGGCGGAGATTTGGGGATACTCGCGCGCACAGAAGGGCGACATCGAAGCGCTGGTGGAACTCGGCGTCACCGCCACCGTGATTGAGGTTCCCAGCAGCGAGATCAAGCTGAAGGCCTACGGCCTGACGCGCGAGGAAGCGAAGCAGCGCGCGGTGGCCGCCATTTCGCTGGCGCGGCGGAACGGAATCCAGGCGGCATTTTTTCCGGCCGATGGCGCGCGCACGGAGCTGAACTTCCTGGAAGAAATTTACCGCGCCGCGCTGGAGGCGGGCGCCTCCGAACTGGTGGTGGCGGACACCATCGGAGTGTGCGGCCCGGAAGCGGTGGACTTCCTGGTGGCGGAGGTGAGGCGCTGGGTGGGCGAGAGCGTCCCCATCCACTGGCACGGGCACAACGATTTCGGTTTCGGCACGGCGTGCGCGGTGGCCGCGGTGCGCGCGGGCGCCACCTGGGTGCAGGGCACGATCAACGGCATGGGCGAACGGGCGGGCAATTGCGACCTGGGCGAGACCGCGCTGGCGCTCAACTGCCTCTACGGCGTGCCGGTGGTGATGGATTTGGCCAGGCTGCGCGACACCCTGGAAACGGTGCAGCGGTTCTCCGGTTATGCCGTCGCGCCCTGGAAACCCGGAGTCGGCGACAACCTGTTCCACCGCGAAAGCGGCGCGGTGGCCACGCAGTTCCACATCCCGGAGGCGATTGAACCGTATGCCGCCGACCTGGTGGGCGCCACGCGCGGCATCGTGCTGGGAAAGAAGAGCGGGCTGGATTCCATCGAGCTGAAGTGCCGCGAACTGAAGCTGGAAATCGCGCCGGAGCAGCACGCGGCCCTGCTGGCGGAGGTAAAGAAAAGGTCCATCGCCAAGCGCGGGTTGGTGACCGACGAGGAGTTCCACGCGCTTTGCCGCGAGCTGTTGACGAAGAAACTGGCGGTTGGCCGTTAGCCCTTGGCGACTCGCCCATGCGAGCACGGCGACGCAGTGAATTCCGCCGCTACACCATCTCCGAAGCCGCGTTCCTCCAAAGCCCGTGAGACAAGCCATGCCGCAAACGTCTATGATTCGTGTAGGTCCAGCGCCCCCATGCGAACTCGGCACCCCGAATACCGCAACCGCGCCAGTTCCCGCGCTGGCGCCGTGCTGTTGTTTGTCCTGGCGGCCGCGCTTGGCCTGAGCGCCCAACACAAAGTTAGCTGGCCAAGCCCTCCGCAGGCGCCTCCCAAGGTCGACCCGCAGCAGCAGGCCATTGTACGCACCTTCCTTCGCGCCGGCCGCCTGGGCGATCTTCGCTGGCCGAACTTTTCCGATTACAGCGGCGAGCTGCAAAATTTCTATTCGCGCCGGAGTTACGCCCCCGCCTGGCTGCGCGACGGACAGCCCACGCCGCAAGCTTTGCAGATGATCGCCATGCTGCAGCAGGCGGATACGGAGGGCCTGGATCCCGAGGATTACGACGCCTCGCGCTGGCCCGAGCGCCTGGCTGCTTTGCCGGCACAGCATTCGGCGCTGGACCAGTTGCGTTTCGACGTGGCGCTCACCGTCTGTGCCATGCGCTACGTTTCCGGGGTCCGCGTCGGCAGAATCAATCCGCGCTACTTCAAATTCGCGCTCGATGTGGACCCCAAGGATATCGACCTTCCGCAGTTCGTCCAGGAGCGCCTGGCCGGGGGCGAGAACCTGAAATCGGAGGTGGCGCGCCTGGAGCCGTCGTTTGGCGGTTACCACGAGTTGAAGCGCGCCCTGGTCACCTACATGCAATTGGCGAAGCAGGACCACTGGGAGAGGCTGCCCGAGCCCACGGGCCTCGGCTATCCCGGTCCGCCCTATCCGGGGCTGGCCCGTCTGACGCGTCTGTTGCGCCTGGTCGGCGATCTCCCCGGCGACTACTCCGTGGTCGAAGCCGGTTCGCGGCTCTACGATCCCGATTTGCTGGAGGGAGTCCGGCGCTTCCAGCAACGTCATGGCCTGCCCGTCACCGGATACCTGAATGAGGCCACGGTGCAGGAGCTGAATGTTCCGCTCACCTACCGGGTGGAGCAGATACGCCTCGCGCTGGAACGCTATCGCTGGGTGCGCTACGACTTTCCGCGGCCGCCGATCGTGGTCAACATCCCGGGATCGTCGCTGAATGCCTTCGACGCCAATGGCAAGATCGCCCTCAGCATGAAGGTTGACGTGGGCGAGGATTTCGACAGCACCCGCACGCCGGTGATGGAGGAAAACATCGAGTACGTGGTGTTTCGTCCGTATTGGAATGTGCCCATGCCCATCCAGAGGAACGAGATCGTTCCCATCCTCGAGCAAACGCCGCGCTACCTCTCAGAGTTCCATTTCGACGTCCTGACCTCTGACGGGAAGGTGCTGCCGCACGCGGGCATCACCAGCCAGATTTTGCAGGGACTGCGCGCGGGGCGGCTTCGACTGCGGCAGCGGCCCGGCCCCGACAATGCCCTGGGACTGATCAAGTTCGACTTTCCCAACCGCTACAACGTCTATTTGCACGACATTCCGTCGCGCGAGTTCTATTTCAGTTTCCCGCAAAGGATGGTCAGCCACGGCTGTGTGCACGTGGAGAAGCCGGTGGAGCTGGCTGCATGGGTGTTGCGCGACCAGCCGGAGTGGACGCCGCAGCGGGTGCGGCAGGCCATGCGCTATGGCCGGGACAACGTGCAAGTCAAGCTTTCCCGGCCGCTGCCCGTGCTGTTCGTCTACACCACGGTGTCGGCTCGCGGCGGCGATGTCCATTTCTACCGCGATATATACGGTTACGACGCCGAGTTGCTGGGTGCGCTTGCAAAAGGATATCCATACCCAAAGTGAAACTTGCACCAAGGTGAAGCTACAAAGGTAAGGGATCCCTGGTGAGCTGCCGGTTGTATACTTCGCGGCGTGATTCCCCAAAAGAGGCTTTTAGGCGCACTGCTGACGGTGGTGTTGCTGACCGCGGCGGCCTCGGCGCAGAGCACGGTGGACCGCGTGCTGGTGCTCAAGCGGCAGCACCGGCTGCTGCTCATGCTGGGGAAGCGCGTGGTCAAGACTTACAAGATCGCGCTCGGCCGCGGCGGGCTGAAGCCCAAGCGGCGTGAGGGCGATGGCCGCACGCCGGAAGGGCTGTACACCATCGATTACCGCAATCCCGCCAGCAAGTACTACCTGGCGCTGCATATCTCCTATCCGCGGTCACCCGACAAGCAACGCGCCCGGATAGTCGGCGCCAGCCCGGGCGGCGACATCATGATCCACGGCCTGCCCGCCCGTTACGCCTGGGTGGGCGCCAACCACCGCATTGCCGACTGGACTGACGGCTGCATCGCCGTCACCGACACGGAAATGGACGAGATCTGGAAGCTCGTTCCCGACGGAACCACGATCGAGATCCGCCCCTAAAAGCCATCTGGCTCTGTTGACATCCTCTCGCGTCGTCCCTCCGGGACTCTCCTCTTTCTGTTGACTTTTCCCAGGGCTGCCGCCCTGGGCTACCAGCGTTCGCCCCTACGGGGCTCGGGTTCTGTTTGGCACAGGGGGGCTAAATCCCGGGCGGAACGCGCCGAATTCGCGGGCCTGAAGGCCCGCGCTTCCACGGTGCTGCAGCCTCCCGGCATTCAAGCCTCCCGGCATTTATGAGATGGCCTCTCAAAACAGCAGGTTCCTCGGGGACTGAAGTGCCCTCGGAATGACACAAATAACGGGCTTTTGCGGCGCGCTGCGGCCGCGCCTCCTCAAGACAGCCAATCAACAGAGGATAGCGGCCCACATCTGCCAAATGCGGGCAGATGTGGGGCACCCGCAAGCACGGTGAGGTTTCTTCTGCAGGATGGTAATGCGTTCGACCGGCTGCCGGCGTCAGCGGATTGGGGCCATCGCGCGGCTTCGCCCTGCCAACCCCCGCACCGTGGCTGCCAGGACAGCGATCACGGCCCCTGCCTTGCGGGCTGCCCTCATGCGCGCCTTGGGCGCGGGCGGCGAATGCCGCAGCAGGTGCTCCAGTTCGTGCACCAGGCCGTTGATGGGCCCGCCCTTGGTGAGAAAGGCGTCGATGCACCCGCGTGGCGCGCCCTGCGGCAGCCATGCCAGGGCCGACAGCACCACGACCGGCACCTGTGGCCGCGCCTTCTTCATTCTCTGCGCCAACTGTCCGCCGTCCAGTTCCGGCATCTGGTAATCCAGCACCGCGGCATCAATGTTGCGTGAGCGGAACAGCTTCAGCCCCTGGCGCGCGTTGCTGCAGGTGGTCACGCGAAAGCCGAAGGTTTCCAGCAGCACCTTGCGTACTTTCAGGCTCTGAAGGTCGTCGTCAATGCAGAGAATTTCCCACTGCGGCATGACGTTCTCCTTGCGTACTCCGCCGTCGGCAAACTCCAGCGGCCCAATGCTAACCAGGGGGTTGATTATCTGTGCACCTGTCATGCCACCGCGAACAAACAATAGTTTCAATCACTTAGACGGAATGGTCCGGGAGGGTCCGCGAGGAATATTTACCCGGCCTGTGGAAAATCGCGGTGGATGAAATCAGTTGCAACTTCGCAAGGACAAATAGTTGCAACTTAAGATGCCCTTCACCAGGCGGCCGCCCAGCGGTGGCCGCGCACGTCGGCGCCCGCCTTGATTACGCCATTCACCTGGTCGTACTCGATCATGGTGGGCGCGCTGGGGTGGGCCCAGTCGGTGAGCATGATCAGCTTATGACCCAGCGCTCGCAACGCCTCCAGCGTCGATTCCGGAAAGCGGCTCTCCAACTGCAGCCCCAGCGGGTTGTCGCCGTGGTCGTCGAATGAGCTGTACATGGCCAGCGAATTGAAGCGCGGCGCCTCCACCGCCTCCTGCGGCTGCATGCCGAACTCCACCACGTTGAGGAAGACTTGCAGCAGGGTCTGGTCCTGGCTGTCGCCGCCCGGCGTGGAAAACGCCAGCCATGGCTCGCCGTTCCTCAGCGCCAGGGTCGGCGTGAGCGTGATGCGTGGCCGCTTGCGCGGCGCGATCTGGTTGGGATGTCCCGGCGTGAGCACGAATGCCTGGGCGCGCTGGGTGAGCGGGATGCCGGTGTCGCCGGCGATCATGGCCGGAATCCAGGCGCCGCTGGGGGTGGCGGAGAACATGTTCCCCGCCTGGTCGATCACGTTCACGCAGGTGGTGTCCTGGTGCTCGCCGTTGCGGCAGCAGAGGCGAGCGCGCGCGAACTCCACCGGCGCTTCCGCCTTCATCCGCTCCGGATCGCCCACCCGATGTTCGGCCGAGGCCCGCGTCTTGCTGATCAGAGGCCGCCGCAGGTTGGCATATTCCTTGGAGAGCAACTGCTCCGGGATGCTGCTGAACTCGGGGTCGCCGTAGAAGGCGTCGCGGTCGGCATAGCCGAGCTTCATCGCCTCCACCACGGTGTGGATGTACTCCGGCGAGTTGTGCTCCATGCTACGCAGGTCGAACGCCTCCAGCAGGTTCAGGTTCTGGAGAAACACCGGGCTCTGGCTCCAGAAGCCGACCTTGTAAACGTCGATGCCGCGATAGCCGGTGGCCAGCGGCTTTTCTATCGTGGCACGATAGGCGGCGAAATCGTCGCGCGCGCAGCAGGCCCCCGGTTTCCTCGGAATACCCGGCGATCTTGCTTGCGAGCGGCCCGCGATAGAAATAATCGCGCACCGCGTCGATGGCCGCCGCGCGCTTCCCGCGCCTGGCCTTCTGCCCGGCATCGGCCATGGCTTCCAGCGTGCGCGCCAAATCCGGCTGCGGCCACACCGACGCCTGCCGCACCGCCCTCCCGCCCGGCTTGTAGACGCGCTCCGACGCCGGCCACTTCGAATAGGTCGGCTCATGCTGTTGCAGCGTGTTCGCCAGCCGCAGGTCGGCGGGAAATCCCCGCGCCAACTCGATTGCCGGCTCGATCACGTCCGCAAAACTTTTTGTGCCGAACTCGCGCAGCGCCAGCAACAGCCCGTCAATTACGCCCGGCACAATCGCGCTCAGCGGCCCATAGGCGGGAATGATCCCATTGCCGCCGGAGATCATCACCGGAAACGGCCCGCGGCGCGGATCGTCCCTTGGCAGGTTCAGGTAGAACGACGCCGTCGCCAGCTCGGGCGCCACGCCGCAACCGCTGATCGCCGCCACCGGCTTGTCCTTCAGCTTGATCAGGATCGGCGCCTCGCCTCCCAGCCCGAAGCTCGCCTGCTCCACCACGCCGGCGGCGAACACCGTGGCCACGCCCGCATCCACCGCGTTGCCGCCCTTCTGCAGCATGCGCATTCCGGCCTCGACCACCAGCGGATGTCCAGCGGCCACCACCCCACGCCGCCCCATCACCTGCGGCTTCAGCGAGGCGGGCACGAAGCTGTGCGGCGTGTACTTCTCCTTCTCCGCCATCGGCACTCTCCAGGAAACCCCAAAATCTACCACGGAGACACCCCTCGGCTGCGCTCGGGGAGGCTCCGGCAGGGAGAAAGTAAGAAGTAAGAAGTAAGAAGTCAGAAGTCAGAAGCAAGAAGTCAGAAGTCAGAAGTCAGAAGTCAGAAGTAAGAATGAGAAGGAACAAGTGAGTGGTCAGAAGCCGGTGCGGTTTCACAGAAGGTGTGTCCCAGCGGGCGAGGGCGCCCGCTGGAGCCGCGATTTGGAATCGATTTGAATACGCCCCGGCGGGGCGCCGGGGCCTACAAAGCGATGGATACAGCTACTCTGAAACTGCTCTAATACGCAAATCCGTCCGGCTGGCTGACGGCCCCGACCCGCACCTGGCGGTCGACGAACTGGCGTCCGGCCTCCAGCGCCGCGCGGTTCAGCTTCAGCAGCTCCGGTTTCTTGACCGTGGTCTCGATGGTCGCCATGGCGGTTTCCGCCGAGAGGCACTCGGTCTCCTCCAGCAACGCGCCCAGCATGATTACATTGGCCACCTTGGAGGAGCCCAGCTTGTCGGCCATTTCCGAGGCGGGCAGGCAGATGACGCGCGCTTGCGTGATGGCGAGATCCTCCGGCAGACGGTCGCGGTTGTACAGGATCAGTCCGCCGCGCGCCACGGTGGAGGCAAACTTGCGCAGCGAATGTTCGTTCATCGCCACCAGCACCTCCGGATGGGAGATGAGCGGCGACCCGATGCGCTCCTTCGACAGGCAGACGTGGCAGTGGGCGCTGCCGGAGCGCATTTCCGGCCCGTAGGAGGGCAGCCAACTCACCTCCATGTGCTCGCGCATGCCCATCTCCGCCAGCAGCAGCCCGAGCAGCAGCACGCCCTGGCCACCGAAGCCGGCAATCTTGATGGCGCTTTCCCGCCCGTGATGCCGCGAAAGGGTCGGCGTATCCGATGCGCGCAACTCCAGCACTTCGGCCACGCTCTTCCGCGGCACGTCGATCGTGGGGACTTCCGCCTTGCGGTCGCGGAACACGCCCAGCGGGAACACGGGGATCATTTTTTCCGCCACCCACTTGCGCGCCTCTACCGGGTCCTTTTTCCAGATGGTCGGGCAGGGCGACAGGATCTCGACCAGCGAGAAGCCGGCATTGTCGCGCTGCAGCTCCAGCGCCCGGCGCACCGCCTTGCGCGCCTTCATGATGTTCTTGTTGTCCGACAGCGCCACCCGCTCGATGTACACCGGCGCTTCCAGCGTCGCCAGCAGCTCCGACACGTGCAGCGGGAAGCCTTCATTGGCCGGCCGCCTGCCCCAGGGGCTGGTGGTGGACGTTTGGCCGACCATGGTGGTGGGCGCCATCTGCCCGCCGGTCATGCCGTAGATGGCGTTGTTGATGAAGAAGACGGTGATCTTCTCGCCGCGATTGGCGGCGTGCACGATCTCCGCCGTCCCGATCGCCGCCAGGTCGCCGTCCCCCTGGTAGCTGATCACGATCTTGTCCGGACACGCGCGCTTGAGTCCGGTGGCCACCGCCGGGGCGCGCCCGTGCGCCGACTGCACGTTGCCGGTGTTGAAGTAGTAGTAGGCGAACACCGAGCAGCCCACCGGACTGACAAAGATGGACTTGTCCTGCAGCCCCAGTTCCTCGATCGCCTCGGCGATCAGCTTGTGCGCCACCCCATGCCCGCAGCCCGGACAATAATGCGTCTGGTTCTGCAGCTCGTCCTTGCGTTCGTAACGGTCGTAGAAAACCGGCGACTTTTTGTGGATGATCTCGTATTCGGCCACCTGAGCCTCCCCCCCAGCATCGGTCTGTTGACCACTGTGCCCTACGCTTCGGCCCCCACATACTCCAGCATCTTCGCGTGCACTTCCTCCACCGAGGGAACGTTGCCCCCGATGCGCGAATACAGCTCCACCGGCACACGCCCGTTCAACGCCAGCTTCACGTCCTCGACCATCTGCCCGGTGCTCATCTCCACCGTGAGCACCAGCTTGCAGGCCGCAGCGGTGCGCAGCAGCGCCTCCGACGGGAACGGCCACAGCGTGATGGGCCGCAGCAACCCGGCGCGCACGCCCTGCGCCCGCGCCTGCTCCACCGCCGAGCGCAGTACCCGCGAGACGATGCCGTAGCCGACCAGCAGAATCTCCGCGTCGTCGGCCATGTAGGTCTCGTAGCGCACCTCAAGCTGCTGCGCCAGCCGGTACTTCGACTCCAGCTTGCGCTCGTGTTGTTCCAGGTCGTTGGGTTCGAGATAAATGGAGCTGATCAGGTTCTGCTGCGTCTCCGGCGTGCCCTTCACCGCCCAGGGCTTGTCGGAGGGCGTGACCTCGTTGTCCTCCAGCTCGATGGGCTCGATCATCTGCCCCACAAAGCCGTCGCTGAGCACGATCACCGGGTTGCGATAGCGGTCGGCCAGGTCGAAGGCCAGGGTGGTGAGGTCGGCCATCTCCTGCACCGAGGCCGGCGCCAGCACCAGATTGTGATAGTTGCCGTGCCCGCCGCCCTTGACCATGGCGAAATAATCGCTCTGCTCGGGGGCGATGTTGCCCAGCCCCGGGCCGCCGCGCACCACGTCGACAATCACGCACGGCAGCTCCGAGCCGCACAGGTAGGAGATGCCCTCCTGCATCAGGCTGAGGCCGGGCCCCGAGGAGGCGGTCATCACCCGCATGCCGGCCGAGGCCGCGCCGTACACCATGTTGATCGCCGCCACTTCGCTCTCCGCCTGCAGGAAGGTGCCTCCCACCTCCGGCAGGTAGAGCGCCGCGTATTCAGCGATTTCGCTGGCGGGCGTGATCGGATAGCCATAATAGGCGCGGCATCCGGCCAGCACCGCCCCCTTCACCACCGCCACGTTTCCCTTACATAGCTGTCGCATGGCTGGCCTCCGCCGCGCGCACCGGCGGCGGCATCCGGTACACCGTGATCGCCCCTGGCTCCGGACAGCAGTAGAAGCAGATACCGCACCCGGTGCAGCCTTCGCCCGCGTATTCCGCCGGGTGCGCGCCGTAGGTGTTCAGCCCCGTGCCCAGCTTCAGGCACTTCGGGGGACACGAATCCACGCACAGCCCGCAGCCCTTGCATTCCTCGTAGTTCACCTTCACGTTTCCGCGTGATACAGCCGCCATCCCCCACCTCGCAAACTTGATTTTCTACTTCGCCCCCGCCATCGCCGGGACGTTGTTCCTCTGCAGCCACTTGGTCCGTTCGCAATACTCGTACAGTTGATCGCGGAATTTCGGGTGCGCCACCTGGATGAGCGCCTCAGCCCGCCCGCGGATGGTTTTGCCGTGCAGGTAGGCAATGCCGAACTCGGTGACCACGTAGCGCGTGAGCCCGCGCGAGGTTACCACGCCCGCGCCCGGATCGAGCATGGGAACGATGCGCGAGAGGGTGTCGTTCTTCGCCGTCGCCGGCAGGGCGATGATCGGCTTCCCGCCTTTGGAGCGCGAGGCCCCGCGAATGAAGTCCACCTGGCCGCCGATCCCGCTGTAAAACTGTGTTCCGATGGAATCGGCGCATACCTGTCCGGTCAAGTCCACCTGCAGCGCGGAGTTGATGGCGATCATCTTGTCGTTGCGCGCGATCTGCATGGGGTCGTTGGTGAACGCGTTGGGCCGGAACTCAAAAATCGGGTTCTCGTTCACGTAGTCGAACAGCCGTTTCGTTCCGAGCACGAACGAGAGCACGATCTTGCGCGGCAGCAGCGTCTTGCGCGCCCCGTTGATGATGCCGGCGTCGATCAGCGGAATCACCCCGTCGCTCACCAGCTCGGTGTGCACGCCCAGGTCCTTGCGGTCGGTCAGGAAGGGCAGCACCGCGTCGGGGATGCCCCCGATCCCGGTTTGCAGGGTGGAGCCGTCGTCGATCAGCTTGGCCACGTGCCGCGCGATCGCCCGGTGGGTGTCCGTGATTTCCACCCGCGGCGTTTCGCACAGCGGCCGCGAGGTCTCCACGAAGGCGTCGATCTGGCTGACGTGCAGGAAGCAATCGCCGTAGGTGCGCGGCATCTGGTCGTTCACCTGCGCCACCGTATAGCGGGCGCAGCGCACCGCCGTCATGGTGGTGTCCACGCCCACGCCCAGCGAGCAGTAGCCGTGCGCGTCCGGGGGCGAGACGTGAATCAGCGCCACGTCCAGCGGGATCTGCCCGTCGCTGAACAGGCCCTCGATCTCGCTCAGAAACACCGGGGTGTAATCGGCGCGCCCGTCGTTCACCGCCTCCCGCACGTTGCCGCCGATGAACATGGCATTATGCCGGAAGTGCCCCGCCATTTCCGGCGCCACGTAGGGCGCGCTGCCCATGGTCATCAAGTGAATGATCTCCACGTCCCGCACGTACGGCGCCCGCTCGATCAGCGCTTCCACCAGCAGCTCCGGCTCCGCGTTGCCCGGGTGAATGTACACCCGCATCCCCGACTCCACGCAGCGCAGCGCGTCGCCCGCGCTCATCAGCTTGCGCTTGTAATTAACGTTCCACGGCATGCTCCAACTCCCTTTCCTCCCTGGCAGCGCGCGCTTTCTCGTAGCCCAGCGCGCCGTAAAAAATCGCATGATCGAAAAACTGGTCCAGCAGTTCCAGCACTTCCAGTTCCCCGAATACTTCCACCGGTTTCTCGGCGTTGGCCTCCCGCTTCAGATACTCCCACAGGTTCTGGCGCGTCAGCACGATGGCCCAGATCAACTGGCTCACGGGCACGCCCTGCGCCTCGCGCCGCCTGCCGATCTCCGCATAGCGCCGCGCTACGTCTTCTTCCTTCTTGCCCAGCAGCCACTCCCCCAGGTGATCGTAAACCTCGTACACCCTTTGCCGGAATTCCTCCGCCGGTACGCGCCGGAAATCCGGGCACTTTTCGCAGGTTTGCAGTTTCTCCAGCAGGCCTTCCGCCAGCCGGTCGGCATGGGTTTCAATCAGTCTGACTAAACGATACGCCAGCAACATAACCGCCTCCTTGCTATAGCCTGGCGAAGCGGATATCCAGCGGCTTCCGATTCACCAAGACGGTCTCCATGTTCGGGTGCCAGCGTTTCTCTTCTGGGCCCACACCTGTTAACTCCAAAGTGTGGGCTGGCACCGTTGATTTTGGCCGTGATGTTCATCACAACTACCCGTGATAAGCCTCACCGGCCGGCCCGCGCTCCCGTTCTGGCCGCCTCGCCTTGAGCCGGGTGGTCCTGGCCGGGTTTGGCCAGGGCGGGGGTGTTCCTTCGGATCTCGGTGACCCGCCCAGCCCGGGCCTGAAGCCTGGAGCCTGAAGCCTAAAAAAACTGCGAGCCTCCTCGGCTCGCAATCGCACTCGCAATTCGGCGACTTGGGTCATGGCGAACGTCCCCCGGGCCTCTTAGCTGAGGAAGAACTCCCGCGTCAGCTCGGTCCAGTTCTGCTCCGGCATTTGTGCCGTCAGGTTATCCAAGGCCACCCCGCCGTCCTGGGCCAGCGCTCCGATTGCCGCCGGAACCCGCTTCTGCAGCCGGTTGGCCGCCTCTTCCGTCCACCACCGCGCCAGCGCTCCGCCCATCAGGTTGCGGAAATTGGTCTTCGCATCCGGCGACTGCACCGTCACCAGCCAGCCCTCGCCATAGGGGTCCTTCCGCGCCAGCTCCGGGTCCTCGGTGAGCCCGTCGTTGATGTCGGCCACGCTCCCCTCGATCGGCGACAGCATGTCCACCTTGCCGCCGTCGCGGTACACGCTGATCAGCTTCTGCCCCTGCCGGATCCACTGCCCGCGCTGGGGCAGCGACAGCCGGTCGATCTTCCCCACCAGCTTGGTGGCGAAGTCGTCTATGCCCACCCGCACCAGGCTCGGACTCTCGCTCAGCGCCCAGGTGTGGCCGGGGTGGAAGCGCAGGTTCTCGGGCACCTTGAAGCCGCCCACCAGGCTGGGCTGCAACCGCCCCACGCTCGGGCGGGGCGCCACCGCCGGCTGCACCGCAACTTGCACCGTGCGCCTCGCGCTCAGGAAGTGATCCAGCAGTAAGAAGACGATGAAGGTCGAGAGAACCAGAATAACTGTCATTTCCATTGCCTCCGGCGGGCCTTTCAATTTCCGTTTCCGTTGGGGCCGTTCGCCGCTTTTACTTAAGGCAATTCCCATGCCGTGCCGCGCAGCACCCGCGCAGGCTTCATCGAATGACAGCTATCTTCCTGGAAAATATGGATTTGCTTGCATCCTGAGAGAGCGCGCCGGAAAACTGTTGATGATTTACGCAGCTCGCGTTTGTTGAAGTTTTAAGCGGTGTTTTGCGCGCGTTTAGAACAACTTCCGCCCAGCAGCGGATAATCAGTCACTTACGGCCCTTATCGCCTGTTGCGTTCCGCAACACCCTATTGTTGCGAAATTGGTCTGCCCACAGCCCCTCACCGCCCCGCCGAAACCCTTTAGCCTGACGCCCAGGTGCCCCGTCCTAGCCTGGGTTTGGCTAGGGCGGGGTGTTTCCCCTGACGCTGGGTGCCCCGTCCTAGCCTGGGTTTGGCTAGGGCGGGGGTGTTTCCCCTGACGCTGGGTGCCCCGTCCAAGCCTGGGTTTGGCTAGGGCGGGGTGTTTCCCCTGACGCTGGGTGCCCCGTCCAAGCCTGGGTTTGGCTAGGGCGGGGTGTTTCCCCTGACGCCTAAAGACTCTACTGTTCCGCCTCACCCTTCACCACCAGCGCCAGGGGAACATCTCCCGCCTTGCCGGTGAACACCACGTATCCCTCGGGGCTCTCGTAGGCCCGAGGCGGAACGCCTTCCTTCGCCGGCAGCAGCAGGAAAACCGCCGGATGCGGTGTCCCGGAGGCGGCGCTGCTGGCCTTGAGCAGCTCGGCCGAACCGATGACCGCCGTCTTCGTGTCGTTTCCCAGCGGGACCAGCAGCAGGAAGTCGCGCTGCGGCGCCACGCCCATGTGGTTGCCGTCGTTGGGCATCAGCTCGTAGCGGAGGGTGTAGGTTCCGGCCTTGATCGCCTGCCCGCGAAAGTCATGCGCGCCCTGGGGAAAGCGGACCACGCCCAGGAACGCGCCGGGCGTGAACGTGCCCGAGTAGGGGGTGTGCTCGCTGTCCTGCGGCGGCCGAGCGGGGTTGGCGGTTGCCAGCCAGATCTCGCACAGGGCATTGCCGTTCGCCAGCACCACGCGCTCGCCTTGCGGGGCAATGGCCTTGGCGACCTCGGGGGAGGCGGCCGCATCCTGGAGCGGTCCGGCGGGCTCCAGCTTCACCTGCGCCGCGGCGGCCAGGGACAACGCAGCGAACAGCAATAAGGAGAGAAAAAGATTCCGGAGTCGCATGAGGAGATTCTAGCGGAGACCGCGCCGTACTTCAGAAAGTCACCACCGAGACACCGAGGTCGCGGAGACTCACCGAGAAAAATCTTCCATGATTCCTCGGTGAGCCTCGGGGTTCTCGGTGCCTTGGTGGTGAGAATTCGCGGTGAGCAATCACTCGCCGGATGCGCGCTGCGCCGCCACCTGCGCTCCACCCACGGCGAACCTTCCCACAAAGGCGCTGCGCTTGTTATGCAGCGACCAGGTTTCGCCCAGCGCCGGGCCCTGGTACTGATCGGTCAGGGCAACCGCCGGCAGGAAGTGCGACGCCCGGGTGAGCGGCGGATAGAAGTTGTACTCGTTGCCGCACATGCGGTCCATCGGCTGGATCGGCCGGGTGTGCACCACCACGAACCGGCCGGCCCGCAGCAGCGCCGCCGCCTGATGCTGCGGCGCGATCTCCAGCTCCACCGGCGCCGCGATCACCTGCTCGACGTGCTCCAGCAGCCGTCCGCCCATGTGGCGGGCGAAGCTGACCAGCGCCGCGCGCTGCGCCGCCGTGGCCTGATCGTCCACCATCAGCACCGCCTTGGCCGGGTATGGGTTCTCGTACGGATCGCCGAGCGTCGCCCGGGCGCGGACCGCGGCGGCCACCGAGAGGCCGTCGAGCGCCACGCCGTTCCAGTTCCCCTGCCTGATGCGCCAGCCGAGAATGGCCTCGTTGCCGACCAGGCCCATCTCGCCGTTGGCGAAGCACTGTCCGGTGTAAACGTCGGCCGAGCGCGTCTCGATGTAATCGCCCTGAATCTCCTGCGCCACGACGGGCACGGCGCAGAGCAGCACTGCCACCAAAACCACCAGCTTTTTCACGGTGCAGCTCCTCACCCACGAGGGTTGGAGCTATTGTACCGAAATGCAGAATAACAGTCGGAGGGCGACGGTCGGATTAGCGCCAATTCGCCGAATTCTGCTATATAACAGGATATCGATGCGAGTAACGGTTCACGTGTTGGTCGACTTCTTCAATGTCGCGCAAATTCGACCTGCTGGCCGCCCCAATTTCGCTGATCACCGGGACGCCGTTGTGACCTGCCCCCATTATCCGCACGGTTGATCATACGAAGTTAGCAGCCGGAGCTGTGGGAAAGTGGGAAACGCCAGCAGGCGTTTTCCAAGCGGGCGCAGCCCGCGTCTTTTCCACGGCTCATTGCCAGCAAACTCCAGTCGGAGTTCGATAACCTAAGCTGCTGTGTGGCCGTTGCTGCGTTGTAATCCCGCTGCCAGCTACCTATCTTCCGCCGTGCGTCGAACAAGTTCTCAAACCAACTGACCCGCAGGCATTCTTCCCGCAACCGGCCGTTGAAGCTCTCGCAGCGGCGCATTCTGCGTCGGCTTACCGGGCTGGATGTGGACCAGTTCGATCTGCTGCTCGATCACACCAGGCCAGGAAGTGCCGACTGGTCAGCTCTGGCCCGTTGTCGCAGCGAATCGACTGCGGCTTACCGCGCTGCGAGCCATGATCTGCTCCAGCACCCGCGTCACGCGCCGGCTGGCAAAACTGGTGTCCACTTCCAGCGCCAGGCACTCGCGCGTGTAGGCGTCCACCACGCTCAGCACCCGGATGGTGCGACCTGCGCGCGATGGCATCGTGCACGAAGTCCAGCGCCCACTCCTGGTTGGCGGCCGTGTCACTGGCGTAAGCGGCTGGCACTTACGCGGGCGCAGTGCTTGCGTTTTTTGCGTCGTAGGCATCAGGCCGGCTGCGCGATACACCCGGTACACGCGCTTGTGGTTCACTCGCTCACCCGCTCGCCGCAGCAACACGTGCAGACGCCGATAGCCAAAGCGTGGCTTCTCCCGCGCTAACTCGACCAGCTACGATCGCGCAGTGCCTCATATGATCGCTCGTGGCTGATAGCGATAGCTGCTGGGTCGCAACCGACAGCAGCCCGCAGACCCGGCGCTCGCTGGCCCGGTACTCGCTCCTGCAGCCAGCGCGCGTCCGTCCTTCGGTCCTACGAGCGCCAGTCCGTTTTTTCGAATCACCGCCTTGCAGCATCTCCTTGTCCAAACTGCAGATCGGCTACCAGCTTCCGCAGGCGCGTGTTCTCATCGCGCAACTGCTTGGCTTCCTGCGCCTCGCTCACATCCATCCCGCCGTACTTCGCCTTCCAGGCGTAAAGGGTGTGCTTCGATAACGCCCACCTCGCGCGCTACGTCCTCAGCCTTGCGCCCCGCCTCCATCTGCTTCAAGGCGCCGCATCATCTGCGCCTCCGTGTGCTTGCGCCCTCGACATAAACTCCGCCCCTTCCCGGATCCATTCAGAATCCGAAATCATACTCGGTTGTGTGCGGATTTAGGGGAGCAGGTCAGTTGATCGCATTACATCTGAGCTCCTAAGCACCATCCGACAACTGCGCCCCCAGCCCGATGAGCTCTCGGTGCGCGTTTACGGAGGATGGTTCAGCGCTTCTCCAGATCGAACCACACTATCAAAAGATCTTCTGGACGCGATAGCCTGGAGGGACTATCCAGCCGTAGCGCCTTAGAGTGAAGCTCACTGTTGCAGATTCCTTGCTCGCTTTGCCCACGGAGCAAATAAAAGCAACATTGCGCCTTGTTACTGGCATTCCGTATTTCGAGGCAGAAGAACTCGCACCAGGCTGTGCGTTCCCGACTCGCTGTAGCTTGCGCATGCTAAAGACGTGGGTTTCGGGAAGTTGCCCAGAGGACGGGTGCACCGTACGCACGCGGGAAGTCTGTAAGAAGAACTTCCAGAAATTAGTAGACACCAGTATGGTTTGCGATCTCATCTACTTAGCGCAAACACACGCTGAAGACTGGATTGCGGTGTACTCCAACGATGATGACCTCGTCTCTGGTCTCATCGTCGCAGCACAATTCTCAAAACGCATTATTCGCATACGGCGACTCGTCCGTGCCACAACACACTATGACGCATTGCTCGAAAATCAAAGTGTCTTTAGCGTTCAATTGTGAGGATGGAAATGGCGATCCTGGAACAGACGGTCGAACAGATACGAAAAGACCTGGCTGCTTTCGCTGACGCAGGCATTCCTGTGGCCATCACGGTCAACAGCGCCGTGATTTCCGCAAAATGGATTCGAGGCGATGAAGAACGGCGAGCGACGTTTACGAAGGGGGAGGCTGGGCCTACTGTCACTGTAGATGATCGCCGGTATACCTACCGCGCATTTCTGGCTTCTGAATACATGGCTGATCTCAAACAACTCGCGAGCGTTATGTCGCGCGTGGGTTATGCATCAGAGATTTCATGTATACCAGAGCCAGCGCGGAAACGACAGAACTAGCCAGCGAGACACAAACAAGTGCTACTGACCTTATCTCTTCGCTGGCAACAGAATCACTTCCATGGGGTCAGACCCGTGTTGTTTCGTCAAGGGCGCTGCTGGATGTGGCAAGACTTACATACTCCGTAAACTGGCGCAGGATCAAGCTTACCGCTACGCCTGCGGCGAAGCTGACCGCCTATTCTTCTACGTTGACGCGCAAGGCAAAGCGCTTTCGCGTTTAGATGAGGCTATCGCAAAAGAGCTACAGGATTTGCGGGCGCCATTTACGTACCACGCAGTCGCCCCTTTGACGCGTAATTGCTGCCTGGTTGTTATCATTGACGGATTTGACGAACTGCTCGGAGCGGGAGGGTACGAAGAAGCGTTCGCGTCGCTTTCAAACTTCTTAAGCCAGCTTGAAGGTGAGGGCAGTTTGATCGCTTCCGCCCGTTCAACCTTCTACGACTATAAAGGCTTGCGCCGCAGCGCGCAAAAATTCGCGTCGAGCGAAGCGATAAACTACATCGTAGAACCGGTGAACGTCCTGTTGTGGGAGCGAGAACAAGTTGTTTCCTACTTTCAAAAACAATATGCTCACCATCCAGCTACATTTGAAGACCCAGTGCAACTCTATGATTGGCTGACTGCCTCTGCGGGAGAGAAGAACCGTGCTCTTTTGCAGAAGCCCTTCTATGTGGCGAAGATCTCTGAGTTACTGGCGGAAGGCTCAGAACGTCGGTTCGCAGAGTGATCTGCTCACGCAAGTTGTAAATCGCTTTGTGGATAGAGAAGTCCAGAAAATCAAAGACAGCACGGGAAATCCTGTCCTAAGCAGAGAGGGCCACATCCGCTTCTTGACTGACCTCGCGGAAGAAATGTGGTGGCAAGAAACCAGGGTTGTGGATATTCCGACCGTGCAGACCCTCGCCGAATTGTTGGCAGAGGACCTGCACCTCTCGCCTACGCAGGTCAATATCATTGTGGAAAAGGTGCCGAGTAATGCCTTTCTTTCTAGTGGCACCGGGGAGGGCGGACTCTCCTTGGATTTGAGCATGAGGTCTTTTACGCGTTCTTTTTGACACGGCGTGTCGAGGCGGCTTTGGAACGAGGTGGAAACGACCTGCGCGATTTTATCGGGCGAGCGATGCTCCCAGAATCCATTGTGGAAGAAGACACGTTTGCCACAAGCTACCGAGCACCTGAAACCATCGCTACATGGGTGGGCAATTTGTCGCAGTCACTACTTTTTCGAACCTGCTGAATCGGTTGCAGCGCGATAACGGAGGTCGTCTTGCTTTAGTCCTCATTAGCGGCAGACGTGACCTGCCAACCGGCCTTGTTTTTCGAAATCTTGTACTGAAGCAATACCACCTAACCGGCACTGTGCTCAATAAACGCGTTTCGAAAACTGCTACCTAGAGGATCTTGATACTCCAAGATTGCGAATGGATTGAGCTAGTGTTTCGGGGACGACACTACATAATTTGACGATAGATCCTGTCACTACGAAGCTGACTGGGGCATAGATGTATGTGCGGATGCTTTCGGGTTGTACGTCTACACGAAAAATGGAAAGGAACGCGTTTATCAGCTACGGAACGTCGCGGATGTTCTCTCAGCAGTTGGTGCTCGGTGAGTTGGTATGCATGCACGCGAGCTTCAGAGCTTTATCAGGTAGAAGTAAAACGGCGTATTGATCTGCTTGAGAAATTCTTGCGGTATGCACAGAAGACGTTCTATGTCTTCGCTGACGAGCTACGGCTGAAGAACATCTTAGAGGGAGCTTATGAGTGGAGAAGCGTTGACAAGTTGCTGCGCTAGCATGGAATCATAGAGCTCGTAGTCATGCAGAAATAAGGTTTTAAGGTTAGAGTTGATGTAGCTGTGTTTCAGTTAGATGAATATATGGGAAGGAGTAACACTTGGACAGGGAATCGATCTACATATCGCTGAGCTTCTGGCGCGATGTTATGCATGGCGAGCGCTGAGCATCGGAAGATGCAGTCATTCGCTAGCTTGGATTGCGGGCTTGAGCGAGGCAACGACAAGCGGCAGTCCGCAGGCGAAATCCTTGAGGCCGCAGGCCGAAGGATCTGTGCCGACCAATGCGATAACTAACTGGTTATTCGCACTGTTCCGCGCCACCACGCGCTGGCCGCCCATCATGCCGTACGATAAAGCGCTAGGTTAACTGCAGGCATCCCATCGTTACGGTCACGGTATCAGACGGTATTCCGTGCCGTAAGCATCTGATTGCACAAGGTAGACATTCGGATTATGGGGGAGGGGGTGGGCACCGTAGAAGGTTTACCGATGAGGTAATTTTACGCTCCACGCACCGCAGGAATCCTTCGCTCTCGGGCCTTCGCCGCTTCGACTTCGCTCAGGGCAGGCTCTTGCTCAGGATGACACCACATTGGGTTCTATCGGCTATCAGCGTATCAGCTATCAGCGGCAGGATTCTTCGGTCAATGGGCGACGCCGATCAGGGTGCGAACGCCCCACAGGGCGGCGACGCCGAGGGCGACCAGGAAGGCCAGCGCGATCACCCGTCCGGAGGTATCGGCTTTGCTCCAGCCCTGGAGCACGGCGACCACTCAAACCGAGAACAGGATGACGGCGACGACGGCGAGAACCTTGAGCCACATGGCGGTTTCCTCGGCCAGAGTTTGGCATGGGTCGGCATCCGATGAAAGTCCGAAATGATGCGGTGGAATGGCGGTGCGGAAATGAGAGAGGGCTGCGGGTTGCGAGTTGATCAGATTCTCGCTAAGGAAGCTCCGATCAAGCTGTAACGGATCCCTCAGCGGCTAAAGTCGCCCTCATTTTGCGTCATTTACGGACAGCCTGAAGGCTGTCCCCTTCAAAGACTGGAATTGATCAGAGCTTCCCTAACGCTTGAGTGTCAGGTTCCAGCGGAACTGGTCCCGGTAGTCGGCCAGCGCGCCGGCGACGGTGGATGAAAATTTCTGCTACACAGGGGACGCCGTCAACAACTGCTTGAGCCGGTCCCGCAAAGCGGCGCCGGAAGCAAGCGACTCGACGCATACGGCGCCGGGCCGATCATCCGTTTGCTCGTTGTACATGCGCAGCGAAACGACATTGAACTCATCGTCAACCACGACGATGGCGCCGCCGTGGGCAGGGTCCGCGTCGCTGGTGTCCACCACCCATCCTCCGCTGTTGAAAACCGCGGTGGAAGGAAAGCCGTCAAAGGAAATCTGCCGGGAAAACGGCTTGTGCGTGTGTCCGAACACCAGGCTGGTTTGCCGCGGGCTGGAGTGCGGCTTTTCGCGTACGACCTGCTCATGCAAGGGGCCTTCCACGTAGCTCAGCAGGCCGGCATAGGCCTCGGCGCTGAGCGGCTCACCGGTTTTCGTCTTCTCGAATCCGCCCATCCGATGGAGCAGCGCGGAAAACAGGTACCAGGAGCCGAATGCCAGCAGGGCGGCGCGGACGGGGTTTCCGTGGCCAAGCTTGCGCGCCACCGCGGCGGCAAACAAATCGATGAGTTCGTCCTGGGTTGCCGGGGAAAGCAGCATGTCGTAAAGGTGTTCGATATCCCTGCCGACGGTGCCCGACCGGCCCATGGTGGACCAGAAGAAATCAATCCAGGCGAAGTTCTCCTCTTCAATCGTCCAGATGGCCAGATCCTTGGTTTGCTTCGCGATCCTCAGGCCAGTCCCCTTCTTCGGCGGAAAGAGCGCATCCCGAATTCGGCTCATCAGGGTGTAAACAGGCTCGATGTAGTGGCCATGGGTGAAGATGACCAGCTTGCCGCCATCCCGGCTGAGCACGCCAAGGTTGGGATAGACGACCCGCACGAAGAGTCCGTGTCTCTTCAGATAGGGGTGCCGTTCAATGACTCCATTGAGGACGGAGGCGGTGATCGCGGCCGGACGGAACATCCTGGTGGTATGCCATGTTTTTTGGAGCTTTAGGCCGAGGGGCATTTTCTTCAAGTACTTGACGTACTGCAATTCCCGGGCAGTCTCCCAGAGGTGATGGTCATGGTTTCCGGGAATGAAGATGATGTTGCGGCGGAAAAGCAGCGGTTGGCCCTCGGGAAACAGGATCTCCAGCAGGCGCTCGAAGGCCATGGCGGCGTTGTTGTCGTTGGCGAGGGCCAGTTCGAGCAAATCTCCGTTGAGAATAAGACGCGGCTTTCTCCCGCTTCCATTGAGCGCCGCCAGCTCGCGCACGCACGCCGCCAGTGCGGTGAGCACCGCGCTCGGTTGCAGGGGATCCACCTGAGATTCGGCTTCTGGATCGCGGCGCTGAGGAAGGCCGCTCAGCCTGGTCAGAATACTGTTGTCCGCGCCCAGGTGGAGGTCGGAGAGCGAGATGTAGCGAATGGCAGCCATGCGCGTGAGGCCTGCGCTTGCCCTTCAGCAGCCTGTGTCCGGGGCTCTCAAGGACACGGCCGCAGGGCGGGGGAGAGAGATCATCCACAGCGGCCGGAGCCATGGCAGGCGCGAATGGGCGAGGCGCACAACTGGGGCTCGGCGTTCATGCCGTCGGGGCCGATGCAGGTCTGGGTGTACATGCACCAGTAGCTGGAGTCGCCGCCGGTTTGCGCCGAGTCGTCGTGCTCGGTGTGGATGAATTGTCCCTTCCAGCGCAGAGCGGGGCAGAGGTCGGGATGAAGGCGGAGGTCGGTGCAGTTACTCATAAATTCGCTCCAAGAGCCGTAGTCCGTAGTCCGGAATTCATCACTGACCACTTTTCATTGCTTCGAGCAGGGCGCGTTTCACGGCGACGCGCGTGAGTTGGATCTTGTAGCTGTTGTCGCCGAGGCTCTTGGCGGGCTTGACGGCAGCCGCGCCGGCGGCTTCAGCGGTTTGCTCGGTGACGCGCTGGCCGACAATCGCCTGGCGCGCCTCATTCGACATCCAGGGAACGGGGGCGACGTGGCCGAGCACGATGCGCGCGTCCTTGACTGTGTGTCCCTGCATGGTGAGCGCCACCGAGGCGGTGGCCAGCGGCCAATCGAAGTGGGCCTTCTGCCGGACCTCGTATTGCGCGGTGCGCAGCGCGTGCGGCGGCGGAACCAGAATCTCGATCACAACCTCGTTGGGGCGGAGGTCGTGCTCGCGCTCGTGCTCCGATTTCGGTATGAGGAAGAACTTCTCCAGCGCCACCTCGCGCACGCCCTTGGGTCCCCAGATGTGGAGGCGCGCGCCGAGGGCGATGAGCGCGGGCGCGATGCTGGAGGGGGAAACGAAATACGCCGGCCCCTGATTGCCGAGGATGGCGTGATAGCGGTTATCACCTTCCAGCACCAGCGACTTGCCGTCGCGCATGGCGAGCAGGCCGAAGCCGTTGCGGAAGTACCAGCAGCGCGGGCGCTGGCAGAGATTGCCGCCCATGGTGGCCTGGTTGCGAATCTGCGGGCTGGCAGCGTCGTCGGCGACGGTGGCGAGCGTGGGATAGTGGCGGCGGACGTCGGCGTGGTCGGCGAAATCGGCGATGCGGGCGAGCGCGCCGATCCGCAGCCCGGTGCGCGCGTTGTAGCCGACCGTGTCCAGGCCGGAGATGCCTTTGACGTTGACCAGGCGCTTGGGGGGGACGACATCGTCCTTCATCAGCGCCAGCAGGTCGGTGCCGCCGGCGAGCACGGCGTGGTCCCAGGTGGGAGCCAGCAGTCCGACGGCCTGCTCTTTGGATTGCGGAGTGGCGTATTCAAAGGCGCGCATTAGAGGTCACCTCCTGGGGAGCAACCGCGTCGATGGTCGACGCAGTCGACGGCAAGGGAAGCAAATCATGCCGCACCTCCGTGCTTTTCCAGCGCGGCGAGGACGCGGTCGGGGGTGAGCGGGAGATAGGGAACGCGCACGCCGATGGCGTTGGCGACGGCGTTGGAGATGGCCGCGCCGGGCGATACCACGGGCGGCTCGCCCAACCCGATGACGCCGCGCTCGTCGTAGCCCGCGCCGGTCATCATGTGCACCACCAGCTCGGGAATGTCGCCGTAGCCGGCCAGGCGGTAGAACTCCATGTTGGGATTGAGCATGACGCCGGTGGTCGGGTCCATGATCTTCTCTTCATAAAGCGCGTAGCTGATGCCCATGATCAGGGCGCCGTGACACTGCGACTCGGCGAGCTTGAGGTTGACGACGAGGCCGCAGTCCTGCACGCAGACCATCTTGTTGACGCGCACGACGCCGGTTTCGGTGTCGACGGAGACGTCGGCCATCTCGCACGCCGCCCACGCCGCCGCTGGTGAGGTCGGGGGGCTTGCTGGGATCGGGATTCTTGCCATGCGTAGTGATGGGGTTGGCGCCGAGCCTGGCGCAGGCTTGCCTCCACTGCAGGGCCTTGCCCGCGGCGCCTTTCACGCGAATGAGGCCATTGGCGGCTTCCAGTTGATCGGGCGTTGTGCCGAGCGCGGGCGCGACCTTGGCGAAGAGCTCATTGATGGCATCCACCGAGGCGCGTCGCGCTTCGGAGGAGACGGCGCCGATGGTGGTGGAGCCGCCGGAAGCGCCGTCGTGGGGAAAGTCGGAGTCGCCGATCTTGAGCGTGATGGCATCCATGGGCATGCCGAGGGTGTCGCTGACCACGATGAGGATGGCGGTGCGCGTGCCCGTACCCAGGTCCTGGGTGCCGCTCTTGTATTCGATGGAGCCGTCAGGATGGATGGTGAGTTCGCACGCCCCCTGGTGCCCGCGTCCGCCCCAGGTGTGAATGGAGAGGCCCAGACCCTGCTTCATGGGGCCGGAGGTTTTATCGCCGCGCGGATGCCAGCGGTTTTTCCAGCCCATGAGTTCGTCGGCTTTTTTCAGCTCGGCGGCGTAGACGTTGGCGCGCGGCGTGTACGAGAGGTTCTTCATGAAAACGTCGTACGGGTCGAGGTGGAGGCGGGCGGCGAGGTCGTCGATGGCGCACATGGTGATCATCGCCGCCTGCGGATGATTGGGGGCGCGCCAGGCACGCGAGGGCCCGATGTTGGTGGCGATGGCGATGTGCTGTTTGCGCTGGTTGGGAATGTCGCGAAAGACGTAGGGAATGGGAGGCGCGGTGCCGCCGAGCGGGCCGCCGGTCCCCCAGGAGTCGGATTGCCAGCCGGTGATGGTGCCGTCGCGTTTGGCGGCGAGCTTGACGCGCCCGTAATCGGAAGGACGGCAGCCGGCGACTTCGAGTTCGGCGCGGCGGTCGAGAAAGATTTTCACCGGAGCGCCGCCCGCCTTCTTCGACAGGATGGCGGCGGCAATGCCCCAGCGGTCAGGGGAAAACTTGCTGCCGAAGCCGCCGCCGATGTGCTGCTGATGGTTGCGAACGTTGGACGCCTGGACGTTGATGCCGGCGGCGCCCAGCGCTTCCGCCAGTTGCGCGGAAATGCCGGAGACATTCTGCGTGGATACCTGGCTATCGAGATGATCGGCGTCGGGCCAGGACTCGACCGCGCCGTGCGTTTCCAGGCAGCAGTGGGTGATCACCGGGGCGCCGTAGAGGCCCTCGCTGACGACCTCGGCGGCCTTGAAGGCCTGGTCGGGGTCGCCCTCCACGGTGGCGGCGGACTTCTTGAAGGGCGAGCGGCTGGTCTCGGGCGGCTTCACCGGCGCCGATTGCAGCGCCTTGATCACCGGCTCGCCGACGTGGTTGTCGCGCAGGCGCTTGGCCAGATCCTCGCTGAACTGGAAGCTGATGCCGCGCTTCTGAACGGTGCTGATGATCTGCGGCTCGGGCACCTGGTTGCTGAACATGCTGACCAGGTCGGCGAGCGCCAGCGGGCCGGTCTCCTCGGGGGCGTTCCTGGGCTCGGTGCTGTCATCGACGAAATGAGGCAAGGGTTCGAACCGCACCTTGACGGCGCGCAGCGCGTCTTCGGCCACGCGCTCGTCGACGGCGGCCAGGGCCACGATTTCGTCGCCCGCCCAGTGGATCTCCTTGCCCGCCCCCTGCAGAACGTGCACGGCCTTTACCCCGCTGATGCGCTCGGCGGCGCTGGTATCGACGCTGACCACTTTTGCGTGCGCGTACGGGCAGCGAAGGATGGCGCCCGCGAGCAGCCCCCGAGGATTCTGGTCGTAGCAATACTTGGCGCGTCCGGAGACCTTGACGGGGCCATCGACCCGCTGCTGGCGCGTGCCGATCATGGTGCGATGCTGCGCATCCGGCCATTTGTATTCCGCCATGACTTACGTCCCCGTGCTTGCCAGTCATGCTGGCCCGCAGGACGATGGCGCCGCGAATGCCCTGGTAGGTGCCGCAGCGGCAGAAGTTTCCGCTCAAGCCCCTCACCACTTCCTCGGGCGACGGCCGGGGATTGCGGCTGAGCAGGGCGTGGCTGGCGACGACAAATCCCGGAGTGCAGAAGCCGCATTGCTGGCCGTCGTTGGCGACGAAGGCATGCTGCAGCGGGCTGAGGGCGTCGCCGTGGGTGAGCCCCTCGACGGTGGTGATCTGCCGGCCCTGGCAGTCGATGGCGAGCAGCGCGCAGGCGTACACCGGACGATGGTCGAGCAGCACGGTGCAGGCGCCGCACTCGGCGCGGTCGCAGACGCGCTTGGCGCCGGTAAGGTCGAAGTTATCGCGCAGGGCGTCCAGCAGGGTGACGCGCGGCTCCAGGCCGGCGGTGTACTTCTTTCCGTTGACCGTGAGCGTTACCGGCGTTTTGCCCGGGCCGTAAACCTTCACCTCTTCACCGGCCACTTCGAGCACAGTAGGGCCGACGACGGCGGGCACGCTGACGGTGATGGCGGAGATTTTCAGGAACTCGCGGCGGGAGACGCCCGGGCTCTCGGGCTCCTGCTGCTTGGGAACATCGTCGGACATGGCGGCCTCCACAAGGAGTCGATGGATGGTTGGCCGGTGGGTCAGTGCGGTTGCGAGCGGCTAACGAAAACGAACAAGTATAAATCGCGGCCAGCCGGGAGTGCCAGTCGGGGGGAGAGGCGGCGAGGTTGTGACGGCTGGATGCCGGCGGTTCTAAACTAGGCGCAGGCGCTAAGACCAATGTCGTGACAACGGAGGGAACGTGAGATCAGATCCGGTCACGAAAATCGCACTTCATCATCATCGCCGCCTCGCTGGCGGTGCTGGCGTTTCGGCCCTTGTTCACGCCGGCGCCGGTGCAGGCCAACGCGACCGAGCCGCAACCCTCCGCGCTTTACGTTGAACCGGGAACCACTGCGGTGAAAGCTCCCGACGGCAGCAGCCAATACCAGGGCAAAGTGATGATCGACATGAGCAACGGCAACATCTGGGGTTTCCCTACCCTGTCGTCGACGCCCTATCCCATCGATTCAACCAAGTCGACTCCGCCCGTGTCCCATCCCATTTACCTGGGAAGATTCGATCTGGCAGCTACGGCAAAATAGGCCTCGGGCGTCAGGCGCAAGGCGCACCAATAAAAATGACCGGTGGCATGACGCCACCGGCCTTGCCCTTCGGAGGCAAATCCTATTTTTTCAGGCTACGGATGTACTTCACCAAGTCGTCGATCTGGGCGGAGCTGAGCTTGCCGCCATAGGCGGGCATCTTGGGAGGCTTGCCCTTCTCGATCGTGGTCTTCAGGTCCGCGTCCGACATCTTCTGCACGTCGGCGGAACCCATGTCCTTAAGTTTCAGGTTCTTGGCCATGGGTGTATTGGCGGAGCCGTTAGCGCCGTGGCACAGGGCGCACTTGGCCTTAAACAGCTCCGGGCCGGTATCGGCGGCCGTCGCGAAAGCAGGCAGCACGAGCGCGATGGCGAGGAGGAGCAAAGACGCCTTGATTGTCAAATTCTTCATCATCACTCTCCATAGTGGTACCTGGAGTGGGGCGCACCCAGTATCGCCAGACGAGGTATTGCACCCCACGGGCCAACATTGTACGCCTGCGTATCTCTATGAACGCAAATTGGGTGGGATAGTTCTTTTGGCGAACAGCAAAATTACAGGGCGTGAAAAAACGCGCTGGTCGCGCCATATGCCGCAACCCCCTGCGGGACCGCGGGGGATGCGGCGAGGACCGGCCGGCATAACATGTTGAAAAATCGTCGGGCCGCGTGCTTCTGACGCCCCTGCGGGGTTTGGCACACCGGATGCCGTATCTGCCATGACACGCACGGCCCGGAGAGTCCCTTGGAATCCTCACTCATGGTAATCGGCGTCAACTACCGGACGGCCCCGGTAGCGATACGCGAACGGTTCTGGATCAGCGAACCTCGCCGTTACGAGGCGCTGGTGCAGTTGTCGCACGCCGAGGGGATCGACGAGGTGGTCGTGCTGGCCACCTGCAACCGCACGGAATTCATCCTGTGGACCAGCGACGCCTCCGCCGCTTCCGGCTCGGTGCTCAATTTTCTGACCCGCGACTACGGCCTCAAGTTGTGCGAGTGGAAGCACTTCTACCGCAAGCTGGACGAGCAGGCGCTGGCCCACGTCTTCCGCGTGGCCGCGGGCCTGGATTCGATGGTGCTGGGCGAGCCGGAGATCGTGGCGCAGGTGAAATCGGCCTGGGCCCAGGGGCAAGAGGCGGGAACGACGGGGCACTTCCTGGACACCGTGATGCAGAAGGCGCTGACCGTCTCCAAGAGAGCGCGCAACGAGACCGCCATCGGCAGCGCCTCGGTATCGGTGCCTCACGCGGCGGTGGAACTGGCCAGGCAGATTTTTGGATCGCTGAAAGACCGCAAGGTGCTGCTGATGGGCGCCGGCAAGATGAGCGAGACGGCGGCGCGCTACCTGATCAAGAACGGCGCCAACGACGTGCGGGTGATGAATCGCACCCTGCAGAACGCCGAGGAGTTGGCGCGGACGCTGAACGGCAAAGCCTTTCCCATGGAGGAGCGCCTGAGCCAGATGCGGGAGGCCGACGTGGTGATCAGCTCGACCTCGTGCCCGCACGCCATCTTGACCCGCGAGGAGATGGAGAAGATCGCGGAAGAGCGCGAAGGCGCGCCCCTGCTGCTGGTGGACATCGCCCTGCCGCGTGACATCGATCCGGCGGTGCGCCAGGTGCAGGGCGTGTTTCTCTACGATATCGACGAACTGGAGCAGGTGACCTCCAGGAACGAAGCCGAGCGCAAGAACGCGGCGGTGGAGGCGGAGAAGATCGTGATCGAGGAGGCGCACGGCTTCCGCAACAAGCTGGCGGCCGAGCGCGTGGTGCCCACCATCGCCGCGCTGCGCGGGCGGCTGGAGGAGATTTGCCGCCAGGAGCTGGAAGCCTTCAAGGAGATGGCGGGGCCGCTGACCGAAGAGCAGGTCGCCGCCATGCAGGCGCTGATCTCGCGCATTACGCAGCGCATCGCAAGCTCGCTGGCGCGCGAGTTGAAGGAGACGCCGGAACCAGTGGAACAGGACCGCATGACCCAGGCGGTGCAGCGGCTGTTTCAGCTCGAGCTGCTGGAAAAAGCGGTGGCCGGCACCCGGAATTGAAAGCCAGTTGACAGCTACAATAAGCAGGTTGTGAGCGGTTGGGGATTCGTGTAGGACGGAGCCTCTGGCTGGCCGCAGCGGAACAGGAGTGAGGGAGATGGCAAGAAACGGGAACGGCCAGAGCAAAGGGGAAGCGCCGGTGACCACCACGGGCTGGACCACCACCCAGGCCTACACGCTGGCGGTGGTTTGCCTGCTGCTGGGAGGCGCGCTCGGCTATCTGCTGCGCGGCTCGGAACCGGCCGCCGTGCTGCCGGCGCAGGCGGCGCAGACGGCCCAGGCCCCGGGGCAGGCGCCGGCCGGAAACCCGGGCCCTGGTCAGATTCCGGGCTTCAGCAGCGTGCCGGGCAGCGGCGCCTCGTCGGAGATGGCGGACAAGGCGGCGCAGCCCATGCTGGAGGCGCTCAACAGGAATCCCAAGGACGTGGACACGCTGGTCAAGGTGGGCAACCTGTATTACGACTCGCGCATTTATGCCAAGGCGATCGACTATTACCAGCGGGCGCTGAAGATCACCCCCGGCGATCCCAACATCCGCACCGACATGGGCACCGCCATGTTCTACCTGGGCGATTCCGATAAGGCGCTGGCCGAGTTTGCCAAGTCGCTGCATTATCAGCCCAATCACGCCAACACGCTGTTCAACATGGGAATCGTCAAGTGGCAGGGCAAGAAGGACGTGCAGGGCGCGATCGCCGCCTGGGAGCAGTTGCTGAGGACGAATCCGGATTATCCCGAACGTCAGAAGGTGCAGGACCTGCTCGCCCGCGCCAAGGAACACCCGCAGGGTTAGGCGCCGCGCGGATGCCCTGAGTGCCGGAATCAGGCACGGTAGGGCCTGGGGACCAAAACGCAAGGCGCCACCGGAGGAAGCTTTCTCCTACTCCCTCATCCAGCTTCCTCCGGTTTCTTTTTTCGGCCTGGCCGCACCGGCATGGGCCGCGGATGTGGAAGCCTGCGCCGGAGGCGGCCGGGCTTTCCCGCGGCCCAGGGGTTCTCCCCCGGTTTTTTGGTTCGGAAGCCGGCGAACGGGCGCACAATTGAGGCGCACATGGGACCGTATCTGATATCGGCGTTCTTTGTCTTCCTGGGGGCCGCCTACATCATTTTCGGAAGGATTTCGAGTTTGGCGTACGCCGCCAGGCCGTTCGATCCCAAGAACCCGCCGCGCTGGCAGATGCGCTACCTGTGGAAAGTCTACCGGGAGCTGTATCCGAAGAGCCTGCTGCCGGAGATATGCGCGGCCTGCGCCATTATCGCGCTCATGATCCTCATCGCCGCTCCGTTCACCTTCGCCCGCTGAGCCGGCAAATCGCGCCGGTGCGGTATGATGCACCTATGTTCCGTCTTCATCTTCATCATTGGGCAGCCGCCCTGTTGTTGATCGCCGCCACGACGGCGCTGGCGCAGGAGAGCCCGCGCCCGAACTTCACCGGCATCTGGAATCTGGACAAGGAGCAGAGCGATTTCGGAGGGCTGCAAGTGCCCGACTCCGCCCGCTATCTCATTCGCCATCTCGGCGCCAAAGTGGAGATGCAGTACGAGGAGGGCAAGCACGTTACCCGGGTGGACGTGGTCCCCGACGGAGAAGAGCACGTACTGGAAACCGGCCCGGACACGGAAAACCTGGCGCGCGTGTACTGGGAGGGGCCGGTGCTGGTGTTCAATGGCCGCATCAAGCCCATGCCCATGAGCCACGCGCCGGCGGTGAAATGGACCAGCCGCTGGACCCTGTCCCCGGACAGGAAAGTTCTCACCATCAACCGGGAGATGTCGACCCAGCAGGTGACCGTGCACCAGCGGGTGGTATTCGTTAAGCAGGCGGTAGCCGAGAAGAGGGCACAGTAGGAAATTGCATCGGGTGACCGGGTGATCCCAAGACCGCCCGGCAGATCACCGGATCGCCCCGATTCGCACATTTCTATCGCTACCTGCCGCCCCCTGCGGGGATTTCCGCGCGGGTGTCACGGAGGTGGGTGATATCGCTCACAGCGGCTGGCTTCCCACCTTCACTATGCCGCTAAGAGGTGCCTTTACAGCGGCTTGCAAGAACCATGAGTATGGCCGATAACGTGCAATTTTGGCCGCAGAGGGAGTGCAATGGCAGTTAAGTCCAGCTTTGGGAACCGAGTGTTTCGTACTCTGGCCTCGGTCAAGACCGGAATCATCCTGCTCATTATCCTGGGGGTGGTCGCCGCCGCCGGGACGCTGATCCTGCAGCGGCCGATGACCGACGCCGACCAGATGGCACGGGCCTACGCGCCGGAGACTCTGCGCTTGCTGGACAAGACCGGCCTGACGGACGTTTATCACTCCTGGTGGTTCGCCCTGCTCATGGCGATGCTGGGTATCAGCATCATCTTCGCCTCGGTGGACCGTTTTCCCAAGGCCTGGCGGATGCTGGCGCGTCCTTACCGGCGGCCCGAGCCGCACTTCCGGGCGGTTCTGCCCATGCAGCGGACCCTGGCCATCCAGGATGCGGAGGGCGCCGCCGCCGCCGAAGCTGTCTTCCGCCGCCAGGGCCTGCGCCCGCAGCGGGTGACGCACCAGGGCGAGACCTCCATTTACGCCGAGAAAAACCGCTTCTCCGTGCTCGCCGTCTACGTGGTGCACGCCAGCCTGCTGCTCATCCTGACGGGCGGCATCGTGGACGCCTTCTTCGGCTACAAGGGCTACCTGATGCTTACCCCCGGCCAGAGCACGAGCAAGCTGGAAACCCAGGACGGCCGCACCCGTCCGCTGCCTTTCACCCTGCGCTGCGATGGCACCGGCCAGGAGAATTATCCCGACGGCACCCCCAAGAAGTGGTGGTCGAAGCTGACCGTGCTGGAACACGGGCGGGAAGTCCTGCGCCAGGAGATCGTGGTCAACGACCCGCTGGTCACCCACGGCATCCGCTTCTACCAGTCGGGCTACGGCCAGACGGGCGAAGTGGAGTCGGTGGTGCTGAATGCCACCCGCGGCAACGATAGCAGGCAGATCACGCTGCGCCCGCGGCAGGGCGCCCTACTCGACCCCGACACCAAGGTCACGCTCGCCGAATTCATTCCCGACTTCGTGATTCGCGACAACCAGATCTACGCCCGCTCCAAGGACCCGGTGAACCCGGCCATCCGCCTGGAGATTACCAGCACGGCCAAGCAGGCGAAGCAGGCCAAGAGCGAGGTCTGGCTGTTTCCGGCCACGCGCCAGCAGTCGGGAAGCTCGCCTTACAAGTTTGACTTTGTGGACCTGCAGATGGCCGCCTTTACCGGCCTGCAGGTCTCCCATGAGCCCGGCCAGTACCTGGTGTGGACCGGCTGCCTGCTGATGGCCCTGGGGCTGATTCTGGCCTTCTACCTGGTGCACCAGCGTTTCTGGGCGGTGACGGTGGAGACCAAGACCGGCCCGGCGTTGTGGATCGGCACCGTGGCCGACAAGAACCGCGAGCACTACGTGGAAGGATTCAGCCATCTGGTGGAAGAGATTCGCGCCGAGCTGCGCCAGGGCGACGACCGGGAGAGGGTCGCCGCCGGCAAGGCGCTGGCTCGCGCATAACGCGCCCGCCCAGCCCCGATGAGCCTGGGGATCCGCGCGCGAGAAAGACGACGGAGGAGTTAGTCATGTCCCGTGCAACCGCAACAGCGGAACAACATCCGACGGCCGCAACCTCCAGCAACGGCTTGCTGGTGGCAGTCGGCCTGGGAGTGGCGTTCCTGGTCTTCATGGCATTTCTCAGCGTGGTCAAGCAGGGCGACCTGTTTAACGAGAGCAACCTGCTCTACCTGGCGCTGATCTTTTACGGCGGGGCCTCGGCGCTCTACATCGGCTTCGGCGTGACCGGCGTGGACCGCTACGTCAAGTTCGCCTCCCTGGCCACCATCATCGGCTTCGCCGCCAACACCCTGGCCGCCGGACACCGCTGGTACGTGGCGGGACGTCGCCCTTCGCCAACATCTACGAGATGCTGCTCAGCTTCGTCTGGGCGGTGGCCGCCCTCACCCTGCTGGCGGAACGCAAGTACCGGGTGAAGGTGATTGGCACGGTCACCATGCCGCTGGCGGTCACCGGCGTCATCCTGATGCAGCTTCTGCCCTCCGCCGTGCACCCGTTGGTGCCGGCGCTGCAGTCCACCTGGCTGCAGGTGCACGTCACCCTGGCCATGCTGGCCTACGCCGCCTGCGCCCTCAGCTTCGCCCTGGCCATGATGTTCCTCATCCAGGACAGAATGAAAACGGAAACCTTCCTGGCCTCCACCAGCGCCATCGTCACCGCCATTTATCTCGGTATCCTCACCCGCTTCACCAGTTGGGGCGGGCTGTCGGTGATGGCTTGGGACACGCAGAACAAGGAAGAGATCTCCGTTGCCCGCGGCGTGCACCTGATGGTCACCATCCCCGACCTGGGATGGCTGTTCCTGCTGGTGCTGCTGGTTGCGGCCGCCCCCCTGGCCATCTATGCGCTCGCCAAGTGGAGAAAGCAGGCCGATTTCCTGCTGGTCGCCAACCGCGCGGTGTTCATCAGCATTGCCCTGCAGGTGTTCGCCCTCGCCGCCTTCCTCCTGCGCACCCGCGGCGGGGCCTACGCCTCGCCGGACGCCGACGGCCTTTTCCCCACTTCGCTGGCCGCCAGCCCATTCATCCTTTCCGGGTTGATCACCGCCATCTTCGCTTCGCTGCTCTACCTGCTGCTCTACTGGCGGCGTGAGGACCTGGAGCGCCTGCTGCCCTCGACCGACGGCCTGGACCGGCTCACTTACAAGACCATTGGCATCGCCTTCCCGCTGCTGACCGCCATGATCGCCGCCGGCGCCTACTGGGCCAACCGCACCTGGGGCTCCTACTGGAGCTGGGACCCGAAGGAAACCTGGGCGGCCATCACCTGGCTGGTCTACGCCGGCTACCTGCATATGCGCATCACCCGCGGCTGGCGCGGGCGCCGCGCCGCCTACTTCGCCATCCTCGGGTTTGTGGTGGTGATGTTCACCTTCTTCGGCGTCACTTACCTGCTGCCCGGGCTGCACGCCTACTCGTGATCGGGTTTCGGTTTACGGTTCTCGGTTTACGGTTCTCGGTTTACAGCCGGCTAACGGAATCGAAAACGGTTATAGGTGATATGAATTTCACGACTGTCATTCTGAGCGAGGTCCAACGCGCCCCGTGGTCTGGGGCGCGTTGCGACCGAGTCGAAGAACCCCTTCTGCCCGCATCATCCGTGCCGCTGATAGGCATTTCAACCCGGCCCTTCACCACTGGCCACTGACCACTGACCACTTGTTTTCGCCCGCTTCGCCCGCGCCACCGAAAGGCATTTCAACCTGGCCCTTCATCACTGGCCACTGACCACTGACCAGTGGCCACTGACCACTGGCCACTGGTCTCTGTTCTAAATTGAACCGACAACCGAGAACCGTAAACCGATAACCGACAACCGAAACTCCCGCGCTACAATATCCCCAACGTCTCTCCCCGGGAGTATCTCTTGCCGCGCATTCGCCTGAACTGGCAGCTCCGGGCGATTTTGCCCGTCCTGGCCGTGCTGTTGAACGGCCTGCTGCTGTTCATTCTGGCCACCTTGTCGCTGGAATCGGGCGAGCGCCGCACGGTGCTGGTGGTGGCCACCGTGGGCGCCATCGCCATCTGCGCCGTGCTCGTGCTCACTCTCAGCCTGGTGCTCAGCGGGCCGATGGCCGAGCTGCAGGAAAAAATCCAGCAGGTGCGCGACGGCGATCTCGAGGTCACCGTCAGCTTCGCCAATCGCACCGACGACATCGGCCAGCTCGGCCGCAACTTCAACCAGATGGTCACGCAACTGCGCGAATCGCGCCAGGAGATCGAGCGCCTGCACAACACCCAGATGACGCGCGCCGAGCACCTGGCCACTCTGGGCGAGCTGGCGGCCGGGCTGGCGCATGAGATTCGCAATCCGCTGGCGGGCATTGCCGGCGTCATCGACATCATCGGGCGCGACCTGCCGGAAAAAAGCCCCGCGCGCGACGTGCTGAAGGAAGTCAAGCAGGAGGTCATGCGGGTAAACCGCATCGTCAGCGACCTGCTGGAAACCGCCCGCCCCAAGCCCCCCGAGTACCGCGCCGCCGACCTCAACGCCACCGCCGAGCACGCCGTCATCTTCGCCCGCCAGCAAACGCTCTCCAAACCGGTGAACGTGGAGCTGCACAAGGCGGACACGCCCATGACCGTGGAGCACGACCCCAACCAGATTCAGCAGGTGCTCCTGAACCTGATGCTCAACGCCATCCAGGCCATGGAAGGGGCTGGTGACGCCCGCCCGGGACACGTGGAGGTGGACGTGAACCAGCGCGACGGCCTGGCGGTGGTCAGCGTCCGCGACACCGGCAAGGGCATCAAGCCCGAGCACCTGCCCAACATCTTCCGCCCCTTCTATACCACCAAGGGCAGGGCACCGGCCTGGGCCTGTCGCTGGCCCGGCGGATCGTGGAAGACCACGGCGGAAAAATCACGGTCGAGAGCGAGCTGGGCGTGGGCTCAACCTTCGAGGTCTCCCTGCCGCTGAAGCGGGGATAAGCGCGCATGCCAATTTCCCTGCCCTCCCATTTTGCTAATAGCTAGGAACGACGGTCCGCGAGCAGGTGATCGGATGATGCGTTTCTTAATGTATATGGATTTGAGCCGCAGGCGCCTAGCGCGGGTTGTGTTCTAATTTCGGAACAGAGCAACAATAATTTACAATTACGGCCCGGTCTGTGGCGTAATTGCAGCTCCAATGACCGCAAGAATCGCCCACATATCGGATATACACCACGAGCGTCTCGATCAAGGTGTGTCTGATCGCTTGACCGAAGCATTAGCTATAGCGCATCCAGATTTCTTGGTTGTGACAGGAGATTTTGTCGACAATTTTTGGAAACTTTCTGCCGCGAAGCAATGGGTCCTTAGGTTGTGCGACAGCGTCGGAATCGATCCGAACACTCGTCTACTGACTGTACCCGGTAACCACGATTACCGGGTACTCGGCAATGTAGGCTATCGGCCGATAACCGGCCACTGGTACCGAAAACACTTTGAGGGTTCGAACAAGAGCCGCATTGTCCTACACGAAGAATTCGGAATCTGCTTCATACGGATTGATTCGAACCCAGCAATGCGCGGCCTTGCTCGAGGTACTGTTAATCGCAGGCAACTCAAAGCAATAGAGAACGAAATTGCCGCTTTGTCTGACGCGGACAGGCGATTTTTCAGCAAAGCAACGAAAATCGCACTAGTGCATCATCATCCCCTTCCGGTACCGTATGAGGGTAGTGACACCTTTCTCATACTCAACAAGGCACAAAACTTAATCCAGTTCCTGGCAGAACACAAAGTCGACTGCATTCTTCACGGGCACAAGCACAGAGCACCACACTCGATCGTCTGTGTCGGCACATGTGCCGGAACCAATCGTACAATCGAGGTTGTTGGAGCTGGTACTGCGGTTGCTGGCGGGCCGGATCACGAAGCTAGAGGCCACAATTTTAATTTGATCACGGTTGAAGATTCCGGGTTGATGTTCGTTCAGCAATTTTTTGCCCAGGGCGGAGAAGCTTTCCGGGAGGAAGTGGCCTATCCCTACGTGGGTCATGCGTTAGGCCGTGTATACGAAAGGGCTGTTGCGGCGGGGCACAAGTACAAACGAATCGATTGGTTTGTGCAGATCAATGAGGAAGGCGACGGGCTCAATGAAATCACGTACTCTCAGTTGACACCAACCACGCCGAATCCGATTTCCTTTGTGGGGCCATTCAATTACACGTGCGACACCGGGCACCTATCAGAGGCGCGCTTGATCCCGCACAAAACATCTGCTGGAGTAACTTTGGTTACTGATCAAGCCAAGCGCCGGTCGAGGAATCTTGAATTCACTATTCACTTTGAGGGCGGCCCGACAGCGCAACGTCCAGTTGATTTCGGCATACGATGTCTGGACTTCAACTCGCTAGCTGTGAACGAGGCTAGCTTTCGGAGAAAATATCCATCACGCGCGGGCCGCCCTGCTTCGGAATCCGAAGAAAAGGAGTTGAAGGAGGTAACGGAGCATTTTTCCATGACGCTGCTGTACCCACCCGGATACAAGTTGGACCACCCGCCTAGCTTTGAGATTCTCGGGCCAGAAGGAGGTGTCCACAGCTGGCTGAGTACAGCATTGCAGCCCGCCTTTCACTTCTGTCAGCAACTCGGAATTTGTTCCCTTTCGGTTCACAAGCCTCCTATTGGATACAGCTACCGAGTCGCATGGCAGTTGCCGCGTGATGGGTTGCCGCCTGAATCTGCAAATCCAGCACATGCCGCCGTTGTCGAGAGGTTCGCGGGTTTGATGCTAAACCTAAGTGTCCCGTCGAACTCCCAGCTGCGCAAGGATGTCGAAAAGGTCATGGATGCATTTGCACATCTTGTGGCAAATTACATCAATGCGTTACTGCACACATCAGCCACGGATTTTAGCCAAATCGAAGTTAGTGTTATGGCCTACGATGCGCGAAACCCAACAGAACCTCCAAAGCTGCGAATAGCCGCTGGTACGCACGCAGCAACGGATGATTTCGCACTCGAAATTGGCGACGGCAACGCGGGTCGGGCCTACAGCGGAAATAAATACCGGATATTTGACGCAGAATTGGCCCAGCGGGACCTGATATACGAGACGTACGTCGCAAGAGAGGGAAGGCAACCCCATCACTTTCTTTATTCGATTCCGCTTCGTCACCCCGAAAGCCCGCATCTAATTTTTGGAGTCTTGAACGTAGGGACATTTGTTCCCGCGCAAGGTCGGTTACTGAAGAGTCTGAATACGAGTGACGAGAGTAACGCTTGGCTATTGGAGCAAGCGCACTCCTATGTGTTGCGCCGCCTTCGGGAACTCGCTAATATAACGGATTAAACGGAGGGCATTGTGGCTGTTGTGCTGCAGGAGAAAAAGGAACTCGGGCCTGGCGTGACTGTTCGGGATTTTGTTATCAACCCCGACCAAAAGCGCGACGCTGAGGTGTACAACGAGGGCCGGCAACTGGAAGACGCATTGAAGCCAGCGTCAACTGCGGCGTCAGTTCAGGGGACCCACCAGAAAGATCGATGACTGCGTCGCTCGAAGGGCGGCGCATTTCCGTTTCAACCAGAAGGGCAGCTTAGAACCTCTCAACCAACGCCGAATATCCCTCCTGCCAGGCGAATCGGCCATTCTTCATCGCCCCCGTTTCGTTCAACCACTTCGAGGAAAACGCCTTCAGCGTCTGCACCGCCTTGCACAGCGTGACCGTCGCCGGTAGCGACATCAGGATGTGCACGTGATTATCGCTGCCGCCAACTTCATGGATCGGAATCCCGTGGGTTTTGCCGATCCCGCCGATGTAGTCCCAAACCCTGGGCTGGAGTTCGGACATCAACAACGGCCTTCGCCCCTGGGTGCTGAATACAACCTGCACGCGAACCGTGGTGAACGTGTGACCCATCTCGCCTCTACCTCCCGCGCCGTGCCTCCGGCACTCGGACGTTCTTGAATGCTGTTCGACCCAGGGCTTGTCGCCCTGGGCTACAAGCGTCCGTCCCTCCGGGACTCATCCCGCGCCCGATCGCCCCCGGAAGGAGGAACATCTTGGGCAGAAACTCAATGCTCCCCTCTTGCTGCCGCTAAACAAGACTTGGGCACTAGAATGTGTCGGTGCATCATTGATGATCCGCAATCAACGTTCGTCGATGTGTTCCCCAATCGGGATTCCCCCGGAAGATTTTTCCGCCCTTGTCACAGACAAACCCGTTGACAATCGGCTACTCTCATCTTGCGTGCCTAGGTGCGCCGAGGGTTTGGTGTCGTGAACTCCCTTCGTTAGTTCTTTGACAACAAACTGCATCCTGTGAGCCTCGTCTCGGCTGCCGTACGGTAACCGTCGGTTACCGTGAGATTTTGACGGTATACCGTGCGTAAGTTGCTGATTCAATTAGCTGGCAAGGGGGGAGGGGGGTCTACCGTCTAAGGTTTACCGAGTCGTTATCGTGGTGCTCGGGAATGCGCTAGGTGTGGTAGTCGGCGTTGATGTGCACGTACTCGCTGGTCAGGTCGCAGGTCCAGAAGGTGGCGCCGACTCTGCCGCGGCGGAGTTCAACTCGCACGTCGAACACCGGCTGGCCGAGATAGGCGTGCACCTTGGTCTCGTCGAACCTGGCGGCCACGCCCCGGTGGCACACCTGGTACTTGCCGAAAAAAATGTCGATGCTGCCGGGATCGATCTCCACTCCTGAGTAGCCGACCGCGGCCAGCACGCGTCCCCAGTTGGGATCGGCGCCCGCCCAGGCGGTCTTCACCAGCATGGAATTGGCGATGGCCTTGGCCACCTGCGAAGCTTCGGCGTCGGAGCGCGCGCCCTCGATGCGCAGGTTGACCACGTGCTTCACGCCTTCGCCATCGGCGACGATCTGCCGGGCCAGCGACTCGCATACCGCCTCGAGCGCCGCCGCGAGTTCCTTGCGATTTGTTTTTCCCGCCTCGCCACTGGCGAGCAGCAGCACGGTGTCGTTGGTGGAAGTATCGGTATCCACGTTCATGCGGTTGAAGGTCACGTGCACGGCGCCGCGCAGCAGGTCGCCGAGTTCGCGCGGGCCCGCCTCGGCGTCGGTAAACAGGTAGACGAGCATGGTCGCCAGGCGCGGATGGATCATGCCCGCGCCCTTGCACGCGCCGAACAGCGTTGCCCGGCCGAAGCGCGCCGAAGCCGTCTTCATGCGCGTGTCGGTGGTCATGATGGCGCGGGCGAAGCGCTGCGCCGCGTCGCTGTCAGCGCCACGCGCAGCCAGCAACTGCGGGATCGCACGTACCAGCTTGCCGGACGGCAGCGGCACGCCGATGATGCCGGTCGAGGCGGGAAAGATCTCGTCTTCTCCGCAGCCAACGGCCTTGGCCAGACTCCGGCACACCTCATCGCAGGCGCGGCGGCCCGCCTTGCCGGTGGCGCAGTTGGCATTGCCGGAGTTGACCACCACCGCGAGCACCCGCCCGCGAGTCCGGCGCAGGTGCTCGCGCCCGCATTGCAGCGGGACGGCAACCACGCGATTGGTGGTGAACATGGCCGCCGCATTGGCACCGCGCGGCGCCAGCGCCAGCGCCAGGTCGGGTGTGCCCGAGAGCTTGATGCCGGCGGTGGCCGCGGAAAATTCAAATCCCCGCGGCACCAGGATCTCGGAGGCGAGCTTCATGAGGAAAGTCGATCGATCTGGACCAGGCCGGCGATTTCCGGCTGGCGCTCGGGACGCAGCACCTCGTCCACTTCAGGCGTGCATTCCGCGATGACCAGACGGGCAGCGCCCCCGGCGTAGAGCATGGCGGTTTCGTCGCAGCGGGTGAACATGGGGCAGTTGCGGCAGTCCTTGAAAATCTTGTCGGGCAGAACGGCGTGCGGCACTTCCACGAAGCCCAGGCGCGCGAAATATTCCGGCGAGCGCGTGAACAGGCACACCTGGGCGATGCGGTGCCGCCGCGCCTCCTTCAGCAGGGCCTTGATGAGCTTGCTCCCCGCGCCCCGCCCCTGGGCGTCGCGCGCCACGGCGATGGAGCGCACCTCCGCCAGGTGTTGGCCGTAGAGGTGCAGCGCGCCGCAGCCGATCACCTGCCCGTCCTGCTCGACCACGGTGAAGTCGCGCACGTTTTCGCAAATCTCGCCCAGCGTCCGCGGCAGCAAAATGCCCGCGCCGGCATATTGCGCGACCAGCGCATGGATGGGCAGCGCGTCCGGCAGGATCGCCTTTCTCGTCCGAATTTGGATTCTTGCGGCTGCCATCAGGATTTCTTCCCCGCAGCGGAAGCCGTTTCCGGCTTCAGTTTGGATTCCACCTCGCTCAGCGCCTGCTCCAGCAGCTTGACGCCTTCGTTGACCTGCTCCTCGGTGATGATGAACGGCGGCAGGAAGCGCAACACGGTGTCGTGCGTGCAATTGATCACCAAGCCGCGGGCCAGCGCCGCGTCCACCACGTCCTTGCCGGGCACTGCCAGTTGCAGCGCCAGCATCAGCCCGATTCCGCGCGCCTCGATCACCGAAGGATGTTTCACCTTCACCGCTTCCAGCTTTTCGCGGAAGTATTTCCCCACGCGGCGCACGTTGGCGAGCACCTTCTCGCGCTGCAAGGTATCGAGAAACGCGATGGCCACGGCGCAGGCCAGCGGCCCGCCGCCAAAGGTGGTGCCGTGCAGGCCCGGCTTGATGGCCGCGGCCACGTGCTCGCGGGTGATGATGGCGCCCAGCGGCAGCCCCGCCGCCAGCGGCTTGGCCAGCGCCAGGATGTCGGGTGTGAAGCCGAACTTCTGGAAAGCGAAGTGGTCGCCGGTGCGCCCCAGGCCGCACTGGATTTCATCGGCGATGAGCAGCGCGCCGCGCTTGTCGGCCAGGCGGCGGGCGTGCGCAAAAAACTCCGGCGTCACCGGATTGATGCCGCCCTCGCCCTGGATGGGCTCGAGGAGCACGGCGCAGACGCTGCCGTCGAACTTCTTTTCCAGGTCGGAGGTGTCGTTGAATTTCACGAAGCGCACGCCGGGCAGCAGCGGCTCGAAGGGCTCGCGATATTTTTTGGTCGCGGTGGCGGCCAGCGCGCCCGCGGTGCGGCCATGAAAGGAATTTTCCATGGCCAGAATGCGCCACGGCAGGTTGTTTCCATTCTTGTTGCGCAGGCGGGCGTAGGCGCGCGCCAGCTTGATGGAGCCCTCGATGGCCTCGCTGCCGCTATTGCAGAAGAACGCCCGCTCCATGCCGGAGAGCCTGGTGAGCCGCTCGGCCAGGGGCGCCTGGAAATCGTGATAGAAGAGGTTGGAGACGTGCACCAGCCGCGGCGCCTGCTTGCGGATGGCGGCCGCCACTGCCGGATGGTTGTAACCGAGCGCGCACACCCCGATGCCGCTCAGCCAGTCCAGGTAGCGCCGGCCTCGGTCGTCCCAGAGGTAGCAGCCCTGGCCGCGTCGAAACAGCACCCGCTTGCGATCGTAAGTGGGCAGAAGAAGTTTCGCTTCCTTCTGCGCCACCGCCTGGAGATTCACGATACCAACTCCGTCCCCGCCTGGATTGAGCCTTGCGACAACTGCCGCAGCGCTTCCATCTCCGCGCCCGGCAGGATGTGAACCGAACGCACGCCGCCGGAGAGCGCGCGCTGGCAGGCGTCCAGCTTGGGCAGCATCCCGCCCTGGACGATGCCCGCTTCCTTCAACCGCGCAATTCTTCTCGCCGAAAGAAGCGGGATGACGCAACCATCGGCGTCCCACACGCCGCCGACGTCGGTGAGAAAAACCAGCCGCTCGGCGCCGACGGCGACCGCGCAGGCGGAGGCCATCTGATCGGCGTTGATGTTGTAGTACTCGCCGTCGACTCCCAGCGCCAGGCTGGCGAGGACCGGCACCGCGCCGGCGGTCCAGATGGCGTTCAGCCACTGCGGCTCGACCGAGGAGATCTCGCCCACGAAGCCCAGGTCCGTGCCCCCGTTCTCGCGCTTGCGGGCGCGAAAGCTGAGGCCGTCGCCGCCGCAGATGCCCACCGCCGGCTGTCCCCGGTGGCCCAGCGCCGCCACCAGCTTCTTGTTGACGCCTCCGGCCAGCACCATCAGCGCCGTGTCGCGCGTTTCCGCGTCGGTGACGCGCAGTCCGTGCACGAACTCGCTCTTCTTTCCCAGCCGCTCAAGCAGCCGGGTGAGAGCCTTGCCTCCGCCATGCACCACCGCCACCTGGTTGCCGGCCGTGGCCAACTCGACCATGGAACGCGCGCAACGTTCCACCAGCGCGGCATCGTCGAGCAGCGCGCCGCCGATCTTGACCACCAGCCTCAATGGATGGTCCCCGCCGCGTAGCTGTTCTGGGTGATGGCCGCCACGTAGGCCGAGCGCGGGAAGCGGCTGCGGGTTGCCGGCACCGGCACCAGGCCCTCGCGCTCGTCCCAGCCGTACATCAGGTTCATGTTCTGCACCGCCTGCCCGGCCGCCCCCTTGATCAGGTTGTCGAGGCAGGAGACCAGCATCAGCCGCCGGCCGTCGGGGGCGAGCACCCAGCCGAGATCGCAGAAGTTGGTGTGCTGCGAGTGCTGAATCTCCGGCAGCCGCGGCGGGGTGAAGATGCGCAGGAACGGGCTGCTCGCGTAGAAGTCGCGGACCAGCTCTTCCAGCTCCTGCCCGGTGACCGCGCGCCGCAGGTGGACGTAGATGCTGGACAGGATGCCGCGGCGGATGGGCAGCAGGTGGGTGCTGAAGGCCAACTGCCCGGGCTCCAGTTGCAACTGCTCCAGGATTTCGCCGGCGTGGCGGTGGGTGAAGGCCGAGTAGGCGCGGAAGTTCTCCGCCGTTTCCACGAAATGAGTTTGCGGAGTGGGCTCCTTGCCGGCGCCGGAAACGCCGGATTTCGAGTCGCACACCACGCCGTGGTCCAGGTCGAGCAGGGCGGCTTGCGCCAGCGGCGCCAGGGCCAGAATGGCGGAGGTCGGATAACAGCCGGGATTGGCCACCAGTTGCGCGTCGGGCAGCTCGGCGCGGCAGAGCTCCGGCAGGCCATACACGGACTTCTCCATCAGCGCCTCGGTCAGCGGCGTGCCTATATCCTTGAACCCGTACACGGCGGCGTGCTCGGGCTTGCGCAGCCGCCAGGCGCCGCTCAGGTCAATGACGCGCAGCCCGCGCTCCATGGCCTCCGGCACCCAGGCGCGCGAGACTTCGTGGGGAGTGGCCAGGAACAGCAGGTCCACGCCGCGCTGATGCAGCAGGCGCCAGGAGAAGGGGTGAATGGGAACCGCGGTGCCGTCCACCGGCGAGACCATCTCGGCGGGCGCATGGCCGTTGTCGCCTTCGCGCGACAGCAGCAGCGGCGGCTTCATGCGCGGATGCTGGAACAGGATGCGGGTCAGCTCCTGTCCGGAGTAGCCGGTGGCGCCAACGACGGCGGATTGCAATTCTGCGCTCATTGAGGGGCCTTGTCCGGGGAAGGTTCCCCAAGTAGAAGCATAATTATGCACTTAATGAATATTTATGCATCAAGAGAAGGGCCTCTGTCAACCCCAAAGTCCAGCGATCGTCATCCCGAGAAAGGCGGCCGCGCGGTCCCGCGGGAGACCAGGGGGCTTGGGCGACCCGGCTGAGCGCCTTCTCTGAATCCCGGCTGCCTGGCGCCGCATCTTATTCGCAGGCTGCGATTTGGGGTCCCCTTCCGGGTTTGGCCTTTTTCCCTTATAGGGCGTATACTCATAGCGACTGCTGAGTCGGAAGCTTCGGCGACGATAACCAGTGGGCGCGAGCCCACTTTTTATTTGAGCGGTTTCGGCGGTCCCCGGCGGGCGCCGAGGTTGCGCGCGAGGGAGCGCTGGGCAGCACCGAATGGCCGTGGATTTGGAGCACGTACGGAAAATCGCCGAGCGCGTGGCCGCAGCCCAAGGTCTCGAACTGGTGGAGGTCGAGTTCCGGGGGGGCGGCAAGGCGCGCATGCTGCGTCTGTTCATCGACAAGCCGGGCGGCGTCACGCACGAGGATTGCGCCTCCGTCAGCCGCGAAGTGGGCACCATTCTCGATGTGGAGGGTGCGGTCCCCGGCGGCTCGTACACGCTGGAGGTTTCCTCGCCTGGGCTGGACCGCAAGCTGGTGAAGGCGGCGGATTACGAGCGCTTCGCCGGCGACCGCGTGCGGGTGACGACGCGCGAACCGCTGGACGGCAGCCGCCATTTCGAAGGGCGTTTACGGGGCCTGCGCGAAGGCCGGGCGGTGCTGGAAGTGGGCGGCAAGAAGACGGCGGCGCGCACCGTGGAAATCGATCTCGGCAACATCGAGAAGGCGAACCTGGTTCCGGAATTCTGATACGGCCATCGGCTGGGCTGAGCAAGGGAATTTGCCGGCCGCCGATGGCAAGGAAGTTATGGCAAGCGAGCTGTACAACACCATCGACGCACTGAGCCGGGAGAAGGGCATTGACCCGCAGATTGTGGTCAGCGCGGTGGAAGACGCCATTGTCGTCGCCACCCGCAAGTACTACAAGACGCAGGAGAATCTGCGCGCCGAGTTGGACAAGGACAGCGGCCAGATTCGCGCCTACGTGGTCAAGCAGGTGGTGGAAGGTGCCGGAGCAGATTGAAGATCCGACTCAACCAGATCACCCTGGAGGATGCGCGCCGGCTGGATCGCCAAGGCGGAAGTGGGAGGCGAGACTGCGCATTCCCAAAGCCACCGACGTGCTGGGCCGGATCGCCGCGCAACTGGCCAAGCAGGTGATTTTCCAGAAGGTGCGCGAGGCCGAGCGCGACACGGTTTACAACGAGTACATCGGCCGCGTGGGCGAGATCGTGAACGCCACCGTCAAGCGCATCGAAGGGCCCGGACGTGATCTTCGATGTCGGCAAGGCCGAAGCCCGCATGCCGCGCAAGGAGCAATCGCGGCTGGAGTCTTTCGCTCCCGGCGAGCGGGTTCGAGTGGTGATCACGCGGGTGGAAAAGGCCGCCAAGGGCCCGCAGGTGATCGTTTCGCGCGCCGCGCCGGAGCTGGTGCAGCACCTGTTCCAGACCGAAGTGCCGGAGATCTACGACAGCACGGTGGTGATCCGGGCCATCGCGCGCGAAGCCGGCGAGCGCACCAAGATCGCGGTGATGTCGCAAGGACAAGGACGTGGACGCGGTGGGCGCCTGCGTGGGCATGAAGGGCATGCGCGTGCAGTCGATTATCCGCGAGCTGCGCGGCGAGAAGATCGACATCATCGAGTACCACGAGGACCCGGTGACCTTTGCGGAGAAGGCGCTGCAGCCGGCCAAGGTCAGCCGCGTCACGCGTGCTGGACGCCAGCGAGAAGCATCTGGAAGTGATCGTCGACGACAGCCAGCTTTCGCTGGCCATCGGCAAGAAGGGTCAGAACGTGCGCCTGGCCGCCAAGCTGCTGGGCTGGAAGATCGACATCAAGAGCGAAGAAGAGAAGCGGCAGGAAGTGGAGCAGCAGATGCCGGCCCTGGTCGGCGGCCCGGCCACGCCGCTGGACAGCGTGCCCGAACTGGGTGAGGGCATCATGGAGAAGCTGAGTGGCGCCGGCATCAGCACCGTGGAGGCGCTGGCCGACATGACTCCGGAGCAACTGGAGGCGATTCCCGGCATCGGCCCCAAGACGGTGGAAAAGATCAGCCTTGCGGTCAATAATTACTTTTCCAGCCTGGAAGCGGGAGAAGCCCCCTCGGCGGCGCCGAACCGAGGACGTTCGCGGAGGATCAGCCTGTCGCGGGCGAAGAGGGGCCCATGCCTCCCGACGATGTCGGCCCCGACTCCGCCGGACAGTCCGGCGACACCGAGGGACTGTCCCAGGCGCCGGAGCAAGCCGCGCAGAGCGTCAGCGAGTTGGTGGAAGAAGGCCAGGACCTGGAAGCGGAAGCGGTCAGCGGGGTGGAAAATGCGCCTCCCGCCGACGAAGCGGAAGTCACGACGCACGACGACGAGCATCCGGACGAAGAGCAGATTCCGCCGGAAGAAAAATAGTACGGCCGCCGGCCGGCCGCCAGCAGCCGGTGGCAGACGGCCAAATTCAAACCGTGAGGTAGCTATGAACGGATAGCGTAGCACACGGAGGGGAAAAGAAGCTCGGATGGTAGACAGCTCTAAGATTCGAATCAACGATCTGGCCAGGGAACTGGAAGTCAAAAGCAAGGCGATTCTCGATGCTCTGCCCAAGGTTGGCGTTACCGAAAAGAAAACGCATTCCAGTTCCATCTCCGTCGACGAAGCGGAAAAAGTGCGCCAGCACCTGCACGGCGAGGAGTCGCAAGGGGGAGGTGCGCGTCCCGCGCGCCCGCGCCCGGATGAAATCAGGACCAAGATTGATCTCTCGCATATTTCCAAACCCGGTGATGTTCTGAAGGCCCTACAGCAGAAACAACAACGAGCCGCCGCCCCTCCGCCGCCGCGCCCACCGGCCGCGCCGCCGCGCGCCCCGGAGCTGCCCAAGCCGGCCATCCAGACGCCCGCTGCCAAGGCCCCGGTGGCGGTGCCGCCCAAGGCTGCGCCTCCGGAAGCGGCGCCGCCGCCCCGGTTGGTGAAGCCGATGGAGGCGCCCGTGCGCCCGGTGTACCGCGTGCCGGAACCGCCCGCCCCGGCGCCCGAGCCGCCGGCGCCGCCTCCCGAGGAGGTCCTTCCGACGCCCATCCGCGCTGAAGCGGAAGCGCCCGCAGCCCCGCCGCCAATGGCCACCGCTGCCCCGATCGCGCCTCCGGTCGCACATCAGGCCGCGCCCCCGGAGAAGCCTCCGGCGCCCAAGCCTCCGGCCACGCCGCCGCGTCGCGTGATTGTTCCGCAGACCGGTCCGCGCCCGGTGTACACGGCGCCGCCGCAACCTGCCCGTCCCGCGGCCAGCACGCCGCGTCCGGCGCCCGGGACGTCCGGTGCCGGGGCAGCCGATTTTCCAGCGTCCGCGTCCCTCCGCGGGTGCGCGTCCGCCTTTGCGTCCGGGCGAGCGCCGGCCCATGCATCCGACGCGCCAGTCTCCCAGCGGCGCGCGGCCTTTAGGGGTGGGTCCCGCCGGACCGGCGGCGCCGCCCGGAGGGCGTCCGGCGCGTCCCGCGCCCTCGCGCCGTCCGGGGCAGCGGTATGTTCCCCGCGGGGTGAAGGAAGGCCCGATGAAGGGCTTCGTTCCGCCGCCGCGGCTCACGCTGTCCAATGAACCGCTGCCCATCACGCGCCAGATCACCATCACCGAAGGCATCAGCGTGAAGGATCTGGCGGAGAAGCTGGGCATCCGTGCCAAGGATCTTCATCACCCGGCTGCTGGCTCGCGGTGTCTTTGCCACCGTTAACCAGACGCTGGACGCCAACCTGGCCAGCGAAATGGCACGGCAGTTCGGCGCCGACACCAACGTCATCACCTTCGAGCAGCAGGCCGAGCAGGAGATGGACAAGTCCGAAGCCGCCGCCGCCGAAGAGGGCGGGGCCGGGGCTGTGCCGCGTCCGCCGGTGGTCACCATCATGGGCCACGTGGACCACGGCAAGACCACGCTGCTGGACTCCATCCGCCACGCCAACGTCGCCGAAGGCGAGGCCGGGGGCATCACCCAGCACATCGGCGCCTACAAGGTGACCATCTCCGACACCAACTCGCCGGCCTACGGCCGCCAGATCGTGTTCATCGACACGCCCGGCCACGAGGCCTTCACCCGCATGCGCGCCCGCGGCGCCAAGGTTACCGACATCGTCGTGCTGGTGGTTGCCGCCGACGATGGCGTCATGCCCCAAACCCTGGAGGCCATCGATCACGCCAAGGCGGCGGAGGTGCCCATCATCGTCGCCGTCAACAAGATCGATAAGCCCGACGCCCTGCCCGAGCGGGTCAAGAAGCAGCTCGCCGATCGCGGCCTGTTGCCCGAGGACTGGGGCGGAACCACGGTGTTCGTCGATGTCTCCGCCAAGCAGAAGCAAAACCTGAACCTGCTGATGGAGATGATCTGCCTGGTCGCCGACCTGCAGGAGCTGAAGGCGACTCCCGAGCGCTCCGCCGGCGGAACGGTGCTGGAAGCCAAGCTGGACCGCGGCCGCGGCAGCGTGGCCACGGTGCTGGTCGCCGACGGCACCCTGCACACCGGCGACAACTTCGTGGTAGGCAACACCTACGGCAAGGTGCGCGCCATGTTTGACGAGCGCGGCAACGCGCTGGAAGAGGCGCCGCCCTCCACTCCGGTGGAAATCCTCGGTCTGGAAGGCCTGCCGCAGGCGGGCGACCAGTTCGTGGTGGTCGTCGACCGCGAAAAAGCGCGCGAGATCTCCGATTTCCGCGAGCAGAGGGCACGTGAAGCCGCGCTTGCCAAGAGCTCGCGCGTTTCCCTGGAAGGCCTGGCCGAACAGCTCAAGACCGCCGGCATCAAGGAACTCAACGTCATCCTCAAGGCCGACGTGCAGGGCTCGGTGGAGGTGCTCGGGGATCTGCTGGCCAAGCTGTCGACCGACAAGGTGAAGGTGAAAATCCTGCACAGCGGGGTGGGCGCCATCACCGAAACCGACGTGCTGCTGGCCTCGGCGTCGAATGCCATCATCATCGGCTTCAACGTGCGGCCGGAGCGCAAGGCCGCCGAAATCGCCGAGCAGGAGAAAGTGGACATCCGCCTGCACTCCATCATCTACGAGCTGCAGGATGAGATTCGCAAGGCCATCACCGGCATGCTCGAACCGGTCTTCCGCGAGAACTACCAGGGGCGCGCCGACGTCCGCGACACCTTCCGCATTCCCAAGGTAGGCACGGTCGCCGGCTGCTTGGTGCAGGACGGCATCATCAAGCGCGACTCCGAGGTCCGTCTGCTGCGCGACAACGTGGTGGTCTTCAAGGGCAAGGTCTCCTCGCTGCGCCGCTTCAAGGAGGATGCCGCCGAGGTGCGCAACGGCCTGGAATGCGGCATCGCCATCCAGAACTACGGCGATATCAAGGTCGGCGACGTGATCGAGGCCTTCGTCACCGAGCGCGTGGCGCAGGAAGAGTTGGCGTAGCAAGAGTTTCTGGTTTCCGGTTTCCAGTTTCCGGATCGGCCCTTGCCGGTTCTGGCTGGAAACTGGAAACTGGCAACTGGAAACTGCTTGATCGCGTATCTCACCCTCGAACTCCGCATCGAAGCCGCGCACTCCCTCAAGGACAAGCGCCAGGTTTTGCGCAGCCTCAAGGACAAGCTGCGCTCCAGCTTCAATATCTCGGTGGCGGAACTGGATGGCGCCGACCTGTGGCAGCGCGCCACAATCGGCGTGGTCAGCATCTCCGGCTCGCGCGATTATCTCCGCGGCCTGATGGAGAACGTGGAACGCTCCGCCACCAAAATTGCCAATAATGCCGGAGCGGAGATCACCGATTCCTTCATCGAATACTTCTAGGCACAAGGCGCCGGGATCGAGGCGCAAGGTGGAGACTACAATGCCTTGAGCCGGGCGCCTTGAACCTTATGCCTATGGAACGACGTAACGTCCAATATCATTTCCAGCGTCTGGGCGAAGCCTTGCGCGAGGAAATCGCCGCCATGGTCGAGGGCGAGCTCACCGATCCCCGCATCGGCCTGGCCACCGTCACCGAGGTCAAGCTCACCCCCGACGGCAAGTCCGCCCAAGTCTTCATCAACGTATCGGGCACTGAGCAGGAGGCCGAGCAGACCCTGGCCGGACTGGAGGCCGCCCGCAATTACATTCGTCACCAGCTCCTGGACCGATTAAGGATTCGCCATGCTCCCGATTTGTTTTTTCAACTGGACAGGTCGCAACAGTACGAGACTAAAATTGACGAGCTACTCCGGCGTGTGAAGAAGAGGAGCAAGTAGAGGGTCACTGAGGGTGCCCCACATCTGGCCGCGTTTGCCAGAGGCGGGGAAATCGCAGCGGATGTTGAAGGACAATTCGCCCCGTGAGCGACACGCTCAACGCGATTCTGACGGAGATCGGACGGCGTGACTGCTTCGTCCTGACCTCGCATGCGCGGCCCGACGGCGATGCCATCGGCTCCGTCCTTGCCTGCTGCGAAATCCTGCGCTGCATGGGCAAGCAGGCCGAGGTCGTGCTCAACGGCTCCGTCCCCCACATCTACCGTCCCCTGCCCTTTGCCGACGCGGTGATCACCGCGCAGCGCATCAACGGCCAGTACCAGGCCGCCATCGTGCTGGAGTGCGACAGCGTCCAGCGCACCAATCTGCAGGGGTTGGAGAAGCACTTCCTCATCAACATCGACCACCACGTCAGCGGCCAGCCCTTCGCCCACGTGAATTGGATCGATCCCAGCGCCTGCGCCACCGCCGAGATGATCTACCGGCTGGCGCGCGCCGCCGGCGTCTCCATCTGCCCCAAGGTCGCCACCTGCCTCTACACCGCCGTGCTTACCGATACCGGTTCCTTCGGTTATGTCGGCACCACCGAGCGTACCTTCGCCCTGGCCCAGGAACTGGTGCGCGCCGGCGCCGATCCCGCGCACATTGCGCAGAACGTCTATTTCTCCAATCCCATTTCCAAGATGCGCCTCCTGGGCGCCGCCCTTTCCGGCCTGCACCGCGATGGCGACCTGGCGTGGATGGCGGTCAACCGCGAGCAGATGGAGCGCTGCAGTGCCCGCGATGAAGACTGCGAAGGTCTGGTGAACTACGCCCTCGGCATCGAGGGCATCGAGGTGGCGATCTTCTTCCGCGAACTGTCCGACCGCCGCTGGCGCGTCAGCCTGCGCAGCAAGGGAGCGGTGGACGTCGCTCAGGTTGCCGCCCGCTTCGGCGGTGGCGGCCACTTCTGCGCCTCCGGCTGCGCCCTCGATGCCCCCGTCTCCGTCGCCGCCGAACGCGTGCTCGCACAGCTCCGCCTGCAGCGAAAAAACAACGAGTCCGATGGCCGCTGACCAAAGCCAAAGCCGAATGGCCGCCCACCTCATCGCGAACCGCTAATCACGAATCGCTGACCATCGCCTCCTCGGTAGAATGACATGATGCCCACAGCTATGACTACGGCAGAAAAGGCGTGAACACCCCTTCCACGGCCACCTCCGCCCGCGGCCGGGCCGCCGCCTGGATCGAACTTGCCACTCTGGCCGTCCTCTGCGCCTTCCTGTTCTTCTACGGCTTGGGCAGCTTCGGGCTGGTGGGCGCCGACGAGCCCCGCTACGCCCAGATCGCGCGCGAGATGCTCGCCCGCCACGACTGGGTCACGCCCATTTTGAACGGCGTGCCGTGGCTGGAAAAGCCGGCGCTCTACTACTGGAGCGCCATTGTTTCCTACAAGATTTTCGGCGTCAGCGACTGGGCGGCGCGCCTGCCCTCGGCGGCCTTCGCCACCGCCATGGTGGCGGCCATCTACTTTTTCGTCCGCCGCTTCCGCCCGGGCGCGCAACTGGACGCGGCGCTAATCGCGGCTTCCTCGGCCGCCATCGTTGGCTTTGCCCGAGGCGCGTCCACCGACATGCCGCTGGCCGCCACCTTCACCATCGGCATGCTCGCCTGGTACGCCTGGCGGGAAACCGGGCACAGGCTGTGGCTCGCCGCCTTTTACCTGATGATGGCCGTGGGGACCCTGGCCAAGGGCCCGGTGGCGCCGGTGTTGGCGGGCTTGATCATTCTTCTTTTTGCCTGGGTCCGGCGCGGGGCAGACGCGCACGCCTCGCGCTGGCGCCTGGTTGCCGAGACGTTGTGGTGGCCCGGCATTCTCCTGTTCCTCGCCGTGGCGCTGCCCTGGTATGTCGCGGTGCAACTTCAGACGCACCGCTTTTTCCAGGTGTTCATCCTCGAGCACAACCTGGAGCGATTTGGCACCAATTTATATCGCCACAAGCAACCCCTCTGGTACTACCTGCCAGTCTTTCTGCTCAGCCTGATGCCGTGGACGGTGTACGTGCTCGCGTCGATGGTCGCGGCCTTTCGCCGGAATCAGGAGTGTAGCGGCGGAATTCATTCCGCCGACCCTGCACATGCCGGCGCTACCCATGCACGACGCCTCTTCCTGCTGATCTGGATTGCCGTGCCGCTGGCGCTTTTCACCCTTTCCCAATCGAAGCTGCCTGGCTACATCCTGCCGGCGATTCCGCCCTGCGCGCTGCTGCTCTCCGAATGGCTGCCGGCGCGCGCCGCCCATCGCGCAGCTTGGCCGCTGGCCATTTGTCATTCCCTAGTGTGCGGCCTGCTGCTGGGGAGCGCGTTGCTGGCGCCATACTGGATTGCCCGCGCGTATCCGCCCTCGCAAGCAGTGGCGGCTGCCGCGGTTTTTGGCGCCATGGTCGCCATCGCGCTGCTGCTGGCGCTTCGCTGGCAGGGACTGCGCGTGCTGCGCTTCCTCACCCTGGTACCGGTGGTGCTTGCGCTGGCATTTGTCTTGCGTGTGGCCGGTCCGGCGATCGATCGCACGCAATCGGCGCGCCCGGTGGCCCAGGAACTCTCAATGCTGCCGGTGAAAGGCGTACCGCTGGCCGCCTTCAACATCAGGCGCGAACTGGAGTACGGCCTGGATTTCTACCGCAACCAACCGGTCCTGCGCTACGAGCGCGGCCAGGTCCCCGCCGGCGCCCATCTGCTGGTGGTGCGCTCGGGTGCGGAGCGGCAACTGCAAGGGATGGTTGGTTCCCGCCGGCTGCTGCGGATCGGCGGATTCGCGCCCCAGCGCCTGGAGTTCTACTGGGTATCGGGCCCCTAGCACGTCGCTCGCGCCGGTAACCGCGCGTATTCTCCGGTTTGCCTGGATTGCGCCGGGCGTCTAGACTTCCAGCTTGCGCCAACCACAGTTGAGGCGCGTTGCATCGCACCCGGTACTGGACACATCGTGGAGATCCTCGATCTCAGGCATTTTTCCTCGTCGGACCTGCGGCCGCTGCTGGATGAAGAGGCGCAGGTGTGGGCGGAGCTGCTGGCATGGGATTACACCGGCTCGACCGAGATGATCCTGCGCTACATCGATGCCCGCATCCTGCCCGGCTATGCGGCGCTGGAAAAGGGCCGCGTCTGCGGCTACTCGTTTTTCGTTTATGAGGGCAGCAAGGGCGTCATCGGCGACCTGTTTGTGGAAGGCGACGGTATCCGCTACTCCACTCCGGTGGAACACCCGGTCGAAACCCGGCTGCTGTCGCACGTGATCGAGACCCTGCAGCAGTCGCCCGGCATCCACCGCATCGAGGCGCAACTGCTGGTGCACCCCACCGGGGCGGTGGCGCGCCCCTTCCTGGAAGACGGCTTCCACCGTCATCCGCGGCTGTTCATGGTGCTGCCGCTGGCCGGCGGGAGCGCCGGCGAACGTCCTCTGGTCACGCCGGAAGGAGTCGATATCCGCCGCTGGACCGATCATGATTACCAGCCGGCGGCGGCGATCATCACCGCCGCTTACCGCGCGCACATCGACTCCGACATCAACGACCAGTACCGCACCGTCGCCGGCTCTCTGCGCTTCCTCAACAACATTGTGCGCTTTCCCGGCTGCGGGCAGTTCGACGGTAGCTCGTCCTTTGTCGCCTACCATCGCGCCTCGCGCACCCTGGTCGGGCTCATCCTCTGCTCGCGGGTCAGAAACGACGTTGGCCACATCACCCAGGTGTGCGTGCTGCCGGAGCATCGCGGCAAACGAATCGGCGAGGCCCTGCTGGCGGCCAACATGCTGGACCTGAACCGTCGCCGCTTCTCCAGCCTTTCTCTGACCGTCACCGAAGCCAACCGCGGCGCGGTGGAACTCTATAAGCGGCTCGGCTATTACGTGGAGCGCGTCTTTGACGCATTTGTCTGGGAAGGATGAAATTGGGTAATCGGGCAATTGCGAAATCGGGTAATTGACTACTCTGCACCTCCCTCAATTACCCGATTACCCGATTCCGCAATTACTCAGTGTCTCAGCAGCCACATGGCCCAGCCGGCGACGATCACCCCCACGATGAACAGGCTGAAGCAATAGGCGCCATAGCGCACCATGTCGCGCGGGGTATTGCGCTGGGTGATGCCGAAGACCACCGAGGCGAAGACGGCAAACAGCAGCGCGGCGGTGAAGTGCGACAACTGGATGGTCATAGCTTCTTCCCGATGGCGATATGGTAGGCGTCCACCGCGCTGATGATGTTCAGCAGCCCGGCAACGATCAGGTACTTGGTGCCGTAGTCGGCGGTGGCGCGCGCGATGTTGCCCGTGCCCGCGTCCAGCGCCTTGCTGACGATGTACAGTCCGCCCGCCCCGATGTCGCCGATAAAACCGAGAATGTCCAGGATGTCGCCGGTATTGGGCGAGTAGAGCTTGCCTTCCATCAGCAGCCCGAGCACGAACATGCACAGGATGCAGGCCATCAGCAGCAGCCCGCGGATCCAGCGCTTCTGCATCAGGTGCCCGGCCCCGGGAACCAGCCATCCCACCGCCGGCGCCACCACCGCCATCACCGCGTTGGGCTCGGCCACCGCCGCGCGCTCCACGTTGGGTTTGGTCGCCACCATCAGAGAATCACCAGCTCCCGCTGAATCTTGCCCGTCACCTCGGCCGCGCTCTTGCGCACCATCACGTCCACCTCGCTGCGCACCCCGAATTCCGGAAGGTAGATTCCCGGCTCCACCGAAAAGCAGGTGTTGGGCAGGATCTGCCGCTCGTCGTGGATCTCCAGGTTGTCCATGTTAGCGCCGTTGCCGTGGACCTCAGTGGCGATGGAGTGCCCGGTGCGATGAATGAACTGCTTGCCGTAGCCCGCCGCCTCGATCACGTCGCGCGTCGCCTTATCCACCTCCCAGCCCGCGATTTTCTTGCCTGCCGCGATCGCCGACTTCACCTTCTCCACCCCCGCATCGCGCGCCCGCTTCACCACCTCAAACACCTCGCGCTGCTTCTGCGGCGGCGCCTTGCCCACGAATCCCATCCAGGTGATGTCGTAATAAACCGCGCCCGGCTGCTTCTGCTTCGCCCACACGTCCAGCAGCACCAGGTCGCCCTCGCCGATGGGCGAGTGCCGCTCCGCCGAGGGCTCATAGTGCGGGTTCGCGGCGTTGGCGTTGACCGCCACAATCGGCAGATCGTCGGTCACCAGCTCCTCGCGCTCGAAGGCCTCGGCGAAAAATTTCTGGATTTCGAATTCGTTCGTGCCGCCGTTGCGCACCCGCCGTCCGATCTCCTGGAAGGCGGCGGCGGTGATGGCGTCCACCTTCCTGCCGGCGGCGAAATGCGATTCCACCTGCTCGTCGCTCAAGGTGGCCTCGAACAGGGAAACCAGGTCGGCGGAGCTCAGGATGTTCTTGCCGAAGCCGCGCACCAGCTCCACCGTGCCCGCGTCCACCAGCGAAACGTAGAACACGATGTTGTTGGGCGAATACTGCATGGCCACCTTGCTGTACGGCGCCAGCATGGCCTTCAGGTTCTCGGTCAGTTCCTGCCAGGCGGAATATTCGCGCTTGGTGCCGGGCAGCGAATCCAGGTGCCCGGCCTCGATGCGGTGCACCAGCTTGCGCGGCTCGCCCTGCGCCGGAATCACGTAGAACCAGCGGCGCGTCACCATCAGGCCTTCCGGCAGGCCGAGCACCCGGTAGGCGATCGGATCGCGATGGTGATGGTCGCAGAACAACCAGGCGTCGAACTTGTGCTCGCGCAGCGCAGCTTGAATGGCGGAGAGGTTCATCGGCAAACTTCTATTGTAGCGGACAGCTTCCATTTTCCGCGACTGCCGAAGAAGCGAAGGAACCCGGGTGCCCCAGGTTCGCGCCCGGTTTTTGGGCGTTCGGGTGCGGGTGCCCCAGGTTCGCGCCCGGTTTTTTGGGCGCTAACCTGGGAGATGCCAGCCGTCTCCTGACAACCGCAACACGCCGCTCGCCCAAAACAAAAGCCACCAGCTATCGGGTGGCTTTGTCTCTATTGCCGGTTGCTATTGCTTAGTTGCTGTAGAGCAACACGCCTTCCTGCTTCTCCTCGCCCACCGCGCGGTAGAACAGCCGGTCGCCGTCCAGGTAAACCTCCAGGAACGCCGGCCGCGTGTTGATCGAGCCCTGGATCAGCGCCTCGCTCAGCGGGTCCTCGATGTACTTCTGCAAGGCCCGGCGCAGCGGACGCGCGCCGTAGCTGCGGTCCACCAGCGTCTTGTCCAGAATCCACTTGCGCGCCTCCTCGGTCACCGTCACGGTAATCGACTTCTGCGCCAGGTTCTGGTTCAACTGGTTCACCATCAGCTCCACGATGGCGATCAGGTCCTGCTCGCTCAGCGAGTTGAACAGGATCACCTCGTCCAGGCGGTTCAGGAACTCGGGGTTGAAAGTGCGCTTCACCTCGTTGCGCACCACGTCCTCCACGTTCTTCGGAAACCACGTCTTCGCCGCTGGCCTCGAACCCCAGGCCCTTGCGCTTCTGCAGGTGGCGGGCGCCGATGTTCGAAGTCATGATGATGATCGCGTTCTTGAAGTCCACGGTGTTGCCCAGCCCGTCGGTCAACTGCCCGTCTTCAAACACCTGCAGCAGGATGTTGAACACGTCCGGGTGCGCCTTCTCGATTTCGTCCAGCAGCACCACCGAGTAGGGGGCGCGCTTGACCCGTTCGGTCAGTTGCCCGCCCTCTTCGTAGCCCACGTATCCCGGAGGCGACCCGATCAGCTTGCTCACCGAGTGCTTCTCCATGAACTCCGACATGTCGAAGCGCACCAGCGACTTCTCGCTGCCGAACATGAATTGCGCCAGGGTGCGCGCCACTTCCGTTTTGCCCACGCCCGTCGGCCCCAGGAACAGGAACGACCCGATCGGCCGGTTGGGCGACTTCAGCCCCGCGCGGCTGCGCCGGATGGCCCGCGCCAGCGCCGAGATCGCCTTTTCCTGCGAGATCACCCGCTTGTGCAGCTCCTCCTCGATGCGCAGCAGCTTCTGCGACTCCTCTTCCTTGATGGCGGTGATCGGCACGCCCGTCCAGCGCGAAACCACGTCCTCGATGTCCTCGCGCGCCACCACTCCGGTGGTGGAATCGTCCAGGTGGTACTTTTCGCGCAGCGCGCGCAGGTTCTCGCGCTCCTTGCGCTCCTCGTCCGAGTAGAAACGCGCCTTCTCGAACTCGTGGTTGGCGATGGCGTTTTCCATCCGGTGCACGATGAACTTGATCCGCTTCTGCACCTCGGTGATCTCTTCCGGCAGCGAGGTCTGGCGCAGCTTCACCCGCGCTCCCGCCTCGTCGATCAGGTCAATCGCCTTGTCGGGCAGGAAGCGGTCCGGGATGTAGCGGTTGGAGTGCGACACGGCGAACCCCACCGCCTCGTCGGTGTAGCTGACCGCGTGGAATTTCTCGTAGCGGTCCTTGATCCCGTTCAGGATCTTGACCGCGTCCTCTTCGGTCGGCGGCGGGACCTTCACCGACTGGAAGCGCCGCTCCAGCGAGCGGTCCTTTTCGATCGACTTGCGGTACTCGCCCGGCGTGGTCGCCCCGATGCACTGGATTTCGCCGCGCGACAGCGCCGGCTTCAGGATGTTGGCGGCGTCCAGCGACCCCTCGGCCGAACCCGCGCCCACCAGGGTGTGCAGTTCGTCGATGAAGATGATGGCGTTCTGCGACTCCATCAGCTCCTTCATGATCGTCTTCAGCCGCTCTTCGAACTGCCCGCGGTACTTGGTCCCGGCCACGATCAGCGACAGGTCCAGCCCCAGGATGCGCTTGTCGGAGAGAAACGACGGAACTTCGCCGTCGGCGATCCGCTGCGCCAGTCCTTCCACGATGGCCGTCTTGCCCACCCCGGGCTCGCCGATCAGCACCGGATTGTTCTTGGTGCGCCGGCACAGGATCTGCACCACCCGCTCCAGTTCCTGCTCCCGTCCCACCAGCGGATCGAGTTGGTTGTCCATGGCCGCCTGCGTCAGGTCGCGCGAGAACTCGCTCAGCAGCGACGATTCGCGCGAGCGCTGCGGCGAGCGCCTTTTCCTGCGTGCTGCGCGCCAGCTCCTCGCGGATGGTCGAAAGCCGCAGACCCCGCTCGTGCAGGATTTCCGCGGCGAAGCACTTCTCTTCCCGCAGCAGTCCCAGCAGCAGGTGCTCCGTGCCGATGTGCTTGTGCGACAGGCGCTCGGCTTCTTCGGCGGCGTAGGCCAGCACGCGCTTGCATTCGTTCGAGAGCGGCAGGTCGACGGAGGTGGAAACCTTTTCGCGGATGGTGGTGTGCCCTTCAATCTGCTTCCGAATCGACTCCACCGAGGCGTGCGAGCGCAGGAAACGATTGGTCAGCGCCTTATCTTCCCGCAGCAGGCCCAGCAACAAGTGCTCGGTCTCGATGTAGGGCGACCCGAACTGGCTGGCTTCGTACCGCGCGAAGAAGATAACGCGTCGGGCTTTTTCCGTGTACCGTTCAAACATTGATTATTCTCCGAAAGACCTGCGAACTCTCACCCCATCCAGCGCTCCCCTTGCCCCCACCTGGCCACGGGCAAGGAAAGTAGAACCTCATCCCCACTCCTCCCTGTTGCAATCCTTATGCCACCGGCAGCGACTGCGGCGATACTTCCTCCAGCCGTCCTGCCTCCAGCCTCATAACGCGGCTGCAACGCCGCGCAAACGCAAGGTTGTGGGTAGCAATCAGGGAGGTGAGCCGGTAGTCGCGATGTAGCTTGGCGATCAATTCAAAAACCGCTTCGGCAGTCCGGTTATCGAGATCGCCGGTCGGTTCGTCCGCCAACAGCAACTGCGGCCTCGTTACCAGAGCCCGGGCAAGAGCCACTCGCTGCTGTTCGCCCCCGGAAAGCTCGCCGGATCGATGATGGGACCGCTCTTCCAGTCCCACTTCCCGCAACCAACGGGCGGCCTCCGCCTCCGCTTCCCTGCGCGCCAAACCCCTTACCAACAGCGGCATGGCGACATTTTCCAAGGCGGTGAACTCCGGCAGCAAATAGTGAAACTGCCAGACGAAACCTATCTCGCGATTGCGAAACTCGGCTGCCGCTTCGTCGCTGAGCGATTGCAGCTTTATGTGGGCGCAGTATACGTCACCCGCGGAAGCGCTATCAAGCGCTCCGAGGATGTGCAGCAGGGTGCTCTTGCCCGCACCCGATTGCCCCACGATGGCCAACATTTCTCCCGTCTGTACCCGGAAGGACAAGTTGTCAAAGAGCACCAGGTTCGTTCTGCCCGACCGAAACACTTTCTTCAGCTTCTCGACCTGCAGAATCTCGGCCTGTTCCATTGGATGCAGGGGATTTCTCCTACGGTGCAAGTTTCCCCGCACCCCTGGGTCAGAAGCCGCATCTCCCGCGGCCTCTCCTCCTATGATGCCACGCCTGGCAAGCCTTGGCGGCGGTCGCGCGCATTACGCCGGTGAACCCCGCCTGCGGTACCAACGGGTTCCAGCCAAGCGACAACACATCGGCGAGTCACCCTGGGCGCTACTTGGGTTTGCCCCAGCCCTTGTCGCTCGCGCTGTTCGAGCGACAGGGCGGGGATTTCCCGTGGCGATCTTCGGGCCAGAAACGCAAAGCTCCCGGTGTTGTAGCGACAGCGGTGGGGATTTTGTGTGGCGAAGCTCACGAAAGCGGGCGAAGCTCGCGAAAGCGAGCGACAGATTCCTAGCCCACGGCGTGAGCCGTGGGAAAACTCGGGAAAATACCCCAGCCCGCTTCAGCGGGCGACAGAAAATCCCAAACCGCAAAAAACTGCACTTGGGGAACGGAATTTTCCTCCCCCAGCAGGTCACAAGCTCTGGTGATCCCGGCCGGGTACCGCATCGCCATCGGACTGTGCTTTCTTCGCCATCGACCGACCGACGACCGCTCCACATGCGCTGCGCCACACGGGGTGGAAGCGCCGGGCTTCAGCCCGGCGAAAAAACGGCGTCCAAAAGAATCCCCTGCCCGCTTCAGCGGGCAACAGAAATTCCTTCCCCGTCGACCGCCGGCCGTCGACCATCGACCCGCCCAAGTCGGCCCCCACCCACGGCCATTGTCACTGAGTACAGTGACGCAAGAAGTCGTTTTCCACCACGTCTTAATGTAGTAAGGCCAGCGGAAGCCATGTGTGCGAAGCACTGGAACCATTCCGGTATCAGGAAATCTGTTCTCTTTTCAGAACAGATCTCCTTCGCCTCAAGAATCCCGCATGACCCATGCTATCCATGTGGTGCAATCACGCCGAAAAGAGCACAACCATGAGCAAACCTCTCATTTGCATTCTGGCTCTCTTTGTTTCCCTGCTTCCCCAGGCGGTCGCGCAGACCGCCTCTCACCACGCCACCCAGCTCTCCACCTGGACCATCTCCACCCCGGATACTGGTCCTGCGCAGGGCATCCTGGCGGGAGCGCTCACCCCAACCAGGCCGATCACCATTCGCCGCGTCGAGGCCCTCAGCCTTCGCGGTCCCCTGCTCGAAGGAGGCACCGGCCTGCTCAGCGGAGACCCTATACCCTGCCCGGTTTCCTACACCCTCCACATCACCAACGGGCTCATCACCCAGAACATTCCCCTCTCCAACGTCTTCATCCAGCGGCAATCGGAGCAGACCTACACCGACAGCGGCCTGGTCAGTTGGCCCTTCAGCGCCGGTAACCGCATCACCGTCTCCGTCGTTCCCCCCAAGGAGCAGTTCCCGCCGGTGCGCTGCGGGCTTGTCGGGTTAAGAGTCACCGTGCAGTACGAAACCACGGAGGAAACCGCAAAGCCATGAGGCGGCTCGCGCCCTCGGCTGGAGATTGCAGAACATGAGACGCTATTGGCTCGCTTTTCTTCTGTTGTTTGCCGTATCCGCCGTCGCCCAAAGCAACGAAATCGCCCTCACCATCGGCGCTTACGCTCCGCGCCACGTCAACACGCGCTCCGCTACCGTGTTCGCCATCGAGGGGAACGTCGCGCATCGCATCGTTCATCTCCCCAAGGCATCGCTCTATCTTGAGGTGCCCATTGCCGCCGGCCTCAGCTCCTCCGTTTCCGCCCTCACCATCCTGGGCGGCCAGTCGTTTAGCACCAGAAATTATTCCGTGCTGTTCATCGCCCCCGGGGCAAGGCTCAAACTCCTTCCCGGCTCCCGCCTGTCTCCCTATTTCGCCATCGGCGGCGGCCTCGCCCACTTCCGCAGGTCCGGCGGAGAATCTTCCACCAACACCGGTGTCCTCGACTTCGGCGGCGGAATCGATTTCAAACTCAACCGCTTTCTCGCCTTACGTGGAGAGGTACGCGACTTCTACTCCGGTCCGCCGCAACTGATCACCGGCCTGCTCGCACGCGAACATCAGATCTTGGCCACCGGAGGCATAGTTGTCCGGTTTTGACCGAAAGGACCTATGAAAATCGTGCCTTATCCAGATCAGCATCGGCTTCGGCCTGCGCTTCGGCAGAACGAATGTGCCAAAGCCTATCCCGTTAACGCAGAGGTGAAGAAGCCGGAACCTGGCACCTATCTCCATCCTGAACTTTTCGGTCAGGCGGTCGTCCCGCCCGCACATTAAGGAGTGCTCAGATGAGGAAACTGATATTGCTGCTTGTAGTCGTTTCACTGGTCGTTCTGATCATCAACTTCACGCAGGCGGAAACAACTGCACCCGCTGCCGCCGCGCCCGCGTACTACGTGGATGGCCGCGTTGTTCCGAACGCTCACATCGTCATTGGGCAAGTCTCAGTGCCGACCGGTCCTCCCCAGTCGCCGTCAACCGCCCCGGGGCCGCCCGAGGAATTCCCAGTGACCCTTTCTCATGCGGCCACGTTCACGAGCGCCGACTCATACAAGTGTTTCTTGTCGCAGCCATATGGTATGGGCAGCGGCGGTGTCGTCAGGATCATCGATGGCAGCCATTTTGTTTACCGTGGTGGCAGGAGCGGACCGGCCTGGCAGCAGGATTTCTTCTGCATTGGAAATTAGCGAGTCAAGGCCCACATTTGCCCGCAGTTGGCAGATGTGGGCCTTATCAAAGCATTCGGAGATCGGACCAGATTATGAAACCTTTACAACCCAGTTTCTCGGCTTTGCTACTCGTTGCCGGACTCGTTTGCCTCGCTACAACCATTCCTGCACAGGCCCAGTCGCGCCAATTCGAATTTTCCAGCCATTTCACCTTCCTCGACGTCGGCGAACGCACCCCCGGTTTCGGCGGCACGCTCACTTATAACCTTGCTCGCCGCTTCGCTCTCGAATCCACGCTGAATTTCTTTCCCGGCGACGCCCGCACGAATCTGGGGCAGAGTCTCCGCCCCGTGATTGGCAGCTATAAGGTCGGCGCCGCATTGCAGGGACAACTTGGCGCAAAGGCGGCTGTCGTCCGCACCCAAAGGGCGCAGATCTTTCTCAAGGCCAAGCCAGGTTTCATCTCTTTCAGCAACTTACGTTATGTTGGCTCCGTCGGCCCGAACGGCTTTGGCAACGGGGACTTCTCAGCCTTGGCCGGACGCCAGACGGGCTTTGCCTTCGATGTCGGCGGCGGAGCAGAGTTCAATCCCAACCAGCGCACCTTTCTCCGCTTCGATATCGGTGACACTTATTTTCGCTATAGCCCGTTCACCACAACATTGAACCTATCCGGCGCCCCTGGTTTCGCGCTGATCAGGTTTCCCGGAACGTACGTGCACTCGTTCCAGATCAGTACAGGCTTCGGCCTGCGCTTCGGCAAATCAAAGTGAGGCGATCATGAACCGCACCATTCCGCCTTGTGCCTTGCACCTTGCGCCTTGAGCCCACTCTGCCCCCGACTTCCGACTTCTTGCTTCTGACTTCTGACTTCTTGCTTCTGACTTTCCTGCCTTCCCATTTTGATACTCACCCGAAAATATTCCTCCCCTTGTCACAGACAATCCCCTTGGCAATCCGCTACTCTATATTCGTGCGCCTAGGCGCGAAGGTGGTTGTGTCGTGGAACCGAATACGGCCACCTGCTGTTTAGCTCTTTGACAACTCGATGCTTTCCATACGGCTCTCCAGGATACCTGCGGATACCCCACGGTTACCGTCCCTATTCCACGGTTACCGTCACGGTATTCCGTCGCCAACCTGCTGATTTTATTGGCAGCACTCGCCGGGAACCAGGGGGGATGGGGGTATGCCGTCTAAGGTTTACGGATGGGTTAACTAGAGCGCTGGTGCCCCACATCTGCCCGCCTTTGGCAGATGTGGGTCCGCTATTCGTAGCGCAGCGCCTCTGCCGGCAGAATCCGCGAGGCCGACCACGACGGATACAAGGTCGCCACCAGCGAAACCCCCATGGCCACCGCCGCCACCCAGATTCCGTCGATCACCCGCGGCGCGAACGGCACGTAGTCGATGGAATAGACCTCCGGCGAGAGCGAGATGAAGTGATAGTGTCCGCCGGCCCAGGAGAGCGCGTAGCCGACCACCAGCCCGAGCGCGGTGCCGACAATGCCGATCAGCACCCCCTGGGCGATGAACAGGCGCCGCACCTGCCGTTTTTTCGCTCCCATCGACATCAGCACGGCGATGTCGCGCGTCTTCTCCATCACCATCATGATCAGCGAGATCAGGATGTTGAGCGCGGCCACGAACACGATCAGCCCGATGGTGATAAAGGTGACCACCCGCTCCAGCCGCAGCGCCCGGAACAGCGCCCGGTTCTGCTCCATCCAGTTGGTGGTCATGAATCCCGGACCAGCCGCCTTCTGCAGTTCGTTGCCAACCGCGCCCGCCTGGTAGATGTCGTCGATCTTGAACTCGATCACCGAGATCAGGTCGCCCAGGCCGAACAGCTTCTGCGCGTCCGACAATCGGATGAACGCCCACGAGCTGTCGTAGTCGTAGAAGCCGGAGTTGAAGACGCCCGCGACTTTGAACCTCGCGTACTTGGGCACCAGGCCGAAACGGAGTCAGTTCGCCCTGCGGGCTGATCACCATGACCACCGAGCCCACGGCGGCGCCCAGATCGTCGGCCATGTCCTTGCCCAGGATGACAGGAGGAAGAGAAGCTGCGCGGGCGAGCGAATCCGGCGAAGTAACGGGTGGAGCGCGCTCGCCCTCGAGCGCGGGCTCCAGCGCCGCGGCTGAACCCTTGGTCACGTGGTTGAGCATGTCGCTCACCCGGCGCTCGTACTGCGGCAGGATGCCCTTGAGCACGGCGCCCTTGGCGCGCGCGCCGCGCGATACCAGCACCTGCTCGTAGATCGCCGGCGAGGCAGACACCACGTGCGGCTGCTTGCTCAACCGCGCCAGCAGCGGACGCCATTGGCGGATGCCGTCGCTTTCCACCCGCAGCAGTTGCACGTGCGAGGTGGAGCCCAGCAGGCGGTTCTGCAGGTCTTGGCGGAAGCCGTTGTTGATGGCCAGCGCGATGATCAACGAGGCCACGCCCGCGGTCACGCCGGCAATCGAGATGCCAGTGATGATGCCGATGACGGCCTGGCGGCGCTTGGCCCGCAGGTACCGCGACGCGACAAAGAGTTCGAAGCGCATGGGAAAAAGCTGTCAGCTATCAGCTATCAGCCGTCAGCGAAAGACAATGGTAAATGATCGCGATGCTTGTGGTGACTGTCACAGTCGCGGCAGGATGGCAGGCACGCGCCGCTTGTACTCGCCATACGCCTCGCCGAAGCGGGCTTCCAGTTCGCGCTCCTCGGCGGCGATCATCCACGCGCCGGTCACCAGGGCGAACGCGGTCAGCGCGTACAGGACCACAAGGCCCGTGCCCAGGGTCCATCCCAGCAACTCACACAGGTGCCCGAGATAGTAGGGATGGCGGACGCGGGCGCGGATGCCGCTGGTGTGCAGGCGCTGCTCGTGGCCTTCGGGCTCAAGTTCGGAGCGTCCCAGCACCACGTCGGTGCTGAACTCGTGGCGCGCGCGGCTGTAGATCCGGAGTCCGGTCAGGATGAGCAGGGCGGCCGGAATCCACGTCCAGGGAGTGCGGTAGAGCGCGAGCGAACGCCAGGGCCAGGTTACGAAGGCGGCGCCCACCCATAGCAGCGGCCACTGCGGCCCCACGGTGATCAGCCGGGCTTTGCGCCGGCGCCAGAACTCGATGCGCGCATGCACCAGCAGCCAGTAGGAAGGAACGGTCGCGTAGACGATGCCGATCAGCCAGGCGATGGTGTCGAGCGTGCGCATGAAAGCGTGGCGGAATTGCATCGGCGGAATGAATTCCGCCGCTACACGAAAATTAGCAAATCGGTAAATTCTACCGCGCGTGCAAGACGAACTTGGTGGTGCCCATGTTGTCAAAGCGGTCGTAGACGCGCACCACCACCACGTGTTCGCGCTCGGCGGGCGTGACGGCGGCCACCTGCTCGCGGCGGCTGGCCTTGCGCACGCTGGTCGCGCCGGCCGCCTCGGCAGGATTGGCCGCCGCCGGCAGCGCCGCCAGAAAATCGTAGTTCTCCACCCGGTAATCGGAGAGGCGGCCGACCGGTTCCACGTACTGCCAATCGCCGGCGTCAATGGAGTACTCGGCGCGCTTGATGGGGGAAAAGCCGTCCAGCGCGCGGAAGGTGACGTGCAGCGCGCCGTTCTCGACGGCGGCGTTCAGGTTGACCACCTGCGGCGGCGTGGTATCGATCTCGAAGCGCGGGCTCTCCTTGGCCGCGACCAGCGCCTCGTCGGGGGAGTGCGAGGGCGCGTCGGAGGCGACCACCCGGATGGTGTAACCGCCGTCGGGTAGCAGCGAGGCTTCGAAGGAGTAGAACTTGTCGCCAAGGTTGTCCTTCAGCAGCTTCCAGGCGGTTTCGCCGTCGCCGCGGTAGTAGAGGGAATAGATCAAGTCGTCGTCGTTTTCGTCGGAAGCGGTCCAGCGGACGGCGACGAAATCGCGGTCCCGAAGCGCCGCCGGAGTGGCTTCGGGGTGGCGCGCGGAGGTCTCGCCCACGACCACGTTCTCCGGGCCGGACGACTTGGGCATGGGCTGGAAGCGCGCGCCCGGCTGAACATAGACATCGTCGATGACCGGCGCGACGTTCTTAGGCAGGTAATTGACCAGCACGCTGCTGAGGGACGGGTTCGGCCTGCCGGGATGCAGCACCGCCTTCCACTGCACGAAGCGCGCGGGAGGCACGTCCAGCTCCCCGCCCTTGGTGAAATCGATCTTGCTCCACGGGCTCCAGTTGCGGTCAGGATTGTCGACGTTGCCGCTGCGGGCGTAGAGGTCGAAGGCGCCGGAGCCGCGCACCTCCGCCCGGCCCCAGCGGGAGAAGATGTGGGCGTCAAAGACGTCGCTCTCGTAGGTGCCATCGGCGTCGGGCGCCGCGCCCAGGGTGAAGATCTTGCCCAGGTTGCTGGTGGCGGCGTAGATGCCGCCGTTGGGCGCCTGCGCCAAGGCGGTGATCTGGGTGGCGCTGGCCTTCACCAGGTCGGTGAAGCTGCCCGCGTCCTTGATCACGTACATGCGTCCGCGATTGCCGGTGCCGGCCAGCAACTGCCCGCCGCGGTCAAAGGCGAGCGAGTACACCACATCCTCCTGCGAGTTCCAGATGCGCCGTGGAGAGCCGTCGGGCGCGATCTGGTAAACCTCCGAGCCTCCGGTGGCGCTCAACCCGGCAAAGGGGATGGTCACCGGGATGGTCTGGGGAACCGTCTGAACGCCCCCTGGATTCGCGCCGGTGGTCACGGTAATGGTCGGCGAGGTTGCAATGATGGGATGGCTCACCGGCTGGGGCGGCGTGGGAGGGCGTTTCTCGCCGACCCCCGCGGCGTAGATATTGCCCGCCTGGTCGACGGCCAGCGCGGTGATCTCCTTCTTGGGCGCGCTATACAGAACAAAGGCTTCTCCGGCGGGCGAAATCCGGTAGACCAGCCCGCTGCCGTCCGAGCCCGCGATCAGGTTGCCGTGGGGGTCAAAGGCGAGCGCGCGGATATGCGCCTCGTCGCTTTTGAAAAACAGCGAATGCTCGCCGTTCTTTTCCACCCGGAAAATCTCGCCCTGGTCGCCGGTGGCCACGTAGATGCGTCCTCGCGAGTCCTCGGCGAGGTCCCAGATGTACTTGGTATTGGGATCAAAAAGCACGGACGAGGTATAGCTGGGATCGACGGCGAGCCCGGTCTTCTCCACCGGCGGCGTCAAGCTGCCGGCCGCCGATCCGGCCTTGGCTCGCGCAGCTTTTGCGGGCGCAGTCTTGGCCGAAGAGGGCGCCGGGGTGTGCACGATCTTGTACACCTTGCCGTCAGGCGAGGTGGCGGCGTAGATGGCGCCGCTGGGATCCACCACCAGCGCCTGCACCTGCAGCTCCTGGGGCTGAAAGATGATGCTCGTCTGCCCGTCGGGGGTGACGCGATAAACGCGGGCGGGTGCGCCGGCGGCGGCGTAGACGTTGCCCTGGGCATCGCCGGCAATCGCCCAGATGTAGGTGGAGGGCGTGGTATAGACGGGCTTCAGCGACGGCGCCAGCTCGAGTCCACCGTCGCTGCGGATGGCCACTCCCTTCGCCGTTCCCTTTTCCAGTTCTTCAAACTTGCTTTGCTCCCAGATGCGCGTGCCTTCCGAGAACGCCAGGATGGAGAGGACGAGCAGAGACACCAGCAACCACGGCTTTCGCATCATGAATCCTAAAGCAGGAATTATGATCAGCGTAACACAAGAATCAGTGGGCAGTGGCCAGTGGCCAGTGGTCAGTGGGCAGAGGGCAGTGGTCGGTGGCCAGTGGTCAGTGGGCAATGGTCAGTGGGCAGTGGCCAGTGGTCAGTGGGCAGTGGTCAGAGTAGTTTCTGGTTTCCAGTTTCCAGAAAAACACTGATTTTGGCTTACAATCTCCCGCATGGGGTTCAGGGCTCCCCGTTGCGGGAACTCTCCGGGGTCTTACGATTTCATTGCTTCGAGGGGACAATATGCGAAAGACACTGTTGGTCGTCGTCTGTCTGGTGGCATGCGCCAGCTCTTTCGGGAGCGACAACTACCAGCCACTGAAGGTGAAAACCGGCCTCTGGCAGGTCACGGAACACACTCTGGCGAAGGGTTTGCCGCCCTCCATGGCCGCCCTGGCCAATCACACCATCACCTACAAGACATGCGTTACGCCGGAGAAGCTGAACGAAAACCCCTTCACGGACCACAAGTGCAACTGGACGTTGATCAAGTCGAGCGCCAGCGACATGGAGGCGAAAGGGACCGCCTGCGATGCCGGCAGCAAGCAAGGGATGTCGACCGTCGTCCACTACAAGTTGCACGCCGAGGACTCCGAGCACGTGAACGGATCCGGAGAGTGGACGTCCACCGCCCAAGGCCAGACCATGAGCGGCACCGTCAACGGCAGCGGCCACTGGGTTGCCTCCTCCTGCGGCAACGTGCAGTAACGGCGCAAGAGAGGAATATCTACGTTGGGGGCGGGAGTGGCGGGAATGGCAAGCCTTAAAACCGGCTCAATGCCATCTCATAAATGCTCGCTGTTTGCTACAGGGGCTAAAGTGTGTGCGTGAGAACTAGGTTTTCAGTCTGCATATTGTGTTCGCGCCTGAGTCCGACCACCAGATGTTGTGTTCAGAACAGGTGAAAATTGAGTTCTCACGCACACACTAAAGCCCCGATCCTAAACGCGCCGAATTCGCGGGCCTGATCAGCCCCACCGCGCCAAAATCGGGTGCGGCGGGGACCCCCGAATTCGGCCCGCGCTTCCACGGTGCTGCAAGCCTCCCGGCATTTATGAGATAGGCTGGCTCTGTTGACATCCTGTCGCTTCGTCCCTCCGGGACTCTCCTCTTTCTGTTGACTTTTCCCAGGGCTGCCGCCCTGGGCTACCAGCGTTCGCCCCTGCGGGGCTCGGGTTCGGCCGCTTTCGGTGCAACAAAGGCATTGCTTCGAGGGATGTCAACAGAGCCAGATAGCTTGTAGTTCTTGGCCCAGGACCAGGCGGTAATGCGCCAGCCCGACGAGCCTTGCCGCATGGCGAGAGTCAGGATGGAACCAGTCTCCTTCACGGGTGCGCCCTAACCCCCGAATCGAATATGTGAAAGACACTGTTGGCCATCGTCCGACGCGGGGAGAACATCGCGAGCTCCGGCAGATCGCATCACCGTCACCTGTGATCGGCAGCACAGTGCGGCGGCCATTACCGCTCCGATACTACAGGCTCCTCCTCAGGAGATTCTGCCCATGAACACTGTTCGCGCAATTTTGTTCAGCTCTGTCCTGCTCGCTCTGCTCGTTTTGGCTGCCGCCGTCCAACCTGCCAGTGCCCAAAAGCGTCATGCCGTGCAGAAGCACCATCAGACGCTTCCAGCCGGAAAAACCTGCTCTGACTGCCACAAGATGAGGTTTACCCAATGGAAAGACAGCCCGCATGGCGCCAGTGATGTCCAATGCACCGTGTGCCATGGCGAGATCACGGCCCAGAGCGTCGCGGCCACGCCGGCGCTGAGCATATGCGACACCTGTCACGCCGAGCAGGTGGCACAACTCAAATCCGATCCCTTCATGAAAGGAAAGACGTGTGTGACCTGTCATCCACCGCACACGTTCATGCCGCACAAGAAGGCAGCCGCCGCCAGCAAGTAATCCCGGTCCGCGGAGCAGTACGGGCTAGTTCTTGGCCCAGGACCAGGCGGTGATGCGCCAACCCGCCGAGCCCTTCCGCAGGGCGAGGGTCAGGATGGAACCAGTCTCCTTCACGGGCGCGCCCTTTTGCTGGTAGGTGTACTCCGCCGGGACGACGACATAGGCGTGGTCGGCGGTGATATCCACGTGCCGGGGAGAGCCGAGGGTGACGTGGCCGCCGGCGATCCCGCTCTTCCTGGCGTCTCGGTCATAGTCGTTCATCCACCTCGCACATGCGCCGATGCCGTGCCACGCGTGCGGTGGAAAATCGTCGATGATGAATGCCTGATCGGCACACACCGCCGCCGCAGTCCTGGTCTCACCCTTATTGAAGGCATCCACGAATTGATTGACCTTGGCCATGACCGCGGTGTCCTGGGCCAGGCACGTGCCCATGGCAACCGCTACCAAGGCGAACACGACCACTAACCTGCGCATGTGGGTTGGCTCCCTCCCATGAGTTGATTGCGGAACAGAATGTAACAGCCGGTGAACCGGCGGACAACTTCGCGATACCACGGCTACGGGCAAGGGAACGGTCCTGCACCGGGGACGGTGCAAAGGCGTAACTTACGGTAAGGGGATTTATCGCTCGTTACGCCGCATACGTTCGGCTCGCTATTCATTTGTCAACGTTTCGGCAAGGGCGACTTGTTCCGAAGTACCCTGAAAAATGATGGCGTGACTAGACGGGATCAAGAGAATGCGTGATATGTGCACGTTCCAGTGCAACCCGTTCACGGCGTCTTGTAGCTGGCGTGTCGAGAAGCCGGGCAGGTAGAGAGCCTTGATGAAGCAGGTGGTCAGTTCGCAGTGGATCGTGCCTGCTGCCACGGGGGACTGCTCTGGAGCTTTTTCCGACACGGTAGGTTGCGGCAGGGGATCCTTGGGCTCGTAAACGAGAACTGAAGACCGATTATGGCCGGCAGACGACCGTAACGTCTCCAAAACGCTCACCAGCCTTTCAGCGATAGCGAGTTGCTCGGGAGTGCCTTCGAGCGAGACAGTGTGCTCGGACTGATTCGGGTAAACGTGCGGCATCTCCAAGATTACCCGGAACATGTTTACCGCGTCTTGTAATTCGTACGGCGTGGAGAAGTTGGGCAAGTATAGGACCTTGCTTATGCAGCTGTCCGGCTCGCACCTGGTGGCTGCCCGCATCTTCCTTTCGGCGTCCTGAGCGAGAAAGCGGATGCAAGAAACAATACTGCTAGTGAAAGTGCTAACCCACGAGCACATGTCTTCCTCATAAGACTCGCCTCCGTGCTGTTATAGCTTATCTCGGGTCAACGAGCGTGAACAGCGCTTCACGTAACTTACAAATATTGCACTCCTTCCGATGCAGCCGCAAGCGAAAGTCACGCGGTTTCACAGAAGGTGTGTCCCTGCGGGCGAGGGCGCCCGCAGGAGCCGCGATTTGGAATCGATTTGAATACGCCCCGGCGGGGGCTCGGGGGCCTACAAAGGGATGGATACAGCTACCCTGAAACTGCTGTAGCGTGGTGAATCAGAAGTTCGTTTACGAACTCAACAGAGGCCTGATTTTTGCCGCAGGGCCTAAAGGCCATCCTTTTCTGGGCCGTAGCTCGGCACGGCTAAAGCCGTGCCCTGACACGAGCCCGCCGGTAATGCAACGAACTTACGACTCAGGACACTAGCCGACGCAAGAAGGGCTCGCGTTCCGCGCGAAGTGCCTGTACCAAGTTAAAAGCCCCCGCAGGTGCGGGGGCTTGAAAGGGGGAAGGTACACCCGCTAGGCGTCAAACTTGGGCGGGACTTCTTCCTCGTCGCCGGCGCCCGTACCGGAGAGCACTACTTCCACTGCGTCCAGCATGGCGAGCAGGGATTCGCGGTCGGTTTCCAGGCCGCTGCTCAGGCAGGCGCGCTCGATTTCGAACTGGCGCAGCAGGGGCATGGGGTCTTCCAAACTCGGTTCGGCCGCCTCGGCGGGTGTGGGAATGCCGAGATCGGGCATCATCCAGGTGCTTACCAGGACCTGGAGGTGGTCGGCGCAACAGAGGTGGCAGATGCCCGGCTGGGCGGCAAGCTTGTCGTCCCAGGAAAGAATATCGATATTGTGCGCGCGCGGCTGATCGCTGACCAGCAGCCACCGGCTGTGGTCCCCGGCCTGGATGCCGCAAACGTCGCATTGGTAATTTTGGACCTGGCTCATACGAGCCTCCTAGGCCGCTCTGCACATTAGACGCTGGCGCAAGCAGCCTGTTTGTCCTTTAGAACCCCAAACGGAGAATTTTGTCTCTCTCCGTTCGCCATCGGTCCGTGCTCGCCACCGACGCAGGCCCCGCAGCGGCCCGCGATCTGTTGCAGGGCGTGCTCATTTTTCAGCACCAGGGTCGCGCCCCGCACTTCAATCCACTTCTGCTTCTTGAAGCGGGCGAGCGCGCGCGTTACTGTCTCGCGCGTAGTGCCGATCATTTGCGCAATCTCCTCGTGGGTCAACGTCATTTTGAACGAGGGGGACTCATTGGTAACGTTACCGTCGGGGTGATCCTCGCTCCAGCCCAGCAGCAGGCTGGCCAGGCGCCAGTCCGCCGAGCGCGACAGGCCCACCCAGCGCAGCTCGCGGCAGGCGGTGTTGTACTGGTGGCTGATCTGGGAGGCAGCCCGCAGGCAGGCTTCCCCGTCCTCGCGGATCAGGCGCAGGAAGTCCTCCCGGCGGATGAAGTTCACCTGGGAAGGGCTGAGCGTCTCCACGGTCGCCTCATAGGGCCTGTCCATGACGCAGGCGCTCAGGCCCATGACCTCGCCCGGACCGGCAATCTTCAGAATCAGGGTGCGGCCATCCTGGGAGACCACCGAGAGCTTCGCCTGGCCGCGGCAGACCATGTACACGCCGCGGGGCGCCTGCCCTTCGACAAACAGGACCGCTCCCTGCGGATAGGCGGTGACAAACGAGATCGCCTCCAGCTTCTTCAGGGTTGCGGGCGGCAGATGACAGAAAAACGAGGGGGCCTGCGCGCCGCAATGCTCGCAGGACTCGCTCGGCTGCAGGTTGTACGGAGTGCGATAGGTCGCCATTGCCATCCCTTCTTCTGTTCCAGGAGGCATTCGGCTTCGGTGGTGCTCGCCCTGCCTCCGGCACATGCCGGGTTTACCTCTGGCCCGGGTCCCACGCTTATTCTTCCAAGCAGGGGAAAGGCACGCGCCGCGCCAAACGGCGGCCGCGCGCGACAGGAGCTTTAGCCTTTGGAATGAAATGGTTAGGTGACTAGTGTGCGTGGCATCACAGGGCCCTGTGAGCGTAAGCGCACAGCCCGCAGGGCGCTTTGGGTGAAATGGCGCAGGAGGCGCAAGGCTGAGGCCTGATTCAGCAGCTACTTCACGGTCACGGTGATGATTTGCGCCCCGGAGACCACGTAGTCCAGCGGGGTGGAGGCCTCGTTCACCGATGACTCCCCGACTACCACCATGTCCTGGGTACCGCGCATGCCCTCCATGACGTTCATCACCGAGAGCGGCAGGGCGGGCATCACCTTGTCCTCGACCATGGCCTGCGGGTTGGCCTCCAGCAGAGAGACGTAGAGGCGGTCGTTGGAGTGTTCCTTGTTGAGCAGGGCGATGGTGGAGGCCAGGTCCATGCGCCGGGCAAAGTGGCCGCCGAGGTTGCGCATGCGGTCCAGGGTGGCGCCGTCGCTGATCAGGATGCGCAGCGTGCCCTTGGGGGTGGAGGTGGGAATCTTTACCGGAATCTGGCGCACGATGCGCTCGCCGCGGTAGGGGCGCAGCACCGACTCGACGACGATGTCGTCGCCCGGACGCGCCTCGGTAACGTCGGTGCGGGCGCTTTCCAACTGCGCCGCGCGGCGCTCGCGCACCAGGTCGAAATCGAGTTCGACACCGCGGATCTTCGGCTTGTCAAACGGGTTCTGGTAGATGCGCCCGAAGCGCTCGCCGAGGGAGACGGCGGCGGCGAAGGCGGTGGGGTTGCCGCTGTCGCTGGGCGCATACATGTTCTGCAGATGGAGTTCGGGATAGCCGCCGACGTCGATGTTGCCGCTCATGCGGTAGGTGACGTCCTGGCCGGTCTCGTTCACGCCTTGCAGGGTGCTGAAAACGGTAGCCATGATCGCCACCGGGGTGAGCCGGCCGTTGTTGAGCACCTCGTAGTGGAACTGCTTGGGCTTGGTGGCGCCGTGAATGTTGAGGGTGACGGGAATCATCTCCGGGCGGGTGCCGAAGCGCCCGAGGATGCCGGTGTGACGGTCCTGCACGAAGGCGCCCACCGCCTCGGTGGTGTTGACAATCTTGAAGGCGTTCATGGGCGAAGGCAGGGTGGCCAGCACCCGCGCCTTGGTCATGGGCATGTCCACCATGCCGAACTGCATCAGGGGATGGCCGCAGGCCAGCAGCCGCTGCGCGTCCATGTAGGTGACGGTGCAGGTGGCGGCGATGTTCAAATCGCCGCTTACCAGAATGGCGCTGACCGCCGACCCGGGCTCGAGCGGCTCGGGCTGCTTCTCGCCGGAAACCGAACCGGCGCCCATCACCGGCACGATTCCGGCGGCGGCGAACTGGGGCGCGAAGCGGTTGACCGCATCCTGGGTGAAGCCGGTGAACACCAGGGGCGTGTCGATAGGCTGGAGCAGGTCGCGGACGCCCTCCATGACCCGGTCGCCGGGAGCGGCGGCGCGGGCGGCCTGGTTCCTGGCCACCACCGGGACGGATTGCGGCGGCTGCGACTTGTCGAGGGCATTGATCTCCAGCATTTCCTCGATCGGAGTGACGCCGGCGATGGGCTCCTTGGAGAACTGTCCGATGCGGAAGGCGATGGCGCCCACGAGCTTGCCGTCCACGTACACCGGGCTGCCGCTCATGCCCGCCACCACGCCGGTGTAGTCCACTTGCTTGCCGTGCAGGCGCACCAGGATGATGTCGCCCTTGGGTCCGTTGGCATTGCGCAGCACGCCCAGCACTTCCACTCCCATCGGCTCCGGGGTGACGCCCTGGAAAACCGTGTACGCGACTCCGCGCATTCCGGCCTTGACCGCGGTGAGCGGGAGAATGGGCGCATGCAACGGGGGCGAGGGCGGGAGCGTTTGACCGCTCAGCAGGGCGCTGGAAAGGAAAAGAACGGGGACGAAGTGGAAAAGGCGCGACAACAAAGGTTTTTTCATACCACCCGGTGGGACCGCGCGGTCCATCCCGCAGACGCAGTCCAATGCATAATTCCGCAAACCCGTTCGCAAAACGAGAGTTGCGGGACCGCGATCGCTGCGTGGAGGGGGATTTTTCAGATCGCGCGCAGTGAAAAAGCGGAGGAGCGCATCTATACTACTGCATAGAGTCTCGGAAGGGAATTCCCCAATGTTGGTTCTGAATTACCTTAGTGCCACCGGGCGGCGTAGCCGCCGGGCGCGCAGGGACATGCTTTGGATGGCCATCGTGGTCCTCATTCTGGGCCTGGCGGCGGCGGCGCAGCAAGCGCCGTCCTCCTCCACCAAGCCGTCGCCGCAAGCGCCGGCTGAAGCCGGCGGCCCGCAGGGAGACATCGGTCCCATCGCGCTTCCCAAGACCGGGGAACCGGCGCCCGAGCCCAAGCCGCAGCCGGCCAAGAAAATCCCCGGAATGCCCGACTATTCCATCTCCGTGGACACCTCGCTGGTGCAGGTCCCGGTGCTGGTGACCACCAAGAACGGGCAGTTCATCCCCGGGCTCAAGCAGGACAACTTCCGCGTCTTCGAAGACGGCGTGCCGCAGCGCATCACCAAGTTCGAGCTTTCGCAGGCGCCGATCACCGCCGTGCTGCTGGTGGAGTTCGCCAACCGCAACTACCAGTTCATGTACGACGCGCTCAATGCCTCCTATGCCTTCGCGCAGACGCTCAAACCGGAAGATTGGGTGGCGGTGGTGGCATTCGACATGAGGCCGGAGATTCTCGCCGATTTCACCCAGAACAAGCGGGAGATCTATGGCGCGCTGAATTCGCTGCGCATCCCCGGATTCAGCGAGACCAACGTCTATGACGCGCTCTACGACTCGCTCGACCGGGTGGACGGCATCGAGGGGCGCAAGTACATCATCCTGGTGGCCAGCGGTTGCGATACCTTCAGCAAAACCACCTTAGACAAGGTGCTGCAGAAGGTCAAGGACTCCCACAACGTCACCATCTTCACCATCAGCACCGGCGAGGCGCTGCGCATGTGGGCCGAGGCCTATCCGGGCAACGGCCCGGGAATCTTCCCCTGCTCCACCACGCTCGACTTCCTGCAGGCCGACAACCAGATGTCCACCTTCGCGCGCATGACCGGCGGACGCTGGTTCAAGCCGCGCTTCGAGGCGGAGATGCGCGATATCTTCCGCGACATCGGGCAGAACATCCGCAACCAGTACCTGCTTGCCTACCACCCCACCAACCCCAAGCTGGATGGCACCTACCGCAAGCTGAAGGTGGAAGTAGTGGCGCCCAACGGCGGCCCGCTGCACGTCAAGAATCAGAAGGGCAAGGATTTGAAGTTCCAGGTGATTGCGCGCGACGGATATAGAGCGAAACACCAGGTGGAGTGAGAGGAACGGCAGCCGGCAGTTGCATCCATTGTACGACCGGAGCGCCGGGTTCCGGCTGGCGCGGAGAAGTTCAGCGCGGGTTGGGAGAGCGCGGCGGCGAAGAACGTTGCGCCGCCTCACGCGCGCTGCCCTGCAAGGGCTGGTAGGTCGGCTCCACCCGCGGCAGGACCTCCAGCAGCGCCCACTGAATGCGCTCGATGGCCTCGCTGATGGCTTCGCCGTCCTTGGTCCCCTTCATCGTGGCCGCGGTGAAAGTCAGCGCCTGGAGCGCGTTGCGGATGTGGTGGTTGACTTCGTTCAGCGCCTCCAACCGATCTAGCGCCTGCCGCCGCTGCTTGCGTCCGTAGGCCAGCAGGGTGAGCACCAGGGTGGAGGCCAGCAGCGCCACCAACGCGTTGGAGAGCACGATGGCCAGCGGTGTTTCCCGGCGTTCGAGCAGAACCAGGTCGAAGGCCACGCTGCCGGCGAACATGACCAGGCCGATGGCGGCCGCGATCAACCACAAGTTGCGGGTCAGCATCAGCAGCGGCAGCTTTCGCTCCGCGCTTTCCGCATCCTCGCCGGGCGGAGCTTCGATATCAGGCGTGTTGCGGGAGGAAACCACAGGAAACAGGATTGTACTCCAGAGAGCGCGCGCCGGCAGACGGTCCGCTGACGAATGCAGTCGGCAAGCTGCCGAATTGCACGGCGGTTTCCGTTCCCAATTTGCGCCGTTCGTTGTCCGTGCCACATGGTGAACGGCCGGTAAAAATCAAGGGTAATTCCCTTCTTGGAATCCGGGAAAACAGCACCCCAACAGTAATGGCGGCCAGTGACACGGGATTTGACCGGCTCGCGCGGCCTGTATTAATCTGGCCCTACACTGAGAAAGGAGGTGGTCCAGATAAAATGATTGATAGCCACATACAAAACCGCAGTGAGGTGTCTGAGGCTTAGAGCGGTGCGCTCTAAACCAACCTCAGGTTCCGGTGTGTTTGGCCCAAACGCCACTCCAGAGCAGTGCTGGAGTCCCGGAGGCTAACAGGTCGCAGTCGCCCTGGCCGCAGGTTGCGCCGGGCCGATTAGAGTGACCGCCTCAGGCCAATCTCAACAGACTACCGGCGACCCGCGTGCCGCAATCGAGCCGCGGGTCGTTTTCTTTCGGTCGGCGGTCTACGGTCGGCGGCCGGCCGCCGCCCTGTCCAGCGCTTTGCGTAATCACCTGCCGCGCATTCTCCGTGACCGCGAACTTGTCCAGATCCTCGCGCCTGATCCAGCGCGCCTGCGCGGCGTCGCCGCCCGCCCGCAGCTCGCCGCCGACAACACGGCAAAAGAAATCGATGAGCACGTAGTGATAACGCGTACGGCCGTCAGCATCAGGATAGATGCTGTCGAACACGTCCAGAACGTCGACGGCCTCCACGCGCAAGCCTGTTTCCTCCAGCGCCTCGCGCGCGGCGCACTGGCGCAGGGTCTCGCCGATCTCCAGCGCGCCGCCGGGGATCGACCATTGCCCCTTCAGCGGATCGCGCGAGCGTTCCACGATCACCACGCGCTCGCCGTCAACGATCACCGTGCCCACACCCACCAGAGGGCGGTCAGGATAGTCGCGTTTGTCAGAAGCAGCCATTCGTGATCAGTGATCAGTGGCCAGTGGCCAGTGGTCCGCCCGAAGTTAACAGATGTGTTCGACCTTTACCGCAGGGGCCAAAAGGCCATTTGGGGGCTCCCGGCGGGACACGAGCAGAATGTTATAGGTCGCCCGGCGAAAAACAAAACGGACACTCTGCTCCGCCGCCAACCGCCAATTCACCGGCCACTGGCCACTGGCCTGTGCCCCCTGTACATTTGTTTCGGACGTAACCATGAAGCCATTCATCACCCTGCTCGCACTCCTGCTCTTCGCCTTTGCGCTCCTCGCCCAGTCTCCCTCGTCCAGAGATCTGCGCACGCCCCAGGAAAAGCACCTGCGCAACCTCCGCCAGTTGACCTTCGGCGGGGAAAACGCGGAAGCTTATTTCAGCTCCGATGGCGCGCAGCTCATCTTCCAGTCCAACCACGGCGGCCTGAAGTGCGACCAGATCTTCATCATGAACACCGACGGCTCGAATAAGCACATGGTCTCCACCGGAGGCGGCCGCACCACCTGCTCGTACTTCTTCCCCGACGGCAAGCATATCCTCTACTCCTCCACTCACGCCGCTTCGCCCGAGTGCCCGCCGCCGCCCGACTGGTCCAAGGGCTACCGCTGGGCCGTCTATCCCACCTACGACATCTTTGTTGCCGATCCCGACGGCCGTAATCCGCGCGCGCTCACCCATCACCAGGGCTACAACGCGGAATCCACCATCTCCACCGATGGCCGCAAGATCGTCTTCACCTCCACTCGCAACGGCGACCTCGATATCTACGTGATGGACACCGACGGCTCCCACGTCAGGCAGCTCACCCACGAGCTGGGTTACGACGGCGGGCCGTTCTGGTCACGTGACGGGAAGTGGATTGTCTATCGCGCCTACCATCCGAAGACGAAGGAAGAAATCGCGGAGTACAACGACCTGCTGAAGCAGAACCTCATCCGCCCGACTTCGCTGGAGCTCTGGGTGATGCGCGCCGACGGCACCGACAAGCGCCAGGTCACTCATAACGACGCCGCCAATTTCGCCCCCTATTTCTTTCCCGGCGGCAAGCGCATCATCTTCAGCTCCAACCTCGCCGATCCCAAGGGCATGGGCAACTTCGAGCTTTACGCGGTCAACGTGGACGGCAGCAACCTGGAGCGCATCACCTTCAGTCCCGCCTTCGACGGCTTCCCCATGTTCAGCCCCGACGGCAAGAAACTGGCCTTCTCCTCCAACCGCAACGCCACCCGCCCGCACGAAACCAACGTCTTCATCGCCGACTGGGTGAAGTAAGCAGATGCGGCGCCTTCTTCGCGGAATCGTCTGGACGCTTCTGGGCCTGGCCGTCCTCTTGGCCGCGTTCTGGTTTCGGCCTACTTTTACGCCCGCCATTCCCGCCGCCAAGGGGGCCCAATCCATCGCCGAAATGTCGCGCATCGTCATCGGGGGCGTGCCGCAATGGGTGCTCATCCGCGGCGCCGACGTCCGCAATCCCGTTCTGCTGTTCCTCCATGGCGGCCCGGGCATGACGATGAGCTACCTGGCACACGACTTTCAGCGTCCGCTGGAAAAGGAATTCGTCGTGGTCCAGTGGGACCGCCGCGGCGCCGGAAAATCCTATACTCCGGCGGTTGCTTCCACCCTTACCTCCGAACAACTGGTCGCCGACACTGTGGAGATGCTTCAGTACCTGCGGCGGCGTTTTCACCGCGACCGGATTCTGCTGGTCGGGCATTCCTGGGGAAGCTACCTGGGCATGGTGGTGGCCAGCCGCCATCCGGAACTGATTTCCGCCTACGTCGGCATCGCGCAACTGGCCGCCTTCGGCGAGCGCAACCGCCAGGAGCAACTGCGCTGGCTTCGCGATCAGGCGCAGCTTCGGGGCGATGCCCAGCTTCTTCGACGCCTGAACCATCCGCCGGACCAGCTCGAACCTCTCGTCTTCCGCTATGGTGGAGAACTGCGTCGTCACACCAGCTTCTGGCCGCTGGTCCTCAGCGGCTGCCTCGCTCCCGAGTACAACGGCGCCGATGTTCGCAAGCTCATCCAGGGCCTGCAGCTCTACTCCTCGCATTTCCGCATGAATTCCCCCGAGCGCCAGCTCGACCACGACATTCCCGCCGTCCAGGTTCCGGTCTACTTCTTCACCGGCCGCTATGACATGACCGACCCGCCTTCGCTCACCCAGGCCTACTTCAACCAACTGCGCGCGCCGCGGAAGCGGTTCGTCTGGTTCGAGCACTCGGCCCATTTTCCCTTCTGGGAAGAACCGGGCAAATTCGCCGACCAAATGGCGCTGGTGCTGCACGACCTCGAACCGGCGCCACCCTCTTAAAGCGAAATCCTGAGGCCGCAGGACGAAGGATCTCGGCAACTAACTATCCATGGCTCTCGAGGAATACCAGCGCAAGCGGCGTTTCCCCTCCACCCCTGAGCCGCCGCCCAAGGTGGAGAAGGGCGAAGGCCGGCGTTTCGTGGTGCAGAAGCACCGCGCCTCGCACCTGCACTACGACTTCCGCCTGGAGATGGATGGCGTGCTCAAGTCCTGGGCCGTGCCCAAGGGCCCGTCGCTCTCGCCCTCGGACAAGCGCCTGGCGATGATGGTGGAGGACCATCCCGTCGACTATCTGCTGTTTGAGGGCATCATCCCCGAGGGCAACTACGGCGCCGGCACGGTGATGGTTTGGGACACCGGCACATGGGAGCCCTTGGGCAATGCGCACGAAATGCTGGCCAAGGGCGACCTGAAATTTCGCCTGCATGGCAAAAAGCTGAAAGGCGAATTCGTGCTGGCGCACATGCGCTCCCGGCGGCCGGGAAGCAAGGGCACGGAATGGCTGCTGATCAAGAAACGCGACCAGCACGCCCAGGAAGATTTCGACATCGACCAGCTCGATTGGTCGGTGCTGACCCGGCGCTCGCTCGACGAAATCGCCGACGACGAGGGATCGGCCGAGTGGGAGAGCAACCGTCCCGCCGCCCGCGCGAAGGGCAAGAACGCCTGGCTGGCCGATACACTGGCCAAGATCGAGAAGAAACGCTCAGCCACAGAGGACACAGAGAAAACAAGGGCACGAAAAACCAGGACGAAAGCGAGATCAGGAGCAACAAAAAGAGCAGCAAAAAGTTCTCGTGCCAGAAAAGCCTCCGAGAGCGCCAAGAAAAAACCTCCCTCCGTGTCCTCTGTGGCGCAGCGGCGCAAGGCGTGATCTTCCGGCAGATTCGAGAGCCGATTATTCCTTGCGGAAGCGGCGGGCGGTTTCGAACTCCGCCTCCAGTTCGCGGTTGCGCAGATTTTCGCGCAGGTGGGCCAGCCGCTGCTCCAGCCGCAGCAGCGCCTCCTGGATATTGGCGGTGTTGGTGAGCGCGATATCGCGCCACATGCTGTAAGGGCTGCGCGCCAGGCGGGTCATCTCGCGCAGGGCGCGCCCGCCGATGGCCTGCAGGTCGGGATCGGGGCCGAGTTCTTCCTCCAGCGTGGCGGCGAGCGCGGTGGAGAGCATCTGCGGCAGGTGACTGACCCAGGCGCAGAGCCGGTCCTGCCGTTCGGCGTCCATCTCGATCACGCGCGCGCCGATGCGCTCCACCCAACGCACGTAATCATCGGCGCGGCCGCGTCGAATGTTCTGGCCCGGCATGGGCGTGAACAGCCAGACCGCCCCCGCAAAAAGGTCCGCATCCGCCTGCTGGACGCCGCTGTTCTCTTTCCCCGCCATGGGATGGCCGGCGAGAAAACGCTCAGCGACGCGCTCGCCAAAAATGTCGCCGGCGCGGGCGACAACCTCGGCCTTGGTGCTGCCCACGTCGGTGAGCAAGGTTTCCGGCGGCAGCAGCGGCCCTAGCCGCTCCAGCAAATCAATGATCGCGCCCACGGGCGTGGCCAGCACCACCACGTCGCTGCCGCGGCAAGCCTCCGGCGGATCCGGGTTGCCGAAGTCGATGATGCCGCGCGCTTCCGCTTGCGCCAGTACCGAGGCGCGGTCGCAGCCGGCAATCCGGCCGGTGAAACCCCGCTTCTTCAGCGCCAGCGCGAGCGAGCCGCCGATGAGCCCGGTGCCGAGGATGGTGATCTGGCGCATGGCTGGGATTTAACCACAGAGGGGGCGGAGGAATTAAGAATTAAGAATTAAGAATTAAGAATTAAGAATGAAGAATGTTTTCTTTGCGACGTTCCTGGGAAAAAGCCGTTCAGATTGCGAACGCTGCCATGCGAACCCGGGGTCCTTCGACTCGGTCACAACGCGCCCAAGGGCAGGGCGCGTTGGAACTCGCTCAGGATGACAGACGTGGAGAGCGGTCACGCGATGGTGCGGCCGACCGCCGGAGCGATCATGCGCAACTGGTCCATCAAGTTCGGCGAACTGTTGCGGGATACAGCGACTGGGCGCCGTCGGAGAGCGCCTGGTCGGGATCGGAGTGCACCTCGATCAGGAGGGCGTCGGCGCCGGCGGCGACCGAGGCGCACGCCATGGGCGCAACTTTGTCGCGCAGCCCGGTGCCGTGCGAGGGATCGGAGGTCAGATGGGCAGGTGCGACAGCTTGTGCACGATGGGAATGGCGGAGATGTCCATGGTGTTGCGCGTATAGGTCTCGAAGGTGCGGATGCCGCGTTCGCAGAGGATGACCTCGTAGTTTCCGCCGGACATGATGTACTCGGCGGAGAGCAGCATCTCCTCGATGGTGGCGGCGATGCCGCGCTTCATCAGCACCGGCTTGCGCACCTTGCCGAGTTCGCGCAGCAGGTTGAAGTTCTGCATGTTGCGCGCGCCCACCTGGAAGATGTCGACATAGGGCAGCATGAGTCGAATCTGCGAGATCTCCATGACCTCGCTGATCACCAGCAGGCTGTAGCGATCGCCGGCTTCCCGCAGCAGCTTCAGCCCTTCCAGGCCCATGCCCTGAAAGGAATAGGCGAGATGCGCGGCTTGAAGGCGCCGCCGCGCAGGACCCTGGCGCCGGCCTTGCGCGACCTGCTCGGCGGCGGTGAAGAGTTGCTCCCGCGACTCGACCGAGCACGGGCCGGCCATCACCACCACTTCCTTGCCGCCGACTCGATCCCATTGGCGAACTTGACGATGGTGTCGTGTCGGGCGGAACTGCTGCCCCGCCAGCTTGTAGGGCGCGCTGATGCGATGGACGCGCTGGACGCCGGGCAGCACCTCGAGGTCGCGGGTGTCGAAGTCGATGCGCTTGCCGACCGCGCCAGCACCGTCTGCCGCGCGCCGGTGGTGCGATGCACGGCAAAGCCCATGCGCATCAGGTGGTCGGTGACGTCCTGGATCTGGTCTTCGGTGGCGTGTTCCAGCATCGCGACGATCATGAGTTCACTCGCTGTCAGCTCGCAGCTTCGCGTTTCGCTGCGTAACAGCCTTTCGCTTTGCTCAGCGCTGACGAGTTCTCCGTGCGGACGCTCGGACGCAAACTTCAGTCGTTGACTTCGCGCTTCGAATCTCCGTACCGTGCTGGCCGCGGCTTCTGCTGCGGGACCATCTCTTCCTCTGAATCTGCGCATCACGTCGACCAGGCGCTCGTAGATCTGGCGCAAATCGCGTCCGCAAGGGCCCGCCATTGGCGTGCGCATATTCTCGGAAGATCACTCCGCTCGCGGTCCGGCTCGTAAATCGGGCATCGGAGTTGCGCTTCAGCCGCCCAATCTCCTGGGCGCACTGCGCGCGCTGGTTGATCAGTTCCACCAGTTTGCGATCCAGTTCGTCGATCTTCGTACGCCAATCCGCGATATCCATAGGAGCTCTCAGCTGTAGCTCTCAGCCTTTAACTCAACCCGTCCGATGCCTGAAGTCGAAACCGCTAGCTTCGTGCCGGCAGTCGAGCCTAGCCATTAAAGCTGCAGCTAATGGCTGAGAGCTGAGAGCTGCTTCACCAATTCTGCCACAGCCGCGCGCTTCCCGCCCCGGATTTTTTCCATCGTCTGCACGATGGCGCTGCCGACCACGCGGCGTCGGCGAAACTCCCGACCTCGGCGAATTGCTCGGGCGTGGAAATGCCAAATCCGACCGCAATCGGCAAATGGGTGAAACGGCGCAGGCGTTCGACCAACTGACGCGCGTCGGCGGCCAGCTCCTGGCGCGTGCCGGTAATGCCGGTGCGTGAGATGGCATACACGAAGCCGCGCGAAATGTCGGGCGATGCTGCGCAGGCGCTGATCGGTGCTGGTGGGCGCGGCCAGGAAGATCGGTGCCAGAGTCGCGGCGCCTTCATGTGCGCGCAGATATCCCCCGCCTCTTCGACCGGAAGATCGGTGACCAGCGCGCCGTCCACGCCCGGCATCGGCGGCGGCGGCGCAGAAACGGTCCAATCCCAAACTGCAGGATGGGATTGAGATAAGAAAAGATAATCAGGCCGGCGTTGCGACTGCTCGCGGATTTCGCGTGCAACCTTCAAAACGCGCTCGAGGTTGGTGCCCATGCGCAGCGCCCGCTCGCTGGCGCGCTGGATAACCGGGCCGTCGGCGACGGGATCGCTGAAGGGCACCCCGAGTTCGATGACGTCGGCGCCGGCGTCGATGGCGGCGAGCGCGACATCGCGCGATACGTCGCGAGATGGGATCGCCGCAGGTGATGTAGGCGACGAGGCCGGGTTGGTGCTTGAAGACGATTGGCAACTGGCCTTTAGTCGCAATTCCTAGATTGTCAGTTATGCAATGTTTGTCAATCAAGTTGTCATCGCTAACTGCGCGCGAAGCAGTTTGGCTATGGCCGCTATCGACGGTTCCTGTGCGGTCGTGAGTCCTGCGGCGCTGGATCTCGCCTCCCATTCCGCTGCAAACAAGTTCTATTGAGTTGCCACACGCGACATTACCCCTCGACCGCTAACTCGTCCTCAGAACGTCAGATTCTCCCGCAGAATCCCGATATCCTTATCGCCGCGCCCGGAGATATTCACGATCACGATGTCGGACTTCGTCATCTTCGGCGCGCGCTTCACGCATTCGGCGACCGCGTGCGCCGACTCCAGCGCGGGAATGATGCCTTCGGTCCGCGCCAGCAACATGCAGGCGTCGAGCGCTTCCTGATCGCGTGCCGACACGTACTCGGCGCGGCCCTTGATCGTGCAGCCAGGCGTGCTCGGGGCCGATCGCCGGGATAGTCGAGTCCGGCGGAAACCGAGTGGGTGGCGCGATCTGGCCGGCTTCGTCCTGCAGCACGTAAGAGAATGTCCCTTGCAAGCACGCCCGGCGACGCCGCCGTCGAAACGCGCGGCGTGGTCGCCCAGCGCGCGCCGCGGCCGCCGGCTTCCACGCCGATCAGCTTCACCTCGCTTGTCCTTGATGAAGTCGTAGAAGATGCCGATGGCGTTGGAGCCGCCGCCGACGCAGGCGATGATCGCCGTGGGCAGCCTGCCTTCGGCGCTTCAGAATCTGCGTGCGCGCTTCGCGGCCGATGACGCGATGGAAATCGCGCACCATCGTCGGGATAGGGATGCGCGCCCAGCACGCTGCCCAGCAGGTAGTGCGTGGTGCGGACGTTGGTGACCCAGTCGCGCATGGCTTCGTTGATGGCGTCTTTCAGCGTGCGCGAGCCGGAATCGACGCCGCGCACCTCCGCGCCCAGCAGCTTCATGCGGAAGACGTTCAGCTCCTGGCGGCGCATGTCTTCGGTGCCCATGTAGACCACGCACTCGAAGCCGAACAGCGCGCACACGGTGGCGGTGGCGACGCCGTGCTGGCCGGCGCCGGTTTCGGCGATGATGCGGTGCTTGCCCATGCGCCGCGCCAGCAGCGCCTGCCCGAGGCAGTTGTTGATCTTGTGCGCGCCGGTGTGGAGCAGGTCTTCGCGCTTCAGGTAAATGCGCGCGCCGCCGAATTTTTCGCTCAGCCGGCGGGCGAAGAACAGCGGCGTGGGACGTCCGGCATACTGCTTGAGCAGGTAATCAAGCTCGCGCTGGAACTTCTTGTCGCGGCGCGCGCGGTTGTAGGCCGACTCCAGTTCCTCCAGCGCGGCGACCAGCGTCTCCGGGACGTAGCGTCCGCCATAGGCGCCGAAGCGGCCGGGAATGGTGCGAGTTTTGGCTAGGGATGACATAGTTAGCCAGCGTAAGCGGAAAAACCCAGATCTGCCAAACCCGGGCAGGATCGGGCACCCTCGGCTATGGGATACCCGCGCACCGCATCTACAAAAGCTCGAACCTTCGCATGATCCTTCCTGCCGGGCGCGGATTCCACGCCGCTGCACACATCCACGCCCCAGGGTCGCAGCATGCGCACCGCCTGGGCGACATTCGCCGGCGACAGGCCTCCGGCGAGAATCACGCGGGTGCGCTGCGCGATCGCGGGCATGAACTCGGCCGCATAATGCCAATCGAAGGCGACGCCGGTTCCGCCGCGCACCAGCTCCGTTCCCTGTCCCATGCAGGCCGCGCGCAAGACGGCGGAATCGAGCAGCAGGCCGTCCACCGTGTCGCCATCGGCGAAGTCGCGCAACGCGCCCTCGACACCCGGCGCGACCGAGACCGCCTTGAAGACGCGAAAAGCGGTGCGGCCTTGATCCCCATGCGCCAGGCGGCGGGCGAAGTCGGGAGTTTCGTCGCCATGCAGTTGCACGATGCTGAGTCCCACGCGGCGCGCGACGGCCTCGATGCGCTCACTTGCCTGGTTGGCGAACACGCCGACCCTGTCCACCTCCGGCGGCAACGCGGCGGCGATCTCCTCCGCGATTTCCGGCTCCACGCGGCGCGGGCTGGGCGCGAAGACGAAGCCCACCGCATTCGCGCCCGCTTCGACCGCAGCCAGCGCGTCTTGGCGATTGGTGGTGCCGCAGATCTTGATCCAGATCATGATTTCAGCGTGCCATGTATGGTTTGGTCGCGGCGGTGAATTGGTCCGCGAGATCATAGAAAGACCCACCGAACCGCTCTGCTGGCACCGTGACGCGGCCATGAAGTTCGTCGCTGCGATCCTGCTCCACTTCGATGAGCCCGATTCGACCCATGCCCTTTGGCGCGTCTAACATGCTCTTCCTCACCGAGGCCGGTTCTTCGTAGGAACGGCTCACCACCACCAGCCACCGGTAGTGTCCGGGCATTGCAAGAAGTCGCTGCACATGTGCCCGCGTTCCACTGGCCGCGCTTTTGAACTCAAAGACGTGAACGTCACCCGCACCTGCCCGATCTATGGCAACCATATCTACCGTGTTGGGGGGGGATGGCCAAGCCGCGTCGAAGTAGACGTTGGGCACAACCAACCGTTGGAGCATAAGGCGCGCGACGGCATCTCGTGCGCGCAACTCCATCCTCCGCCCGGTTGTCTGCGCTGGCCGGCGTGTAGATGCCTGTCGTGCTTTCATTGCTGCTCCAGATTCGAGGACCGGGCGAGATCAGGAAAGGTCGTGAAAACCCACCTGACAAACCGTTCCGCGTGCAGTGCTGCTTTCTTAATATGCTCCTCGTAGTCGGTGCGGTGATCGTCGTAGACAAGGTTCGTTTTATTCTGAACTAACCATGCGTAGTGCGACACGCCAGCATTGTCCAAGCGCATTTCCGAGCACAAAACCTTGAGTTCGCGTACGCTTTCTTGGTGGTTCGGGTCGTTTCCGCGTTTCCCTCGATGGAAAACGAGGAGAGCATCTGCCATCGAGATACCGGCATGCACTGCAAGCAGTGGAATGGCGGTTGCGTATGCCCCACCACCAGAATACTCCGGATCACCGCCCACCAATTGCATTGTCAAGTAGAATGCGTCGGCGCGCGTCAAGTGATGAACATAGTTCTCTTTGTTGACGAGCTTCACGCGTTGTCGAGCGCCTCCCGCGCGCTACGAAGAAGCTCCTGTAATGCCTCTCCCGGAAATTCGGCCCGCATCAGCGATTCGCCGATAAGGAACGCATCATAGCCGGCATCGCGCAGGCGGCGAATATCCGCGCCCGACCGAATCCCACTCTCCGCCACCTTCACCACGCCGGGAGGAATATTGCGTCCCAGGCGCAGGGCGGTGTTCAGGTCAACCCGGAAGGTACGCAGGTCGCGGCTGTTCACGCCGATGACTTCGAAGCCCAGGTCGAGCGCCAGCCCCAGCTCATCCTCATCATGGACCTCGCAGAGCACGTCGAGCGCGAACTCGCGCGCCACGGCGTGCAGGCGGCGAAGCTCGCTTTCGGTGAGCGCGGCGACAATCAGCAGCACCGCGTCGGCGCCATGGGCGCGCGCTTCCAGCAACTGGAACTCGTCGACGATGAAGTCCTTGCGCAGGCAAGGCACGCCAACGGCGGCGGAGGCTTCCGCAAGGAAAGCAAGCGAGCCGCGGAAGTGCTCCTCCTCGGTAAGCACCGAGAGCGCCGCGGCGCCCGCCTCCGCCAGTTGCAAGGCAAGACCGGCAGCGTGAAAGCTGCCGCGCAGCACCCCGCGCGAGGGCGAAGCCCACTTCAGCTCGGCAATCACCGCCGGACCGGCGGCCGAGGCTCGGCGCAGCGCCGCCGCAAATCCCCGGGGAGCATGTTCGGCGGCGCGTTTGGCCAGCTCGGCGCGGTTGGCCAGCGGCAACTCGGCGGCAACACGCCGGCGGGCAGCGGCCACGATCTGGTCCAAGGTGACGGGCATGGCGGAACTTCGATTATAGAGGCGAGGCTGGCCCCGTGAGGCGGGTTTTCAGCCGCGTGGATTCGCCGCGCGGCGGCCGAGTTCATGCACCCAGGCAGCGGCTGTCAGTGCGTATGCTCATGCGCGCCGCCGCCGCTCTGCATCTGCACCGGCCCGCCCAGTTGCTGCTGCACGGAGGCGGGCAGCTTGTCGGCGTTCTTCAGCAGCAGGCTGACCTGCCACATTTGGGTGTCGTTAAGCGACGGCCTGAAGGCCGGCATGCCGGTGAGCCGGATTCCATTGGCTACCTTCCAGTAGGTTTCGCCTGGCGGATCGTCGGTCACCCCGTGGCCGTGGAACAGTTGCGGAGGCTTGGGATATTCGCCGCGGGCGATGGCGGTGGGCGGCTGGCCCGGCAGTCCATGACAGACGGCGCAATGGTTTTTGTAGACATCGGCGGCGGCCATCATGCTGGCTTCGTCGAACACACCGACAACCCCTTTCGGCGCTTCCTTTTCGATCCGCGCCTCCAGTCCCATGTTGGCCAGCTTGGTTTCAAACGGCATGGCCTTCGCGGCCGTGGCCACCGGCGCATAGCCGCCGGCGAAATAGCTATACACGCCGCCCGCGATGCACAGTAGCGTGATCAGGACGCCGAAAACGAAGTTCTTCATCTTGCTCTCCGTCTGTTTTTTGCTCATCAAACGATAGCCGACCATCATTTTCAGGATCAGCCGGGCATAAGCGTGATCGGAGAAACCATGGTGGTGATTCTACCGCTGATGCAAAAGCGAATCCGGGGAGCGCTCAATTGCTCTGTGATTCCATCCGCAGCAGCAAAACCGGGCACGGCCCGTGCCGCAGGATGCGCTCCGTGGTGCGCCCCATCACCGTGAATTCCAGGAAGCGGCGCGGCTCCGCTCCCACCACCACCAGGTCCACCGCGTGCTGGCGGGCAAAAACAACGATCTGTTCGGCGGTGTCGCCGCAGTGGACGGTTTCCTCCACCGGACAGCGCTGCCGCACCACCTCCGGCACCCACTCGCGCAGCGAGGCCAGTGCCGCTTGCGGGTCTTTTGCGCCCTCGGGCAGCACGCGGAAGACTTGCAGGCTGGCGCCGAAGGCGGCGGCCAGGCTGGCCGAGGCGTCCAGCGCCTGGGTGGCGACGCGCGTCAGGTCCACCGGACACAAGACGCGGCCCAGCGCGGTCCGGCCGGGAGACGATTCCCGGGGTTTCACCACCAGCGTCGGAAAGGCCGATTCGCGAACCACGTTCTCCGCCACCGATCCCAGCAGCGAACGCGCCATGCCGTCGTGCCCATGGCTGCCGAGCACGATCAGCTCCGGGCGCGACTGGGCGATGTGTTCGAGCACCACCTTCACCGGGTGTCCGACCCCGACTCCCACCTCGAAGCGAATCTCCTGGCCGAGCGCTTCCCCGGCCTGGGCGCGGATGGAGCGCAGCAGCTCGACCCGGCGCTCTTCGTACTCCTCCAGCAGAACCTCCCCCTCGTCCTGGGTGACGGCGCGGGGAACCGGAGGCCACATCACGTGCAGGATTTGCAACTGGGCGGCGAATTTCTCCGCGAAAAGCCGGCTCCAGTCGAGCACCGTGGCCGAGGCCGGGCTCAAGTCCAGCAAGGACAAAATTTTCCTGGGTGCGAATTCCATGGCGCGCCTCGCGAGTGCCGCTGGTTGATAGACTTGTCAATTCGCGGCGAACTGAGAGACCCCGAGCTTCTCCAGCACTCCTTCCAGCAGTTGCTTCCGCTTTTGCAATCTCGATTTGAATTCGTGGTGATCGGTGTGCGATATCTCCATCACCAGCTCTCGCCGGTACTGCTGCAGAATATCGGCCACCAGATGTTCTTCGTCCAACGTCAGTCGCAGTTCCATGGCGGCCCCCCAATCCAGGCGGTGATTGAACCGCTGCTACCCTAATTCTAGGAGCGCGGACGCGGCCTGGACCTGCCGCCGGCATGAAATATCGCGCCGGCTTTTTCCCGGAATGGCCGCAGGGGCACGGCCGAAACCAGTGCCGAAATAGGACAGCGGGAAGCGGCGCGTGAGCCTGGTCACCGAGAAAGCGGAGCCAACGCGCTTATCATAAGGACAGCAGAACGGGTGCCTCTCGCACCGCGGTTGAGGAGGTGTCCCATGGCCGCTGTAAGCGCGCTGCCTCTTGTTTCCCTCCGAAACATCCTGGTCCCAACCGACTTTTCGCCGTGTTCCGGGGTCGCGCTGCACTGCGCCGCCTCGCTGGCACGGCAGGCCAAGAGCACGATCTTCGTGACCCATGTTATCCCCTGGGAGCCACTGCTGCCCGTCCCCATGGATGCCGCGCCGGCCTATGCCCTGCCCGCGGCGAAGAATCCGCAGTTCCGTTTGAAGCAGGCCATCTCGACGCCCGAGATGGCGGGCCTTGAAGCCGACACCATGCTCCTGCAAGGCGATCTCTGGCCCGCGCTGGAAAAGATCATCGAGGACCACGACGTCGACCTGGTGGTAGTGGGCACGCACGGCCGCGAAGGGCTGAAGAAGCTGGTCCTCGGTTCGGTGGCCGAAGAGGTGTTCCGGCGCGCCGCCCGCCCGGTGATGACCGTGGGCCCGCACGTTATGCCAGAGTGCATGGACGTCGGCGGGCTGCGACGTTTGCTGTTCGCCACCGACCTGTCGCCCGCGTCCTTGCACGCCCTGCCCTACGTGACCACGCTGGCGCAGCAGCACCAGTGCTCCATCACCTTCCTGCACGTGCTGGCCTCGGCGGTCCCCTACGACAAGTATGGCTCGACCGCTTATGTCGACCATGAACTGGAGGAATCGCGCCAGGTGCTGCGGCACGTCGTGCCTGCCGGAACCGAGCCGGAGGTGGTCGTCGAACTGGGTATTCCGGCCGAGGTTATTGTGCGCGTGGCCCAGACGCAGGACGCCAGCCTGATCGTGCTCGGGCTGCACAGCCAGTCGGTGTTCGTGGCCACCCATTTGCCCTGGACCACGGCGCATCGGGTAGTGTGCGACGCCCATTGTCCAGTGCTGACGGTAAGGTGAGAGAAGGCGCAAGGCGCCAGCTCCCGGCGACAGGCTTCGGGGCGCACGAGTCGAGGGAGTGCTTTGCGAGTGGCCAACTTATGCGATGCTGATGGGGGTTGTGTTCGCTCGCGATGATTACAAATCAGTAAACCTTATACGATACCCACCCCCCTCCCCCTCTTGCTTGCTGCTTTCTAATGAAATCAGCGAGTTACGCGACGGATACCGTGACGGTAACCGTGGGATACCTGCAGGTTACCTGGCGCTTTATCGGACGCTGGAGCGAGGCCGAAGACGACTTCGAAACGCGGTTGAGTTGTCAAAGAGCTAAACGGAGCGGGTTGGTCGACACCAACCCTCTCTTGCGCACTGGGCGCAGAAAGAGGATAGCGGTTCCAGGAGAAGACACAAGGAGAATCCAAGGCGCGGCGGTTACGGCAGATGTGGAAGTTGATTACCAGAGTACTGCGCGATCAGGCTAATCCCACCCTTTGAGAACCGCGAAGGGTGGGGCACCCGACGGGTAAGTGCCGGCCACCGTTGACTCTGTATATGATTAGCACAAGCGCGACATAGGCCAGGCCAAGGTGACAAAGAAGAAGAAAAACCCGACGAGGACGAAAGCGGAAATCAGCAGCGGGAATGTTTTTGCCGACCTGGGCCTTCGGCACCCGGAGCGGGAACTGTTGAAAGCGAAGCTTACCTTGCAGATTTACCGGCTGATCCAGCAGCGAGGGCTGACGCGAAACGCGGCGGGAAAGATCCTGGGGATCAAGCAGCCTCACGTTTCGGCGCTGATGCGGAACCGGGCGGGGGCGTTTTCGGTCGAGCGGCTCATGGATTTCCTTGCCGCGCTGGGCAGGACGTGGAGATCAAGGTAAAGCCGACACGTAAGGAGCGGGGGAAGTGTCGGTGGCCTCGAAACCCGCTGTTTAGAGCTTTGTCGCCTGAGAGATATTTGCGCCTCGTGCCATATGATTACTGATACAAGAGATCGACACCGCGTCTGCCGGTCTTGACGGCACTGAGCTAAGTGAGAGTGCGCGGTTTAACAGATGGACACAATGTTCCGTATGTTACTGGAAGGCTAGATTAGACAGTCAAGAACCGATTGAGGATCTCCTAAGGCGCCTTGCTCCGAAAATCCCGAACGCTCGGTTAGCAACTCTTCCCGACTGAAATCGAACCTCTCGAACGAGAGTTACACTGATATTCGTGCGCATTTTGGAGAGCCAATCGCCTTGGTGGCCGCCAAAACTGTTGAACTTGGCGGTTGGAACAAGTCGATTTTCGCGTGATCGGAACTCTGCTCTTCGGTCAAAGCAAGACCGCATTGAACTGCTCAGGAGAGAGTTGCGCAGCCTGGAATAGAAGAGCAAGGTCACCTAGACCGAAGGATCGAAAATACTCAAGAAGGCCAAGAAACGCTTCTTGGCTGCGCAGCTCTATCGAAACGCTGTGGAGGCAGAGAAACGGCGTAATGCTGTAGAACATGAGAAGTTCTGTAACGCAGCGGTTAGCAACTTAACGTTGACTTTGATAGAAGGAAATATCACATCCGGTCCGAAGACTACCGCCGCGGGAATGCACTGGATAACTACTTTCGAAAGATCGAGGATAAGATTTTCGCTGCCTTCGATCACTGCTGCGTCTTCTGTGGCACCGGTCACGATCTCACATTTGACCATTATGGTCTTTCGAAGAACGAAGGTGGCAATTTCGTCTTAATTGCCGCTGATAAGACAATCCGCCTGAACATTGTGGTCCTCTGTCGCGGGTGTAATGCGGCCAAGGGTCAGCGTGGATACCTAAACTATTTCAATGACGTACAGATGGCACGCGCTTCATCGTGCCCAGCAGAAACTGCTCGACACCGTGCTTGGTACCCGCAGTTTTTAATCCTTGTCAAGAAGTGGACGCGCCATTTGTGATACGCCCGCTCCAACCAGAGAATGGTTTGGAAAACCACCTCATTCGAACCGCAGCGCTTCGATCGGGTCCAGCCTCGCGGCCTTCCTCGCCGGATAGAAGCCGAAGAAGATGCCCACCGCCATGGAGAAGATCACGGCCGCGAAGATCGCCATGGGCGAAATCAGCACCGCCCAGCCCAGGGTTTTGGTGATCACGATGGAGGAGCCGATACCCGACCAGGATGCCGATGGCGCCGCCGATCAGGCTGAGCACCACCGATTCGCTCAGGAACTGGCGCTGCACGTCCTGCTCGGTGGCGCCGATGGCGATGCGGATGCCGATCTCGCGGGTGCGCTCGGTGACCGACACCAGCATGATGTTCATGATGCCGATGCCGCCCACGATCAGCGAGACGCCGGCAATGGAGGCCAGCAGCAGGGTCATCACCCGCGAAGACTGGTCGGCCAGTTCGGCGATGTCGGCCAGGTTGCGGACAAAGAAATCGTCGTCCTGTCCGGGACGGATGCGGTGGCGGTCGCGCAGCAGCGAGGTGATCTGCTGCTGGGCGGCGTAGGTGGCCGGCTGCGAAACCGCGGAAACCATGATGAACTGCAGCCAGTCCTGCCCGGTGATTTTCTTCTGCAGGGTGGTGATGGGGACCATGATGGCGTCGTCCTGGTCCTGGCCCATGCCCGACTGTCCCTTGGCGGAGAGCACGCCCACCACCTGGAAGGGCAGGTTGCCAATGCGAATGGTGGCGCCGATGGGGTCGGTGGCGCCGAACAGGTTCTGGCGGACGGTATTGCCGATGACGGCGACGTTGGCCGCCCGGGTGACGTCGTCCTGGCTGAAGTTGGAACCCTCGGCCATGGGCCAGTCGCGGATCTGGAAATATTGCGGCTCGGTGCCGGTGACGCGGGTAAACCAGTTCTGGTTTTCGTACACCACCTGCGCGCTGCTGGCGGCGCCGGGCGCGGCGGTGGCCACGGTGGGAATCTCGCGCTCGATGGCCTTCATGTCGGCGTAGATGAGGGTCTTGGTCTGGCCCCAGCCCATGCGCAATCCGCCGCGCGTGACGGTGCCGCTGGAGACGAACAAGCAGGTTGGTGCCCATGGCGGAAATGCGGTCCTGCACCGCCTGCGAAGCGCCTTGCCCGACGCCAACCATGGCGATCACCGCGCCCACGCCGATGATGATGCCCAGCATGGTCAGCACCGAGCGCATCTTGTTGCGGGCCAGGGCGCGAAGAGCGATTTTTAGAGTTGCGGCGAAGTCCATATAGCTAACCCAATCGTACATTTGTAATCTGCAATTTGTAATTTGTAATTTTCCTGTCCGTTTTCTGCCCGCCTTCGTACCTGGGCAAATTGCCAATTACAAATTACCCGATTGCAAATGCTCTTAGTCTTCCAAGGTCGGCATCTTCAGCAAAACGTCGGCGGCGCGGGGCCGATCCTGGACCGCGTCGTCGCGGCGAATCTTGCCGTCGCGAAAAATGATGCTCCGCTTGGCAAAATGCGCAATGTCGGGCTCGTGCGTGACCAGCACGATGGTCAGGCCCTGGTCGTTCAGCTCCTGGAAAATCTGCATGATCTCCACCGAGGTGCGGCTGTCCAGGTTCCCCGTGGGCTCGTCGGCCAGCAGGATGGAGGGCTGGTTCACCAGCGCCCGCGCCACGGCGACGCGCTGCTGCTGTCCGCCGGAAAGCTGCGAGGGAAAGTGCTCCATGCGGTCGCCGAGGCCCACCATCTGCAGGGCGCGCACGGCGCGCCGGCTGCGTTCGTCCTTGTCCAAACGGGCGTACAGGGTCGGCAGCTCCACGTTCTCCAGCGCGGTGGTGCGCGCCAGCAGGTTAAAGCCCTGGAAAACGAAGCCGATCTCGCGGTTGCGGATGGCGGCCAGCGCCGGCTTGTCGAGCTCGGAAACGTCGGTGCCGTTGAGCAGGTAGCGGCCGCTGCTGGCCTTGTCCAGGCAGCCCAGCAGGTTCATCAGCGTGGACTTGCCGGAGCCGCTGGCGCCCATGATGGCGACGAACTCCCCGCGGTTGATGTCCAGCGAGACGCCGCGCAGCGCGTGGACCTTGGTTTCGCCCAGGTCGTAGTACTTGTGCACGTCCTCGATGCGGATGACGCCGGCGTTGGCCTGGGGCTCGATTTCGAATTCGGGTTTGGTAAGGGTTGCCATTTGCGTTCTCGGTTTTCGGTTCTCAGTTATCGGTTTTCGGTTTTCGGTTTTCGGTTGCGGCCGCCGACGGTTGACCGTCGACCGCCGACCGTTCAGTGCATGCGCGGCGCTCCCATGCCCGGAGCGGCTGCGCCACCGGAGGCCTTCGCCGCCGAGGCCGAGCCGATCACCAGTTGGTCGCCCGGATTGACGGAGCCGTGCAGCACCTGCGCCACCTGGGTAAAGGTGTGATCGGTGATGCCGGTCTTCATCTGCACCGGAACAAGCTTGTTGTCGGCGGTCAGCTTCCACACCATGCCCGTGTCCTGCGCCGCCACGTGCGGCTGCTGGGCGTTCGCCTTCGCGCCTGCCTGTGGGTTGTGCGCTTTGGCCTGCCGCGAGGCCTTGGGCGCAATGCCCGCCTGCTGCTCGAGCGCGGCGAGCTGTTCGGGCTTCAGGTCGGGGGTAAAGCGCAGCGCGCCGTTGGGAACCTTCACCACGTTGGTGGCGCTGGCCACGGGAATGGTGACGTAGGCGGTCATGCCCGGAAACAGCTTGGTTTGCGGGTTATCGAAATCGACGATGGTGTTGTAGGTCACCACGTTCTGCACCGTGGTTGGGTTCATGCGGACCTGCGAAATCACGCCGTGGAAGGTGTCGCTGGGAAAAGCGTCCACCTTGAAGCTGATCGGCTGTCCCACCTTCATTTGCCCCACGTCGCTTTCGTCGGTGGCGGCATAGACCTGCATCTTGGTAAGGTCCTGGGCGATGTTGAACAGGGTCGGCGCCTGCAAGGAGGCAGCCACGGTCTGGCCGACGTCGATGTTGCGCGCCACCACCGTGCCGTCGATGGGCGAACGGATGATGGTGTGGTCCAGGTTGGTCTGGGACACCGAAACCGCCGCCGCTTTCTGCGAAACCTGCGCCCCGGCCTGGGTGACCTGCGCCTTGGCGGCATTGACCGCGGCCTGCGCGCTGTCGTTATTGGCCTTGGCCTGGTCGAGCTGCTGCTGCGCCACCACCCCTTCCTTGGCCAGGGCGGCGTTGCGGGCGTAGTCGGCCGAGGTCTGCTCGGCCGTTGCTTGCGCTTTCACCAGGCCCGCCTTGGCGGCGGCCAGGTTGGCGCGCGCGTCCTGAAGATCGGCCTGCGTCTGCAGCAACGCTCCGCGGAAGAGCGAGGGATCGATTTCCGCAATCACCTGGTTCTTCTTCACGTGCGAGTTGAAGTCGGCGTAAAGTCTGGAAATGGTGCCGGAAACCTGGGAGCCGACCTGGACGGTGGTGACCGCGTTGATGGTGCCGGTGGCCTCGACCACGTCATGAATGTCGCCGCGTTCCACCTTGGAGGTGAAATACTGCGGCGCGGGGGTGCGCCCGAAATCGAAGGCCGCCAGCACAACCACCGCGATAACCACCGCCGCGGCGATGATCCACTTGCTCTTGAGGTGCTTCATAAGATTTCTCCCGTGCTCACTTGATTGGACACGAGTGCGGGCAGAGCAGGAGTAAAGAGTCGGTCATTCGGGAGTAAAAGTTTGTAAATGCGGGGGATAGGGCCGGGCGGCGATTCTCGATGCGGGTGTTTTCGTCCTTCGCCCCTGCCGGCACCAGCGCGCCGGCGCACGATGTTTGCGGGAAGGCGGCCCCCGGAAGCACTCGTTCGGAGGAGCTGCTGAAGGGACCGCCGATCCCACTGGTCAGCGGCTGGTTCAGGAGGCGCCGTCCAGCCGCTGCCCGCCCTGAAGGTGCCCGGGTCTTGGGCTGAGCACCTTATCGTGGTACCAGTAAAACTCCACCCGGCGATCGATAGGGTAAAAAGTGCGTCAAGGGAACGTAAATGTTTGTAAAGGCAGTGGCTCGGAGTTAGTAGTTGGGAGTTAGTAGTTGGGTGCGGCGAATAGGCGAGTATAAGGTTAAGGCTCAGCCATGGAACGTGTGCTGATTGTCGATGACGACGTGGAACTCTGCGAACTGGTGGCGGAGTACCTGACGCCCGAGGGCTTCGACGCGGAAGCGGTGCACAACGGCGAGCAGGGTCTGAAGCGGGCGCTGGCGGGCGAGCACGTCATCGTCATCCTGGACGTCATGCTCCCGGGGATGAGCGGCCTGGAAGTGCTGCGTCGGCTGCGGGCGGAGTCGCGCGTGCCGGTGCTCATCCTGACCGCGCGCGGCGACGATGTGGACCGCATTGTCGGGCTGGAGATCGGCGCCGACGACTACCTGCCCAAGCCCTTCAACCCGCGCGAGCTGCTGGCCCGCATCCGCGCCATCCTGCGGCGCTCGCAAACCCCGTCGACGCCTCCTTTGGAGAAGATTACCGTCGGCGACGTGGAGCTGGACCCGGCGGCGCGCACCGTGCGCCGCGCCGGCGAGCCGGTGGAATTGACCTCGGTGGAATTCGGCATGCTGGAAGCCCTGATGCGGGCGGCCGGCCAGGTGGTCACCCGCGACCAGCTTGCGCAGACGGTGCTGGGGCGCAAGTTCATGCCCTACGACCGCAGCATCGACATGCATGTCAGCAAACTGCGCAAGAAGCTCGGCGATAGCGACGGCACCGAGCGCATCAAGACCATTCGCGGCGTCGGCTACGTCTTCACGCGGTCCAGCGACCAGCCCAGCCGGCCAAGCGCGGGCCTGTCCGGCGCCGGCGAGGAGGAACGCTAGCGTGCGCAGCCTCTTCCTGAAAATCTTCCTCTGGTTCTGGGTAACCATGGTGCTGGTGGGCGGTGCACTGATCATCACCTGGGGACTGCAGCCGGAGGTGATCGTCTCCCGCTGGCGCGGCGCCACCAGCGATGCCCTGGCGCTGTACGCGCAATCGGCGGCCGAGGAGCTGGACCGCTACGGCCTGGTGGCCCTCAATAATTATCTGCAGCGGCTGGAGGCCTCCTCGCACATCCACACCGCCCTGTTCGACGAGCAGGGGCGGCCGATTGCCGGGGCGGCGTCGAAGACGGCGCAGAAGCTGGCGCCGCACGCGGGCGTCAACGGCGCGCCCGCTTTCACCATCGAAAACAACCATGCCATCGCCGCCCAGCGGACCTTGGGCCCTTCGGGGCGGGTGTACATCCTGGTGGCGGAGATGCCGCGCGGCCCCATGGGCGCCTATCGTCTGCTGGCCAGCCGCAACATCCAGCGCTGGATCGTGGCCGTCCTCATCTCCGGCCTCATCTGCTACCTGCTGGCGCGCTACCTGACCGGGCCCATCCTGCGCCTGCGCCAGGCGGCGCGCAAATTGGCGGAAGGTGACCTCTCGGCCCGCGCCGGCGCGCCCATGGAACGGCGGCGCGACGAACTGGGCGAACTGGTGCGCGACTTCAACCAGATGGCCGGCCGCATTGAGCGCCTGGTCACCAGCCAGAGATCGCTCATCAGCGACATCTCTCACGAGCTGCGCTCCCCGCTGGCGCGTTTGAACGTGGCCCTGGGCCTGGCGCGGCGTCACGCGGGCGAAGAAGCCGCCGGGGCTCTGGACCGCATTGAGCGCGAAGCCGAGCGGCTCAACGAAATGATCGGCAAGCTGCTTTCCCTGGCGCGCATGCAGGGAGCGGTAGGGCCGCCGGAGAAATCGCGGGTGCAGTTGGACGAGATGGTGAAGGAGGTGGCGGAGGACGCGGAGTTCGAGGCGCAGGAGCGCCAGTGCGCGGTGCGCGTGGTGGGCAGCGTCCGGTGCAGCACCGAAGGCAGCCCCGAACTGCTGCGCAGCGCGGTGGAGAACGTAGTGCGCAACGCGGTGCGCTACACCGCCGCCGGCACCGAGGTCGAGATCACCCTGGCGGGCCGCGACGCGCGCGCCGAAATCGCCGTCCGCGATCACGGGCCGGGCGTGCCGGAGCCGGAACTGGCGAACTTGTTCCTGCCCTTTTATCGTGTGGCCGGCGCGCGCGAGCGCGAAACCGGCGGCAGCGGCCTGGGCTTGGCGATCGCTGACCGCGCGGTGCGCCTGCACGGGGGCACGGTGGCGGCGGCCAACGCCGCCGGCGGCGGCCTGGTAGTGAGGATCAGCCTGCCCGCGCAGTGCGGTTGATTTCCCCGGCCGTCGAAGCCGACTATAAATTCTGCCTTGTTGCGTCGGCCAGCCGACGTGATGCGGACCACAGCAAATCCGTTCCCTTCCGGGAAAACGTGCGCCCCATGACATCGCCCGGTGATTGGGATCACAGCCGTAGCGGCTGTGCGGGCAGACAATCGCGCTTTGACGAGGATTGGCTCGCCGGTCAGCGATGATCCGCGCGCACAGTCTCGTCACGCGGGGCGTGCTCATGAAAGCGAACACCGCCACGGTCGTGCTGGGCGTGCTGTTGGGAGTGGCGCTGGGCGTAGGCTCGTACACGTTTATCTATGCCAAGGGCTATTCCTACCTTTCCAACAATCCCCAGTCGTGCACCAACTGCCACGTGATGCGCGAGTTCTACAACGGCTGGCAGAAGTCCAGCCATCACGCCGCCGCCACCTGCAACGACTGTCACACGCCCCCGGGCCTGTTGGCCAAGTACGCGGTCAAGGCTTCCAACGGATTCTTCCACTCGCTGGCCTTCACCACCGGACGCTTCCCCGATTCCATCCAGATGAAGGACCGCAACCATCGCGTCACCGAGGAGGCCTGCCGCCACTGTCATCAGGAGGTGGTGAGCGCGGTGGAAGGGACGCATCGCGAAGCGGCGCAGATGAGCTGCCTTCGCTGCCACTCCTCCAGCGGGCATTCGGAAGCCGTGGCTTCCACCAATACTTCTCTTGAAGGGAACCTGCCATGAGCGACGACACACCCAAACAGGCGCTGTTCAACCGCCGCTTGCTGGTCCTCACCCTGGTGCTGGCGGCCATCGCCGCCGTAGCCGCAACCGGGCTGCTGGTGAACATCGTCGAGCACCGGCAGGAGGCCAAGACCCCGTTCTACAAGACGGTCGAGTTGAGCGACAAAATCGACGACCCCAAGACCTGGGGCATGGATTTCCCCATGCAGTACGGCCTCTATCTGCGCACGCGCCAGGAGCAGGCGACAAAGTTCGGCGGTGACGAGCAACAGTTGCGCTCCCCCGTGCCCGAGGATCCGCGGCCCACGGTGGCGCGCTCCAATCTGGAGAAAGACCCGCGCCTGAAGGTGTTCTGGGCCGGCTACGCCTTCTCCAAGGATTATCGCGAGCGCCGCGGCCACCAGTGGATGCTCGAAGACCAGACGTATACCGGCCGCCAGAAGGTGCAACAGCCGGGCACCTGCATCAACTGCCATGCCTCCATGTACACCGTCTACAAGCAGGCGGGCGACGGTGACCTTACCCGGGGCTTCGAGAAGATCAACCAGATGACCTACCAGGAGGCGCGCAAGCTGGTCAAGCATCCCGTGGCTTGCATCGATTGCCACGAGCCCAACACCATGCAGTTGCGCATCTCCCGCCCGGCGTTCATCGAGGGCATCCGCGCGCTCAAGGCCTCGCAGGGCGTGGCCGATTACGACGTCAACCAGCAGGCCGGCCTGCAGGAGATGCGCACCTACGTCTGCGCCCAGTGCCACGTCGAGTACTACTTCAAGGGCAAGGAAAAGCGGCTCACCTTCCCCTGGTCCAAGGGCGTGCAGGTGGAGAAGATTCTCCAACTGTACGACGGCGAAAACTTCAAGGATTGGACCCACGGCGAGACCGGCGCGCCCATGCTCAAGGCGCAGCATCCCGAGTTCGAGATGTGGAGCCAGGGCATTCACGCGCGCTCCAACGTCGCCTGCGCCGACTGCCACATGCCCTACCGGCGCGAGGGCGGGCTGAAGATCAGCGACCACCACGTGCGCAGTCCGCTGCTCAACATCAACCGCGCCTGCCAGCAGTGCCATCATTGGGACGAGAAGGAGATCAAGGACCGGGTGGAGCAAATCCAGACGAACTTCTTCAACACCAAGAATCTGACCATGGACGCGGTCATGGACCTGGTGCGCGACATCGATGCCGCCAAGGCCAACGGCGCTTCCGACGCCGAACTGGACCAGGCGCGCCAGTACCAGCGCAAGGCGAGTTTCTACCTGGATTTCGTCATGTCGGAAAATTCCATGGGATTCCACGCGCCGCAGGAGGCCACCCGCATCCTGGTGGAGGCGGTCAATTTCTGCCGCCTGGGGCAGTTGTCGCTGCGCAACGCCGCCCCCGCCGCCAAGGCCCCCTTGCGCAAGGCCGCTTTGCGGTTATCTCCGAGGGCCAGTAACTGATGGTTGCACATGGGTCCCGGGCCCGGCGGAAGATCGCCGGGCCCTTTTTGCCTTTCACCTTCAGGCCCCCGCTGCGCCCCGGTCCACGTGCATACAAATCCCTTCGCTTCCGCGCCGCGTGCGCGGGGCGCGGAAGCCCGGTACGGTAGTCATCCCAGCCGTGGCCGGCGGCGGCCCCAAACACTTCCTGCTTGGGCGGCGCCTATGCCAGCGGCAGCACTTTCCTGCCGTACACCGTGTTCACCAGGGTCGCCATCGCAATGTAGTAGGCGACGAGCCCGGTCAGCAGGATCTCCCATCCGGCGGCCGCCGCTGGAATCGCCCCCATCACCACGAAATCCAGCAGGATGAAGGCCAGTAACAGCAGCCAGAACAGGATCGCCAGGAACTTGCCGATCTTCTGCACGGCAAGACAGAAGGCGAAGGTGAACAGCGTCCACATGAGGAAGAACCCCAGCTCTTCCGGATGGCCCGCCGGTACCCCCGTCTTCGGTTGCACGTACAGCAGGAAGAACAACGCCCACCAGAAGGCCCCGTACGACATGAACGCCGAGCCCCCGAAAATGCTCCCCTTGCGCAGGTCCACCACGCCGGCAATGAACTGCGCCGTGCCCCCAAAGGCGATGGCCAGCGCCAGCGTCGGGCCTGCTCCCCAGTAGCCGACGTTGTGCAGTCCGGTGGCCATGGTCGTCAGTGAGAACCCCATCAGCCCCACCACTCCAGGGTTCGCCCACCACTCTCTATGCATCCCGGGAATTGCCATATCGGCATTTGCCATAGTTCTCCTCCTTGCAAACTTTCGGATCTACAGTGACAAATCGGCCCCATGCTGCTGAGTGTTTGGGATGCAAAATTGTGTCGTGGAGAGATATTCTTTTTACGATTTAATTGCTGGACTGATGCGCTGGAATTGCTATGGCCGGGGGTGGGGAGGATGAGGGGGTATGAACGGTTGACCACTATGAGACCCCACCCGCCGGCAAACCTGGGTGCAGTGTGCACCCCCAATGCCCGATCCGCGTGTGACGCGGATCACATCCCAGAGTGATGCTGGTTTCGAACCGGGAAGGCGCGCGCCAACCCCCTCCGGCGGCCGTGGAGACCCTCTTCCCTGGGCGGCGCCCCGCCTCCGCCGCCGCGAAAAAATCAGCGCCGCGCCCTCGGCTCCCGCAGTCGCCGGCGCCGCTCCTGCATCCAATAAAACGGGAGTTCGCGTACTTCGCCCGCCCGGGCGCCAACCTGCCTATGCCAAAGTCGAATCGATCGTCCGTCATCCTCGTTCTGATTCTGCTCGCCTCCGGATTGCTGGGCGTGGTCTTCGGCCAGCGCATGCGGACCCAGGACGGCGAAGCCGACATGGAACAGAACCTGCGCCAGTTCACCCAGGTCTACGACATCGTCGAGCGGAACTATGCCGAACCGGTCAAGCCCGACAAGGCCATCTACGACGGCGCCATCCCCGGCATGTTGCGCTCCCTCGACCCGCACTCCACCTTCTTCGACCCCAAGGCTTTCGCCCAGCTCAATGAAGAGCAGCGCGGCAACTATTTCGGGGTGGGCATGGAGATCGGGCCGCGCGGCAACAAGATCGTCGTCATTTCACCCTTTGTCGGCGCCCCCGCCTACAAGGCCGGGGTTCGCGCCGGCGACGTCATTGTCGCCGTCGACGGCAAGTCCACCGACAACATGACCACCGCCAACGTCGCCGACCTGGTCAAGGGACCGCGCGGCTCGCGCGTGCACATCACCATCCTGCGCGAAGGCGCCGAGCGGCCGCTGGAATTCAACGTCGTCCGCGACGAAATTCCCCGCCACAGCGTGGACGTGCATTTTCTGCTGCGCCCGGGCATCGGCTACCTGCACATCAGCTCCTTCATCGAGACCACCAACAGCGAACTGGAAAAGGCGCTCCAGGATTTCGGCAGCCTGAACGGGTTGGTGCTCGACCTGCGCCAGGACCCCGGCGGGCTGCTCAAGGAAGCGGTCGCGGTGGCCGATAAGTTTTTGCCCAAGGGATCGGTGGTGGTCTCGCAGCGCGGGCGCTCCTCGCCCGACATCGTCTACCGCGCGAAAAGCGGCAACGACGGCCACGACTATCCCATCGTGGTGCTGGTCAACCGCGGTACCGCCTCGGCCGCCGAAATCGTCTCCGGCGCCCTCCAGGACCATGACCGCGCCCTCATCGTCGGCGAGAACACCTTCGGCAAGGGCCTGGTGCAAACCGTCTATCCGCTCTCCGAACACACCGGCCTGGCCCTCACCACCGCCCGCTATTACACTCCCAGCGGACGGCTCATCCAGCGCAAGTACACTGGCCTGTCCCTCTACGACTACTATTACGGCGCGGGCAGCGAGAACAGTACCGCCGGGCGCGAGGCCAGGACCACCGACAGCGGACGCACCGTCTACGGCGGCGATGGCATCACCCCCAACGTCAAGTATGCCGCCCCCAAATCCAACCATTTTGAGGAAGAGCTGCAGATCCACTATGTGTTCTTCGATTTCGCCAAGCGCTACTCCTCCACCCACCAGGTGGCGCGCACCTTCACCGTGGACGATCAGGTGCTGCAGCAGTTCCGCGAATTCCTCAACAGCGAGAAGGTTCCCTGGACCGAGTCCGACCTGCAGCAGAATCTCGATTGGGTGAAATCGAACATCAAGAGCGAGCTGTTCACCGATGTGTTTGGCGTCGATGCCGGACTGCGCGCCCACGCCGAGGCCGATCCCGAGGTGACGAAGGCGCTTGAGCTCTTGCCGCAGGCCCGGCAGCTTACCGAAAACGCGCAGCGCATCATGGCCGCCCGCTCCGAACACGCCAACCCGGCCAAACCGTAAATCCTTGCGCGCCCCCCATCCGCCTGTCCTTGGCGGATGGGGGTTGAATTTCCTCGAATCTCAGAGAATGTCATCCTGAGCGATGGATGCGCCCGGCGCGCGGCGAAGGGCGCATCCGAGTCGAAGGACCCCGCGGTGGCTGGCACTCACACCCAGGCCGGCAGGCTCTTCGGTCCCAGAATTCAAGCCTGGCGCTAATCGCTAATCGCTAATCGCTAATTGCTAATCGCTGCCTTCTCCCCCGCGTGCAGCACGCGGAAGCTGTTCCCGCCCTGCGACCGCACCAGCAGCAGCGCGTCCTGGCCGCCGGGAATGCTGTCCAGCGCCTGCTTCACCTCCGCCGCGTTGGGCGTCGGCTTGCGGTTCACCTCCAGGATCACGTCTCCCTGGCTCAAGCCGGCGTTGTCGGCGGGGCTGCCGGGCGCCACCCTGGCCACGAATGCCCCCTTGACGCTCGCCGGAAGATCAAGCTGTTGCCGCACCTCCGGCGTCAGGTTCGACACCCCGATTCCCCAGCGCGCCTTGCCCTGCTCCTGGGCGGATGCGGTTTGCGCCCCTTCATGGCTGTTCAGCGCCTCCACCGTCACCGGCAGGGTCATCAGCTTGCCGTCGCGCGACACCCGAACGTTCATCCTGGTGCCGGGCCGCTTCTGTCCGACGATCACCTGCAACTGTCCGGCGTCTTCCACCGGCTGTCCGTCCACTTCGGTGATCACGTCGCCCACCTTCAATCCGGCCTTGGCCCCGGGGCTGTCCGACTCCACCTGCGTGATCACCGCGCCGGTGGCGCTGTCGCGGTGGAAGAAGTGCGCTTCCGCCGGCGTCACGTCGCTGATGCCCACGCCCATGTAGGCGTGTTCCACCTTGCCGTACTTGATCAGCGTATCTGCCGTCGGAATCGCGATCTGCGTGGGGATGGCGAAGCCCATGCCGGCAAACCCGCCCGAGGGCGACACCAGGAAGGTGTTGATCCCCACCACCTCGCCGCGCGCGTTCACCAGCGGCCCGCCCGAATTGCCCTGGTTGATGGCGGCGTCGGTCTGGATATATTCGCCCGGCTTGCGCGGATTATCCGCGAACGGGTTCGGGCGGTTCAACGCGCTCACAATTCCGCGTGTCACCGAGAACCGGAACCCCAGCGGGTTGCCGAACGCCAGCACCGTCTGCCCCGGATGCAGCTTCGTCGAGTCGCCCCAAGGCACGCTGGGGAAGCTGCTGCCCTCGATCTTGATCACCGCGATGTCGGTCAGCGGATCGGCGCCCACCAGCTTCGCCGGCAGCACCCGCCGGTTGTGCAGGGTCACGCGGATGTCCGTCGCGCCCTCCACCACGTGGTTGTTGGTCACGATGTAGCCGTCGGGCGAAATGATCACCCCGCTGCCGATGCCGTGCTCGATCTGCGGCCGCTGACGGAACTGGAACTGCCGGAACTGCGGTCCGAAAAAGCGCTGAAAATCGGGCGGCAGATCGGGCATCTGTGGCCCCTGCTGGTTGCCGGTGAACTGCGCCTTCGCCTTCGAGGTTACCGAGATGTTCACCACCGCCGGCGTTACCCGCGCCGCCAGCGTTTCCATCGCATGGTCCAGCGACAGCAGCGGGGCGACGCTCTCCTCCTTCAGCGCAGCCGCCGCCGGCGCGGCCGTGGCCGCATGCACGTCCGCCGGCTTGACGACCTCATACGTGCCCAGCGACGCCATCATGGCGAGCGCGATTACCGACGCGATCAGCGGCCGCGCCGCAATTTTCTTCCACTTGTTTGCCATCCATCTCTTCACTTGTCTCACCTCATTCTTTCTTTTTAAGGCTCTTTAGTTTTTGAACTCACTTCTCGGAACTCGATCCCCGCCCAACTCCGCCCTCGCTCCTCCCCGTTCGCCGCCACGCTCCTCCAGCCCCGCAGGGGCGCACGCTGGTAGCCCAGGGCGCTAGCCCTGGGACCGCACGGAACAAAAGAGCAAAGTCCCGGAGGGACGACGCGCCCCCACCCAATCCATCAACTAAATATTTAATACATCCGCGCACAAAAACACCCTCCTCCAGCTCCCTCCTTTTAAGTGTTCTTCTGGGAAACTCCCGGACCGGCCTGCGCCTTGTGCGGCAGCGTCACCTGCCATACGGCGAAGCGCCACACCACCGGCGTCGGCCCCAGCGCCGGATCGTCCACGATGATCACCACCACGCCGGTGGCAATGGCCGGATGCGCCTCCGCCCTGGCCTCAATCACCTGCGGCGCGGTCTCCCACATCTGCCTGCTTTCGGCGGATGTGGATCTTATCGCTGCCAACTCCGCCGCTCCCCGCTTGCCGCTCGCTTTAGCCAGAACCGCCGGCGCCGAGCTCCGCCGCGGCTGCGCCGGATTGGAATGCTCCACCGTCCGCTTCCACTGCGCCGGATTCAAAGGCGGCGCCACACTTGCGGCCAGCGCGGGAGGCGCCGGCGGCGGGTCGTCGAACGCCACCAGTTGCGGCGCCTGCCAGATCACCACCGCGCAAGCGCAGGCGAAAGCGCCCAACACCGCGACCGCCGATTTCCTCACCTGAACCGCCTTGGACCTGTCCGCGTCGAGAATCTGCGCCACCCGCAGCGACGTCTGCCGGATGCGGTTGACCGCCGCTTGCGCCAGCGCCGCGCTGCGCCGCGCAACGCTCTTTTCCGCCAGCACCGCCAGGCACTGGGCATAGGCGCGCGGGCTGCGGGTTTCCGCCAATACCGCCTCGTCGCACGCCATCTCCCGCTCCAGCGAGATCCGCTGCTCCACCCACCACACCGCCGGATGGAAAAACAGCAGCGCCTTGATGAACTTTTGCGCCAGGTTGGTCCAGTCGTCCCAGCGCCGCAGATGCGCCAATTCATGCACCAGGACCTGGTTCAACTCCGCCGTCGTCAGCTCTTGCAGCAGGCGGGCAGGCAGCACCACCGCCGGCTTCAGAAAACCGATCGCGGTGGGCACGTGGACACCATCCGAGGTCAGAATCTCCACCGGACGCGCGGGACAGAGGCGTGCCGCCATTTCCCGCCAGGTGGCGCCATCCACTTCCATCGGCCGGCATTGCCGGCGCAGCCGCCGCAGTTGCAGCAACCCGGCGCCGACGCGCGCCAGCGCCAGGCTGGCAACCACCATCCAGGCCGCGAACAGGTACAGCGCCCAGGACGCCGGCAGCGAAAACAGCGCCTGCGGCGCGGGCGCCAGCGAACTCACCAAGCCCGTTCCGGTTGGCCCGAGGTTCAGCCACGGCAGAATCGCCGTCGCCAGCAGCGCCGAGAACCATATGGCAAAGCGGGTCGCCGAATTCTGGCGCGGAATCAGCCGCAGCAGCAGCCAGGCAAACGCCGCCAGCACGAATCCCAGGACCAGCGAATCCAGCACGCGCTCCGCCGAGAGCCGCGCCGCCGCGTTGACGAGATCGTGCGCGAACATCATTCTTCCTGCGCCCCGCTTTCCAGCAACTCGCGCAGCCGCTTCAGCTCCGCCTCATCCAGGCTGCCGTCTTCCAGGATGTTCAACACCAGTTCCTCATGCGAGTTCCTGAAGAACCGGTTCACCAGGTGGCGAATCTCGAAGCGCGAGGCTTCCTTCCTGCCCACCAGCGGCATGTAGACGTGCGCGCGCCCGTCCTTCACGTGCTGCACGTAGCCCTTCTTTTCCAGGATGCGAATGGTGGTGAGCACCGAGTTGTAGGCCAGCGGCGGCTGGGCCGGGAGCGCGTCCAGCACCTGCTGCACGGTGGCCGAGCCCTTCTGCCACAGCACATTCATCAGCCGCAGCTCGGCTTCGGTCAGGGTTGGAGATTTCCTCGGGGGCAACTGCGAATTCCTCCCTCGCTTCGCCTTCTATTTCATTAGACGTGCGAGCACAGATTTTGTCAACTAAACCATTAGTTGCACCCAGGGGTGGCCCGGGTTGCACGAAGGTCTCAGAGGCGTTGCTGAGTGCGGCCCTGCAATGTGGTGCTGTTACTACATCTATATTAGCGCCGAGCTAGACGTAGCTACCCCCCCCTCCCCCTCAAAGCAGTAATAGACAACATGGCATGATCAACTGAAGCCGTGACAGTGAATGTTGTTCTCCTCCAATAACATGCGAACAAAGAAAGTTATCTACCTTTGCTCTTTCCTGACATCATATTGAGAGAGAAGAGTGTTACTGTGATTTTGCTTCTGCCGATTCATCGCGATCCGCCGCATCGTTCGCGGCTTTCCCCGCCAGAACGGGCGAGGACTCTCCGCGTCATGACCGTTACCCGTCCATCTGCGAACGAAGCGAAACTCAGGGAGTTAATCATTTACATTGCTGCCCTGGAAGAGAATGACGAGTCTTTTGGCCTAACCAAACTCAATAAGCTTCTGTTCAGGGTCGATTTCACCGCGTTTGCAAACTTCCGCAAACCAGTCACGGGCGTCCCCTATTTTGCCTTGCATGAGGGACCAGCTCCGAAACCGATGAAGAAGTTATTAGAAATGATGCGCAAGAATGGTGACATTGAGATTGTCGCGGCCAATTACGGCGGTGGCGAGCAGCAACGGGTCATTGCTCGCCGTCCAGCTAATGTTGAAAGCATGTTCAGTCCTGACGAGTTGAAACTTGCATCTGAAATTGTCCAGCAATACTGGGGCAAGAGCGGGAGCACAATGAGCGCCGAATCTCACGAATTTTTGGGATGGTCGCTAGCCACGCTCGAAGAAGAGATCCCCTACCAGGTCGCTCTCATTGGTGATCGCGATCCAACTCCGGAGGAAATACAGCGCGGCCTTGAGTTGGAACCACTTGCACAGCAATACCTGTCACGCAATGCTGCCAAAGGACCGGAAGCTCCGAACGATAATCGAGAGTGAACGCTTTAGGATCGAACTAAAAGAGATCATCAAAGACGCCCCTGCCGCCGATGACTTCTTGTTCGGGACAAAGTGGAGGCTTGCTCGTTCACCGGAAAAAGGCAAGCGCATCGGCGAAAGCCATGTATGGTTTGTGCCGATGGAAGAGCAACCGAACTGATCCCCATCGTGTTGTACTACACCTTCGACGGTGATACGGTTATTCTCCTATCGATCGCGGAAACGGTTTATTTTCCACGCAAATGAAACGGTCCGGCCTCCCGGCCGTGCGCTGCTAGAATAGCGGGCCATGTGGGGGCTGCGGCTTTCCTGTGCGCCACCGGCGCCGGCCGCTGTTTGAGCATGGCCAAATATCGCTTCGGCAACTATCTTCTCGATGTGGACGAGCGAAGGCTGCTTCGCGATGACGACGAGGTCCGTCTCCGCGGAAAGCTGTTCGATACTCTGCGCCTGCTGGTGGAGAATGCCGGCAAACTGGTGCGCAAGGACGCCTTCATGGAGTCGGTATGGCCGGACTCCGTTGTCGAAGACAACAATTTGGATTATTGCATTTCGCAGCTGCGGAAACTCTTTCATCCAGATGAGATACATCGAAACCGTGCCACGGCACGGCTATCGATTCCTCGCTGAGGTAACCACGCAGCAGCCGCACGGCCGTCTCATCGAACTGGAGCCGATGGGGCGATCAGTTGATGCTCCGGATCAGAAGATCGAGTTTTTCACGACGAGCGACGGCGTGCGGATCGCATACATGGTTGGAGGGGAAGGGCAGGTATTGGTGCGGACGATTCACTGGCTCAATCATCTGGATTTTGAATGGAACAACCCGTTGCTGGTGCAGTGGTTGTCGCAGATAATGTGACACAACAGGCTGGTACGGTACGACCAGCGGGGCAGCGGCCTCTCGGACTGGAACATCGAGGATTTTTCGTTCGAACGGACGGTCCGCGATTTTGAGGAACTGGTGGATGCTGTGGGCCTGGAGAGATTCGCCATTTTCGGCGGTTGCCTGGGCGCCGCGGTGGGAATCGCGTATGCGGTGCGCCATCCGGAGCGGGTGACGAAGTTGATCATCAACGGAACGTTCGCGAACGGCTGGCCTGCGCCGGGCGATGGCGCCCGGGAGCACCTCGAAGCGATGCTCACTCTCATCCGATCCGGCTGGGGGCGCGACAATCCGGCATTCCGGCAATTGTGGACGACCCTGTTCCGGCCGGATGCGAATTCGGTGGAAACCGCTTGGCTCAACGAGTTGCAGCGCGTTTCGTCATCGCCGGAGAACGCGGCGCGGATGATGGCGGAGTTTCCCAACATCAAGATCCTCGACATGCTGCCGAAGATCACCTGTCCGACGATCGTGCTGCACTCGCGCGACGATGGCGCCGTTCCGGTGCAAGAAGGAAAGCTGATCGCGGCGCGAACCGCGGGGCCAGGTTTATCGAAGTGCCCAGCCGCAACCATATGGTCGCGCCGGGAGATCCCGGATGGGACCTGTTCGTGAAAGAAGTGTCCCTCTTCCTCGGCTGGGGCGATGAAACCACGATACGAGTGCAGCGGACTTCAGCCTGAAAATGCGGCAGCAGTTTGCGGCAATGAAGAAAGGGCGGCGCGCGCCGCCCTTGTCGCGTGTGCGGCGAGGTCACGCGGCCGAACCCGATGCCCGCATGGCGGGCTCGTCATTCGCCCGATAAGGAGCCAAGAAGGGGATCAGCTTGGGCACGCGCTTCTGATAATCCTGGTACTTCGAGCCGTGGACGATCACCAGATCGTTCTCTTCCCAGCGGATCGCCGTAAGGATGTATGCGGACGTCAGCACGGCGAACAGCAGGTGCGCGCCGGTCATCGTCGGCGTTGCCCAGAACGCGATCAAGCAACCTACGTATAACGGGTGGCGCACATACCTGTAGAACAACGGCGTCCGAAAATCGAGATAGGGGTAAGGCTTGCCGGCCAGATAAGCGCCACCTGCCGCAGCCCGAACAGGTCAAAGTGATTGATCAACAGCGTGGCAACAAACACCCGGGCGAAGCCGAAGCCGAACACCGTGTTGATCGCATCCCGGACCACCGGATTGGCGACATCCCAAACGATTCCGCCGATAGGCTGCCAGAATGCGAACAGCGCTATCAGCAATAGGCTGGAACACAGCACGTACGTGCTGCGTTCAGCGGCCGCGGGAATGAATCGAGTCAGCATCTCTTTGAAGGCCGGCCGGGCCATGACGCTGTGCTGCACCGCGAACAGGAGCAGGAGCAGAGCATCGATGACCAGAGCCGGCAAGAACGGCATCCGCGCCGGCGAGTCCAGCGCCTTCGGCACGTACAGATTGCCGATGAACCCGACGGCATAGACGAACGTCAGGAAGAACACCATGTAACTGACCAGCCCGTAAACGAAAACCGCTATACGCTTTGCCATACGAACCATCCTCTTTCGACCTGGCCTTGGGCCAGGTTCCCCGTGAGATGGTGCGAGATTAGCGGCGCAGGTGCGTGGATGTCCTTTAGCGGTCCTGAAATGTAGCTGAGAAAACTCTGAGAAAAGTTTTACAGTCCCAGGTAGGCGGCGCGCACCTGCTGGTTATTCAGCAGCTCGCGCGAGGGCCTTGGGGGCCGGCCCACCCTTTCGGCACCTGAACAAGCAGGCGCGCTGCCTGCACTTGATTCCGGCCATATGCTATGTTGTCGAGGTAGCAACTAGGCGCAGCATGGGTAGAATGTCGCTCACCATTACCAACCCATTTGGCGCATCCGCTCGAGAATGAGCTCGCTGTAGTCATTCATGCGCTCGGGTCGTCGCTTCAGGGGAGCCGGCAGAATCGCGGCAAGCCGTGCCGCCTGTTGCCGGCCGATATTCCGGGCCGCGGTTCCATGGTAGTAACGACACGCCGATTCTGCACCATAAATACCAGGGCCCCATTCGACCACGTTGAGGTAGATCTCCAGAATGCGCCGCTTGCCGAGGACGAATTCGGCCACCGGTACGAGTGTGAACTCCGCGCCCTTACGAAGGATAGAGCGGCCCGTTCCGAAGAATAGGTTTTTTACGAGTTGCTGCGTAATGGTGGAAGCTCCGCGAGTGCGACCGCCTTCCCAATCCCCTGCGGCAGCGATTTGGATCTGGTGCCAATCGAACCCATGATGCTGGTAGAAGCGCGCATCCTCCGCGGCGATTACAGCGTGCTGGAGATCGGGCGAGATTTGGCTGAGCGGAATGAATTTGTAGCGTTCGTGATACGGCCTGTGGTGAATCCAGGCCTGCAAGCGGCGCTGGATGTGCACCGCGGTTGTCGGTGGGTCGATCCACCGGGCGGCCGCAAGGGTCAGCGCGGCAAGCGCCCAAATGAGCACCACGCCCGCGATAAGCCATCGAACAAAGGACCGGAGGAAACCCTTCCGAAGCGGGGTCTTGGGGTGTGTGTTTGGACTTGGAGTCACATTTCAGAATAGCAGCCTGGGTTGGGTTGCCGCTGATGGCTGGTCTTGCGCGCGCGAACACGGAGTGCTGCGTTCTACTCAGGCCGGGCTATGCTCCGCCGTCCCTGCGGGACTTGGGGTTCTGCCGTTTTGGGTGCAACCAAGGGCAAGGCCTCAAAGGATGTCAACCGAGCCAAACCAGTCTCTACAGCCCCAGGTAGGCGGCGCGCACCTGCTGGTTATTCAGCAGGTCGCGCGAGGGGCCTTGCAGGACGACGGCGCCGTTCTCCACCACGTAGCCGCGGCTGGAGACGCTGAGGCCGTCGACCACGTTCTGCTCCACCACCATGACGGTGACGCCGCGCTCGCCGATCTGGTGGATCTTCTGGAAGACCTCTTCCACCAGCTTGGGCGCCAGGCCGAGCGAGGGTTCGTCCAGCAGCAACAGCTTGGGTTCGGCCATCAGACCGCGGGCGATGGCCACCATCTGCTGCTCGCCGCCGGACAGCGTTCCCGCCGACTGCTTGCGCCGCTCCTTCAAGCGCGGAAACATGGCGTACTGCTCCTCCATCAACTGCGGAATCTTGCGGCGCGTGCGCTCGCTATAGGCGCCAAGCACCAGGTGCTCCTCCACCGTCATGTAGGGGAACAGTTGCCGGCCCTCGGGCACGTGGCTGATGCCCAGGGCCACGATCTGGTGCACCGGGGTTTTGCCGATGTCCCGGCCTTCAAATTTCACCGAGCCCGCCTTGGGGCGCAACAGGCCGCTGATGACGCGCAGGGTGGTGGTCTTGCCGGCGCCGTTGGCGCCGATGAGGGTGACGATCTCGCCGGGCTCCACGTGCAGCGTGATATTGAACAAGGCCTGGAAATCGCCGTAGGCGGCTTCCACCTCGGACAATTCCAGCAGCGGCGGGTTGCCGTTGGAGCTCATTTCAACAGCTCCTTGTACTTCGATCCCAGGTAAGCCTGGATGACCTCCGGCTGGTGAACCACGTCCTGCGGCTTGCCTTCGGCGATCTTCAGCCCGTGATCGAGCACCACCACGCGGTCGGCAATCTTCATCACCACCTGCATCACGTGCTCGACGCCGCCGATGGCGGCGACGCCCCACTCCGGCAGCCGCTTCAGCAGGTCCGCCAGCTTCATCGCCTCGACCGTAGGCAAACCGGCCACGACCTCGTCCAGGAGGATGAGCTTGGGCTTGGTGGCCAGGGCGCGGGCGATCTCCAGGCGCTTCATCATGGGCAGGCCCATGCCGCGCGCGGTCAGATGCATGACCTTTTCCATGCCCAGGAAGCGCAGAACCTTGGCGGCTTCCTCGCCGGCGACATGGGGCGAGGAAGTGTGCTGGAAGGCGCCCAGCATGGTGTTTTCCAGCACGGTGAGGTTGCGCAGCGGCTTGACGATCTGGAAGGTGCGTCCGATGCCCAGCCTGGCGGCGCGATCGGGCGAGAGGTGGGTGATGTCGCGGCCGTCGAAGATGATGTGGCCGGAATCGGCCTGGTGGACGCTGGTGATGAGGTTGAACAGCGTGGTCTTGCCGGCGCCGTTGGGGCCGACGATGAAGGCGACTTCGCCGGGATCGACGGTCATGCTGACGTCGGAGACGGCTTTCAGGCCGCCGAAGCGCTTGCTCACGTCTTTGATTTCCAGCAGCGGCATAGAATTCTCAGGATGAGACGGTATTAACCATCTGCTAACCTTCCCTAGACCCCCCTCCCTCCTCCCTACCGAGAATCAACAACTTACATAAGGGATCCCTTAGCGTCCCTTGGCGACGTTTTCTGTGGGCCCATCACTCCGACTGCACTTGCGGCAGGGGAACGCGCTTGCTTTCCTCGGCCGGGCCGGGCGGCGGAAGGCCGGCAAACGGCGTCGGCGGCGCCGCCTTGAACAGTCGCAGCCTGCGCATCAGCGTGCCCACGATCCCTTCCGGCAGGAAGAGCACGACGAGCACAATCAAAATGCCGTAAATCAGGAGATGCGCCTCGTGGAAGATATTTTTGAAGACCTCGGAGGCGCTTTCCAGCACGAGGGATCCAACCAGGGGCCCGAGCAAGGTGCCGGCGCCGCCGAGCATGGGAAGGATGGAAATCTCGACCGAGACCTCGATGCCGAACATCTGGTCGGGCACGATGTACAAAAACAAGCTGGCATAGAGCACGCCGCACAGAGCGGAGATGGCGGCGCTCAACAGCAGCGCCCACAGCTTGACGCGCGCGGTGTTGACGCCCACCGAGAGGGCCGTGTCCTCATCCTCGCGGATGGCCATGAGGTAATAGCCGAAGCGTGAGCGCTCCACCCACCAGGTGATGGCGAAGGAAGCGATGGCCAGCGCCACGCAGGCGTAATAGAACGAACCCATGGTGTTCTTCGGAAAGAGCGAGGGAACCGTGGTTCCAACGTCGCCGCCGGTGACATCGGGGAGGTTCTTGGCAATCAGGCGGACGACTTCGGCGAAGGCAATGGTGGCCAGGCAGAAATAGGGTCCGCGCAGGCGGAAGGAAACCGTGCCGATGATGAGCGCGGCGACCAGGGAGAGCACCACCCCGCCACCGATGGCCAGCCAGGGCGACATGCCCTTGCTGAGCAGCGCCAGGCCGTAGGCGCCAATGCCGAAGAAGGCGGCGTGGCCGAGCGACAATTGTCCGTTGTAGCCGCCCACCAGGTTCCATGCGAAGCCGAGAGAGGCGAAGAGGAAAAGGCGAAAGGTGACTTGCAGCAGGTAGTCGTTGTGAACAAAAGCGGGGATGACCAGGGCCACGGCGAAAATAAGGGCGCCGATAATGACCTGTGGCCGCCTCATACGCGCTGGCTCCCGAAGATGTCAGGTTGTGGCATTGCAAGAAGTTTCACGCACATCGAATTCACAAGAGGCTGTTCTGCTTGGCCACAAAGCGCACAGGCCTGCTCTTCTTCCTTTCTAATACTCCTTCGGCAGTCATCTTCTGCAGCCACGAATCTGACCTGTGACTTGGAGACTTCCAGGACCGCAGCAATTTCGCTTTCAGTCTTGGGTGCTGCAAGAAAATTAACCAGGATGTCTCGCACACACGCGATCAATACTTCCGCAGGGTTGTCTGTTCGTTGTTGATCAGTCCGACTAGGCGTGTCTTCTGCGGGTCCTTGCCAGTCGGAAACCGATTCTTGCGGCAGGCTGCCGTAAGACTCGGATGGTTTATTCGCAATCTCGGCTCGAACACCGGATGACTCGACCCGGGTATTTTCAAAATCGGCAGAGGGGGATTGGAACGCGAAATGCGGCTGTTGAGTAGCTGGAGGGGAGACTGTCCGACGGAGTAGGGACAGGAACTCATGCGGTTGTTGCGGATTTGGCCAAGGCTGTGCTCCCATTCTCGCTAATGCCTGCAACCCCCGCCCAATCTCTCCACTAGACCTAACATACACAGGAGTAAATCGGTATTTCCCCAGCTGTTCCGTTGCACCTGCCCAAGTACCACCTTTTTCGAATTCAGCACTGACCACGAGTGCCGCGTCTGCTAGAGCATATATCACCTTGTTTCGCTGCATGGCGTGACCAACATTGAATCCCGCATTGGGGTCGTAAGGCGATACAAGGACAAGCTGTTCATCCAGGAGCCAGTTCCGGTTTTCGCGATTCAGAGCTGCTCGCTCCAAGCTGTCCGCCAGAACACCCATGACTGGGCCGCCCGCTTCCAAAGCCCCTCTCATCGCCGCACGGTCAATACCTTGTGCACACCCTGAGATTAGGGGCCTCGTCGCGTTCGCACATTGGCGGCCTATCATTTCACTGAAATCAATAAGTGCTTCCTCCACGTGCCTAGATCCCACTACCGCAAGCCCGCCCATGTCGAGGATCGTTACCTGACCGCATCCGTATAGGACAGCCGGAGCATCGTCTTTGAGAAGATTCTTAATTCTCTTTGGATACTCAACATCAGCTCGGCTGAGGACCCAAATCGCTCGCGCCTGCCACCGTTCAATAGCTTGGCTGACCAAGAACCCGCGATCCAACAGCCGACGTGTTCGATCCGCAGGAATAATAGAATCCAACTGCGTCACGAGTTCAGCAGAGTTCGTGCCGAGCAAGTCAGCTGGCACATGCCCAAGCTCTCTCAGTTGACGTGCAAAGCGTCGATATTCCCCATGCGTCAGCAGTTGTTCATCACTCCTGCCATCTCGACCCGTAATTAATGGCGCGGTGAGGAGCAAAATCGCTTTTGTGTTTAGAGAGACTGTTGGATTCAATGCCCCCCCCTACCTGCATACGAAAGTGATACCGGGAACACTTGACCAGAGCCATGTCTTCGCAGCAACCACCCCGCCACGGTAATCGTCCAGCGTGAATCGATAAGGTCGTCGACGAGGAGCACGCTCCCAGCCGGCAGGCGGTCAACCGCAATCTCCAGAGAACCGTCAACGTTGCGCGCCTGTTGTGTGCTGTTTTCCATACTTTTCTGTTCCGGTCGATTGTCTGTCTTTCGAAGTACTCTTTCGAAGCGCAATCCGAGTGTCCTCGCAAGCGTCTCAGTGAACTCCGGTACGAGTGTTGGATGGCGCAACGACGGAATACACGTGACCCAGGTGGGGGCAGGCTGTGGATTCCAGAGACCGGACCATCCCGGCACAGGCGTTGACCAGTTCATCGCTGAACCGACCCTGATGATATTTTTGTTCCTTTACCGCTCTGCCCCAACCGGCATCGGCCCAGATAGATAATGCTCTCCCCGGCTGTACCCGCTCTGCAGCAGGGATTACTCCTTTCAGGCGATAGCGCGGCATTCCACCTGCCGGCCATTTCTTGCGCGGTTCAAGCGGCAGACTAGTCCGCTTCAGGAACGCCACCGCCTCTCGAACAAGCGCTGCGTCTGCGACTGCGGGCAACGGCGCGAGCCCGGATGTCACCGTCTCACTGGGCGTCCCGTCCAGCCCGCGAATAAGAAAGTCCATATGACCTGATCGCAAATCGACGTATTCCTGCATCTGCTGCTGTTCCACTCGCCGCAGATTGGTCAATCTCTCTGCTCGATGCCAGAACCCGTCGCTGAGTCTTGCAGCCGTGAGCTGCCATTTGTGCCCCTGTTTGGCGATCGGGGACGGTAATTCGAGAGCGAGCAAATCGATGGTCTTGCGAATACGCCCCATGCTCAGGTTGACCTGTGCCATCAACTCGGGAACCGATAAGCCATTGGGAGCGCCTTCCAGGGCACGAATCACCTCAGCAACCTCAGCCCTCGTCGGAAACGCACTTTCGATGAAGAAATCGGTGATCTCTGCGTCTTCTTCGCCACTGAGGAGAATTCCATATGCTGACGGGATAGCGCGACCAGCCCTTCCGACTTGCTGGTAATAAGCAACGACGGAGCCGGGCGCCTGGTAATGTATGACAAATCCGATATCCGGTTTGTCAAAACCCATACCCAATGCGGGCGTTGCCACAAGGGCCTTAACCCGGTTCTGCAATAAAGCCTGCTCCAACTCTTCTCGCCGATCTCCTGTATCGGATGTGTATGCCTCGAACGTCCAGCCCACGTGACCTGAGCCAACCGGCTACTTGGTTTGCATCCCGAACGGTTAGGGTGTAGATGACTCCGTTACCCGTAAGTTGCGGCAGGCGTTCAGCAAGCCAGGCAAGTCTCTCGGCCTGTGAAGCCATTCGCATTGTCTGCAATGTCAGCGATGGCCGTCCCAGATCGCCGCGCATGACTTCAACTTGCGGCCCCAGGACGCTACGCAGATCGTCCATGACTCGGTTATTCGCGGTCGCCGTCGTCGCCAATAGGCGTACATTCGGGGGCAATGTCCGAGCCACGCGCTCCAACAAACGATAATGCGGCCGGAAGTCATGTCCCCAATCAGAAATGCAGTGAGCCTCATCGATGACCAATAACGAAACGCGACCAGCGATTGAGGCAAGAACATTAGCTCCGAATCGGTCATTCGCTAACCGCTCCGGAGAAATCAACAGAATATCTACCGTATTTTGTAGTAAATGCCTTTCGACCTGAGCCCATTCGTCCGTATTGTCCGAATTTATAGTGACCGCGCGAACTCCCATCCGGGTAGCAGCGGCTATTTGATTTCGCATAAGGGCGAGCAAAGGTGAAATAAGCAGTGCGGGGCCTGCGCCTGCTTCTCGCAGTAATTTGGTCGCGATGAAGTAAACAAAGCTTTTTCCCCAGCCTGTTTTTTGAACTACGAGAATGCGACCCCGGCCCTCAACAACGTGTTGGATGGCCTCCTGTTGTCCTTCGTGAAATGTCGCTGCCGGAAGATTAGTTCCGACACGTAACAGGTCCGAAAGCCCGACTTGGATCATAGGTCATGAATTCTCGGCAGAGAACGTCTGAGACGCCGTGGCGACTGCCAGTCGGCATGTGCCACGGGGTAAGATGTCCCTCATACGCGCTGGCTCCCGAAGATGCCGCTGGGCTTGAACGAGAGCACCAGAATGAAGATGACGAAATCGACCACCAGGGCCCACTCGTTGCCCCAGTAAAGGCTGGTGAGGCTTTCGACCACGCCGAGGACGAGACCGGCGGCGGCGGCGCCCTCAATGGAGCCCATGCCGCCCATGACCACCATGAGGAAGGACTTCAGGTTGAACAGGTGGCCGACGTCGGGATAGAGGTAAAAGACAGGCAGCAGCAGTCCGCCCGCCACGCCGGCGGCGGCCGCACCCAGGCCGAAGGTAACCGCCTGGACGCGGTGGATGTTGATGCCCATCAGCGGCGCGGAGTAAGGATTCTGGGCGATGGCGCGGGCGGCGCGGCCGAACATGGTGCGCATGACGAACAGGTACAGCCCGGCCGCCGCCAGCAGCGCGATGCCGAAGGAAATTACCCAGGGAGCATTGAGCGAGAGCTCCGAACCGAGGCGGATATTGCGGCCGAGGAGGGGGAAGTTGATCTGATGATAGTCGGCGCCGAAGACCAGCAGGATGGTGTCCACGGAGATGAGGGAGACGCCGAGGGTGAGCAGGATGATCATGAACTCGGCCTGCACCGGGATGTGGCGCACCAGTCCCGCATACACGGCGGCGCCGATGGCGAACAGCAGCACCCCGGCGGCGAGAAAGCCGAGGTAAGGGTTCACGTGGGCATACTCGAAGATCACCCAGGTGGCATACATGCCGAGCATGAGGAAGGCGCCGTGGGCGAAGTTGACGATGCGCATGACGCCGAAAATCAGCGCCATGCCCATGGCGATGAGCGCGTACAGGGCGCCGGTGAGGATCCCGTTGAGGACGGCTTGGATGAAAGGGTACATGTGAGCAAAGAGCGATTAGCGATTAGCTTGCGTGCTGCGCGCGGCAGTCGCAAGACAAACGCAAGGTCCCTCGACTGCGCTCGGGATGACACTGGTCCAAGGTTTGCGTTCTGATAACACCTGGATTCCTCGTCGGGCTGAGACGGCCCCAGCGCGCGCCAACGCAGCGCGCGCTGGGGCGCCCTCCTCGGAATGACAAACGTTAAAATTTCCTGCGGCACGACTGAAGTCGTGCCCTGACACGCTGCAGATCCTTCGGCTTCGCCTCAGGATATCGGCAGCGGACTCCCGCCTTCGCTGCGCTCAGGCTCACGCCCGCTAAGCGCCTCTACTTGCGTTTGCTCCACGGCGGTGTGGGCACGATGGGCTTGGACTCGGCCGCATCCGGCGGCCACACCACCTTATAGTGCTGGTCCTGAATCTGGGTGATGAGTACCGGGTGCGCGTTCTGTCCCGTCTCGTCGAACTTGATGTGGCCGAAAGTGGTGTTGGGCAAGTCGGTGGTGCGCAGCGCATCGCGGATGGCGGTGGGGGAAGCCGCCTTGCTGCGATTCATGGCATCGGCGGCCACCAGCAGCGCCTCGTAGGCTTCCACCGCGTGATAGGCGGGGTGGGTGCCGGTCAGCTTGACGTAGTTCTCGTCGAATTCCTTCGACCCCGGCCACTTGGCGGTGGGCAGCCACTGGGAAACCGAGTAGGTGTAGTTGGCGTAGTTGCCCGCGCCCTTATCGGTGGGAAACTCGGCGGCGGCAAAGCCGGTCCCGGCCGAAGTGTAGTAAGCCGGATTGAACTTGAGCTGCTCGGATTGACGCATCAGGGTGGTGGCATCCAGCAGGTAAGAGGCGAAGTAAACCGCCTGCGGGTTCTTGGCCTTGACGCGCTGCAGCAGCGATTTGTAGTCGGGGGAGCTGGCCTGGTAGGCCTCGGCGTCGACTAGATTGAGACCTTCGTCCACCGCCGCCTTGCTCATGGATTTGTAGTTGGCCTGGCCGAAATTGGTGTTCTCGTAGATGATGGCCAGTTTCTTGGGATTGCCGTTGTTCTTGAGAAAGTCGAGGGTGGAGCGGGCATAGGCGCCGGAGCCGGCGCAGAGGCGGAAGATCCACTGCGAGCCGGTCTGCATGATGTTGTCGGCGACGGAGGTGGGAATGACCAGCGGAATCTGCTTGGCCGTGACCACCGGCACCATGGCGCGGGTGCTCTCCGAGGAATAGGAGCCGAGGATGATGGGAACGTGGTCCTGGTCGACCAACTTGTTGACGCCCTGCACCGCCTGATCGGGCTTGCTCTGGTCGTCGTAAAAATCGAGTTCAACCTTCTTGCCGTTGATGCCGCCCTTGGCGTTGAGCTCATTGAGGGCGAGGGTGTAGCCGTTCTTGTGCGCCTGGCCGAAGGCGGCCTGGCTGCCGGTGAGCGAAGTGATCACCCCGATTTTGACGGTATTGCCGGCGGCGCCTCCCTTGCTCTGGCAGCCGGTGAAGATGACGATGGAAGCCACGACGAAAACCAGCAGTACGGCACAGCTTCTGGCGCGCATGAGCACTCTCCTTGACAGCAGATGAAGTCGAATCCGTGCAGAGCCCGTGATTGTACTTGATTCAGGCGAGAAAGCGCGACAGGCGCCGATCGAACCCGATCGGCGCCTGCGGTTGATGGAGGTTGTGGGTTCAGTTTACGGGAAGAACCAGCGGAGCGCGGTCATGACCACGTACTGGTCGCCATGGGGTGTCGTCGGATTGGCCGCGGAATGCCAGAGGTTCCGGCGATAGAACTCAAATTGGAGTCCCATCCGCAGCGTTCCGGCAGGGCCCTTGTAAAAGCTGTGCCAGAGCACCGGGGTGATCTCGAACAGGTCCTTGTTGTCGCCGGAGCAAGTGCCGAGTTCCAAACCGCACCCGGTCTGGTTGGCGGTCAGCACACCGTAACCGATGTTGCCGGTGGCTCCGTAGATGGTCCGATAGTAGTATTCGCTGCCGCCGTAGATGTAGAAGTCGGTGGTAGGGGTAGGATGGGTTTCGAGTCCGACCATGAAGACTCCGCCCTTGACCGGTTCGATACCCCCATCCGGCTTGATCACGGCGTCCACACCGCCCCCCGGACCGTAACGGCCAATTCCCACACCCGCCAGGGATTGGACGACTAAGTAAGCCTTCTTCTGAACCACGGGCACATACAAATTGACCGTCACCCCGCCTGCCGCCTGGTTGTTATTGCTGCCGGCGTTGGCAACCGCCAGCCCAGTATTGATCACCCGATCGCGGAAGACGCGGAGGATGCCGCCTATCTCGAAGTGGCCCCAGCTAGGCTCGAAGTTGACCTTGCCCACGAAGTACGGCATGGAGTCAATGGACGTGGCGGCGTTTGCCGCAACGCTGCTTGAAGTTTCACCCGTTATCAGGCTGGCTGACGGGAACCCGGTGGCCGCCGCCAACTGGGCTGCGGATGGCAAAGTCCCCTTGAACACAGCTTCCGGATTCTCCACCGCGAAAGCGAGCCAGGCCTTGTTGTTGAAGTTCTTGGTAACCCGGAACGAGGCCAAACGGGCATAGTGGTAACCGATGAGGTAGGAAGCGTCAATGGTGGCGGGACGAAGTTCGGTTGCCGCAGCCAGGCCTTTGCGGTTGGGCGTCAGCAACGACCACGTTTGGCCGCCGAGAAACCCCAAGCCGCTCTTGGTCTGCACTTCCACCCAAGCCTCGCGGATTCGCGGAGCATAGCTGCTGCTGGCAACCTCGTTGCTCGAGAAGCCGACGTTTTCGAAGTCGATTTCGAAGTAGGCTTTGGTCTTCAGGCCGTGCGTCTCGCCGGAGGCCAAGAGGTTCAGGTTGGTGTGCCGGGCGTCAAAACGAAATTCGCTGATATGCGAATCAGTGGAGTTTTGCAACGGGAAACTGCTGAAGTTGCTCACGGCACTGGAGTTGGTGTTGCTCCTGCGATAGATTCCATACAGCGCAACGAACCCGCCGGGTTTAATGGTGATGCCCTTGTAGTGGATCGCCGTGGGGCTTTCCAGACTCTTGACGCGCTTTTCCTGTCCCTGGAGACCGGTAGCCGTGGAGGTTGCTGTGGCTTCCACCTTGGTGACATTGGTCTTCAAGGCGGCCAGGGCATCTTCATTCTGCTTACTGCTGCTGGCCGCGCTCGCCGCGGTGCTCTGCGCCTGCTGCGTGGTGGACTGCAGCGAGTTGATCTGCTGCTGCATCTGCTGCATCTCGGAGTCGCGCTTCTGGATCTCGTCGCGCAGCATCTGGATTTGCTGTTGCTGCGCGCTTACCGCGTCGCGCAGCGACTGCACTTCGCTCGCCCGGGTGGGCCGCTTGGTGGCGGCGTGCTTGCGGGCGGTAGCCTTCTTCTTAGTGGTGGTGGTTGTGGTGGTGGTGGTCGTGGAGGTTTCAGGTTTCGCCGTTTGCGCCAACAACGGGGCAGAAACCAAGAACACGAGAATACATGCTAGCCAAGATCTCATCGTTTCTCTCCCCCTCTGCGTGGATGCTGCTGGGCCCGGGTTCAACCGCTAGCGGTCTCGAGCTCTTGGCTCAACCTCGTCGCGCCTACGACTGCTGAAGCACTGAGTTGACCGCCTCGGCGTTTTTAAGAAAGTGGATACGGATTTCTGATTTTGCTTTGCTGCAAAAACTTCGCGCCAGACTAACGGCATGAGCCGCCAGCGTGAACAACACCGGCAGGAGTGGCGCCGCTGTACCACTTCACAGCGCGGAGTGGCAGGCGTCGCCCACTCGTCTGGTTAGAATTTCGCCAGCAATATAGGGAACAAATCGAGCAAATGCAAGCAATTAACAGTGAACCGCGTGTAAACAGTTAACGCAACCCGGGTCGGCTTGCGCACGCGCCAGGTCACCGACCGGATTGGTTCGTGTTGCGAGGCATTGAGACGAAGCGCGCTCCCACACGGCCGGAGCCGTGCCGAGACGGAATCACCGCCCCGGTAAACGGGCCGAGTTGGAATGCGGAATAGCGTTCTGAGCGGCTGTCCCAATTGCGGAAAAAAGGGTCTGGCGCGGCCCACCTCCGCGCCAGCTTGGCGAAACTACACGAAAACTAGGCTAGCCCAATCCTGCTTCCGGAAACTTTCGGAGGTGCTTTGTTGCGGGTGTGACAACCCGCCGGCTTACGCCGGCGGATTGTCAGCGGCCAGATCCTTTTCGAAGGGAATCACACCCGGGATAAGCCACCTGGTCCACATTTCATCTACCTTGCTCTGGAAATACTCCATGTCGTCGTTGGTGAAGTGCGCGAAACGCCCCTGCTTGAGGAGGTAGTCGCGAACCGCTTTGCGCGGAATCTTGCCATCGGCGATCTGCTGGGTTCTGCCGGTGAGCCGCAGCTTGCCATCCTCGACTTCGTAAAGCGGCCAAATGCCGGTCTGCACCGCCAACTCACCCAACTCGTGCGACTGGATGGGATCGTAATCCCAGCCCTTGGGGCAGGGATCGAGCGAGTGAACGAAGGTGGGCCCGCCGATGGTGAGCGCCTTGCGGATGCAGTTCATGGAGTGCAGCCCATAGGACATGCAAACCGTGGCCACGTAGCGGCAGGTGGGATGGCCGACCGCCATCAGGCCCGCCATGTTTTTCTTCCAGCGGTTGTGCATGATGCGCTTCACCGACCCCGGGGTGCTGAAGGTGGTGTTGGCGCCCCAAGGGGTGCTGCCCGAAAGCTGAATGTCGGTATTGGCGTAGGACTCGTTGTCATACAGCAGGATCAAACAGTTGTAATCCGGGTGGGTGAGGGTGGCGGAGATGGCGCCCAGGCCCATGTCGGCGCCGCCGCCGTCACCGCAGAAGGCGATGACGTTGATGGGCTCGCGCTTCATCTTGCTCTTGCGCATGAGCGCCTTCAAGCCGGCGGCCACGCCCAGCGCCGCCGATCCGCTGCTGCCCAACTGAGTGTGCATCCACGGCACTACCCAAGGCGTGCTGAAATAGGTGGTGTTGGCCACGTACATGCAGCCGGTGCTGCCGAGCACGATGGTGCGCGGACCGGCGGCCTTGACCATCATCTTCATCACCAGCGCCGACTCGCAGCCCTGACAGGTGCGGTGGCCGGAGGTGAAGAACTCGTGAGTGGGAATCTTCTTTACCGACTTGAACGGATCCAACTGTTGCGTCGGATCAATCTGTACATAGGTCGCCATAAAATCTCATCCTTTCGACATATCTGGAGTGACTCGGGTTTGCGGTGGCGCGAAGTGCCACCCCACCGCGCCAAAGACGGGCGCGGCGGGGGCCCCGGAAAGGGGCGCCCGCCTTATTCGCGCAACCCGACCCACTGGGTGAGCGGCTGCTGCTTGCCTTCGGCCGCCTTGTAAACCGAATTGGTGATCGTCTCCACGTCGGGCAGGGTGACTTCGCGCCCGCCCAGGCCGCAGATGAAGCCCAGCACCGGGGGCTTGTTGCCCGCTCCCGGGTAAAGAGCGTTGCGCACCTCGCCGGCGAGCACGCCGCCCATGTGCGGCGAGCCGAAGGAGTAGTCGCGGTCGATGACGCCCACGGCCTTGAAGCGGGACAGGCTCTTGGCCAGCTCCTCGGCGGCAAAGGGACGGAACCAGCGCATGCGGACGAAGCCGACCTTCTTGCCCTCCTTGCGCATCCGGCGGATGGCAACCTTGACCGGCGTGGACAGCGTGCCCATGCCCATGAGGACCACGTCGGCGTCCTCGGTCATGTATTCCTCGAAGAAGGGGTTGCCGTAGGAGCGCCCGAAGATGCGCTCGAAATCCGCGTAGGCTTGGCGGATGACGCCGAAGGTGCGCTCCATGGCGGCGTAGTTCTGGCGCCGGACCTCCATCACCCAGTCCTCGTTGGCCTGCGGGGCGACGGTGATCGGGTTATCGGGATGAAGCAGCAGGTCGGCGCGGTCATAGCGGGGCAGGAACTTGTCCACCTTCTCCTGCGAGGGGATGCTGACCAGCGACTGCGAGTGGGTGAGGAAAGCACCGTCGCAACTGATGGCGCAGGGCAGGAAGATGCTGCGGTCCTCGGCCACGCGATAGGAGATGAGAGTGGTATCGAGGGCCTCCTGGCCGCTGTCCACCCAGTTGAGCATCCAGCCCAGGTCGCGGACGGTGAGTGCGTCATTGTGTTCGGTGCCGAAGGCGCCGGGGTCATCGAGGGCGCGGTTGCCGACCATGGTGACCATGGGCAGGCGCAGGGCCGGGGTGACGGTGAGGGCTTCCATGGCGTACATCCAGCCCACGCCGCTGGAGCCGCAGAACACGCGGGCGCCGACGGCGGAGGCGTGCTTGACGATTTCAAACTGCGAGTGCTCGCCTTCGGCGACGATGTATTCGCAGTCCATTTCGCCGTTGGACACCAGCTTGGAGACGTACTGCATGACGGTGTCGTAGGGGCGGATGGGATAAGCAGTGACCACGTCAACGTCGGCGAGCTGGCAGGCGACGGCGATCGCCTCGCTCCCGGTGATCAGCGCGGTCCTTTCCTGACCTTTCTTGGTTTCCACAACAGCGGCTAATGTCGCCATGACTTGTCTTCTCCTCGCGTCTTATCCTTCTTGGGCGATCTTCAGCATGTCGCCGACTTGTTCCTGGTATTGGCCGAGATAGCGGAAACCATGCGAGCGCTCCGGCCGGTGTTCGATTTTCTGGTTCAGCCACTTCAGGTAGCCGGTGGAATCCTTACGCCACATCTCCCACTGGCTGGCGTTGTCGGCAAACTCGGTCTCTTCGATCATGGTGACGCACTTGTCGACCGGGCAGACGGCTTCGCAGACGCCGCAGCCGCAGCAGGCTTCCATGTTGGCGTCGTAGAGGCCTTCGGGAGTGACGTCGAAGCAGGTGTCGGGACACTGCAGCCAGCAGAGGGTGCACTTGATGCAGGTCTCGAAGTTGACCACCGGCCGCATGGTGCGGGTGGAGAATTTCTTGAAGGTCTTGGTGCGCTCCGGCCGGATGCCGCCCAGGACATGGGTGACCGGGTCTTCCACCGGCTTGCCCACGGGGATGCAGGGAATGGAAACGCCGTCGCGCATTTCGTGCCACTTGGGGAGATCAAACTTGTACGGCGTCTCCGGGTTGCCCTGGCCGGGCTTCACCGGAACCTTGGTAACCAACTTGTAGGACTTCTCCGCCGAAGCCACCTTCACCGGGTCGTGCCATTCCTGCTGGATGGTTTTCTTGATGGCGTCCAGGCTGACCAGTTCGGGGAGCACCTTGGCGATGGCGCCCAGGATGCGAACGTCGCTGTGGTCGTCCTTGTAGACCCAGAGGCCGGAAAAGCTGCGGGTGCCCTTGACGATCGCCAGGCTGTAGGGCGTCTGCTTGGCATGGGCCATGGGAATGAGCCGTTCCGGCGGTTCCATGGAGGTGACGATCAGGGTACCGTTGGGCTTGGTAAGCTGATTGATGGGCTGCAGCCCGTACCAGGCCCACGATTCCACGCCCTTGAACAGGGTGTCGTCCACACAGATGGTGATGTCAACTTCCTTGGGCTCGTACTTGGCCATGCCCTCTTCGAGCGTCTGCTCGTCGGTGGCCACGATGGCGAAGTTCTTGGCCGGGATGCCGTTGCGCTCCGGGCTGTCGCCGTAGCGGCCGAAGGAGATGCCCGGTTTCCCGTCCAGATGAGCCGCGAGCACGATGGCGCGGCTGATGTTGGTGGCTAATTTTTTCTGAAAAATCCCTCGATAGACGATCTCTACCGCAAACAACCTGCCCATCTCGTCCTCCGCTCAGTTGTTGAGTACGATCTTCTCGACCGACTCGATGTGCCGGCACATGGCAGCCTCGGCGCCGGCGGCGTCCCGACGCCGGATGGCGTCAAGAATCTCCTGATGGCCGGCCATGGACTTCTCCGGCCTTCCCTCCACCTGCAACGAGCGCTCGCGCGTGTCGCGCAGCAAATCCATCAACACGTCGAGCACCTTCAACACCACGCTGTTGTCCGCTGCCAGCGCAATCGCGTAGTGAAATTCGGAGTCCTCTTCCACCGCCAGATCGCCGCCCCGCATCCGCTCCTGCTGGCGGCGCAGGATGCTTTCCATCTCCCCCACTTCCTCCGGGGTGGCGTGCATCGCCGCCCGGGCGGCGAGCGGGGGTTCGATCATCTTGCGCACGTCGAGCAGTTCGCCCACCAGCTTGCGTTTCTGCAGCAGGATGGCGGTCAGGGGATTGACCATCGCGTCCGCGGAGCGTTCGCGCACCACCGTGCCCAAACCCTGGCGGGCTTCGACCATGCCGGTCAGTTCCAGCTTGCGGATGGCTTCACGAATGGAGCTGCGGCTGACGCCGAACATTTCCGCCAACTGGCGCTCGGGTGGCAGTTTGTCGCCGGGCTTCATTTTTTCGGCGATCATCTTTTCGATCTGGCGGGCAATTTCCTCGTAGATGCGGTTGCGGCGAACCGCTTCGAATTCGGGCTTGACGGCTGGAGGCATAGGCTCCCGCTTCGGGAATTGGTCTGATGACTGGACCAACGAACCAATTTTACTCGCCTTCTTGACATGTTTGTCAAGATTTCCCTTGGAATTATTTTGGGCTTGTTTTCCAAGGCAGGCAGCCAGGCAGGTTTTCTATGGGCCATATCCGCAGAGCAGGGCCGGTGAAAGGGAAGTAGAGGATTTCGCGCGCACACAGAGAAGGGCGTGAGTGAAAGATCAGCGGTTTTTTCCCTCTACCGCGGTCTCCTTGACGTAAGCGGGGCTGAGAGTCTTCATCTTTTCTGCAATCGGCAGCAGTGTGGGATAGAACTGAACGAAGGTAGTGTCCACGGCGGCGTGCCGGCGGTGGCAGGAGTAGCAGGAGGCCTGGGGGGAAATCCGCTTGGCGGGCTTATCGCCCTCAAAATCGAAGAACGCCCAGTTGCCGGAAAAGCGTGCCTCGTCTTTCACGTGCACCTCCAATCCCAGCATCTCGACGTTTTGAAAGTGTCCGGCGCGGTTGATGGATCCCTTACTTTGCGCGGCGCGAACCTCAAGAACGAGCACGGTCTTATCGGGCCAGGTGCCGGTCTGGAGGAAGGCGCGGTATGCCTCGGGATTGACGAACACGTTGTCGAACACGGAGCGGTTGGCAGCCGCGGCGCGGGGGTTGTAGCTCATGTCGATGCCCGAGCTTAAGAAGATCCACTCACGATACCCCGTGGGGGGTAGCATGCGCCCGTCAGCGGTGTATCGAGGTCCCGCCGCGGCGGAGGGATGGTGGGCGAAGGGGCTGACCAGCGCCAGAAAGAGCACGGCGAGCAAGCATTTAGGAGCGTTGAGCATCACTCACCCTCGACCATCGGCGCGAGAGTCTAGCACCTGCCTGCGCAGACAAGATGTCAAATGTTGTAAAACCTCCGCCACGGACCAGGGGTTCGCGGTGGCGAACTACGGCCGGGGCAACGGAGTGGTCAGCCGGCAGCCGGAGTGATGCCGCCGTGGTGGCGGACGTTGGCGCCGCGGACCCAAAAAATGACATCCTCGGCGATGTTGGTGGCGTGATCGCCGACGCGCTCCAGATTGCGCGCGATGATGAGCGCGTCGATACCCTGCTGGCTGGCTTCCGGCGTCTTTTCGATGACCTCCATGATGGCGCGGGCGATATCGTGGTTCATGCGGTCGACGGTGTCGTCCATGGTGAGCACGCGCTCGGCCAACTGCGGGTCGCCGACGACGAAGGCCTCCAGCGCCTGGCGGATCATGCTGCCGGCGGTGGCCGCCATCAGCGGAATGTCGATGGGCAGGTCCACCGGCGGCAGGGTGAGCATGTGTTCGACACGCTCGGCGATGTTGACCGCCTGGTCGCCGACGCGCTCCAGGTCGGCATTGATCTTGATCACGGCCAGGATGAAGCGCAGGTCCACGGCCATGGGCTGCTGCATGGCCAGCAGGTCCAGCGCCTGCTCGTCGATCTCGCGCTCCAGGGCGTTGATGACGGCTTCGCTTTGGAAGACCAGTTGAGCCTGGTAGCGGTCGCGCTCGCGGAAGGCTTGGATGGCGCGGGTGATCGACTGCTCCGCCATGCCGGCCATGCGCAGCAGGCGGTCCTTGAGGTCGTCCAGCCCTTCGTGAAAGCGAGTACGCGTCATCCGAACCTGCCCGTCACGTAATCCTCCGTGCGCTTGTCGGAGGGAGTGGTAAAGATTTTCTGGGTCTTGTCGAACTCGATCAGGTCGCCGAGCAGGAAAAACCCAGTCCATTCGGCGACCCGCGCCGCCTGCTGCATGTTGTGAGTAACGATAACCACGGTAAAACGCTCTTTCAACTGGTAAATCAAGTCCTCGATCTTGGCGGTGGAGATGGGGTCCAGCGCCGAGGCGGGCTCGTCCATGAGCAGCACTTCGGGCTGCACGGCCAGGGCCCGGGCAATGCACAGGCGCTGCTGCTGCCCGCCGGAAAGGCTGGCGCCGGACTGCTTCTTGAGCGCGTCCTTCACCTCGTCCCAGAGGGCGGCCAGCCGCAGCGTGCGCTCCACGATTTCGTCCAACTCGCGGCGGTTGCGAAAGCCGTTCAGCTTCAGCCCGGCGGCCACGTTGTCGTAAATCGACATGGTGGGAAACGGATTCGGCTTTTGAAAAACCATGCCCACGCGCCGCCGCACCTCCACCGCGGGCGTGCCGTTTCCGTAAACGTCGGTGTCGCCGATGACCACCTTGCCTTCCACCCGCGCGCCGGGAATGGTTTCGTGCATGCGGTTCAGGCAGCGGACAAAGGTGGATTTCCCGCAGCCGGAGGGACCAATGATGGCGGTCACGCTGTTGGGCCGCATGTTCACGGTGATGCCGTGCAGCGCCTCGCTGGCGCCGAACCAGGCGCGGAGGTCGCGGACATCGATTCCCACCCCCACTTAGGCCGTCCCCTTCAACATCCCGCGGCTGGCGACCAGGCGCACCAGGCTGATGGTTCCGATGATCATGACGATCAGCACCAGCGCTCCCGCCCAGGCCATGCGGTGCCAATCCTGGTAGGGCGAGATGGCATAGGTATAGACCTGCAGCGAAAGGGCGGCGGTCGGCTGGCTGATCTTCAAGTTCCAGAACTGGTTTCCAAAAGCGGTGAACAGCAGGGGCGCGGTCTCGCCGGCCACACGCGCAAACGCCAGCATAACACCGGTGATTACTCCCGAGGTGGCGGTGCGCAAGGTAACCGACAGCGTGGTACGCCACTGCGGCACGCCCAAGCCGAGGGAGGCTTCGCGGATGGTCTGCGGCACCATCAGCAGCATCTCTTCGGTCGCCCGCACGATGATGGGAATCATCATGATGCCCAGGGCGATACCTCCGGCCAGCGCGGAGAAGTGCCTTTGCACAACCACCACCAAGCCGTACACCGCGATGCCGGTGACAATGGAGGGCACGCCATTGAGCACGTCGGCGGTGAAGCGGATGACGTTGCCGAACCGGTTCCGGCCGTACTCGGAGAGGTAGATGCCGCCGGCAATCCCCCACGGCACGCCGATCAAGCTGGCAATGCCGAGGATGATGAACGTACCGACGATGGCGTTCGCCATCCCGCCGCCCTTTTCGCCGACGGGCACGGGAATGTGAGTAAGAAACGCCCAGTTCACCGAGCCCACGCCCTTGACCACCAGAAGCCCGAGAATCAGGAACAAGGGCGCCAGCACCAGCAAGGCAGCAGCGCCCGAGGCGGCGATGGCAGCGGCATTCATCACCCGCCGGTAGGCGCTCACTCGTGCCGGCATCGCCAGAGAAAGCTGCTCAGCCATAGACCCTCGAGGGAGCGCCGCGGGTGGTCATCCAGACCAGCAGGCGCGCCAGCGCGTTGACCACCAGGGTCAGCAGGAACAGCGCCAGCCCGATCTCGATGATGGCGCTCAAATAGAGATTCCCCGTGGCCTCGGTGAACTCGTTGGCGATCATGCTGGCCATGGTGTAGCCGGGAGCAAACAGGGACTTGGCGATCTCCGGGCGGTTGCCGATCACCATGGTCACGGCCATGGTTTCGCCCAGCGCCCGGCCCAGCCCGAGGATGATGCCGCCGATGATGCCCACGCGGGCGTTGCGCAGGATGCCGGTACGGATCATCTCCCAGTGCGTCGCCCCCAGCGCCAGCACGCCTTCCCGCTGGTGTTGCGGCACGGTGAGCATCACTTCGCGGGTGATCGAGGAGATGAACGGCACCACCATGATGGCCAGGATGACGCCCGCCGCCAGCATTCCGATTCCATAAATCGGCCCGCTGAACAGGCTGCTCCACCCGAAACTTTTCTTCAGGACGGGGTCCACGTGTACGCGCAGGAAGGGCACCAGCACGAAGATTCCCCACAATCCATAGATCACGCTGGGAATGGCGGCCAGCAGTTCCACGGTGAAAGAGAGCATCCCGCGCAGCCGCCGCGGGCACATCTCGTTGATGAAAACCGCCACCCCGATTCCCAGAGGCACGGCCAAAATGAGCGCCAGCAGCGACGACACCAAGGTTCCGTAGATGAACGGCAACGCGCCGAATTCTCCGCTTACCGGGTCCCAGTCGCTGCCGAAGAAGAACCCCAGCCCGAATTTGGAGATGGCAAGGCGCGAATGCCAGATTAACTCGAAAAAAATGAGCACGACGACCGCCAGCACCGAGAGAGCTGCGGTCACCATCAAGTACTTGAAAAGATGGTCGGGGAGCTTGCTTGTCCGCCGATGCTGGTGCCGTTCTGCGGACGCAGCCGGCACCGCCTCCATCGGGGAACCGCCCAACTGCGGCTCTGCCACTTTCGACTCCGGCTTCAATCGCGCGCGCAAGGTGGAGTTCACGCTAGCAAACATTTGTTACAGGATTGTTAAACCACATCTTGGAGGCCGCGCGCGCCGATTTTTGATGGCTGCGCCGTAACCTGCTACAGGCAAAAAAGGCGCCGGCTGGTTGGCCGTCGCCCTGCGATTGCCCGCCCCTTGCCTCCTCCGCTCTCGCGAGCCGGCAAGCGCCGGGTCTTACGTTAAATCTTTCCTCCAGCTACTCGAGCTGCTTGATTTTGGCGCGTTCCATTTGCTTAACCTGCTGGGGAAGCGGAGCGTAATCGAGCTGCGTGACCATGGCTTCGCCCTTATCCAGCATCCAGGTGAGGAACTGGACCACGGCCTTCTTCTTCGTCTGGTCCTGCCACTTGGTCGGCACCAACAGGTAGGTGAAACTGGAAATCGGGTAGGCATCTTTTCCGGATGCATTGGTGATGGACACGCGGAAGTCGGGCGGCATTTTCGTTCCCGCCGCGGCCTTGGTGGTGGAATCAAGACTGGCCTTAATGAAGACCCCGGACGCGTTCTTCACTAAACCGAACGGGATCTTGTTCTGCAGCGCGTAAATCAGCTCCACATAGCCGAGTGCGCCCGGTTGCTGCGAGATGACTCCGGCCACGCCCTCGTTGCCCTTGCCGCCCAGACCCACGGGCCACTTCACCGAAGTGTTGGAGCCGACGCCGGACTTCCATTCCGGGCTGATCTTGGAGAGATAGTCGGTCCAAACGAAGGTGGTGCCGCTACCGTCAGAGCGGTGGACGACGACGATGTCCTGGCTGGGCAGTTTTAATCCCGGATTCACGCTGGTCAGGGCGTGGTCGTTCCACTTGGTGATCTTTCCCAGGTAAATTCCCGCCAGCGCTTCCGGCGTGAACTTGATCTCGCCGGTAACGCCGGGCACGTTGTAGGCCGGCACCACACTGCCGAGCACGGTCGGAAACTGAATGATCGGTTTGCCCATATCCTTAAGCTGCTGATCATTCAGGGGCATGTCACTGGCGCCGAAGTCGACGGTTCCCGATTGCAACTGGCGGATACCGCCGCCGCTGCCGATGGATTGGTAGTTGATCTGCACACCATGTGCCTTAGCGAACTCGTTGAACCACTTCGAGTAAATTGGATACGGGAAGGTCGCCCCCGCCGCGTTCAAGCTTGTCTGCGCCATGGCTGTGATCGTCAGCAGCGCCAGCACTAACACCGCACACACCAGCATTCGTCTCATGAACTCAGTTCCTCCTGATGCTCCTCCTTCTAACGGTGTACTGTTACAGCTTTGTTACAGGGGGATGAAAATTCCGTGAATGGCAACACCGGCATGGAAACCGGTGTGCTTGCCCGGCTACACTGGGGCTACGGTGAAACAGCAGATCTTTCTGGTTGAGGACGACGCCGATATCGCGCGCCTGGTGCGGCACCATCTGGAGAGCTCGGCCTATGCCGTGCGTTATTTCCCCGCCATCACCGGCGTGCTGGCCGAGGCCGAGAGGAACCGCCCGGCCCTGTTCCTGCTGGACATCATGGTGCCCGGCGGCAGCGGCCTCTCGCTGTGCCAGAGCATCCGCGAATCGGAAAAATTGAACGCCATCCCGGTCATTTTCCTGACCGCCAAGTCGGCTGAATCCGACCGCGTGCTCGGCTTTGAGTTGGGCGCCGACGACTACATTACCAAGCCTTTCAGCCCGCGCGAACTGGTGGCGCGCGTCAAGGCCGTGCTCCGCCGCTTTGAGCCCCCGCTGCCCAGCGGCATTCGCGAGGTGGGCGAAATCCGCATCGACGGCGGCGCCATGACCCTGACCGTGCGCGGCCACAACGTCGCCACCACCGCCACTGAATTCCGCCTGCTCGATTACCTGGCGCGCCACGCCGGCCGGGTCTTCACCCGCGACCAGTTGCTCGATGCCGTGTGGCGCGACACCGCCTTCGTCACCCCGCGCTCGGTGGACGTCTATGTCCGCCGCCTGCGCGAGAAGATCGAAAGCAATCCCGAGGACCCTCGTTATCTGAAGACCGTCCGCGGCACCGGCTACCGCTTCGAGGTGCCCCGGTGAGCAACCGCATCTTCTTCAAGCTGCTCACCGCCTTCGTGCTGGTCGTCGCCGTGGCCACCGTCACCATGGACGTGGCAGTGCGCAAAGCCTGGGAGGACTCCCTCTATAACCAACTGCGCACCGGCCTGGAACAGAAGGCAGCCATGTTCGCGCGGGCGGTCGAGCAGGACCGCGACCGGCGCGGTTTGCAGCAGATCGCCGATGAGGTCTCCCGGGCGGCCGATGCGCGCGCCACCATCATCGCCCGCGACGGCACGGTGCTGGCCGACACGCGCGCCAACCCCGCCGAAATGGAGAACCACGCCCTGCCTCCCGAGTTCGTGGCCGCCCTGCAGGGAAAGCCCGGCAGCGCCACCCGCACCAGCCATACCGGGGGCATTCCGTTTCTCTACGTTGCCGCGCCCATCCCCGGCGGCGCGGTGCGCCTGGCCTACCCCATGGCATCGATCCGCGAGACTGGCCGCCAGATGCGCCTCTCTCTTCTGCAAGCCTCGCTGGCCGCCCTGGCGCTGGCCGCCATCATCTCCGCCCTGGTGGCGCGCATGATGTCGCGCCGCCTGCAGCGCATGGTGCGGTTTGCCGAACGCATCGCGGCCGGAGACCTGAGCGCGCGCATCGGAGAATCCTCGGGCGACGAGCTTGCCCACGTCGCCTCCGCGCTGGACCGCACGGCACGCCAGTTGGAGCACAGTTTTGCCAGCCTGGAGACCGGACGCCGGCAGCTTGAAACCCTGCTCAACAGCATGCAGGAGGCGGTGCTGGCCGTCTCCCATGACGGCCGCGTGCAGTGGTCCAACGGGGTGATGAATGCCATCGCGCGCGTTCCCACCGGCGCACCGCTGGTCGGCGCGATTCGCGATCCCGATGCGCTCCGCGCCATCGAAGGCGCCCTGCAGACCAACGAGGTGCGCACCTCGCGCGCCGCCGCCCTCTCCCCGGGACGCACCTTCAGCGTCACCGCCGCGCCCCTGCCCGGAGGGGGCGCGGTCGCCGTGCTGCACGACATGACCAGCACCGAGCGGGTGGAGAAGACCCGGCGCGATTTCATCGCCAACGTCTCCCACGAGCTGCGCACCCCGCTCACCTCCATCCAGGGCTTTGCCGAGACCCTGCTCGACCTGGAGGCGTCGGGCAACTCCGATCCCGCCACCAAGCGTGATTTCCTCGAGGTGATCCGCAAGAATGCCAGCCGCATGACCCGCCTGACCGAGGACCTGCTGGTGCTGGCGCGGGTGGAGTCGGGGGAGCAGCCCTTCAAGTTCCGCCCTACCGCCGCCCAGGAACTGCTCGAGGACGCGGTCGAGACCTTCTCCGAGGCGGCCCGCTCCGCGGGCATGGAGATCAAGCTGGAGAATTCCGCCACCCGCCTGGTGCACGCCGACAAGGACGCCGTGCACCAGGTCTTCTCCAACCTGATCGACAACGCCCTCAAGTACGCCGGTTCGGGAAAGCGGATCGAGGTAGGGGCGCGCGACCAGGAATACGGGGTCGAGTTCTACGTTCGCGACTTCGGGCCGGGCATCGCCTCCGAGCACCAGCCGCGCCTGTTCGAGCGCTTTTACCGCGTGGACAAGGCGCGCTCGCGGGAAACCGGCGGCACCGGACTAGGGTTGGCGATCGCCAAGCACATCGTGCGCGCCCATGGCGGCGTGGTCACCGTGCGCAGCGAACTCCATCACGGCTCGACATTCGTGTTCACGCTGCCGGCGCTCGCCGTCGGTCTGACCACTGCCCCCTAGCGCCGGCGCTGGTCCCCTCATCCGCTCACCGTGCGCGCGTGCTTCTGAACGTAGAGCGCCTCGTCGGCCCGCTGCAGCAACTCCGCCGCCAATTCTCCGCGCCGGTGTTGCGCCCAGCCGACGGAGAAGGTGACGGCGATGGTCTTGTCCTCGTACGGAACCTCGCAGCCGCGCATGCGCTCGATCGGCCGATACACGTCGTCCAGGCCGCACTCGGCGAGGATGATCATGAACTCGTCACCGCCCATGCGCACCGGCAAGTCGGCGCTGCGAATCGCTTTCTTGATGTGCCGCGCGAAGCCCTCCAGCGCCGCGTCGCCGGCGCTGTGGCCGAACGAGTCGTTGATCTGCTTGAAATCATCCAGGTCCAGCATGATCACCACCAGCGACTGCTTGTCGCGTTCGCAGCGCGCGATTTCGCGCGGCAGGTATTCAATCGCGAAGCGGCGATTGAACAGGCTGGTCAGGGGATCCAGGATGGACAGCCGCTCAAAGGTTTCGGCGCGGCCGTGCAGTTCTCCGACCACCGCGATTTGCGCCTGCAGCTTGGAGCGAAGCTGCTTAATCAGGTACTGCTGATAAAGCGCAAACAGGGTGAACAGCAGGACCATGGCGAACAGCCCGCGGACGCCCATGTCAAGCTGGTCGTAGAAGAATATGTGTTCGCCTTTCCACATCGCCGAGAAGGAAAGCGAGAAAATGGCCGCGCACAGCAGCAGCAGGATGATGGCCGCCGTGGCCCACAGCCACCAGTCGCGGCGGTCCAATTGCTTCAGGCTTTTTTGCAGATCGCGGATGGGGGCGGGAACGGCAGTCGCTTGCTCCCCACCGGAAGCCTCCACGGGCGACGCCGGGGCTTGCTGGCCGCGCCCGCTCTCGGTTGCCTGTATTTCTGCCTTGCCGGTCAAGTGTGTACCTTTCATCCCGGGATGACGCGGGGCAAAGCTGCGGATTCGCCCCCACGGTTTACGCTGCTCCTGTTTGCGGACAAACCCGGCAGGCTACACGCCATCCTCGCGCACAAGGGTTTTCCTCAGGTTTGTCGACCTTGGTGATGAGCCAGGCAACTTTGCGCTGGCCAGTGAAATCCGGCGGCCCAGTAGCAATTCTTTCCTTTTTGTGGCGCGTGTCAATAACCGCCGGGGAACCCGAAGTACATGCTCTGGGGGAACGTCATCGGCCCTGCTCGCGGGGCCAAAGCCGGCGTGCGCCAATTCAGGGCGGAGGGCCCACATTTGGCACATGAAACGAGGGCGGTGTTCCGAAATCAGAACATGGAACCGTCATCGCGCCCGCCGGCTCGTTCCGTCGGCATAATTGCGCTGGGGGGCATTCGTGCATATTCATGCCAGACTGCATTACCTTCGCCATCAGCGAGCCTACATCGATCGCGCCATTCAGGCTCTAGAGCAGCTTGAGCATCTCCAGGACAAGGGTATTCACACGGGACACCCGGTCCTGGACCCGCTCGGAAGCTCCAACGTCGTGCCTCTGCGCAGGGATAATACTCCTCCGCCCACTGAACCATGCCGTCCGTCCGAGCTGTTGCGAGTGGTGAATTTGCGCCGGCGATTCGAGTGGTAGCTTCGCCCGCCGGACCAGGGCGGTCCCCGGCGCTCTCTTAACTGGCGCCGCGGGAAAAGCCTGTAGGGAGTACGCCCGACACGCGTGTTCCGAAATCGGAACAGCCGCGGACTTTTACCCCGCCTGCCTGAGGTCTTCCTCCTCTCCTTCATGCCCGCATCCCACGGACTCAACTTTTACCCGGGTTTTGTCCGGAGATTCATGTCCACCGCGACCCCCGAATGGGTGAGGGCACCTACGGATGCACGCCGTGGGCGTGGGGACGAATCTGCGCTTCGTGGGAAAAAAAGAGAGTGGCCGCGGATGAACGCGGATTATCGCGGATGAAGAGGAATATCCGCCCATCGGCGACAATCCGCGGCTTTCTTTTCTGCCGCCATTGGCTGATTCGCCGACCCGGCCAAACATTACACAAGTATTACAAACTGCCGCTCTGCGGCTTGTTACCTTGGAGCAACCGCACCTGTGGGTGATCCGAGGATGGTGACAATGAGCCTTCGTGAACGCGACCGGACTTTTCGTGAGCCGATCAATTCGCTAACTACTTTCTTCATGGGCATTTTCCATATCGGCGCCATCGTCGCGCTCTTCTTCTTCACCTGGAAGGGACTGGCGCTGGCGGCGGTGCTCTGGTGGGTCACCGGCAGCCTGGGCGTCGGCATGGGCTACCACCGCCTGCTCACCCACCGCGGGTACAAGTGTCCGAAATGGGTGGAGTACTTCCTGACCACCTGCGGCACCCTTGCCCTCGAGGGCGGGCCCATGTACTGGGTGGCCACCCACCGCATCCATCATCAGAACTCCGATGACGAAGGCGACCCGCACTCGCCGCGCGAAGGCGGCTTCTGGGCCCATATGGGCTGGATCCTCACCGGGCGCACCCTGCATAACGACCGCACTCACACCCTGCCCTACGTCCCTGATCTTCGCAAAGACAAGTTCCACGTCTGGATCACCCGCTGGCACTGGGTTCCCATGCTGGCGCTGGGCGCGATTATTTTTGCCCTCGGCGGCCTCAGTTGCCTGCTCTGGGGCATCTTCTTCCGCACCGTCGTTGGCTTGCACGCCACCTTCCTGGTGAACTCGGCCACGCACATGTGGGGACGCCAGCGGTTCCTGACCGGCGACACCTCGAAAAATAGCTTCTGGGTCGCCATGCTCACCTGGGGTGAAGGCTGGCACAACAACCATCACGCCCACCCGCAATCGGCGCGCCACGGCCTTGCCTGGTACGAGTTCGACGTCAACTGGTACGGAATCTGCGCCCTGCGCCGGCTCGGGCTCGCCTGGGACGTCAAGCTGCCCAGGTTCATGACCGAACGCGCGCGAACGGCCGAGGTGGCGCAAGCCGCCGAAGCGCCGGTGGCTGAAAAAGAGCTGCTGCCCGCCGCCTCCGGCGACTGAGGCCGTCCGGCGGCTTTCATTCCGCCTGCTTCCATCCACTACAATGAGCGGTGAATGCGCGTTGCCAGCCGCACCAAGACGATCGTGTTCGTCATCATCCTGGGGGCCTGCCTCATTGGCGTCGCCATCGCCCTCAACATCAGTTGGATCGTCCTGCGCTGGCGGGAAGTCGGCTCGCTCGTCCTCGGAATCATCCTATTTGCCTTCATCATCGCGGGCGTGGTGTTGAACACCATCTTCCTGGTGCGCGAAATCCGCCGCAACGAGCAGCACGACAGTTTCCTGAACGCCGTGACCCACGAGCTGAAAACTCCCGTCACCTCCATCCGCCTTTACCTGGAAACCTTGCAGCGGCGGGAGATCGCCGATAGTCAGCGCCAGGACTTTTATCGCATCATGCTGGAAGATACAGACCGGCTCCTGGGCACGGTTGAGCAGGTGCTGCGGGCGGGCGAGGAGCGCCATGGAACTGCCGAAACCTACCGCCAGGAAGTGGACTTCTGCGCCGTCGTCCGCGAGTCGGTCGATCTGGCCAGCCTGCGCCATCACCTGGCGCCCGGACAACTGCATTACGGCAAGGCGTCCGTGAACGGCATCCTGGTCATGGGCAGCCGCGAGGAGCTGCGCACCGCGGTGGTCAACCTTCTCGATAACGCCATCAAGTACTCGGGCGACCGGAAAGAAATTGTGGTCGATGTTTTCGCGCCCGACGTCGACACCGCCTTGCTGCGCGTGTGCGACCAGGGCATGGGCATTCCGCGCTCCGAGTTGAAGCGGATATTCAAGCGCTTCTATCGAGTCGCCAACCATTCCCGCAGCGCCGTCAAGGGCACCGGCCTGGGGCTGTTCATCGTGCGTTCCATCATTCGCCGGCACGGCGGAGAGGTGCTGGCCGATAGCGACGGCGAAGGCCGCGGCAGCACCTTTACCATCCGCCTCCGGAGGGTTCATCGCGCATGAGCCGGATCCTGGTTGTAGAAGACGAACCGCACCTGGCGCAGGGGCTTCGCTTCAACCTGCAAGCGGAAGGGCACGCGGTGGATATCGTCTCCAACGGCGAGGACGCGCTCCAGCGCCTGCTGGTCGACAAGCATCCTTTCGATGCGGTGGTACTGGACATCATGCTGCCCGGCAAGGACGGCTTCACCGTGGCGCGCGAGCTGCGCGACGCTCAGCACTTCGTGCCGGTGCTCATGCTCACCGCGCGCAGCCGCCCCGAGGACGTGCTCAAGGGCTTCGAAGCCGGCGCCGACGACTACCTGCCCAAGCCGTTCAACCTGGATATCCTGCTGGCCCGGGTGCGCAGTCTGCTGCGGCGCAAGCAGTGGCTGCGGGGCGCCGAGGCGAAAGCCCGCGGGCCGGAAGTGGTCGCCTTCGGCGATATCGTGGTGGATTTCGGAAAGCTGCAGATCACCTCCGCCGGCCGCGTCTTCCCGCTCACCATGATGGAGGGCGATGTGCTGCGGTACTTGGTGCGGAACAGCGGCCGTCCAGTGTCGCGCAAGGCGATGCTGGAGGACGTGTGGAACCTGAAGGAAGACACGGAAACGCGGGCCATCGACAACTTCATCGTGCGCTTGCGGCGCTACATCGAGAAAGACCCGGCGCAGCCGCGGCACCTGATCACGGTGCGTGGACTGGGCTACCAGTTCGTCCCCACTCCCGATAACTAAGCAGTTAGTAAGGTCAGGCGGCGGGTGTGCCAGCGCGCTTCCTTCCGAGGAAGGATTGGCGGCCTGCATTGAAGGCGCGAATCCAGCTCGGGATCAAACCCGCGGTTGAACTCCGGCATCTTAGTCCCCAGCGAACGAAACAGTCCTGATTGAACGTCAGGGCCGCTCGGGGCAGACGCAAACCAGCATCCGCCCTGAGCCCCTCCTTCGGGGGAGTGCGCCCGGAATCGATCCGCCAGCGCGCGCGCCGCGTTCGTGCCTCTCTGTGATTTACACTCGGTGCGATGAAATCGGTCATCGTGGGCACGGCGGGACACATCGATCACGGCAAGACCGCGCTGGTAAAGGCGCTGACCGGGATCGACGCCGACCGCCTGGAGGAAGAAAAGCGGCGCGGCATAACCATCGACCTCGGCTTCGCCCACCTGGAGCTGCCGGGCGAGCGCGGCGAAACCCTGCGCCTGGGATTCGTGGACGTGCCGGGGCACGAGCGCTTCGTGCGCAACATGCTGGCGGGCGTGGGCGGCATCGACCTGGTGCTGCTGGTGGTGGCCGCCGATGAAGGCATCAAGCCGCAAACCCGCGAGCACTTCGACATCTGCCGGTTGCTGGCGATTCCGCGCGGCGTCACCGTGCTCACCAAATCCGACCTGGTCGATCCGGAGTCGCTGGCGGTGGTGCGGCTGGAGCTGGAAGAGTACCTGCGCGGATCGTTTCTCGACGCCAGCCGCGCGCCCGTGGTCGCGGTCAGCTCGAAAACCGGCGCCGGCCTGGAGGAACTGAAACGCGCGCTGGTTCGCGTGGCGGCGGAGGCGCAGGCGAAGGACTCCAACGCCGCGCCGCGGCTGCCCGTTGACCGTGTGTTTACCATGAAGGGCTTTGGGACGGTGGTGACCGGCACGCTGGTTTCAGGCACGGTGAAAAAGGAGAGCGAACTGGAAGTCCTGCCCGGCGGGCGGCGAGTGCGGGTGCGAGGCGTGCAGGTGCATGGCTCGGCGGCGGAGCAGGCGGTGGCGGGACAGCGCACCGCGCTCAACCTGGCCGGAGCCGCCACCGAGGACCTGGCGCGCGGCATGACGCTGGTGGATCCGGGCGCGTTTCACACCACCTCGCGCGCGAATGTGCTGCTTTCGCTGCTGCCCGGCGGCAAGCCACTGCGCAACCGCGCGCGCGTCCACCTGCATGTGTACACCACGGAAACCATCGCCGAGGTTGTGCTCTTCGGCGGAAAGGCGCTCCCGCCGGGCGAATCGGGCTATGCCCAGTTGCGCTTTCGCGATCCGGTGCTGGTGCTGCCCGGCGACCGCTTCATCATCCGGCAGTTTTCTCCGGTCATCACCATTGGCGGAGGAGCGGTGCTGGATGCGGCGCCGCCGGTGAAAGGCGTGCCGGCGGAGCAGACAATCCGCTTCCTCGACACGGTTTCGCGGGGCTCACCCGAGCAGGTGCTGGCGGCGCGCGTGGCGCGGCGCGGAAGTCGTGGACTGACGTTGACGTCGGCGGTGGCCGAGACCGGCTGGTGGCCCCGGAAAAGGGTGGAGGAGGTTGCCGCCGCGCTGGCGCCCGGCAGAGCTGCCGCCGATTCCGCCGTGCTGGCCGTCGGCGACGTGCTGATTTCCGCCGCCGCGTTTCAGAAAGCCAAGGATGAGGCGCTGGCCACCGTCGGTGCCTTCCATGCGGCGAATCCGCTGGTGTCCGGCGTCGCCCGGGGAGAGCTGGCGGAGAAACTGGGGCTGGAGGAGAACGTGCTCCGGGCGGTGCTCAGTTCCCTGGTTCGCGAGCAGAAGCTGGAGACCTCGGCGGAAATTGTGCGCGCCGCCGGCCGCGGCGTGGTCATGAAGGACGAGGAAGCGGAGTCGAAAAAGATCATCGAGCACGCCTTTGCCACCGCCGGGTTGAAGGTGCCCGCGCTCAAGGATGTGCTGGCCGCGGCAAAGGTGGACCGGGCGCGGGCGCAGAAGATCGTCACCCTGCTGCTGCGCGAACGCATTCTGGTGAAGCTCTCCGATGACCTCGTCTTCCACCGCGACGCGCTGGAGGAATTGCGCAAGCTGGTGGCGTCGGCCAAGGCGCGCTCCCCGCGCATGGACGTGGCCAAGTTCAAGGACCTGACCGGGGTCTCGCGCAAGTACGCCATCCCCCTGCTGGAGTACCTGGATCGGGAGCGGGTGACCCGGCGGGTGGGCGACGAGCGAATAATCCTGTGATTTGTGGCTACGCTGTTCACCATCGGCCATTCAACTCGCTCGCTCGAGGAATTCATCCTGGCGCTGCGGGCGCACGGGATCGAGCGGCTGGTGGACATCCGCTCCTTTCCCATGTCGCGCCGCCTGCCGCACTTCAACCGGGAAAACATGGAACAGGCGCTGCCCCAGCATGGGATCGAGTACGCGTGGATGAAGGCGTTGGGCGGGCGTCGCAAGAGGATCCGCGGCGACTCGCCCAACGTGGCGCTGCGCAGCGAGTCATTCCGCAACTACGCCGACTATATGCTCACCCCGGAGTTTCGCCTGGCCACGGCGGAACTGGCGCGCATGGCGGAAGAGAAGCCGACGGCCTGTATGTGCGCCGAGCGGGTCTGGTTCCGCTGCCATCGCATGATGCTCTCCGACTATCTCACGGCGAACCGCCACACGGTGCTGCACATTGACGGCGCCGGTCCCGCTCGCCCGCACACTTTGATGGAAGTGGCGCGGATGGTGGATGGGAACCTGGTGTATGACGGCGGGGAGCTGTTTGAAAGAAGCGATTAGCAGTTAGCGGTTAGCCACAAAAAATTGCAATCGTACAAACACGTCTGGGTGGAAGCAGCTTAATCGCTAATGTGCTAATCGCCCGTACCTCACGCCGCCTTCGAGGCTGCGCCTTGTTTGGCGCTGCAGGGCAGGATGACGGTAAACACGGAGCCGCTGTGGCCCGGGGTGACCGAAGTGCGCAGGCGAATCCGGCCGCCGTGCTTGCGGACAATGCCGTTGCTGACCCACAATCCCAGGCCGTTCCCGCGGCCTGTCTTGGTGGTAAAGAAGGGTTCAAACAGGCGTGCCCTGCGCGCCGGCGGAATGCCGCAGCCGTTATCGGCCACGGTGACGTGAATTTCCCCGCCATTGCGCGCAACCGTACTGAGCTTGATCTGCAGTTGGCCGCCATCCGGCAAGGCATCGACGGCGTTGAGAATCAGGTTGGCAAACACCTGCCGCAGTTCCGCGGCGAAGCCCGCCAGGCTGGCGCGCTGGACGCGATAGATGCGGCGCAAATGAATCTTCCTTTTCATCATCACCGGGTGGTGAAGCTGCAGGACGCTATCCATCAGCTCCGGCAGGTCCACCGGGGCGGGCGCGCTGCTGTCGCGGTAGTAGGCGAGGGTCTGCTTGGTGATGCGGCTGGCCCGGCCTACCTCGTCCAGCAACAGGCGCGCATACTCGCGCGCCTCTTCGTCCAGCGACGGATGCGTAGTAAGCAGGTAGGCGAGGTTGGTGACCGCCTCCAGAGGATTGTTGACTTCGTGCGCGATCGCCGCCGCCATGCGGCCGACGGCGGCCAGCTTCTCCGTCTGGATCAGGGCGGCCTCGGCGCGCCTGCGCTCGCTGATGTCGCGGGCGATGCTCGACGCCCCGATCACTCTCCCCTGCAGGTCGCGCATGGGGGAGATGGTCAGGGAAACGTCGACGGTGGTGCCGTCCTTGTGCCGGCGCCGGGTCTCGTAGTGGTCGATTTTTTCACCGGCCCGCAGCCGGCGCAGGATGTCGGCCTCCTCGTGCAGCAACTCCGGTGGCAGCAGCTTGAGCACGCTTTGCCCGACGATCTCATCGGACTGGTAGCCGAACAGGCGGGTGGCTGCGGCGTTCCAACTGGTGATGATGCCGTCCAAGGTTTTGCTCATGATGGCGTCATCGGAGGATTCCACGATGGCCGCCAGCTTCAAGCGCGTCTCGTCGGCCCGCTTCCGCTCGCTAATGTCGCGGGCAATCTTGGAGGCGCCGATCACCCGGCCCTCGGCATTCCTGATGGGCGAAATGGAGAGCGAAACATCGACCCGTTGGCCGTCCTTGCGCAGGCGCTGCGTATCGTAATGCGAGATATGTTCCCCGCGGCGCAGCTTGCGCACAATTTCGGGTTCTTCCGACTGCAGGTCCGGCGGGATCAGGGTCAGGATGGAGCGGCCGATGATCTCCTCGGGCTCATAGCCGAAAAGCCGGGTGGCGGCCGCGTTCCATGTGGTGATGGTGCCGTCCAGGCTCTTGCTGATAATGGCGTCGTCGGAAGATTCCACGATCGCCGCCAGCAGCGCCAAGGCTCGGTCGTCCGCACTCAAGGTTATCTCGTGGAGAGCGTCGGGCTCCCCGGCACGTGGGTCCATGTAAGGTAGATCGCGCAGGATGGGCTTGCCGGATCGTTCACTCGCCGGCCTGGTTTTCCCCCGCAACGTTTGCAGCGTTCGCCGCGCATCCCTCCCTTTTGGTATGGATGCCGGGGCCGCGGCTCAAGTTGTCGCTCATGGGCGGGCCGGTGGCCAGCCATGAATTCCAGCTTTTCCCTTATCCCTTGACCGGCTCTTTCTCCGGCCGCGCCATGCCCAGCATCAGCAGGAACAGCAGCAGGTAGCGTTTGATCGCGGTGGTCATGAGGAAGTTCTCTTTGGCGTGCTCCCGGCCGTTGCGTCCCAGTTCGGCGGCGAACTCGGGGTGGGTGAGCAGGTAGCGGATCTGGTAGGCACAGCCTTCCACGGAGTGCACCAGCACGCCGGTGAGCTTGTGGATGATCTGCGTGGGAATGCCGCCGACCGCCCCGGCAATCACCGGCTTCTGCTTCCACAGGGCCTCGGTAACGGTGAGCCCGAAGCCTTCCTTGAGGGACTTCTGCACGATGACCGTGGAGGCGCGCTGCAGCGCGTTGATCTCCAGGGCCGACCAGGGCGGCAGGTTGAGAATGATGATGTCCGGGTCGTCTCCCGCCTCCTCCATCACCTCCTGCAACACGGCCGCGCCTTCCGGATCGTCGGTGGCGCCGCCGCCGGCCAGCACCAACTGGCAGTCGACATACTTCTTCGCCAGCTTGTAAGCCCGAATCACGCCGACCGGGTCTTTGAGGCGATCGAAGCGCGACACCTGCGTGACCATGGGCCGGGAACGGTCGATGCCGAAGTCCTCGCACAGCTTGTTGATGAAGCTCGGATCCAGCTCCTTGTTCTTCTCCGAAAGCGGATCGATGGCCGGATAGAACAGGAACTGCGGGATGGGCAATTGCCGGGAAAAGCAGGGCGCCGAAAAAATCGCGGCATCGTACTGCTCCACCAGGGGACGCAGGAAACCCCAGACTTCCGGGTGAGGATTGCTGACGTCGATGTGGCAGCGCCAGACCCAGCGGCCGGGCGTGGAACCGCGCGCCCCGATCAGCCCCAGAGGCTGCGGATCGTGGATCACGAACAGATCCTCGCCGAAATCCATGCGCCGCCGGTTCTGCTCGTTATAGGCGAGATAAATTTCCCGCGCCTGCTGGGTGAGGTTGTATTCGCCGCCGTGGAGCGCGTTGTGGAAGGCCTTGGTCACCTCGAAGAAATCGTTGCCGCCGGTGATCACCTCCCACTTGGTGCGGACTTCCAGCTCGTTCAGCAGCGGGACCAGGCGGTTGAGGATCTCGGCCACGCCGCCGCCCACGGCGGTGGAATTCACCATCTTCACCGACTTGCCGCTCAACTGGCGGGCAAGGAATCGGACCTCGTCCAGTTCGGGACGGCCGATGATCGGCTCGTAGTCCTCCAGTTTGGGCGGGGGAGCCGGCGCCGGCGGAGTTTGCGAATACCGCGGCCGCTTGCGGCGCTCTCCGGGCGCGGTCTGGGGAAGGGCGCGCGCATCCTTCCCCGTGCCCGGGGCGCCGTCGCCTGCGCCTCCATGGTCCGCCTCCGTCTCGGGCAGGGCCGCTTGCCTGACCCTGTTTGGCTCGTCCATTCGCCCTCTGTCCTCAGTGCGCCGGCGGCCGTTTTTCGGTTTGCGCGGCGCGCTCCAGGATACGCAGGATTTGATCGCGCACCTCGTGCAGCGTCGAGGTGTAAATGTCGATGCGATTGATCCGGGCAGCGGCCGCGCCCATCTCCAATCCCTCCTCCAGCCACATGGAGAAATCGTTGGAGTTCAGCTTCAGCCGGAGCCGCGCCTCGATGAAGTGGTAATGAATGCTGTGAATGCTGACCTGCTTCATGGCCTCGATGAATTCCAGCAGGGTGCGCGCCACGAAGGGGGTGGGGATCACCACGCTGTCAGTGGCGCAGAAGTAGAAGGGCTCCAGGGCGGCCCGGTCGCGGGCGCGCGGATTGCGCTTCAGATAGTCGTCCACCGTGTCCACTATCCGCTTGCGCAACTCGGCGATGCCGGTGACCCCGCGCACGTCGATGGAGGCCAGGCGTTCCGCCAGGCCCACCTCGTTGCACGCGGCGAAGGCCCAGTGGGCAAAGTCGTTGGAAAAACCCTCGCGAATGAAATGGTGCTCCTGCAGGGTCTGGAAGGTGTGCTGGAAGATGGAGTCGCCGGGGCAGGTGCGCAGCCCCTCCAGCAGTTCCCCCAGATTGGTGACGCGTTCGCGGCCGATGCGCAGCAGGTGGGCCGCGGAGTTGAAGTAAAAGGGATAGCGCGCCCAGCGATCAGTAATGGACGGCGCCGTCACGGTGGCCATCAGGCCTTCCTCCTGCTCGGCGGGAGTCGGTCAGCCATCTGTCCGGGACATTCAATGTTCGTGCTCTTCATTGAAGAGAATATCTGCTCCTCTCCCGGGTGGGGAATGAAAAGCATTGAGGCGCGATAGCGTTCATTCTCGAGTGGTGTTATGTCGAACAATTGCCCATCAGCACCACGGACCACCGAGTGCGCCGTAAGCACTACCGCGATTCCAAAATCCGCATAGGTTACCCATCCTCGCACGGCAGTTGTACCAGGATTCCTTCTCACCCATGTGTCCACATTTCGGTGGCAGTCAGCAGATCCGGGGCTCCAGTCTGGCAGAGATACGACCCTGAATGGCACATGTTCGGCTTGGCAAACCCGCTCGCAGATGGAAGCTTCATAATCAGCTCTGGTCACCATTGGCAAATATAGTAGGATGCGCGGCGGTTTGGGAGTTATTGTTTTCGACGGTGCGGGCTCAATGGCCCGGGCTGTGGTCGTGATGCGAGGGAAGCAGCAGGTAGGAGAGCGCCACCCCGGCCAGCAGCATCCAGCCTACGTCGGCGCGCGCCCCCGGGTCTCGAATGCTGAGGCTGCCCAACGGACGGTAGAGCGCGTAGGCAAACACCAGCGCCCCGACAATGGAACCGAGAATTCCCACCGTGCGTCCGAATAACATTCCCAGCCCCAGCACCATGGCCAGGAAGGCAATGGGAATCACCTCCTGCGCCGGTTCCCAGTGGATCAGGGTGATCGCCCAGGCAGAGGCGGCCAGCACCAGCAGGGCGACGCCCCGCACAACGTTGTGGAAAAGATATTTCTTCATGCCCGTCACAAGGTCCATATAAGAAAATGCCACGGATCGAGGGCTACGCCGCAAATTTCGAGAGCTGGCCGGGAACTCGCGCGCTCTAAAATCCGGCCGCTGCTCTCGATTTTTGTGGCCGGCAACGTGCGCTGCGCTGGACACTATGCGGCTTGGCAGCACTGTACCTTCGCTTGGATGCCTGCATCTAGTGGAAGGTACCCCGGGCCCGCGGATCGAATCCGTCAACAATGCCTCCGAACGCCGACACATTCCTGCTGGAACTGTTCGCCATCTTCGTGTGGGCGAAAGCCTTCGCCGAGCTGTTCGAGCAGTTGTCGCTGCCCGCGGTGCTGGGCGAGATTCTGGCCGGGGTCATCCTCGGGCCGCACGCCACCGGCCTGGTGGTCCCCTCCGACACGGTAGGTTCGATCGCCGAAATCGGCGCCATCTTCCTGCTGTTCACCGTCGGACTGGAGACCAGGCCGCAGGACCTGATCAGCGTCGGCCGGCAATCCATCCGGGTGGCGGTGGCCGGCGTCGCGGTGCCCTTCCTGCTGGGCTTCACCTACCTGGACCTGAAAGGCGAGCCGGTGCACGAGGCGGTGTTCGTGGCCGCCGCCATGGTGGCCACCAGCGTGGGCATCACGGCGCGCGTACTCAGCGACCTTCACGCCCTCAACACCCACGAAGCCCGCGTCATCCTGGGCGCGGCCGTCTTCGACGACATCCTGGGCATGATCGTGCTCACCGTGGTCACCGGGCTGGCCAGCGGCGGCAGCATTCGCTGGGTCCACATGCTGGTGCTGGTGGTGGAGGCGTTCGCCTTCGCCATTTTCATGATCTTCATCGGCCCGCGGCTGGTAGGCCGCATGCGCACCGGGCTGGAGCGCATGTCTACCCAGGACGCGCCGCTCATCCTGGCGCTGGCTATTTGTCTGGGCCTCTCGGTGGCCGCCACCAAGATCGGCATGGCGGCCATCATCGGCGCCTTTTTTGCCGGGCTGATGTTCGCCGACTACTCTCCGGAGTGGAACCTGCAACCGCGGGCGGACGCCATCAACGAATTCCTGGCGCCGTTCTTCTTCTTCATCATGGGCGCCCGGCTCGACATTCATCTGTTCAACGGCGCGGTGTGGAAGACGGCCATCATCATTTCCCTGCTGGCCCTGGTCTCCAAGGTCCTCGGCTGCGGCCTGCCCATGCTGGGTGAAGGCATCTCCGCCGCGGCTAAAGTCGGCGTCGGCATGATGCCTCGCGGCGAGGTGGCGCTGATCGTGGCCCTGATCGGGCTGCAGATGAAGGTGATCTCCGACCAGGCCTACGCGGTCGTCATCTTCATGACCGGCGTCACCACCATCATGGCGCCCCCGCTGTTGCGCTACTTGTTCCGCCACGTCGAGCCCGAAAGCGGCCCGCCGGATAAAATGGAAGAAGAAATGAGGGAGACACATCTGGGATAGGTTATCGGTTTATCGGTTCTCGGTTTTCGGTCGTGGGTTTCTGTTAGGTCGGCTTGCGCAGGTTATGCACAAGACTGACAACACGCGAGAACATGACCGAAAACCGATGAACCGAAAACCTAGAACCGACTACCGAGAACCACCTTGCTATAATCCCGACTCTCAGGAGCATCCATGGCGGAGACAGGCGCCGGATATCGCGGCATCCGGCTGGACGGACGTGTGGCGCTGGTGACCGGCGCCTCGCAGGGCATCGGGCGCGCCTGCGCCCTGGCGCTGGCGGAAGCGGGCGCCGCCGTGGCCCTGGCGGCGCGGAATCAGCAGAAGCTGGAGGAAACCGCCGACCAGATCCGCCGTGCCGGTGGGCAGGCTGAAACCTTCAAGATCGATGTGGCCAGTGAAGAGGAGATCAAGTCCGGCGTCAAGGCCGCCATCGCCAGCCTCGGCAAAATCGACATTCTGGTCAATAACGCCGGCATCACCCGCGACCAACTCGCCCTGCGCATGAAGCGCGCCGACTGGGACCAGGTCCTGGCCACCAATCTGACCGGCGCGCACCTGTGCTGCCAGCAGGCGCTCAGCTCCATGCTCCGCCAGCATTGGGGAAGGATCATCAACATCAGCAGCATCTTCGGCCAGATCGGCCAGGCCGGGACAGGCCAATTATGCCGCCTCCAAGGCGGGCCTGATCGGTCTGACCATGGCCCTGGCGCGCGAAGTGGCCTCGCGCCAGATCACCGTCAACGCGGTGGCGCCCGGCTTCATCGAGACCGCCATGACCGAGTCCCTTTCTCCCGAACTGAAGGCGGCGGCCATCCAGCAGATTCCGCTGGGCCGCGTCGGCACCCCGCAGGAGGTGGCCTCCGCAGTGCGTTTCCTGGCCTCCGAGGAGGCCGCCTACATCACCGGCCACGTGCTCACCGTCAACGGCGGAATGCTGATGGGCTAGGGAAGCTCTGACCAACTCCCGCCTTTGAAGGGGACAGCCTTCAGGCTGTCCGTAAATACCGCAAAATGAGGGCGGCTTTAAGCCGCTGGGGGATCCGTTACAGCTTGATCAGAGCTTCCCTAGGTGTCTCCGACGTTAATTGCGCCCCTGGTTACCATAACGGGAATTGCCTTCTGCACTAGGACTTGTGAAACCAGTTGCACAAAGTGACAAAAATTGTCCTTGCGTACACGTTCTACTCTGGTTACTATGCACGCACCCCCTAAGTAAGCCCCAAGGCGCACAGACCAACATGAATATCGGCGAAACTATCCGCTCTTTCCGCCTCCACAAGGGCATGTCGCAAGGCGACATCGAGAAGCGCACGGGGTTGTTGCGCTGCTACCTGTCACGGGTAGAAAACGGTCACACTATCCCTTCGCTGGACACCCTGGCGAAGATTGCTGGCGCCATGGAAGTCCCCCTGGCCCAGTTTTTTGCCGATAGCCAGCACGAGAACGGAGCGCGCAACCTGCCCCAGTTGAGCGAAGACGAAATCCGATTCCTCACCCAGATGCGGCGCTATTCCTCCAGCCTCAACGACAGCGACCGCAAGCTGGTGCTGGCCATGGTGAAGAAGATGGCGGCGGGAGCGGGAAAATAGTCCTGCGACGTGACTTGCCGGAGGTGTGAGTTTCCGCTTCCGGCTTCCGGCTCCTGGGCGGGCGCGGCCACGCGCCCATTGCTTTTCGCCAGCCCGCCAATTTTGTCAGATTCTGAGCCCGGTTGACGGGGCGAAGGTGCGGGTCTGTCGACGCTTCCAGTTCAGTCCGCTTCCGCCAATCGCTAAGGAGACTCTGATTAAGTCGGTTTTTTGAAGGGGATGGCCTTCAGGCCGTCCGTAAGCGCCAGTAAACAAACGTCGCTAAACAGGCTGCGGAAAAACTCGATTGCAAGCCGTTTTTGTGTCAGGGCACGACTTCAGTCGTGCCGTAAATGATTGAAAACACGTTGGGGCTTTAGCCCCTGCATTCCCAAATCGCATGCGAGACAGGGTTTTTCCGCAGCCTCTTTAGCCGCTGAGGGATCTGTTACTGCTTGATCAGAGCTTTCGCTAATGGCTAATTGCTAATCGCTAATACGGCGAGAACGTCAGCGTCTTGTCCTTCTTCTCCACCCAGATGCGCGCCGGCACTTTGCGCTCGTTGATGGTCACCACCACCACCACTCCGCTGCCGCCCTTGGGATTGGCCGAGCCCTCAATCTGAAAGCTCTTGATGATCCCCCATTCTCCCCCCGGTCCCCAGTCGTTGTAGAACTCGCGGAAGGAATAGTTCGGATATTTCTCCGGGTGCTGCTTCCAGCCGGGATCGTGCACCCAGATGCCGTAGGCCTTCTCGAAATCCTTGTTGACCAGCGCCGTGAAGAAATGGTCCACCACCCGCTCCTCGGGCCAGTTGCGGTAAAGGTAGGCGAGAATTCCGGCCACGATCACGACGGCGATCACCGCCGCCACCATCACCCGCCGGCGCCGCTCGCGCCGCGGGTCGTAGTCCGGTGCGGTGAAGATCGTGCTCGGCACGGCAGCATTATAGCTGTCAGCTTTCAGCAATCAGCCTTCAGCTCACAAAGTCCTCTTAAACAGCGGCGTCGCGATCGAGATCATAATGATCGCGTAAAGCGTCAGGAACAGCAGGTCGTGCCAGATCGCCGTCAGCCCGGCCTGCTTCAGCAGCAGCGCCTTGAAGGCGTGCACCGCGTAGGTAAACGGGTCGGCAACGGCGATCGCCTGCAGCCACTTGGGAAAGGCGTTGATCGGATAGATGGCCCCGCTGGGGAAGAACAGCAGGGTGTTGAGCACGCCGAAGGTGGCGCGCGGCACCAGCGGGTCCTCCACCCGCACCATGAACAGGAACATCATGGTGTTGAACGCCAGCGAGGTCGCCAGAATGACCAGCGCCAGCAGCAGCGCCTGCTGCGGATGAAACGCGCCGCCCACCCCCGCGATCAGCGATCCCACCACGGTGATCACCACCCCGGAGGCGATGGCCTTGATCGCCCCCGCCGTGTTCAGCCCGAAGATCAGCTCCAGCTTGGTGATCGGCGTCACCAGGAAGCCTTCGTGGATGCCGCGCGCCTTGTCGTCGATATAGAGCATGCCGCCGCCGATCATCACCGAAACGAACATCGCCAGCGTGATCGACCCCGGCAGCAGGTATTTCATGTACTCAATGTAGGGATAGAGTTCGACGATCTCCAGCGCCACCTGCTGCACCACCCGCGGCTGCACGTCGGGCGCGTTCAGCGCCTGCGTCAGCTCGGTCATCTTCTGCTCCAGTGAGGAGCTCATGAAGTTGTCGCTGTTGTCCACCACCAGCGCGATGCGCGGCCGGTCCTGCTGGTAGACGTCGCGCGAATACTGCGGCGGGATGATCAGCGCGCCGTCCAGCTTGCCGTTGCGCACGTCCTGGATGGCCGCCTGCTCGTTGTCGTAATACACCGGCACGAAGGTGCGCACGTTGGCGGCGACCGAATTGAAGGCCTCCTTGATCTTCAGCGACTGCACCCCATGGTCCTGGTCCACCACGCCCAGCTTGGCGTCGCGGATCTTGCCGCCGAAGGCATTGCCCAGCACCACGAGCTGGATCAGCGGGAACACCAGCGACACCAGCATCAGCGCCGGCGAGCGCAGGAACTTGCGCAGTTCGCGCTCCACGATGGCCCACATCCGGTTCATGTCCGCTCTCCCGGACGCGCCGGCATCACGAAGCCGTAGGCCTTCACCTGCTCGTCGCGCAACTGGCGGCCGGTGTAATGGACGAACACGTCATCCAGCGTGGTGCTCTGCACGGAAAGCGACTTGATCTGCACCTCGGCCGAAAGCGCGCACTCCACCAGCGCGGTCGTCGTCCTGGCTCCGGCCGACAGGATGCGGTACATGCCCGCGCCCTCCGAATGCACCGAGTTCACCGCCGGCAGCGCCTTGAGCGCGTGCTCCCAGTCGGGCGGCGGATTCACGAACTGCACCTCGATCACGTTTTCTCCCGGCACGCTGGCCTTCAGCGCCAGCGGCGTATCCAGCGCCACCAGCTTGCCGTGATCGACAATGGCGATGCGGTCGCACAGCCGGTCCGCCTCGTCCATGTAATGGGTGGTGATCAGCATGGTCAGCCTGCGCTCTTCCTTCAGCTTGGTCAGCATCTCCCACACCGCCACCCGCGACACCGGGTCCAGGCCGGTGGTGGGTTCGTCGAGGAAGAAGATATTCGGGCTGTGCACCAGCCCGCGCGCGATTTCCAGCCGCCGCCGCATGCCGCCCGACAGCGTCTTGGTCTGCGCGCTGCGCCATTTTGTCAGTTCCACGTCGGCCAGCAGTTCGCTGATCGAGCGTTCGCGCTTCTCCCGCGGCACTCCGTAGAGCTTGGCGTAGATGCTCAGATTCTCTTCCACCGTCAAATCGATATCGCTGGTCATCGCCTGCGGAATCACGCCAATGGAGCGCCGCGCCGCATCCGGCTCCTTCTCCACGTCGTGCCCGGCGATGAACGCCTTGCCCCCGGTGATCGGAATCAGCGTGGTCATCATGCGGATCAGCGTCGACTTGCCCGCGCCGTTGGGGCCCAGCAGGCCGAAAATTTCGCCCTCGGCCACCGCGAACGTCACCTCGTCCACCGCGGTGAAGTCGCCGTACTTCTTGGTGATGTGCTCCACCGCGATCGCCGGCGGCCCGTCTCCATTGGGACGCGCCCCATTCCGCAGCTTGGTTTCGCTCATCATTGGCGCTCGGCGCTCTCTTTCGTGGTCGGGGACGAGGCCGCTCCGGCGTTCAGCTTCGAGGGCGGCACCAGCACCTGGGCCGTCATGCCCGTGGCGTACTTCATTCCCGTGTTGTCAATCCGCAGCTTCAGCGCCACCGTTTTGATGTCGCGCTTCTGCCGGCTGACGTCGCGCTGGGTGGCGAAATCTCCCTCCGTGTTCTTGAAGATCACCTTGCCCGGAATCACCGCGCCGCTGGGCATGCGCACCTGCAGCGTCTCCCCGAGCGTAATCTTGTCGGCGTAGGTTTCCGGCACGGCGGCCCGCACCCAGGTGTCGCGCAGGTCCATGATGGTGACAATCGCCTGCCCCGGGTTCACCACCTCCCCCTGGCGCGCCGCCCGCAGCGAGACCACGCCGGAGACCGGCGCCACGATCTGGGTGTAGCCCAGCCGCGCCTCCGCCTCCGCCAGTTGCGCCTGCGCTTGCAGCATCTGGGCGCGGGTGGAGGCCACCGTGCTCTCGGCGGCGCGCGTCTGGTGCAGCTTGGCTTCGGTGGAGGTCAGGTCGGCCTGCGCCGCCCGCACCTGGTCGCGCAGCGATTGCACGTTCGCCTTGGCCGACTTCAGCGCCGCCACCGCCCGGTCGCGGTCCTGCTGCGAGGCCACGCCTTCGGAGGCCAGCGTCACTGTGCGCTGCGTGTCGCTGGACGTTTGCTCCAGGTTGGCCTCGGCCATGATGAGCTGGCTCTTCACCGATTGCAGCCGCGCCCGCGCGTTGAGCACGTCGCTGGAGGTCGAGCCCCGGGTCACCATCTCGGTGGCCCTCGTGCCCCTCACCTGCGAGCGCAGGCTGGCGATCACGTTTTCGGCGGCGCGCTTCTCCGCCTCCAGTTCGGCGGAATCGAGCACCGCGATCACCTCCCCCTGCTTCACCGGTGTGCCCTCATCCACCAGCAGTTTGTCGATGCGGCCCTGGATTCTGGCGCTGACAATCACCTGGTTGGCATCCACCGTGCCCACCAGCACCAGCCCCTGGTCGCGCTCGGTGGACAGGAAGTAGTAGGCGATTGCCCCCGCCAGCATCACCAGCATAAGAATGGCAAAACGGCGTTTCATCGGTCTCCCTCCGGGCGGCATTCGGGCCGGATAAACAGGGCGGCGGAAACGAAGTCCAGCACCGCGGCCCGGCGCTGCGCAACGCGCTCGGCGGAAAGCGGGTCCGTCCCGGGCATGAGCGTGCGCATCACCGGCACCGCGCTGAAATAGAAAATGTTCAGCGCGATCAGCGACGGGACCACCTGCAACGGGTCAACCCGGCGGATTTCCCCGCGCGCGATCCCCTGCTGAATCACCTTGCTCATTCGCCCGAACGCCGGGCGCAGGTAGCGCTCCACGATCCGCTTTACGTGCGGCGAGCCTGCCCGCCCGGCGCGCATCATCTCCTGCTGCACCATCCGCGGATACGCCGGATTGCTGGCGATGAAATCAAAATGCGCGGCCACGAAGGCGCGGATCTTCTCCTGCGAGGAGCTTGCCAGCTCCACCGCTTCCGAGACGCGCTCGGTCAGCCCGGTGAACACGAAATCCAGGGCCGCCCCATAGAGCGTTTCCTTGTCTTTGAAGTAGTAATAGAGCAGCGCCTTGTTCACGTGCGCGGCGCGGGCAATGGCGTCGGTGCGTGCCCCGGCCACGCCCTCGCCGGCGAATTCGCGAATCGCCGCCTTGAGGATGGCGGCCCGGGTCTGCTCCGGCTGCCCACGGGAGCCTAGCGGTTTCGGTTTCACGGTGATCGCCATTTTGATGAACCAGCGCCGTTATTTAACTAACCGGTTAGTTAGATTAGCATACGGCCGCGTCCCCCGCAAGCCCTCCTGGAAAAAATGCGGAAAAGAAGGCGGTCAACGGCCGTCGCGAGGAATCCGGGAAGCCGCGCCTGGTTCAGTTCGCACCGCGACGCTCCTCCCACTAAGTCGGGGTGTTAGGCCCACGCGCCACTGGCTGCGCTTGCGGCGCTCCCGGCCTCCGCAACAGCCACACCACCAGCCACACCACCAGCCCGAGGACCAGGACGAGACTGGCCAGGGCGATAGTCAAAACCACGATCGCCTGTCCCCTGCCAAACGATGCCACGTCGCCATGCACGGCCGCCCCCGGACTTCGCTTCACCACCCCGCCCAAGGCGGCAACGTCGCCGCCCACCTGGGCGGAGTCGCCCAGACGGACGTCCCCCCAGAACGCCGCGATGTCACCGGTGACCTTGCCCTCCACGGCGACGCGCCCGCCGAAGTCGGCGATGTCTCCCCTCACGGTTCCGCGCACATAGACGAAGCACTGGAAGCAAGCGATGTCTCCACGCGTTTCGTCCGCCGCCACCGTGATCGTGCGCCCGATACCGACCTGGTCCTCCGGCTGCGCCGGCGCCACTCCCATCAGGCTGAGGAAGATCGCCGCGAACGCCATCACCTTCACGGATTTGCGCAATGCTGTTCTCATGCTTAACCCGCAGACGGACGGCTGCACCAATGGCTACGTAAATCATACGCGGAAGGTTCCACTGATCTTCGGGAACAGCCGCCTCGACGCGCTAATCCCTGGTGTACTTGTTCCTCTTCTTTTCCTCGAACCGGCGAAGCCCCAGTTGGATCAGCCGGTCAATCAGCTCGGGATACGATATTCCCGACGCCGCCCACAGTTTGGGGTACATGCTGATGGAAGTGAAGCCCGGCATGGTGTTGATCTCGTTCATGTAAATGCGGCCGCTCTTCGGGTCCATGAGGAAATCCACCCTCGCTAGCCCCGAGCAATCCACCGCCAGGAACGCCTTCACCGCCATCTCCTGAACTTTTTTTTGCTGCGCCCGCGTCAGCTTGGCCGGGATCTCCAGCCTCGATCCCTCGTCGATGTACTTGGCGTTGTAGGTGTAGAACTCGGCCGCCGGCACCACTTCGCCCGGCACCGACGCTTGCGGCTCGTCATTGCCCAGCACCGAGCACTCGATCTCCCGCGCCCGCCCCTTCTTGCCGCCCACTGCCTGCTCCACGATCAGCTTGCGATCGAACTTCGCCGCCTCGTTCATGGCCGCGGCCAGCTCGCTGCCGTCGTGCACCTTGGAAATCCCCACCGAGCTGCCCAGGTTCGCCGGTTTCACGAAGACCGGGTACTTCAGCGCCTTCTCGATTTCCCGCCGCACCCTCTTGGGATCCTTTTCCCACTGCGAGCGCAGCACGGTGACGTGCTTCACCATGGTCAGCCCGGCCTGCCGGAACAGGCGCTTCATCACGTCCTTGTCCATCCCCGCCGCCGAGCCCAGCACGCCCGCGCCCACGTACGGGATGTCCGCCAGCTCCAGCAGCCCCTGGATGGTGCCGTCTTCTCCGAAGGTCCCGTGCAGCACGGGGAAGATGACGTCCACGTCGATGGCGCGATCGCTGACCCGCCGATGCGGCATGTCGCTTTCGAACGGCTGCAGCGAGTGGCCCGGCACCGGCGGCACCATCACCGTCTCGCCCTTGGCCAGCACCGCCGCTCCCGGGGTTGTCGCCGGATCACCTGCGCGCAGATGTGTGCCGGTGGGTGTAGCCCGGCCGCCCTCGGCCGGGACGTTTGCGTGCCCCTCTCCCTTCAGCAGCTTTTCCGCGTGGTCCGATGTCAGCCATTTCCCCTCTTTCGTGATCCCGATCGGCACCACCTCGTATTTGTCCTTGTCAATCGCCTCCACCACCGACGCCGCCGACAGCAGCGACACCTCGTGCTCGCCGCTGCGCCCGCCGAACAGCACGCCTACCCGAACCTTCTTCGCCATGTGGGGAAAATAGAACGACTGCGAGAGGAAAACAATGGGGTGAGCTTAAGTCGTTAGTCCAGGGAGTCGTCGGCCATTGGTGGCTGGCCGCCGGCCATGAAACTCGGATGACCAGAATCGCCGCCGCTGCGAGCGCCCGCGAGCGCTTGGGCTAATCGCTAATCGCTAATTGCTAAGTGCCAATCGCTCTCTTCTCACGCCCCCGCCCAGTTCCTTCGCTCGATGATGGTCGGCGGCTCGTAGGTCTTCCCGCGGGCCAGTTGTTTTTCCTCGCGTTTCGACGCCCACAGCAGCACCGGTCCGAGGAAGGTGCGGGCGGAGCGCGCCGCCAGGCCGAATTCCTTCTCCACATCCTTGCGCAAGCAGTGGATCTGGTCGCTGATCTGCCGGTTGGCCTTTTTCAGCCGCTTCTCCATTGCCCACAGCGAGGCGTTATAGGCGCTCTTCAACTGCCTCACTTCCCACTCGAAGCGCGCCCGCACCCGCGCGTCGTGGTAATTCTTGTAGCGCTTCCAGCCCTGCAGCATGGTCTGGCAGATGCGGTACACGCTCGGCCCATTGCGCTCGAAGTCGCGCCAGAATGCCCAGTCGAGAAACTTCTTCGAGTCGTCGCGCGAGATGGCCGCGTGACGGAAGTTGAACTTGTACTGCCCGTGAATGTCGGCCAGGTCCACGTCCAGCATCCGCCCTTCGCCGCTCATCTGCTCGAACAGCGGCGTGCCCGGCACCGGCGTATAGAGCATGAACTGGTGGAAGTCGGTCTGGTGGGCCACCGCCTGCTCCACCTCTTCGCGGATGTTCTCCGGCGTGTGGTGCTCCAGTCCGACAATCGTCGAACCCAGCGTCTTGATCCCGTTCTCGCGCAGTTCGCGCGTCAGCGCCATGGTGTCGGTCCCATTCAGCTTGGCGTAGTGGGAATGAGTGGATTCCAGGCCCATCCAGATCCACGACACGCCCAGCTCCACCAGCTCCTGCATGGTGTACTTGCGGATGGCGTTGGCCGAGGAGAACACGTACAGCGCCCACGGCTTGTTCTCCTGCTTCATGCGCGCCAGCAGCTCCATGGCGCGCTGGCGGTTGAGCAGGAAATTCTCGTCCATCATGAAGAACGAGCGCGTGCCCATCGCCCTCTCCGACTCCCGCATCACCTCGAACAGCTCATCCCCGGTCTCGTAGAAGTTGATGAACTTTCCCTTGCCTCCGAAGAACGACGACGTGGTGCAGAAGTTGCACCCCATGGGACAGCCGACCGAGGGAATAATGGTCGCCGCCGTGTGCCGCTTCGATTCCCGCATCTTCATTCCCAGCACCCGCGACCCGAAGGCCGACGTGATCGCCGGGTGATGGATGGGCGCCGTTTCGTCCTCGCCCAGGTAACGCCGCATCCACGCGATGCCCTCGCCCTTCACGACGTGGTCGGCGTCCACCATGTGCTCCACCCCGGGAATCGCCGCCACGTGCCCGCCCACCACGATACTCGAGTGCGGCGAGAGCTCGCGCACCAGCCGGCACATCTCCCGCACCTTGCCCACGTTGGAAATGATCGACGAGATTCCCACGATGTCGTAGTGCTGGCTTGTCAGCTCGCGCCTGAAGTGCTCCCGCGTGGGGAAATCCAGCACCGTGCACGGGGCGGAGATGTTGTGCTGGATCATCATGATCCCCCAGGAGCGGTGGAACATGCGCAGCGAGAAGCTGCCCTGCGCCCGCGTCACCTGGTTGTGATACAGCTCCATCGGGTTGATCGCCCGGCTGCCGAACTCGTCGTCGCGCGCATAGGGCCCGAATACCGAGCTCAGCAACACCTTCGCCCGCGATCCCTTGGGATGGGTCTCCACCTGTCACTCCTCTAGCTAGATGATGTCCTTCCACCATACTCGCCCGCCGCCGCCGCTCCCAAGCACAAACCGCCCTTGTCACAATGGCTTGTGACTGGAATCACCCTCCCTGCGTGCCCCAGGTTCGCGCCCCGCCGAGCTAAACTCGTCACCTGCCCCACGCCTCTCTAATCGCTAATTGCTAATCGCTAATTGCTCTGCCTCCGCCTTTGGGCGCTAACCTGGTAAAACAATGCTCCTTGCTCCTTGCTCCTTGTCTTTTCCTCGAACTTCCCCGCCCAAATTCGCGTATGCTCTTTCGTGAGCAGCATGGACAGCAGTTTTCGGGTGCGCGAACCGGCGGTAGTGGCGCTTGAGACCATGCGCGCCCACAAGCTTCGTTCCTTTCTCATGCTGCTGGGCATCATCCTGTCGGTTTCCACCCTCATTCTGGTGGTGGCGCTCATCGAGGGCACCAACCGGTACATTGCCGACCGCGTGGCCAACATGGGTTCCAACGTCTTTCTGGTGCACCAGTTTCCCATCATCGCCAACGCCGCCGATTTCGTGAAAGCGCAGCGCCGCAACCGCAAAGTCGAGTGGGAGGACTACCAGGCGCTGCGCGCGGGCTTGCGCCTGCCGCTCGCCGTTGGCGTCGAGGTCCGCACCATCGGCAAGGTGAAAGGCGGCGCCGACAGCCTGGACGACGTCTCCATCCGCGGGGTCACCGCCAACATCGGCGAGATGGATGTCGAGGAGCCCCTCACCGGGCGCTACATCTCCGAGGCCGATGACGAACGCCGCGCCATGACCGCCTTCATCGGCAGCGAAACCGCCGACCGCCTCTTTCCCAGCCTCGATCCCATCGGCAAGCACGTCTCCATCGACGGCCAGGATTACGTGGTGGTCGGCACCGCCAAGACCATCGGCACCGTCCTCGGCCAGTCGCAGGACAATTTCGTCTACATCCCCATCGAGACTTATCTCAAGCACTACGGCCACAGCTCCAGCCTCTCGGTCAACGTCCAGTGCCGGGGCGCGGAATGGATGGAGCAGACCAAGGACGAGGCCCGCGCCCTGATGCGCGCCCGCCGCCACCTCAGCCCCGGACAGGACGACACCTTCGGCATCATCTCCTCCGACACCATCATGGGACTCTGGAACAAGCTCACCTCCGTGCTCGCCTCCAGCATGGTGGGCATCGTCAGCGTCTTCCTGGTAATCGGCGGGGTGGTCATTATGAACGTCATGCTGGCCAGCGTCACCGAGCGCACCCGCGAGATCGGCGTGCGCAAGTCCATCGGCGCACGCCGCCGCGACATCCTCATGCAGTTCCTGGTCGAGTCTTCGGTCATGTCGGCCATGGGCGGACTGCTGGGCGTCGCCCTTGCCTGGATCGCCGCCGTCATCGTCCGCCATACCACCGTGGTGCCCATGGCCGTGCCCGTTTCCGCCGTCGTCGTCGCTTTGACCGTCTCCACCGCCGTCGGCCTGTTTTTCGGCATCTATCCGGCGCGCAAGGCCGCCAGGCTCGACCCCATCGAAGCCCTGAGGTTCGAAACGTGAACGAAGAACACGGAGTCACCGAGACACGGAGGTCGCAGAGGAACCATTTTCCCGCATTCCTCTGCGTCTCTGTGTCTCTGTGTTCATCCTTTTGCCGATGTCGCCCGTTGGGTTCGCAAAGATGTTGAAATGACCATTTCCACGCAATCACGGCGCTTTTATTCGATCACCCGATCACCCGATCGCCCGATCACCCGATACCTGCTGGTCACGGAGACGCGGAGGTCACAGAGAAGTTGTTCTTCTCCATTCCTCTGTGTCTCTGTGTCTCTGGGTTTATCTTTTTGCTGATGAGCATCCCGCACCACAACTCGCGCTTCGAGCTCGGTGAGAACGCCCGCATGGCGTTCACCACCCTGCGCGAGCACAAGGCGCGCTCCCTGCTCACCGTGCTCGGCGTCATGATCGGCGTCACCGCCCTGATTGCCGTCGGCTCCATCGTCGTCGGCCTCGACAAGGACGTGCGCAGCTTCCTCGAAGACTTCGGCCCCGACACCCTGTTCGTCTTCCGCTGGGACATCGGCTTCCACGTCGGCCGCCGCTCCCAGGAAGAGCGCATGCGCAAGCCGCTCACCCTGGAGGACGCGGAGGCCGTCAAGCGCGAGTGCCCGGCGGTCAAGAACGCCACCGTCGAGGTCTTCCAGCGCTTTGACCGCCGCTCCGGCCCCTCCAGCGCACGCCACCGCGGCAACCAGGTTTTCCAGGTCGACCACAACGGCACCCTGCCCTCCTGGGCCGAGGTTTACAGCGCCCATGTGCTCAAGGGCCGCTTTTTCACCGAGGGCGAAGACCTCCATCGCCTCGACGTGGCGGTCATCGGCTACGACCTGCAGGACGGCCTCTTCCCCGGCGAGGATCCCATCGGCCAGGACATCCTCGTCGACGGCGTTTCCTACCGTGTCATCGGCGTGCTGGAAAAGCGCAAGGGCCAGTTCTTCCGTGATGAATCAGCCGACAAGACCATTCAGGTCCCTTATCACACCTACCGCAAGCACCATCCCACCTACGATGAGCACTTCATCGGCGTCGAGGCCTTTCCCGGCCGGAAGGCCGCCGCCGAAGATGAGGTCCGCGGCCTGCTCCGCCGCCAACGTCATGTGCCCTTCGATAAGCCCGACAACTTCTCCATCTCTTCCGCCGAAGCCCTGGCCTCCCAATTCCGCCAGATCATGGGCGCCATCGCCCTGGTCACCGTTGTCGTCAGCTCCATCGGACTGCTGGTCGGCGGCGTCGGCGTCATGAACATCATGCTCATGTCGGTCACCGAGCGCACCCGCGAGATCGGCGTGCGCAAGGCCATCGGCGCCCGCCGCCGCGACATCATCCGCCAGTTCCTCACCGAGGCCGTCACCCTCACCGCCGCCGGCGGCATCATCGGCGTCCTCGCCGGCGTCGCCATCAGCTTCATCATCAATCTCACCATGCCCAAGCTGCCCTCTTCCGTTCCCCTGTGGGCCATCGTCCTGGGCGTGGGCTGCTCCATGTCCGTCGGCCTGTTCTTCGGCATGTACCCCGCCTGGAAAGCCTCCAAACTCGACCCCGTCGACGCCCTGCGCTACGAATGATGTCTTGCGCTTGGCTCCTGTAGCCTCGCCCCGCCTTTCTCACCATTCGTCCCCGTCCCGCTGCAACTGGCCTCCCTTCGCGTACAATCCCACGCACGACATGACACGACCCTTCCACCCAATACTGCTCGCCGCACTGCTGCTGGCGAACTCCGCCCTGGCGCAGCAGTCGAAGCAGCCTCCTTGTTCCGCCCCGGAATTCCGCCAGTTTGATTTCTGGGTGGGCGAGTGGGAGCTAGCCTGGCCCGCCTCGCCGGCTACACAAGGCACGCCCGGGCACGCCGCCAACCGCATTGAGAGCACGTTGGACAAGTGCGTCATCATGGAGCACTTTGACGGCGCGCCCGCCATCCCCTTGCGCGGCATGAGCGTGTCCACCTTCAACCTACTCACGCACCAATGGCAGCAGACCTGGGTGGACAATAGCGGCGGCTACTTGGATTTCACCGGCGGCTTCAAGAACGGTCGGATGGTCCTCTCCCGCCACGCCACCCGCAACGGCAAGACGTTCCTGCAGCGCATGGTATGGAAGAACATCCAGCCCGGCTCGCTGGACTGGAGCTGGGAGCGCTCCGACGACGGCGGACGCACCTGGAAAGTCCTGTGGCCAATCCATTACCGCAAAAAAGACTGACCCTCTCAACCACACGGATGCAGCCCGCTCGCGGGTGGCTCAGCCTAGTGTGCTGTATCGCAGATTCGTTTACTAATTTCCGGCTCTGTGTCAGGGCACGGCTTCAGCCGTGCCGATAAGGACGGCCAGGAAAATAGGCCTTTAGGCCCTGCGACCGTGGGGTTGTTCGCGGCGCTTCCTTAGCCATCGACCATCGGCCATCGGCCATCGACGGCTCCTGAACCATCGCGGGTGGCCCACATTTGCGAGCGCAGCGAGCTAATGTGGGGAAGCTCCGTCCCACGCGGGGCTGCCCTACCCTTGTCTTGCCAGGGTTTGGCAAGACAGGGTGGGGTTGTTCGCGGCGCTTCCTTAGCCATCGACCATCGACCATCGACGGCTTCCGAACGACCGAAGACCAACTTGCTCTCCCAATTCCCGGGTAACCACCGCCCGCTTACCATCGTGCCTTGACACCGTTTACCAACTGCTTACAATGTACGTAGCTGGCTGAGTCCGGCGCCACATCAGGGCCGCAGGGAGGGCGACCTTCTCGCGGCCCTATATATTGTGGTCTGATGTGGTTTTCGCTCTTTGACAACACAATATCTTCGGTTTTCCAGAAAACTCGGACGCAAGTTGTTGATTCTTCGTCCGGCCTTCACGGTAACCGACGGTATCCCCACGGTATACCGTGCGTAACCTGCTGAGTCCATTACAGGCATGGGGGAGGGGGGTGGGGTACCGTCTAAGGTTCACCGAAGGGTAAACTGCGGCGCAAAACCTGGCAGCGCCCTGCGCGCATCCCTCCTCGGATCAGGCAAAGACTTCGCCGGGCAAAGCCTGCAAGGTCCGTGTGGGAAGCGTATTCCGCGGGCGCGAAGACCTCTCGGTGGAGATGTCTCCGTTGATGTCCTTGCGCGCCATGCGAAGTTGCAGCACGCGCTCGATGTTGCGCAGTTCCAGAACTTCCGCGGGAGAGACCAGGGTGGATGCGCGCCCGGTCGCCCCATTGCGTCCGGTGCGGCCGACCCGATGGATGAAGTCTTCCGGCAAGGTCGGCAGATCGTAGTTGATGACGTGCGCCACATCCTGAATGTCCAGGCCGCGGGAAGCAACATCGGTCGCCACCAGCACCTTGAAGCGGCCTTCGTCGAAGCCGGCGAGCGCGCCGGTACGCTGCGATTGCGAGCGATCGCCGTGGATCATGGCGGCCAGAAAGCCCTCGCGCTGCAGGTGTTTCGCCAGCCGCTCGGTTCCGCGCTTGGTGCGCGCGAACACCAGCGTGCGCCCCTTCTCGGTGCGCAGCAGGTGGCGCAAGGCGTCGAACTTGTCTGACGAGGCAACCTCGAAGGCGCGCAGTTCCACGCTCTCCACCGGTTTCAGCGTGGAGCCGAGCGCGACCCGCACCGGGTTACGCGTGTACTCGCTCACCAGCCCCGCGACCGAGGCTTCCAGGGTGGCGGAAAAACACATGGTCTGGCGTTGCTTCGGCAGCGCGCTCACGATGCGGCGGATGGACGGCAGGAATCCCATGTCGAGCATGCGGTCGGCTTCATCGAGGACCAGGACTTTCACATTGCGCAGGTCCACCAGCCGGCGCCCGAGAAAGTCCTCCAGGCGGCCGGGCGTTGCCACCAGCACGCGCGCACCGCGGCGAATCGCGTCCAGTTGACGCCCTTCCCCGACGCCGCCGATAACCAGCGCCGCCGAGGGAATGGTTTTTCCGCGGAGTTGTTCAAATTGCTCATGCACCTGCATGGCGAGTTCGCGCGTGGGAACAAGCACCAGGGCTTCCACCGAGCGCGATGAGGGCGATTGCAACAGGCGCTCGATCATCGGCACCACGAAAGCAAGCGTTTTGCCCGTGCCGGTCTGCGCGGTGGTCATCAGGTCTTTTCCGGCAAGAGCGTGCGGGATGGCAGCCTCCTGGACCGGAGTGGGAGTGTGAAATTGAGAAGCCTTCAGTCTCTGCTGCAAGGCGGCAGAGAGAGGCAGTTCAGTAAAACTTGTCATTCGAATCGTATCTTTCTGGAGAGGCATCTCGCGACACGCACTCAACATGCGATTCGCGACGGTACAAAGGAAGCCGCTCGATGGTAGTCAGCGCCGGAAACAAACGGATGGCAAGAAAACCGAGGAGGGGTCAGACCGGCTGTTTAGGATCGGACTGCCGCACCACAAGCGAGCCGTGGTCACTAGCGTCAAAAACAGTATAGCACTTTACCTGGTCTGCCGTTCCGAAAGCGGTTTATCAGGCAGGTTCGTGGGCGAGTGAAATCTCGCCGGCAGGGGAAAGGCGCTCGAACAGCCACGAAGAGGGGCCATGTTTGACTTTCACGCTAATAAGGACTAGGGTATAGATAAGTGAGAATCCCCTCTCTTATTCAGATTCTCTGGACTAAGTCAGCGCATCTGAAGTGCTTCCCTCTTAGCCCACACGATTCCAATCAGCTCGCTGGTGTTGGCGAGGGCCGTATGTTTCGCCGGCGCCAAGCGTCCGATTCAACAGATTGAGAGGCGCATTTGTTCAAAGCCCAACCGAATCAAAACACCGTTGAGATGATCGGCTATTGCCCCCGATGTGACCAGCCAATAACAGGGGGGCAACCCACCAAGCTGGTTCTCGCCCAGCATTACCACGCCGCGCACGCTCCTGGCGTCAGAAAAGGACGTTAGCCATGCGCCCAAGTCAAACCTTCCAAAAACGGCAGAGAGAGTTGGCTCGCCAGGAAAAGCAACGAGCCAAAGCCCAGCGCAAAGCGCAAAGGAAACTGGAGAAGGAAGCGCCCGCGCAAGACGCCGTACCTGACACTTCATCGCCTCCTCCGGAGGTACTTCCTTGAACATTCTGAGCACCAACTGCGAATGCGGGCACGAGAAGCGCGACCACGTGCTGCCGCTGATCGGCAGTCAGGGCTACGGCAAATGCAAAGTTTGTTTGTGCGATCGGTACGCCAAAGTGCGGCCTGTCAAGTTGGCGGCCGCATCCAAGGTGGGTAGCCAGCCATGAACAGCGGCTCGCTGCACAGGCATGGGACACCAGCCATCAAACGAATCATCGAACGTCTGGAGCAGAAGGGCTGTCCACAGGGGCTGCACGTGATTGCCGAGGAACTGCAGTGGATGGGGGAGCGGTCCGCTACCTACGAAGAACTGTGGCATGCGGTGCGTACGGAACTGCGCGGCGACCATCCGCGCATCCAGCGCGTCGCGGAAGGGGTGTACTGGCTCTCTGCCACCGATATTCCGCTCGGATGGTCGCTCTTCGGAGACCGGCGGATGCTGCCTTGCTTCTATCGTCAGTACCCGCCAACCATCTCCTGGGAAGATCTTGACCTGCCGGAAAACATCCTGCCGCCGCCGCACGAGTGGGGGCCGATAATCACAATTGCCCGGCGCTCCGTGCAAGCCGCGCGCCGGCCGGGAGACCGTTCGGTGTCGAGTGGATCGGGCCGCGAGAAGAATCACCCAACTAAACGCTGAATTTCCAAAGGACTGGTTATGAAGAAGATTTTCGTCGGAAACTTTTCGTTCAATACGACAGAAGCAGATCTGCGCAAGTGGTTCAGTCCTCACGGCTCGATCGAGAGCGCGACTGTAGTCACCGACCGCAATACCGGACGGTCCCGTGGGTTCGGATTCGTCGAAATGCCCAACGACAGTGAAGCCGACGCCGCCATCCAGGCGCTCAACGGCACCGATGCAGGCGGCCGGCCGCTCACCGTCAATGAAGCACGACCCAAAGCCGCGCGCACCGGAGGGTTTCGCGGTGGACGCGGCGGCGGCGGCAGCGACGACTACCGGGGACACGCCCGCCAACGTGGCGAGCCGCGCTGGTAAAGCAGCCTCGCAATCAAGGCTGCCGCAAACGTAAGCCTTTGTGAAGTAAAGAGTACCCTGGATGGCGGAGGGAGAGGGATTCGAACCCCCGGAACCCTTTCGGGCTCAGCGGTTTTCAAGACCGCCCGTTTCGACCGCTCACGCATCCCTCCGCTTTCGCCCAGTTTAGCAGCAAACCTCCTGCCTGGAACCGACTAAGCAAGCTCCCGCGAAGCGCGAAATGCGGCTGGAAAAAAATGGACGCAGGCCCGAGCCTGCGTCCATTTTGACAGAGTTCAGTTGGCCGGACTTCAGTGAACGCGAATCGTCTCCGCCTCATGCTTCGGTTGGGCGTCGCGGTAGAGCAGCAGCAGCCCTATCTGCGACGGCGAGGCGACATCGCCTCCCGGCACCGAATTGACCTGCAGCACCGATTTTCCGTTCACCGGAACGCCGGTGTCGGGAATGCCGGCGGCAACGAATTGCGGCTGCGCCAGGTTGAAGGTCATGCCTTCGATCGCATCGGTCAAATTGCCGGTGAAATAGTTGTCGAAGGCGTAGATGGAAAAGTCAAACTGCTGGTTGGGAACCATGCCCAGCGCACTCAGCGGCGCGGTCATGATCACGTTGGAGGAATCCAGATCGGCATCGGTGTAGTAATAGATGTTCCCTACCTGGGTGGTCAGGTTATACACGACCGTGACGTTCTGGCCGGTAGCGCCGAAGCCTCCGTTTTCCGCGTTGTAGATGATGTAATCCGGAGTCCCGTCGCGGTTGGTGTCGAGATAGACGTCGAACTCCGCCGGGTAGTTCGGGTGAGAGCGGACGCCGAAGGTGTTGATGCCGAATTGGACGCCATAGGAAGTGGCGCCGGTCTGCACCAGCCGCACACCGACATTGCCCAGATCGATCACCGCGAAGTTGTCCCCCGGTTGCGGCAGGGACCGCCTTGCGATCTTCTTGCTGGCGCCGGTCCAGGCGAACACCTCCACGCGCCCGTCGATGGCTCCCTTGTTGCTCAACCTCAAGGCGCCGCCTTTGCCGTTGCGGACATTGACGTTGCCGCCTTCGGCGTTCACGTCGGCTGCCCGGTGAGGCAAAAGAGTCCAAGGCAGATGGATGGTATCGGTGTGGTCGGAAATGGTGATGAGTCCGTTCAGCTCCAAGCTGGTGAGCAGCGCGCCGTTGCCGCCCTGGGAGCCCCCGTTCAGGGTCCAGGTCTGCAGTTTGGCGGGATTGACGCTGATGCGGACATCAAAGGTGGTGTGCCCGTGAGCGGGCACGAGCACAAACGAGGGCACGTTGAAATTCACGGCCGCCACCCCCGGATTGCCGGGGTCGCGGAAATTCGCCGTGACAGAGTAGAGGCGCCAGACGGAGGCGTAGTTCCAAACCGTGACCCGCTTGCGGAAGTCCTGCCTGTCGGGTAAGGCCGCATAGCCGAACGAGACAGCCGCGGTTTCGTCCTCCAGCACCAACGCGGTCGTCTTGCTGGCCAAGGCGCGGTCCACGCGCACCTCGCCAGCGCCGATGCGGGTGGCCGGCGCCAACGATCCCGGCAGCAGGTTGGGGGCAGTCTGGATCTGGGTTTCGGCGGTGTTCATCAAGCGCGCCTTGATTTCGAACGGAGAGGCCTTGGGGAGCGCCTGCAGCAGGAGCGCCGCCGAACCGGCGATCATGGGCGTGGCCCCGGAAGTGCCGCTGAAAGCCGATTCTCCGGTTCCCGTTCCGGCGATGGCGGAAACGGAAGCTCCCGGCGCCCCGATTTCCGGCTTGATGGTCTGGAAGCTGTAGCTGGGCCCGCGTGAGGAAGTGCTGGCCATGCTCATCACGAGCGGCTGCGAGTCGTGCACGGTAACGTTGACGGCGGAGGTCGTCAGCGCCTGCTTGATGCGGTTGGCATCGTTCTGGATGATGACCAGGCTGGGCACGAACAGGCTTCCGTTGCCCTGGGAGAAGCTGACCGCATCTCCGGGAGCAACCAAGCCGATGAGCACGCCGATGGCGCCGGCGTTAGCCGCACGGTCCACCTTCTCACTGATGTTGCAGGTGCCGCGATCAATGAGGGCAACCTTGCCGCTGGGATTGTCCAGGTAAGTGTCACCAATGCAGCCCCTGCCCACAAAAGCAACATCCCCGGTAAAACCACCGTCGATGGGCGCCCAGTCCAGGGTGGCGGTGTTGTTGTAGGTACCGGCAATCGAAGCCGGCGAGTTGATAATCAGCGGGAAGAACACGGCACTGGGGACCTGCGTCTGGGCCACGCTGATGACGCCGGGCCCGATGCTGGGGGAGCTGACGATGTAGGGCTTATCGGCACCGTTGCCGGCGGCGGTGACCACCACCACGCCGAGGCGAACGGCGTTTTCCGCCGCCAGGGTGAGGTCGTCTTCGATCTGGCCGTAGTTGGATCCCAGGGACATGTTGATGACGTCAACGGCGTCGGAAAGATCGCCGTCCCCGTTGGGATCGAGGGCAAAGTCCATGCCCTCCAGCAGGGCAACGCCGCTGCAGGAGGTGGAAACGGAACTGCACACCTTGACGGCATAGAGCTGGGCACCGGGCGCAACTCCCTTGTGGGTGTTGTCCGTGCTGTGGCCGCCAATGATGTCGGCAACGTGGGTGCCATGGGTGCCGTCGCAACCGCCGACGCCACCGCAGGCGATGGGGTTCGGATCGGGAGCCAGGCTCCCGCTCGGCCACTGCTCGCCGACGAAGTCATATCCGCCCACCACCTTGGCGGTAGGAAACAGGGCAGGATCGATCGTCTGGTTGCGGACATCGTCAAGCGAGGTGCCATAAGCGGCCGTGTAGTCCGCCAACGTGCCGCTCCCTCCCAGGTTGAAGTGGGTGTAATCGATTCCGGAATCCAACACCGCGACGCGAACGCCGGCGCCGGTGTAGCCAAGGTTCTGAACCGCGGTGGCGCCGATGTAGGGAACGGTTTCGGAAAGATCGATGGAATAGTTGATGACCGGGCGGACCGCGATGACGCCGGGCTGGGCGGCCAAGGCCGGGATCTTGGATGCGTCAATGGAAAACGCAACCGCATTGTGCGCCTTGCTGACGCGCCCCAATTCCCTGGCTCCCATGGACGCGACGCTGGACGAAAGCGCGTTGTGCTTGTCACGCAACTGCCTCAGATAGGCGCGCTGGGCATCGTGCGTCATCGGACTGCCGGCGTCCCGGGCGTTGCGCCTGACGAGCGCAAGTGGCGCATCCGCCATCTCCACCCACACCTTGACCTGTCCGGTGGAACGCAACAGCAAGGGGGAAATCGACGCGGTGGTTTGTGGTTGCGGCACTGCCAGTCCGCTGGCATCCGGCAGCGGCAACTGCTGCCCCAGGGAGGCCGCCGGTACGGCCAGCGCCAGCAACACGAGCGAAAGCAACAGCCCTGAACGGATTGAAGCAAGTGACTTCATGCGGAAAACCTCCAGTACGTCTCTTGCGGTGACGTGCACACCCGGGCCCGGCAACAGCCGGCGACGGAACGCCCTCCAGCCGCCCGAGGCAACACGTGAACCAGGTGGAAGCCGAAATTGAATTGCCCAGATATTTGGCCGGCGGGATTCTCAATCGGAGATGCCGGGTTGTCAAGCTATGCGTCAGAACTAGCCGCTTCGGCTAAACCGCGAATGCACGATCCACGCGCAAGCACGGCAGTGGTTCGCGCGAGCCGATTGGTGCGGAAAAAGGGCGGCGGACGGCGCCCGCCCAGGCCGGCTGGATGAGTCCCGGCCGGGGCCAGATTACCGCGCGATGTGATGGGGCTCACGGATTCGGGGAGCCGGTCAACATACAGTATTCGAAGCTGGTTCTCGAGGCCGGCCGCGAGAAATTGAGGCGGATTCCGCGCGGCCGTCTCCGCTTTCGGAGCGCAACGGGAAAGCGTGGAGGCAGGCGCCATGACAGGGAACGAAGGCTGCAAGGTTGTTGATTTGGCCGCTCCTCATTCAGTCGCCCATCCGGCGTCAGCCACTGGGCGTGTGGGCATGCAGAGCTATCGTTGCCCTGAATGTCCGTTGCGGTCGGCGGGGTACTTCTGTGACCTTTCGGTTGTGACCCTGCAAGCGCTGCAAGAGATCAGGCATTGCCACCGCTACGTTCCGGGACGGAAGCTTTTCCTGCAAGGACAGAAACCTCGCGGCGTGTTCATGGTGTGCGAAGGCCGGGTGAAGCTTACGATGTCGTCGGTGGAAGGAAAGACGCTGATCCTGAGACTGGTGCGCGCCGGGGAAATCATCGGGCTGGGGTGCACGGTGAGCGGCGCCCGCCACGAGTTCACCGCGGAAGCCCTGGAGGATTGCCGGATCAGCTTCATCGACCGGGAAAGTTTCCAGCAATTCGTCCAGCACCATAACGATGCATGCGGGCGCGTGATCCAGCAGCTTGCGTCGAAGTGCACGGCGGCGCGCGACCGGGTGCGTTCGCTGGCCTTCTCCCACTCCGCCGAAGCCAGGCTGGCCCGGCTGCTGCTCGACTGGAGCACCGGGGGAAGTGAAGCGGAAGGCGAAGCGACGTCGGTGATGCCGCCGCTCAGCCACGGTAGCGTGGCGGAGATGATCGGCACCTCGCGGGAGACCGTGACCCGGCTCCTGAAGAAGCTGAAACGGCGCAAGATGGTTGAAATGATCGGCCAGCACATCACCATCCGCGACGCCGGCGCGCTCCGGGCCCTGGCCACCATGGCCTCCGCGAGCAAGGGTTTCTCGATGACCCGGGATTCTTCTCGAGCACCCTGCTGGTCGGCAAAAGAAGGCAATCACTAGCAAGCGGCGGCGCTTCTGGCCGCGGCGGCCTCAGCGGCAGACGGTCAAGTCCGTAAATGCGGGATCGCCGGCCAGCACCTGGCTGAAATGCTCATCCGATTTGTGCGCCTGCCAGTAACCCTTCCCCCCGGCAATGATCATCGTCAGGCTGAACAGAACGAGCACGGCATCGAAGATGGTCCAGCCGGAAACGCCGAAAATGCGGAACAGGGTGATCCCGAGTACCAGAAAAGCCAGGCCGGTGCGGATGAGCGCCAAGTACGTCCTTCCGCGAGCCAGCGAAGTTCTCTGGAAGGACAGGCGGGTCCGCGTCAGGGCGCGGTAAGTACGGTCTTCCGCCAGGTCATTCCGCGTCTGCGCGAGCTCGGTTCGCCGTTGCGACAGGCGGGTGCGATCCACCGCCAGGGCGTTCCGTCCCCGGGCCAGTTCGGTCCTGCCGGCGGCAAGCCGGGTGCGCTCACGCGCCAATTCGGTGCGGTAGATGGCGACCTCGGTCCTCTGCCCCGCCAGGCCGGTGCGCTCATGGGCCAGCTCGGTGCGCAAGTCGGCCAGCTCCGTGCTGTGCGTGGAGAAGCGGGTCTGCGCGCGCGTGAGGGCGGTTCTCTCGCGGGCCATGGCCGTGCGATCTTCGGCCAGCTTGGCGTTCACGGAGGAGAACTGCAGCAGGTCCGAGGTGGTGGCGGTGCGGTGTTTCGCCAGAGCGTTCTGCTCCTCGATCAGGTGCACCTGCTGTTCTTCCATCCGGGCAGCCTTCTCCAACGCCACCTTGATGCCTTGCAAAACATCCGATGGCAGCACCTCAGGTTGCTGGTCAGCCATTTCTCACCTCCAAAGGTTCCAAAAGACCGTCGAACGTGGCGGGATAGCCTTCCTGATAGCGGACCTGCGTGACGCCGGGTACGGCGGCCACGATTTCCTGAACCACCGACAACGCGGATGACTCCAGATAGGGTCCTTCTACCAGGACGTTGCCATTGTCCGCGAGTGCTGAAAGCTCGAGCTCGAATGTCCGGGGATCGTTCACCAGGTCCGCCAGAACATGGGTGGCGAGGTAATGATTCTCCAGGGCGGCCACCGATTCCGGCGTGGGCTGGAAGTCACTGGAGCGAGCGGCGTGCACCAGCAGGCAGCAAGCTTCGGGAAAGGTGACGCGTTCGATGTTGATGCACAAATCAAAAAACTCGGGATCGCGCAGGTTCCTGCCGTACATGAAGCGGGTCCAGCGAACCCGCTCCTCGTCCACCTGGCGGATGGATTCGCGGGCTTCCTCTTCGCTGCATCTGGTCCGGCCCTGCAGCAGCCTGACGCGCATTTCCATGGGCGCGATGACGCGCACCCGCACGGCGTGGGGAATGTCGGGAACCAGGAGGTGGCCGGAATATCCGAAGTAGGCGAACGTCGTCCTGGAGAAATTGCCGCAGCAGGGCCAGCCGCATCAGGATTTTGTAGGGCCGCCGCAGAGCGCTGAACTCGGCGTAATTGCGGGCCGCCTTGGCGATGCTGGCGGTGATCTTGTTGGCCAGGTCGCCGTGCGCATTCACGTCGGCGATCAGCTCCTCCCGCGTAATGCACCGGATGCCTGCCGAGCGGGAAAGGCAATCGCTGATGATCTGCCCGCCGGAGTAGGAGCCCCGGGAAATCAGCAGTAACGGCATAGCACTTCCCTCTGATACCCGGCACTCGGGCATCACGGCGCGCGGCGCTCCGGAATCGGTCGAAAGGCAGGGTCCCGCATCGAAGAGATGCTCACGACGCGCGGGAGACGCCGTGCCCGCCTGGCTGCTTCCGGGGCTGGTCACTCCCCGTGCACCGGCAATACAACGAAACCATGACTGGCACCGGGACGCAGTGACTTACGGCACCCTCGCATGTGAGGCCGCGGCCTGGGAAACGCCGGCCCGCGGGGCATCCGGCGGCCGGCGCCCGATGCGCGGCTCACACCTTGGCGTTCTCCGCCACGCGAAACCCGTAGTTCCCGGCCAGAAACTGCTCCACGTACCACAGCATGACAGCGTGGCCGGTCATGTACATGTCGAGCTGGCTGCTGCACGCCATCAGGCGCCCCAGGATGTCGAGATTGGCGTCGGTCAGGTCGGCGGGCGCCTTCTTGAACCAGGCGTTGACCAGGTCGCCGCGGCGATCGACGACGAAGCCGTAATGGCCGAGGCAGGCCTCCAGGAAGCAGGCCCGCAAATCGCGGCGCGGACGCTGCGCGCCGCCCCCGGCAAAGCGGAAGGAGATGTAGTTGGTGCCGGGAACGTCGGAAAGACAGGCGTCAACCAGGCTGAAGTGGTACGCCAGGCGGGAGTTCAAATTCATGTACTCGTCGGCCACCAGCAGGTAGCTGGCCTCGCCCAAGGCCCGGGTGGCGGCGCTTTGCGAGAGCGAGCTGGCCATCACCGAAGCCAGATCGCTGAGCGTGGCCGGCATCTGCCGGGTCCAGGTGACGCCCGGATGATTGATGCCTCGCCATAACGCCTGGAACGGCCGCGAGAGGATCTCCTCCGGACGGACTTCCTCGCCCCGCGCCTGGGGCGACAGGCCGCCGCCCAGGTCGAGCACGTGCAGGTTGATGGGCACGGAGGCGAGCAGCTTCCTGGTGCGTTCGGGGCCGCGTTCCAGTTCGCTGTCGTGCAGCGCGAACATAGTCTCGACCGCCTTTTCGTGACAATAGCGGAGGATGTCGTGCGCGGACTTGCACCCGCCGGGGCGGAAGTTCGCCCCCGAGGGCTCCAGCAGGTGCAGGTTGAGCAGGCGCTCGCTGATCGGGTCGGTGCTTTTTCTCTGCTGTTCGCCAAAGGAATCCTCGCGCGCTCGCGGCGGCCAGAAGCTGCCCGCGTAAACCCGGCCCTGCACGGCGTCGAGGCTGACCGCGTCTCCGTCATGCAGGCGCTCAAAAGCGCCCTTGAGCTGAAACACCGCCGGAATCTTGGCTTCGCGCAGAAGAGCGGCGGCGTGGCCGGCGATGTTTCCCCATTCCGCCACCACCCCGGCAATGCGTGGAAACACCTGCACGATTTCCGGCGAGGCGCGCCGCAGGAACAGGATGGCGCCTTCCGGGGTATTGCCCAGGGCCTTGGGATCTCCGGCAAGATAGGCGTGCCCCGAAACCCGGCCGGGATAAACGGTGCGGCCGCCGGCCAGCAGCGGCTCCTCGTGCGCCCGTCCCTTGACCTTGCTGGGCGCCGCGGAGCCCAGCGCCAGCGGACGGGACTGGAGAATCCAGAACTTGCCATACTCGTCCACCGCCCACTCGATGTCCTGGGGAACCCGGAAGTGGCTGTCGATGGCCAGGGCAAATTCGGCGGCCCAGGCGACTTCGGCCGGCGTCAGGCTGGGCGCGTTGGCCTCCTCCTCACTCAAGCCGCGCCGGGCGACGCCGCCGCCGGGAGCAAGGACAATTTCCTCCTCCTTGCGCACGATGTTCTGCTCGATCAGCGCATGCGGGCGCTTGCGGTCAACCACGAAGAGGTCGGCCGGCACCAGGCCGCTGGCGATGTCCAGCCCCAGCCCGCGGGTGGCGGTGATCCAGAGCACGTCGCGCTTGGGATCGTTCGGGTCCCGCGTGTAGGTGATTCCGGACACCTTGGCGGAAACCACTCCCAGGAAGAGCACCGGCATGGGAGTTTCCACTTCCGGCAGGCCCGCGGAAAGCCGGTAGAACAACGCGCGCTCGCTGAACCGCCCGGCTACAACCTGCTTGTACGCCTCCACCACCTCGCCGGCGGGAATGTTGATCAGGCTGAGGAATTGTCCGGCAAAGGTTTTTTCTCCGCCCTCTCCCACCGCGCTGGAGCGCACGGCGAAGCCCTGATGGGCGGGCTGCAAAATGCGGGCGCGGCCGCTGACGGCAACCTCGATCGCCCGCGGCAGCGGGGCCGCCACCACCTCCGCCTGCAGGCTGGCGCAGATGGACCGCAGAGCGTCCAGGTTGTTCAGATCCAGGTTGTGGGTGGCATCGCGGATTTGCGACCACAAGGGAATGCCGCAGAACTGGCGATAGGCCTGGGCGCTCAGCACATAACCGTCGGGAACCGGCAGGCCCAGCCGGTTCTTGATCTCCGCCAGCGCCGCCGCTTTGCCTCCCACCTCGCCGGCCATGCCCGCGTCCACGTCCGCCAGCCACATGGACAGCTCCGGCGCGGCCGATTCCTGGCGCAGGGAGATGTAGCGGTCGATTTCGTTTTGCTGGTCGGCAATCGCCTTGCGGAGCTGGGCAAACGAATCTCCGGTGAGCCGCTCCAGCGCGGAGATAGTCTGCGTGAGCTTCTGGTACAGGTCGGCAATGCGGGTGCGCAGAATATCGCGCAACGGCGGGACGAAGTGCAGGTCCTCCTGCAGCCCGGCGATCAACTCCAGGCATTCATTGTTGAGGGAAAGCAGTTCGCGAAAGCTTACGTACTGGAAGCGGATCCGCTCTTCCGCCGAGGCCGCCGGTTCCGGCGCTTTTCGCTTCCACCACCATGCCATGTTTTCACGCGCGAATCGGCGAGGCCAGCTCTTCCAGGTCGACCGACTTCACCCCGCCCACCCTGGACGCCACCCTCCTGACCTCGGCAAGCTGCTCCACCGCCGAGACCTTGCCCTTGATGGCAACCGCCCCCCTGCAGGAAGTCACGTCCACCTCCAGGTCGGAGGTGGAGGAATCCAGGGCCAGGGCGGCCCGAACCTGGCTGGCGAGGGCGAGATCGTCCATCACCTGCTGGCAGTCCGCCGTGAACTCAAAGCATCGCTCCAGGGTAATGGAGCAAATCAGGCTGCAGGCCTGGTCGATGGTCAGGTACTCAAGGTTGATCACCAGATCGTAGAGCGAGGGATCGCCCCAGTCCACGCCGTAGAGAAACTGCGTCCACTTGCGCCGCTGGTCGTCCATTTTTTCGACGTAGGCGACCGCTTCCGAGCGGTTGTAGCGCAACCGGTCCTGCACCATCTCAATGCGAAACTCCATGGGAGCGATGATGCGCGTGCGCAGCATATGCGGGCCGCCTTTGAGCAGCAGGTGGCCGGCCAGCCCATGGTAGACGGCTTTGCCCGTCCTGACCTCCTCGGTCAGCGCGGCCTGCAGCAGGGCCAGGTAGACGTATCGCTTGTGCTTGAACCGGTCCATGAATCCAGGAGGCTTCTCGAGAGCTTCGCGCAGATCGTTCTGGGTGATGCCGTGGACGGAGGCGGCCGCGCGTTCCACGATCACGTCGCGATCAATGCACCGGTATCCGAGCTTGCGGGCCAGGCACTCGGCCAGCATCTTGCCGCCACTGAACGACCCGCGGGAGATGGTGATTATCGACATGGGTGTCCTCTCCGATCAGCAGACCAAGGGCGACGGCGCGACGGATGGGAGACAGCGGAGTTTGGCTCAACTTCGGCATCCGCGTCAAGCTGAGCCGCGCTCCTGGTGAAACCCGTCCGCGCGGCCATCAGTGATGAACGTGCTCCTCCTCGCCCACGTGGGCATGCTCCGCGGATGCCGGTTCCGACGGCCGCGGCTCGGGCAGCGGCGCCCGGGCCGGCTTCGGACGCGCCCTGGTCTTGCGCAGCCGCACCGCGATGAAGTCGATCCCAAACCCGGCAATCACGGCGGCGATCACCGCCAGCACCCCATAAAACCAGGGCCGGCTGGTCGCCAGATTCGCCATGTACGCCGGAAAACCGACCTCCACCACCTCCAGCCGCGTGCTCGCGCGCGCGATGATGGCGTGATCGCGAATGGCGTACACGTCCACCTGGTATGTCCCCGGCGGAGCCTTGCGCGGCCAGAGAAGATCCAGCGTGTAGCGTGCCTCGCCGTTGCCGGCATCGGCCACTTGCACCGCGCGCGGCAGGACCTGGTAGATACCCTGTTTCGTTTTCAGCTTGATGAAGCTGGCGCGCAGCACTTGCCCGTCGCGCGCCTCCGGCTCCACGCCGCTGCACTCCCCACCGGAATTTGCCTGCACGTCTTTCCCCGGCGGGCATTTCCAATGGATAAGGCACGACATCCGTCTCTGGATGGCGGCTTCGTCCAGTTGATATTCATCCACCACCGCGCCGTCCAGCACCGACCTGACCTCCGCCGAGCCATAGCTGAGAAACAGCGCCGGCACCTGGGTGATCCGCACCTTGTCGGTATTGAGCCAGATGGGGCCGACCCGCCCCTTGCGATTGAAGAGCTCGGGCTTGTCGGCGCCTCGTATCACCGCCAGCACCTGGGAACCGGCGGGCGCGGTTCCCTCCGCCCGCATCTTGGAGCCGTTATAAAAAGTCCCCATCTGCACCTGGTCGGGCGCGAGCCGCAGGGAGACGGAGCGTTCCTCGGCCACCAGCAGCGCCGGATCGGAAACAGAGAACACGATGAAGAACAGCATCACCTTCAGCCCCAGCAGGCCTCGCACGGTGCGCCTTCGCCGGCAGACGGGCGCAGCCATGAGGTGGACCGCGCTGCTATCAACCAAAGACATATGGCCAACCTTTCAAAATCCACGCCAGCATCGCCGGGTGCTCCGGCATGAGGGAGGCGTGGCTGGAGAAGACGCTAAGCGGATTCTGTGGCGTCAGAACCACCCCCACGGTCATCTTCACCATCACCACCAGCGCCAGGACTCCGAGGATGATCATCAACTGCTCGCCACGCAGCAGGCGGCTGAGCCGGGCGCCGATCTGCGCGCCCACGGTCGATCCCGCCGCAATCAGCAGCGCCAGCACCAGGTCCACGGTCTGGTTGGCCGCCGCCTGCATCACGGTGGTGCCGGCGCAGGTGAACAGAATCTGGAACAAGCTGGTTCCCACCGCCACGTGGGCCGGCATGCCCAGCACATACACCATCACCGGAACCAGCATGAAACCGCCGCCCACGCCCATGATGGCGGTGAGCACGCCCACCAGGCAGCACATCGCCAACGGCAGCAGCACGGAGTGGCGAACGCCGGAGCGCGGGAAGTCCATCTGCATCGGCAGCCGGTCCAGAATCGTCTGCATCCTGAGCCGGCGGACCTTTTTCGGGGCAATCAGCCCGCGCCGCATGCGCCGCAGGCTGTCACGGACGATGAAGCCGCCGACCAGTCCGAGCACCACGATGTAGGTGAGCCGGATCACCACGTCGGCGTTGCCGATGTTCCGCAGAACCTTGATCGCCTCCACCCCCACCGCCGCGCCCAGCAAGCCCCCCACCAGCAGGACGCACCCCATCTTGATATCGACGTTCTTCAGGCGGAAATGCGCGCCCACCCCGGAGGAGGAGGTGGCGATAATCGAGTTGGCGTCGGAGGCGGCGGCCACCGTCGGCGGCACCCCGATCATCATCAGGATGGGCGTCAAAAGGAATCCGCCGCCCACTCCCAGCAGTCCCGAGAGCAACCCCACCAGGCCGCCGATTGCGATCAGCAACCACACGTTGATGCTGATCCCCGCAACAGGCAGGAGAATTCCCATGGCGTAACCTCCGGGTCCGTCACCGGACCCAGTTCGACGGCTGGGAGCGGGAAGCGGGAGTTCGCCTCTCCGTGCCGTTGCAATCTCGCAATCAACGTCCTCAGTGCGCCTTCAACTGCGCCAGGAACACCGAGGGAGTAACAATCAGCCCGATAGCCATCTTCACCGTCACCACCAGCACCACGCTGGCCAGCACGATCCGCAGTTGCTCGCCGCGCAGCACTCGCGCCAGCCGCGCCCCCAACTGCGCTCCAATGGTGGAGCCGGCGGCGATCAGCAGCGCCAGCACCACATCCACCGTGTGGTTGGTGGTGGCCTGCATGATGGTGATCCCGGTGCAAGTGAACAGAATCTGAAACAGGTCCGTGCCCACCGCGACATGCATCGGCATGCGCAGCAGGTAAACCATCATCGGCACCATCAGGAAGCCGCCCCCCACCCCCATGATGGCGGCCAGCATGCCGACCAGCGCGCACAGCGCGAAGGGCACAATCACCGAGTGCTGCACCCGCGAGCGCGGAAAGTTCATCTGGAATGGCAGGCGCGTCAGCAGCGTCGGGCGTTCGCCGCCGGCGTGCGGCTTCGGCGCCACCACCTTGTGGCGCAGGCTGCGCAGGCTTTCGATGAACATGAAGGCGCCCACGAATCCCAGCACCACCACGTAGATAATGGTGATCGCCAGATCGGCGCTCCCCACCTGCCGCAGCACCCTGATGATCTGCACTCCGATCGCCGCCCCGCACAGCCCGCCCAGCAGCAGAACGCTGCCCAGCTTCAGGTCCACGTTTCCCAGGCGAAAGTGCGCGGCCACCCCCGACGACGAGGTCGCCACGATGCAATTGGTGTCAGAGGCGGCGGCGATCGTCGGCGGCACACCCACCATCATCAGGATGGGCGTCATCAGGAACCCTCCGCCCACCCCCACCAGTCCGGAAAGGAAGCCCACCAGGGCGCCGATGCCTACCAGCAGAAACAGGTTGATGCTCACGCCCGCTACCGGAAGGAAGATCGACATTTCCGCCACCTCCTGGAGCAGCGTCCGGCGCACGCCAAGGCAGTGCGCCCGCTGTCCCCGCCGCCGCCTCGTTTCAGAAGCGGACGGCCAGCGTGAGCTCATCCATGTGAACGCCGCTTACCCCCGGCACAAGCCGGGCAATGCGCCGTATCTCCTTCGCCTGGTCCGGGCCCAGAACCTCTCCCGACACCGAAATCGCGCCCTCGTGGGCCACCACCTCCAATTCCAGGTCGGAGGTGGCCGGATCCTGCGCCAGATGCGCGCGCACCAGGGATGCCAGCGCCAGGTCGTGAACCGCTTGCCGGCATTGCGGTGTGAACTCGAACGAGCCGCCTATCAGCATCGAGCAAATCACGTCGCAGGACTTGTCGATGGTCATGTGCTCCAGATTCAGCACCACGTCGTAGAGCGACGGATCCCCCCAATCCACTCCGTAGAGGAATTGGGTCCACTTGCGCCGGTCCTGGTCCATCTTCTGGATGTGGGCGATGGCGTCCTTGCGGCTGTACTTCATCAAGTCCTGCAGCATCCCGACGCGAACCTCCAGGGGCGCAATAATGCGCACCCGCAGCACATGGGGCGCGCCCTTCAGCAGCAGGTGGCCCGCCAGGCCGTGGTAGATCACCTTGCCTTCCTTCACCTCCTCGGTGAGCGCCGACTGGATGAAGGCCAGGTAGATGTACTTTGTATGCGCCGAGTGACCCAAGAACGCCGGCGGCTTTTCCAGCGCCTCGCGCAGATCGCCCTCCGACACGCCCCAGCCGGCGGCCTTCCTGATGATCACGTCCCGGTCAATGCAGCGGTAGCCCAGTCTGCGGGCCAGGCACTCCGCCAGCATCTTGCCGCCGCTGAACGAACCCCGCGATACGGTGATAATGGACATGGGGGCCTCCTTCTCGCCGTCTCCGGTCGAGCCAGGATGAATCTTCGCGAATCGGCGGCGGGCGAGTCGGCTCGGGGTTGGTACCGCCGTGGCCGCTCCGCCCGCCGCGCCTCGAGACTCCTGGAATTACTTGCCCGTGCCCGTCTTGCCGCCGGTGGCAAAGCTGTGCAGCTTCACCTCCACCTTTTCCTCCAGCTTGTCGTAGTACTCCTTGAGGACGGTGATCACCTCCGGCCGCGAGAACTCCGCCGGTACCGGCTTGCCCTCGCTCATCAGCTTGCGCAGCATGGTGCCGGAGAGCAGCAGCCGCGCCCCGCCCTTGTAGTTGCCGTTCTCGTCAATCACCGCCTTGCTTTCGTGCGGGCAGGTCTTCATCGAGGCCATGCTGCCGCACTCATAGCAGTAGAAGGTCCAGTCCATGTTCAGCGGCTGGATGGCGAGCGCGCCCGGCGGCACCTCGGTGAAGATCTTCTGCGCGTCGAAGGGGCCGTAGTACTCGCCCACCCCGGCGTGATCGCGCCCCACGATCAGGTGCGAGCAGCCGTAGTTCTGGCGGAAGAGGGCGTGCAGCAGCGCTTCCCGTGGTCCGGCGTACCGCATTTCCATCGGATAGCCTCCCTGGATCACGCGCTCCTTGCGGAAATACTTGTGGACCAGGGCGTCGATGGCTTTCACCCGCACGTCGGCCGGGATATCGCCGGGCTTCAGCTTGCCCAGCAACTGGTGAACGTAGCAGCCGTCGCACACCTCGATCGCCACCCAGGCCAGGTAGGCGTGCGAGTTGTGCATGGGGTTGCGCAACTGCAGGGCGGCCACCGTGCTCCACCCCCGGTCGGCGAACAGCTTGCGCGCGTCGGCGGGACGCTGGTAGATGCCCTGGAACGTCTCCGGGAAGAAGGATTCCGAAAGCACCTTGATCGGCCCGGCCAGGTTCACCGCGGGCTGCTCCATGACCTTCTGAACCCCGGGATGCGCCGGGTCCAGGGTCTTGAACACCTGCTTGCACTCGTGCTCTTTCTCGATGGCGTATTTCTCCGCCACCTTCATGGTGCCCATCAGGGAAACGGTTTCCGTGTCCCAGAGCGCCACCTCTTCGCCGATCTTGATCGTGTTCGCCAGGTCCCCGGCCACCGACAGGGTGATCGGGATCGGCCAGAAAAGGCCCTTCATGCTGGGCAGCGAATAATTGTCGCAGCAGGATTTCCAGTCGTCGTGTCCCATGAAACCGGCCAGCGGGGTGAAGGCGCCGATGCCCAGCATGATCAGGTCGCCCGTCTCGCGGCTGCTCATGGGAACTTTCTTGAGAGATGCGGCCCGCTTGATTTCCTCGTCCCGTTCTTTCCCCTCCAGCAACAGCGGCTTGAGGTCGGGACTGCCATGCGGCGGAACCAACTTACTCATAAGACCTCCTGATGATGACGTTCAAAGCCAGCTCGCCTCGTGGCAACGTTCATGCCGTTCGTCCGCCGACCGCCGCCGGAAGAAAACGATCTGGTTGGGTGGACGGTTCGCGCCTTTGCCATGTCACTGCCATGGCCAGCGTCCGATAAATGAAATGTGCGAACTTGGAATAAGGCGCAGAGATGAAAAGGGCAAAGATCAGAACCAGGTGCACGAAGTACACCGTGAACATCCAGGTCTCGCTCTGCTGCAGCCGCAGCAGCTCGGAGAAAATGCCGGTCACCGCCACCCCCGCCAGGGTCAGCAGGAAGAACCAGTCGAAATAGGTGCTGGCGCGCCGCCGCTCCGGATCGCGCACCCGCTCCACCAGCACCGCCACCGCCCCCACCAGGATGACCGCCGCGCAAACGTTGGCCAGGATCTTCAGCGGGTTCAACAGCGGCAGCGGCGTATGAATAACCCCCGTCAGGCTCCCGATGCCGATCACCGTGCCCACCACCGCCAGCCCGGCGAAGCCGAAGAACAGCAGCACGTGCCCGGCCGACCGTCCTTGCTGCTGCTCGCAACTGGAAAAACGCCGGTGGGCGACGATCTCCCCCAGCACCGGCAGCAACGCCGGCAGCAGCGGCCCGTCGGCGCCCGAGGCCCGGAAGGCGCGCACCAGCCTCACGCTTCCCACGATCAGGGCCAGCAGCACCGCCGCCGAGAGGGCGAAGAACAGCGCCTCCACCCGCGCCTGCGGAAACAGTTGCGCGAATTCGAAGCCGCCCGAGCTGTCGGCGTGCGGCGGCAGCACCGCGATCAGGGCCAGCACAAACAGCGGCACGGTAAACAGCGCCCACACCCCCAGCGGGTTCGAGACCAGGTTCCCCATGAAGCGGGGAAAGGCGACCCGTTTGATCACCTCGCGCCGCACCGCCGCCAGCACGTCTCCCGGCCGCGCCCCGCGCGGACAGCGGGTGCTGCAGTCGCCGCAGTTGTGGCACAGCCACACCGCGGGATCGCCCACCAGCCGCTGGCTCAGCCCCCATTGCGCTTCCACCATCTGCTTGCGCGGGAAGGGCCTCCCACCGGTGGAAAGCGAGCACACCGAGGAGCAGGTGGCGCACTGGAAACACTTCTTCAGGTCGCCCCCGCCGCCGGCAAGAACGCCGTCCAGGAATTCGACATCGGGTTGAACCGTCAGCGCGGCGGACATGGCTAAACCCCCTAAAATCCCTTGTACGGATTCGGGCCGATTTCGCGGATCCGGCCCACGAACTCGTTGATCATCTGCGGCAGCCGGGTGTACTCGTCGATCGCCACCTGCTCCAGCCGTACCCGCTCGGATTCCAGTTGCAGCCGCTGCAGTGTTTCCTTCACGTTCTCCAGCCGCCGGTTGGCCAGTTCGCTGCCGCGCACGAAGTGGCACTGGTAGTCGTCCCCGAACTTGCACCCGATCAGCAGCACCCCGTCGATGCCGCGCGAGAGCGCGTCGGCGATCCACACGATGTTCAGCGATCCCAGGCAGCGGAGCGGGATCACGCGCACGCTGGCGTCATAGGAGGCGTGGTTCCAGCCGGCCAGATCGAGCGCCGGGTAGGCGTCGTTCTCGCAGGCGAAGACCACGATGCGCGGCTTGTCCTCGGTCTCTTCCGGCACCTCGATCGCCTTGATCATGCTGGCGATCATGTGGACCGAGTAGTTCTTGAACGACACAATGCGCTCCGGACACGCGCCCATGCAGATGCCGCAGCGCCGGCAGCGATAGACGTTGAACTTGGGCGTGCCCTTCTCGTCTTCATCCAGCGCGCCGAACGGGCACTCTTCCGTGCAGCGCTTGCATTGCGTGCAGCGCTGCAGCGAAAACGCCGGGAAGGAGAGGTCGCCGGCCCGCGGATGCACCGCCTCGCCGCGTATCCCCATCTCGATGCACTGGATGGCCTTCATCACCGCGCCCGCCGCGTCCTCCTCGGCCATGGCGTAATCCATCGGCGCGCGCACCGCCCCGGCGGCGTAAATCCCGGTCCGGCGCGTCTCGTAGGGGAAGCAGATGAAATGCGAATCCGGAAATCCGTTCGGGCGCACCGGCAGGTCCGGTCCCTGGCGATAGGCAAGGTTGAGGATCTCCGTGTTCTCGTGCGGCCGCAGCCGCTCCACCACCGCTTCCGCTTCCTTCCGCTGCGTCTCGGACTCATTGCGCAGCACCTTCAACTGCGCGTCGTGCAGGGTGCGGATCGCTTCCCCGTCGGCGGAATTGGGCACCATGCCCGTCGCCAGCACCACCAGGTCGGCGTCCACCCGCATCGGCTCGCCCACCAGCACGCCTTGAAGGGTGACCGAGGTTTTTCCATCGGCCGCGGTAACCTCCGTTACCTCTCCCTTCATGAAGAAGTTCAACGGGTGGTCCTGCACCTTCTGCAAGTACGCTTCATACTGCCCGGGCGTCATCATGTCCCGGTAGACGACGAACACCTTGGCCTTCGGATTCTGTTCGCGGATGTACTCCACCTGCTTGAGCGTGTTCATGCAGCACACCGAGGAGCAATAGGGCAGATGGTCCTTGCTCCGCGATCCCGCGCACTGGATGAACAGAACGCTGTCCACCGGTTTTCCGCTGGATGGCTGCACAATCTGGCCCGCCACCGCCGCTTTCTCCAGATCGACGCTGGTAATCACGTCCGGCAATCCGTAGCCGAGCGCCCCCAGCTTGGCCGGATCATAGGGCCTCCACCCGGTCGCCATGACGATCGACCCCACCCGATGCACGGAGTTGCTGCCGTTGCTCTCCAGCGTCACTTGGAACATGCCCGGCTGGCCTTCGGTCCGCGCCACCGTGGTCGAACACAGCACCTGGATCAGCGAATGCGAGGTCACCGCCTGCATCCGGCTGGCCAGCCCGTTGGTGCCCGCCTCGGTGTAGGGCGGGCGGGTGGGAAACGTTTTCTTCACCGTGGCCAGCGAACCGCCGAGCTGCGCCTGCTTTTCCACCAGCAGCACGTTGTAGCCGGCGTTGGCCGCCTCCAGGGCGGCGCTGATGCCGGTGATCCCGCCGCCTACCACCAGGACCGTCCGCGACAGGATCTCGGAGGTCGGTTCCACCGCTTCCATGATGCTGGCCTTGACGATGCCCATCCGCAGGCAGTCTTCCGCCAGCATCTGGGTGTCCTCGTTTTTGGCCGGGTGCGACCAGGCCACCTGCTCCCGTAGGTTGACCCGGTCCACCAGCGCGCTTCCGTCGAACGCGAAACGGTCCGTCTTGGCGCGCGGCGAGCAGGCCGCGATCACCACCGCGGTGGCCGCTCCGCTGGACAGGTCCGAGCGGATCAGGCCCACGCCCTCGTCGCCGCACAGGTTGGGATGGATGCGGCAGATGGGCGCCTTGTATTCCGACTGCGCCACTTTGGCGAGCTTGTCTACGTCCAGCGATTCACCGATGGAACAGCCGCTGCATAGGTAGACTCCGAGTTTCTTATCCATGACGTGTGGCCCCCACCGCTACCTGCAATGCCTTCAGCGCGGCCCCGGTGGCGTCGCGAACCGTCGCCGATACCTCCGCCGGCCGCTTCACGCAGCCCGCTCCGTACACTCCCGTCTGGGAATTGGCGAGGAAGCCGAATTCATCGGTCGTGACCGGCAAGGGCAGCCCGGCGGTTTGCGGCACCATGCCCGTCGCCAGCACCACCAGGTCGTACCTCCGCGTGATCTTCGTTCCCGCAACCACGTCTTCGGCGGTCACCAGCAGCTCCTGCGTCGCCGCATCCGCCTCCACCTTCCCTACCTTTCCCTTGATCAACTCGATCTTCGCCTCCGCCACCACCCGCGAGGAAAACAGCTCCAACTGCCCGTGCGTGCGCACGTCGATATAGAAAATGGTGATCTGCGCCTCCGGATAGCAGTGGCGGATGTAGGTCGCCTGCTTCAGCGACGCCGTGCAGCACACCCCCGAGCAGTAGGGCAGGTGGTTCCGGTCGCGCGACCCCGCGCACTGCACGAAGGCCACCGAGCGGATCTCCCCGCCGTCGCTGGGCCGCTTGATTTTTCCTCCCGTCGGCCCGTTGGCCGCCGCCATCCGCTCCAGCACCACGTTGGTCACCACGTTGGGAGACTTCCCGTACCCGATCGCATCCAGCTTGCTCGCGTCATACGGGGCCCATCCGGTCGCCACCACCACCGCGGCCACGTTCAGCGTCTTTTTCCGCGGCTTCTCTTCCAGGTCGATGGCGTGGTAGGAGCAGGCGTCGGCGCACGCCCGGCAGCCCGCCGGACACTCGGCGCGCTCGATCGTGTACTGCGCCGGATACGCCATCTGGTGCGGCAGGTGGACCGCCTTGCAGGCGCTAAGTCCGGCGTTGAACTCGTCCGCCACCTCCGCCGGGCACGCCTGCACGCAATCCCCGCAGGCGGTGCAGGCATCGCTGACATATCGCGGCGCCAGGTTGATCGTCGCCTGGTAATCGCCCGCGCTTCCGCTCAGGCTCTCCAGTTCCGCCTGCGTCAGCACCGTCACCCGCGGATTGTTCTTCAGCCGCTTGAAATTGATCTCCAGCCCGCACGAGGTCGGGCACAGCTTGGGGAAGTACTGGCTGAAGCGGGCGACGCGCCCGCCCAGGAACGGCGATTTCTCGATCAGGCAGACCTCGCAGCCCGCCTCGGCGGCCTCCAGCGCCGCCGTCATTCCCGCGATCCCGCCGCCCATCACCAGGATTGTCTTGCTTCTCGCCTTCGCCGACCCCATGTTGATCCCCTCAAACCGCGGATGCTTCCGCGCTCGCCCCTTCCGTTCCCGCCGCGTCCGCGCGCAGCGCGGCCGACTTCGTCAAGCGCATGGTCTTTTCATGGAACAGCGTGAATGCCAGCCAGTCGAAGGCGAACTCCAGCAGCGCTTCGTCTTCCGTGCGCATCGCCTCCAGCCGCGTTTCGTCCACGTCGAACATCTCCAGGAAGCGCGTCTCGAAGATGAATCTCCGGAACTTGTCCAGGTCGTAGCAGCACATGAAGTACATCGCCAGCTTGCTCGGGGTCAGCGTTTCCGCCTGCTTCCACCCCGGGTGATACATCAACTGCTGGAATGCGCCCTGGATGGCCTCGTAAGGTTCCACTCCCTGCTCCGCGATCCAGTCCCGGATCCGCCGCGGCTCCCCGCTGTGGCCCTGGCAGAGTTCCTCGCGCAGCACGAAGTAAAAGCGCCGCGCCGCCGCCTCCGGCATCTGCGGCTCCGCCATCCCCAGCGGATACATCCGGCAGGCCCACGGACGGTACCCGTACACCCGGCACCCGCCCTCGCCCACGAACGGGCAGCGGCTGTCTTCTTCCTTCATCTTCAGGAACACCACCGGAATCTCTTTTTCCTCCGATTGCATCACCAGCGTGTAACGCTCCAGGAACTCGGAGGAGTCCAGCCCCAGGGCCCTTTTCATGCGCAGCACGTCGTAGGGTGTCAGCAGAATGGAGACGTCCCGGCAGCAACTGTTGAAGCATGGCCGGCTCGGATCGCAACGAAAGGTGATGGTGTCGTCCAGCCCCAGGCGGGGTGAATTCTCCAGGATGTCGTTTCCACAGGGTCCGGCGCTGCTGCTCATGGTTGTTCCTCTCTTGGCACGATGTTGGTCTTCAGCGCGTCCGGCGACCACACGGGTAGCGGCCCCGTGTCCCCGGTGTCCGGGTCATACCGGTGCCGGTAGGAGGCGTTCACGTTGAATTGCGAGCGCATCCAGGTCCAGCCGCGCACGAAATACGGGCACTCGTCGTTGAAACACACGTACTGATGCTCGCCGTTCCAACAGCACAGTTGCGGATTCCTCCACAGCTCCATCGGCCGGCGGCAATGCGGACAGCGGATCTCCACTTTCTCCCCCGTTCTCGGCTTTCGAAAGAGGGAAGCTCCCGCTCCCGCCGGGAGCCTCCCCCGTTGGTCCCGCTATCGTGCCGCTCCGGCCAGCGCTTGTTCTGGCTTCGGAGCCGCCTCCGGTTGCGGGAAGATGTGGAAAATGGGACGCGTGAACAGCTCCCACTTCCCGGTCTTCGGATCACACCGGCAATTGACGAAGACATGCCACTTCTCTTCGTCGATCTTCGGCGTGTCGGCGCGGAAGTAGTAACCGGGCCACCGTGTTTCGTCGCGGAACAGCACCGTGCGCACGTGGGCCTCGGCTTGCCACATCCGGTGAACGTTTTCCCAGCAACGCATCAGCTCGTGCAGGTTGGAAGCCGCCAGTTTGTCCGAGTCTTCCTTCAGCAGACCCAGCAGTTCCAATCCCCGCTCCAGGCTGGCCTTGTTGGTGGTGAATTGCGCGGTCACCCCGCCGGCGTACTCGTCCATGATCTTCTGCAGCCGGAACATGAACATGCGGGGCTTGATGTAATTGGGGTTAACGTCTTCGTCGCTGGTGGCGTTCTTGTACTGTTCGAACAGCTCCAGCGGCTTCAGGATTTCCGCCACCATCTGGTCGATTGCGGCCTGGTCCACCACCGGCGCGGTGTTGTTTTCCACCGCGTACTTGATGGCGGCCTTGGCGGCGATCCGCCCCTCTGCGTGCGAGCCGGAAGAGAACTTGTGGCTCGAGGCGCCGGAGGCGTCCCCCGCGCAGAACAGGCCCTTCACCGTGGACATGTTGGCGTAGCCCCAGAAATACTGCTTCCGGGTCTCATCGGTTTGCAGGTCTTCGGGCCCGCTCACCCAGGCGCCCGAGGCCCCCGAGTGCGAGCCGATGAAGTAGGGCTCGGCGGCGGCGATCTCCGACGATTTCTGCTCCGGCTGCACGTTGCTCGCCGCCCACAGAATCGCCTGCGAAATCGTCATGTCCAGGAAGTCTTCCCAGGCCTCCGATTCCAGTTCCTTCATCTTCTTCTTGTAGGCCACCGGATCGTCCTTGTAGGTGTCGGCGATCTTCTGCAGGGCCTCTTCGGTCCTCATCGAGATCGGCCCCTTCCCGTCCAGCACGTCCAGCATGCCCAGGTAATTGCGCAGGTTCGCCGGAACCGGCTTCACCCGCCCGTACGGTCCCCACTTCTCCAGTTCGGGCTTGCGTTCTTGCATGTAGTCGCCGCCCATGGCGTTGGTGGCGCGCGACTTGAACAGCAGGAACCACGCCCCTACCGGGCCGTAGGCGTCCTTGAACCGTACCGGGATGAAACGCACTTCCTGGCAGGTCATCTCCGCCCCCGCCTTCATCGTGAAGTAGGCGGACGATCCCGAGTTCCACGGCGGATACCAGGCCCGTCCCATGCCTTCGCCCGAGCTCCGCGGCTTGAACACGTGCACCGCGCCGCCCATGGCGACCAGCGTGGCCTTGGCCTTGAATACGTACACCTTGTTCTCGCGCACCGAAAAGCCCACCGCGCCGGCGCAGCGCTCTCCATCCATCAGCGGACCGACGATGAAGACGCGCTCGTAAATTTCCCCGACGCCGCTTTGCAGCAGCGCGTTCTTGGCTGCTTCCGCCACCACCACCTTGTAGGACTCGCCGTTGATCATCAACTGCCAGCGGCCCTCATGCACGTACTTGCCCGCCTCGTCCTTCCAGATCGGCAGGCCCCATTTCTCGAACAGGTGCACGGTGGAATCCACATGCCGCGCCACGTTGGCGACCAGGTCCTCGCGCGTGACGCCCATCAGGTCGTTGCGGACGTAGTCCACGTAGTCCTTCACCGTGTTGGCTCCGTCCCTCAGTCCCACGTATTGGTTGATCGCCGACAGGCCCATGGCTACCGCGCCCGAGCGGTCCACCGCCGCCTTGTCCACCAAGGTCACCTTCAGGCCATGCTTCTTGGCCCAATGGGCGGCCTCCACCGCGGCCCCGCAAGCTGCCATGCCCCCGCCCACGATCAGCAGGTCGGTATTCACCACTACTGTCTCGAAGTTAGCCACGGGCGCCTCCCTTCAGGCGAAACACCTCGGGCAGTCCCAGCGACGCCGGCTCCGTGAACAGGTCCGGGCTGCCGAGGTCGTCCTTGGTGTCGAATCCGCCGTTCGGTACCGCCGACCCTTCCGGTGTCGTGCGGATGGGGAATTTGAAGCGCTTCAGGCTGCCGTTCCGGAACTTCACGGTCCACATGATCGAGTCCGTGGAGCGGAGTGGCGTGACCGATGCGCCCATGGGCACGAAGTCCGCGTAACCGCGTACCTCGATCGCTTGCGTTGGGCAAATCTTCACGCAGTTGTAGCATTCCCAACACATCGAGGCGTCGCGGTTGTAGGCCTTCATCTTGTTCTTATCCAGAACCATCAGGTCGTTGGGGCAAATGTATTGGCAAGCAGTCTTATCCAATGCTTTGCACCCATCGCATTTTTCAGGATTAACGTAACTTGGCACTAGTCACCTCCGGGCCATCGGTTATCTCGACCGGCCCTGCAAAGAGCGTGGACAAGGCCCGACTTTTCAGGCCATCTGGCGGGAGCAGCGCGGCGAGAATCGGTTGTCGGTGCCCAAGGATTCTCACGAGGAAAGCGGGTGATGATTTCGAACGGCGCTAATGAGGTATAGCCGCCAAGCCGCTCAATCTCCCACCGCACTGCCGGGAGGCGGCGGCGCGGGCGGCGATCTTGCCAGCGCTTCCGCCGGTACTCCGGCATGGCGCGCTTCCTCGGCGGTCGGTCGTGAGGCGAGTGCTGCCGGAGGCCGCGCTGGAGCCCGGTGGCTGCGCGTCGCGCGCGCAAGGCATGTCGAAATCCGGCTTGGGGCAAGCGGCATCATGAGGATCCAGCCCCGCTGTTCTGACGGGCCCGCGAACTGCTTACTCGAGGGCATCATGCTCTCCGGCACCGGGGGTCACAGTGATACAGGTCACCCACAATCGTGAGGGCCGTCTCGTCACTGCGGGTAGTGAGGACGAACGTCACCTCGCCGCGTAATGCGCTCCGGCCCGCATGAATACTGGGGTTTTGCCACTCGCCGCCGGCGGCCGCCGCCCGGCGCCGGTGTGACGCGTCGATTTCTATATCGTTACGCGATATAAAAGCGCGCCCCCGCCGCGCCCGCCCCGGCCCCTTCGCCCGCCCCGCCACGCCCCTCCGCGGAGCCGCTCCCGGCCTGTGTTTTAGCCCGTTTCGCCCGCTTCCGCGCCCCTCGGGTTCCGCCGCCCGCGCCGCCCCCGCGTCCCCGCCCTCCTCTGCCGCCGCCCCGTAACCGCCTCCGGCTCCCGGAACGGGAAGTCACTTCGACTCGGGTAACCTGCCCCGAATTCTTCCGGACCTGCTCCTCCACCCGCCTCCCCCGGAGGAAAACGGATCGCCGCGGAAAACGCCGCCTCCGCGCCGCCGCTGGCCCCGGCGGCCCAAACCCCGCTGCCGTGGCCCTCTCCGCCGCGCACGCCATCTCACATGCGCGCGTGAGCCGCGCGCGCCCGTCAACCATCACATCGAAATATGACCCTGGTCACCGTGCGCGCGCTTGTACGGGCGTATAGAAAAGCCGTACCACTCGCTCGCGCACTTTCCGCGGGCGCCGTTCAGGGATCTGAAATCAGAACAAGGAGCGCGCTATGGCCGACCCGAGCAACGGCAAACCGAAAACCGAATTGCTGGACGAACTGGAGAAAGGTCCCTGGCCGAGTTTCGTCAAGGAGATCAAGTTGGCGGCCGAGACCAGCGAGAAGGCCCAGGACCTGCTGCGGCAACTGGAACTCTCCTATGAGGAGCGCAAGGGGCACTGGAAGCACGGCGGCATCGTCGGGGTGCTGGGCTACGGCGGCGGGGTGATTGGCCGCTACAGCGACCTGCCCGAGCAATTTCCCCAGGTGGCGCACTTTCACACCATGCGCGTCAACCATCCGGCGGGCTGGTTTTACAGCAGCGAGGCGCTGCGCACGGTGTGCGACATCTGGCAGCGCCACGGCTCCGGCGTGACCAACATGCACGGCTCCACCGGCGACATCATTCTGCTGGGGACGACCACCGACCAGTTGGAGCCGACCTTCCAGGAGCTGGCGCAGAACGGCTTCGACCTGGGCGGATCGGGCTCGGCGGTGCGCACCCCCAACTGCTGCGTGGGCATGGCGCGCTGCGAGTGGGCCTGCTACGACACCATGAAGATGTGCTACGACATCACCCAGAACTACCAGGACGAGCTGCACCGGCCGGCCTTCGCCTACAAATTCAAGTTCAAGTTCGCCGGCTGCCCCAACGACTGCGTGGCGGCCATCGCGCGCGCCGATCTGTCCATCGTGGGCACCTGGAAAGACGACATTCAGGTGGACGAGGCGGAGGTGGCCAACTACGCCGCCGCCGGGGTGGACATCCAGAAGGATGTCTGCGACCTGTGCCCGACCAAGACCGCGTTCTGGGACGGCCGCAAGCTGACCATCAACAACCGCGAATGCGTGCACTGCATGCACTGCATCAACGTGCTGCCCAAGGCGCTGCGTCCGGGCAAGCAGCGGGGGGCGGTGGTGCTGATCGGGTCGAAGGCGCCGATCATGCAGGGGGCGCTGCTCTCCTCCGTGCTCATTCCCTTCGTTCCGGCCGAGGAGCTGCTGGACACGCTGAAGGAGCTGGTGAAGCGTATCTGGGACTTCTGGGACGAGTACGGGATGAACCGGGAGCGCGTCGGGGAGCTGATCCAGCGGGTAGGCATGCCGGCGTTTCTGGACGCCATCGGCCTGGATCCGGTGCCGGAGATGGTTTCGGCGCCGCGCGACAATCCTTACATCTTCTTCCAGACAGCGAAAGGAGGCACCGAATGACGACGGCGCCGACAAATCCGAACCGCATCACCGACATTGGACCGCCGCATTACCAGAAGTATCTGCCGCCGCTGGTGAAGAAGAATTACGGCCAGTGGAAATACCACGAGATCCTGGCGCCGGGCGTGCTGTGCCACGTGGCCGAGTCGGGCGATCGGCTGTACTCGGTGCGGGCGGCCACGCCGCGGCTGATGAGCGTGCACAGCATCCGCCACTTCGCCGACCTGGCCGACAAGTACTGCGGCGGGCATCTGCGCTTCACCAGCCGCAACAACGTCGAGTTCCTGCTCGAGGACAAGCAGTTGATCGAGCCGCTGAAGCAGGAGCTGGAGCAGTTGGGTTTCCCGGTGGGAGGGACGGGCAATTCGCTGAGCAACATCGTGCACACCCAGGGCTGGGTGCACTGCCACTCGGCGGCCACCGACGCCTCCGGCATCGTCAAGGCGGTGATGGACGCGCTCTGCCACCACTTCACCCATCAGGACCTGCCGGCCAAGCTGCGCATCGCCCTGGCCTGCTGCCTGAACATGTGCGGGGCGGTGCACTGCTCCGACATCGCCATTCTCGGGGTGCACACGCTGCCGCCCAAGGTGCAGCACAATAACGTGCCCAAGGTGTGCGAGGTGCCGACCCTGATCGCCTCGTGTCCCACGGGGGCCATCCGCCCGGCGACGGTGGAGGGCAAGGCCTCGGTGGAGGTGATCGACGACCAGTGCATGTTCTGCGGCAACTGCTACACCGTGTGCCCGGCCATGCCCATGAACGACGCCGAGCACGACGGGCTCTCGATCTGGGTAGGCGGCAAGGTAAGCAACGCGCGGTCGGCGCCCAAGTTCTCGAAACTGGCGGTGCCGTTTTTGCCCAACCATCCGCCGCGCTGGCCGGAGGTGGTGGAGGCGGTGGTCAAGATCGTGGAAGTGTACGCCGCCAACGCCCGCAAGTACGAGCGCATGGGCGAGTGGATCGAGCGCGTCGGCTGGCCGCGGTTTTTCCAGCTTACCGGGTTCGAGTTCACCCGCTATCACATCGACGACTTCAAGCACGCGGGGCTGACCTACGCGCGCTCGGCGCAGCTCAAGTACTGAGGGCGCCGCACACTGAACAGGAGAGGACAAAACCGTGCCGCTATTTGAGGTCCAAGGAAGAGCCTACGAGGTAGACGAAGACGGGTTCCTGCAGGAACCGGACCGTTGGAACGAGGATGTGGCCAAGGACTTCGCCCAGACCGAAGCCATCACCGACCTGTCGGAGGGCCACTGGAAGGTGATCAAATACGTCCGCAACTACTATCTCCAGTTCGGCATTGCGCCCATGGTGCGCAAGCTGTGCAAGGAGACCGGATACAAGCTCAACGAGATTTACCAGATGTTCCCCTCCGGTCCGGCCAAGGGCGCCTGCAAGTTGGCGGGCCTGCCCAAGCCCACCGGCTGCGTGTGACGGAACGTCCAACTGCGACGGCGCGCAGCCGGCTGGTCCGCGCCTGAGACCGGCCTGCGCCGCCGAGGAGGTGCCATGATCGACATCACCACCGAATCCGTGGCCGAAGAGATGTACGCTCACCTGGCCGAAGCCGCCGGCAAGCGCAACGTCAGCGTCAACGATTTGATCAAGGAGATGCAGGCCAAGCTGGGCGCTGGGTTAAGCCGCGACGAGTGCAAAAAAGCGGTCCGCCTGCTCATCGACTCCCAGCGTTGTGTTTACTGCTTTCTGAGCGGCGTAAACTACATCCAGGTCGCACCGCCGAAGTAGGCCTCCGGCGCCAGCTCAACCGGGCCGCGCGTCGCGCATTGTTGTCGGCGGCGGCGTCCTTGCGAGGGATCTTGGGCCGCCCGAGGCGTTATGGATCTTAGCCTTTTCCTGGCGGGCTGCGCGCTCATTGCCGTGGTGCCGGTGGCCGCCGACTGCCTGGCCGCCCGCCGCCGGGAGCGGATGCTGCGCCAGGAGGCCAACAAGCTGGGCTTTTCCTTCGAGGAAAATGCCAATCCCTTCGAGGGCTCCGACACGCGCGGGCTGCGGGTCCTGGAAGGCGATCGCGCCGCCCTCACTCTGCACGTGATGAAAAGCGGCGCCGACGGCTGCCAGAGCCTGGTTTTCGACCTGGCTCACTACGTTCCCTGGTGCTCCGGCCTGGTGGAAACCACCATCGCCGCCTTCCACTGCCCCTCCGGCCAGCTCCCCATTTTTCAGATCGGTGAAAAGGGCTTCGCCCATCGCGTCGGCGACCTGCTCCAGGGGGAAGACGATCTCGAGATCGGCCGGCAACTGGACCAGGAGCTGTTCGTCCATTGCGCCGGCGAGCCGGGATCGCGGGCGTTTCTCACTCCCGACAAGATCGCGCAACTGCACGTGCGCGGGGAGCACTTCCGCATCGAGTCCAGCCACGAGTGGATCCTGATCTACCGTCCCGCCAAGAAAACCGCGCCCCGCGCCCTCCCCCAGTTCGTCCAGACCACCTCGTCGATTGCCGCCGCGCTGCTCGGCCGCACCCCCGGTGCCGCCGGACAATTCGCGGGCTGAGGGCACCGGTCGTGCCAGCAGTAACGTATTAGCCTTCTATTCGAGCTGCCGCCTCTGTTTGCGGCTGGCTGGACGTCAGCTTTCTGGCCAGGTCCAGGACCTCCTGCGGATCGATGGGTTTGGCGATGAATCCATCCGGAGGTGGCACTTGCCGCCGCGTGCTATAGAAGCGCTCCGTGTCGCGCGCGCCGCCGGGTCCACTGACACCGGTCACGAAGATCACCGGTATTGAGCTCAGTTCCGGCCGCGACTTCATCGTCCTGTAGAAGCTGACGCCGCTGGTCTCGGGCATGGAAAGATCAAGGGTCACCAGGTGAGGTCTTTCCCGCTTCACCGCTTCCAGCGCCTGCTGGCCATCGGCGGCGGAGGTCACGAGGAACCCGTTTTCCTGGAATATCCTCGCAAGATACGTGCAAACATCCGGTTCGTCATCGACAACTAGCACTCTTTTCATGGCGGTCGAATCGTTAGCCATATTGCTCCTTGTCATGAAGCCAACTTCGGTTCTGTTTGTCGCAGAGGAAGCCTGACGGTAAACACCGTGCCCGCGCCTGCCTCGGAGCGGACGGCGATGCTTCCTCCGTGCTCGGTGGCTACTTTGTGGCACATCACCAGGCCGAGACCGGTACCGGAACTCCCCTTGGTCGAAACCAGGCTCTGGAAGAGCGCGTTCCGGGTAGCCGGATCCACGCCCGCGCCGTTGTCCTCCACCTCGATCAGGGCCGAGCCTCTATCACGACTGACTCTTGCCCAGATGCGGTGAGACTTCTGTTCATCCTTGTCGGCGTTGCAGGCTTCAATCGCATTGGTGATGAGGTTGGAGATCAAGGCGTGGATATCCTTGGCTTCTCCCAGGATTTCCGCCCCTCCGTCAATCCCGCTCTCCAGATCGATGTGGAACTGATGCGCGCGGGGAGCGAACAGGGTGACAACTTCCTGCAGCACTTCGCCCAGGGACACCGGCTTCTGCAGCGGTGTCCGCTCGCGCGCGCAGTACAGCATGTCCATGATCATCGAGGACAAGCGTCCGACGTTTCTCTGCACCATGTCCCAGCCGGTGCGGATGTCCTCCTGCTTGTTGTCCCGGAATCCCAGGTTCACGATGTACACTCCGCCGCGCAAGCCGTCCAGAATGTTCTTCGCATTGTGGGCCATCCCCCCTACCAGTTGCCCCAGGGTGGCGAGCTTGTTCTGCAGGGTCCGGATTTCTGTCACATCGGTGGACATTTCCATCACCGACGTGATTTCGCCGGCGGCGTTGCGGATGGGCGCGGTGTAAACCAGCACGTGCACTTGCCGGCCCTGGTTGTCCACCACCACTTCTTCCGAGGTATGAACTTGGCCATCCCCAAAGGTCTCCGCCACCGGACATTGCGGACACGGGTCTTGCCGCTTCTTGTAAACCTGGTAGCAGTGCCCGCCCAGTCCGTCACCGAAACTCTCGTCGAAACGCCGGTTCGAATCGGTGATCAGAAAATTGCGGTCCTGGACGGAGATGAAACAGGGCGCATTGTCGAAGATGTTGCGGAACCGGACCAGGCTGTCGTGCAGGCGAGTCGCCAATTCCTTTTCCGAGGAGATGTCGGCGAATACCTTGATCACGGCGGCGATTTGCCCCTCGCTGTCCCGCAGCGGCCTGGTGTTCACCAGCACGCTGTGCGGCAGTCCGCGCTTGTCGAAGAGCACATCCTGGCTGCTATGTTCCTTGCCGTCCTCGAACGTCCTGGCCACGGGACACTCCGAACACGGTTCCGCGCGGCCTTTGTAAAACGTGTAGCATTTCCCGCCGCGATGTTCGCCGAAGTCGGAAACCAGCTTGGCAGTCGCCCGGATTACGCGGAACTCGCGGTCCTGGATCGAGATCCAGCAGGGGATCTGCGAAAACAGTTCCGCGCGGGGATCCAAGGCACTGCTCACGGCCGCCTGGTTCGTGTCAGGGTCTTCCATGGGCACCTCTCGCGGTCACCCCATTGGATCAGGCTCGAGCCCCCGGCCTTGCTCGGAGAATCCGGGTCACCGCCTCCAGCACCACCTCCGGCTGAATTGGTTTCTCGATAAACCCTTCCGGTTGGGGCAAATGCTTTTCGGCGACGAACTTGTGGAAGTCCATCGCGGGGACCTCCATGCGCGCGTAGCCGGTGATAATCACGATCGGCAGATCGGCGAAATTCGGGTCTTTCCTCAGCTCCCAGTACAACCAGTCCCCGGTCTTGTGCGGCATGATCAGGTCCAGGGTCATCAGGTCCGGCTTTTCGCTGAGCAGCGCGCGCATGGCTTGCCGCGCGTCGGGCGCCTCCACCACCTCCGCGCCCTCTTCCTGGAAGATGCTGCGCAGGAAGGCCCTCACATCCGGCTCATCATCCACCACCAGGATCCGGTAGCCGGCGAGTCCTTTCACGGCTTCCTTTATCTCAGGCACGGCAGCCACGACCTCCTCCACCGGGGCGGCGGCCTGGGGCACGACCAGCGCGTTCGCCACCAGGTTCACCAGCAGCTTCACTTCCATGTTGAGCTTGTAATGCCGGATCAGGTCGAACAGCCCGTCCACGCAGTTGTGGCATGAGGTGGCGACGATTTTCGCCCCCGTTGCCTGCAACTGTTCCGCTTTGATCCTGGCCGACTTCAGCCTCCGCGGCGCGTACTCGGACATCGACATGGCGCCCCCGCCCCCGGTGCAGCAGAAATTCTCGGTGCGGTTGGGATGCATTTCGCGGAAATCGGAGACCACCAGCTTCAGCAGCTCCCGCGGCTCCTCGAAGATTCCGCAGCTTCGCGCCAGGTTGCACGAATCGTGATAGGTCACCGGGATCGTATTCTTGCTCTTGTCCACCTTGATCCGGCCCTGCTTGATGTAGTTGGTCATGGTGACGATGGCGCTCTCCATGGGAAAGCCGATGCTGCGCTTGCCCCAGCTCGGCCCTTCGCAGCGGGTGGAGCGAAACCCGTGGCCGCATTCCGAGATCACCAGTTTTTTGGCCCGCAGCTTCTGCAGCGTGTCGTACACGCGCCCCGCGACCGCGGCGCCCAGTTCGTCGTCTCCGTTGAACAGCCCGAAGTTGGTCATGTCCCAGCCTTCGGTGGACATGGTCCAATTCTCGCCCGCGAAGTGAAAGATCGCCGCCGCCTCCGCGATCGTCCGCGGATCGTATTTCACCTCCCGCGGATTGATGGTGTACAGCACGTCGGCGTCGGGCTTGTTGATCGGGATTCTGATCGTGGGATCGTTGTATTCGGACTGCAGCTCCTCCTCCATCCAGGTGAGGGTTTCCAGGTAATCCTCCGGCAACACGCCCATTTGGTTGCCGATCTCCCACTGGTCCTTGGCCACGTGGGCCACGCCCTCCGGCATGATCCCGACGTAGCACAACAGGCCCCGCGCCATGCGGTTGAACGTGGCCATGTCCACGCCCATCGGACAATTCAGAGAGCAGCGCCGGCAGTTCGTGCATTTGCCGAATACCGTGTCCTTCAGTTCCTCCAGTTCCTGGTCGCTATAGACGCTCCTGGCCCCTACCCACCAGGGCGCCATCCGCCCCGTCCAGTCGATGCGTGCCTTGAAAAGTTTGCGCATGCGGTCCGCCTTGTAGGCCGGGGCATACGTCACATCGCCCGGATTCGCCAGGACATAGTGGCACTGATCGGTGCACAGCCCGCAGTGGACACACGCTTCCAGCGACAGCATCATCTGCCGGTTCACCTTCTGCGGCAGCCGTTCCACCAACGCCTGCGCCTTTTGCGATCTCTCCACGGCCATGGCTCATGCCCCCTTCGCGATCGGATAAACACCGCGATGCCCCAAGCTCCGTCCCAGGTACCAGCGCGCGAACGGATAGTAGAGGTAGTGCGAAATCTTGCTGAACGGAACGTAAACCAGAAAGAAGGCGGTCAGAATGAAATAGGCCAGCAGCGGCCATTCCCCGGCTTGGCGGTCATTCGGCGCCGCCAGCACGCTGAACCCAAACCACACCGTCAGCAGGACGATGGAAAAATAATCGTCGGGCGAGCTGATGGCCCGCAGATACGGGCTGCTGACGCGCCGTATGAGCCGCGCCACTCCGATCACCGCGGCCGCCGCGAACAACGCCTGCAACCCCATCACCACCGCCCGGCCGCGCAGCAAGCCCGGCGCGTAAGGAATCACGAACGACAGCGCGATCGAGGCCGCCACCCCCAGGTGAAACACCACGAACTGCGCGTACAGCAGCGGATGGCTGCGCGTGCTCGCCATGCTCCACGGCATGCCGACGGCAAACAGCGACCATCCTCCGCCTCGCTGCGCGTCGGTCCTGGTGGTTCCATGCGGCGGCTGCCAGTCCCGTCCCGCCGGGAAACCCAGAATCCACCGGACCTTCAGCGCATACACCGTCGCCATGAACAGCAAGGCGACAATCTGCAGCTCGTTCTCCGCCAAATGCAACAGCGCGCTGGTCTCATGCATGGCCGCTGCCTCCTGCCTTTACATTGCTTCCAGCCTGGGCTGGAAGGCTCGAAACTCCCGATCGTCCATCACGCAGATGGTTACCTCGTGAATGCGGTCGTCCACTTCCAGGAACCGCCGCGTGACCTCCAGCAGCACCCTCGCCGACAACTCCATCGGCACGCCATAAAACCCGGTGCCCATGGGCGGAAACGCCACCGTGGCCAGCCCCGCCTCGCTCGCTGCCTGCAAGGCCGAGTGAATGCACTTCCGCAGCTTGGCTTCGGTGTCCGGTTCGTGAAACTTGGGGCCGCAGGCGTGCACGATGTGCCGCGGCCGCATGTCGCCGCCGCTGGTCACCACCGCCTCCCCCACCGCGATGCCTCCCAGCGCGGACAGCTCTTTCTTCAGCGCCGCGCCTCCCCTCACCTGCATCGCGGTGCCGAATCCGGAGCCCAGTTGCAGGTCCTCGCGCGCGTAGAAAACCACTCCGTCCACCGCCAGCCCCATCAGATCGCCCTTTTCCAGGCGGATGGTCTTGCCCTTCACCGTCTTGATGACCGGCTTCGTTTCCAACCCTGCCGACTCCATTCCGCGCCTCCTCCTAATCCACCCGATGGCACACATCGCCGGCCCGGACCAGCTTTCGGCTGTTGCCCGCCAGGTCGGCCAGGGAATAGCTCTCCAGGGTTTTGACGATGCCTTCGTTGATGTTCCGCCAGACCCCAATGCACTCGCAGAAGTCCGACCGGTCGCACTGCCCCGGATCCAGCACGCAGTCGATCACCGCCACCGGTCCCTCCACCGCCTCGATGATGTCCAGCAGCTTGATCTCCGTGGCGCCTCGGTTGAGCAGGTAGCCGCCCTGGTTGCCCCACACGCTCTTCAGCAACGACGCACGCTTCAGCGGCGGCGCCAATTGCGAGAGATAAAGCTTGGAAATGCCCTGCCGCTCCGCGATGTCGCGCAACCGGACCGGTTTGCCGTCGCCATGCCGGGCGATGTCGGCCATCATCCGAATGGCGTATCGCACTCGCGTATTGATTCTCATTTCACCTCAACCGAGTTGATCGATTCACTCAACTTTCGCCCCAGACAACTGCCCCTGCCCTTCTGTCCCGCTTATTGGGTTCGAGCTTGCGGCTGGGGGAATTCGTTCATTGCCTGGGCGGCAAGCTGCGATCCGCGCGCCGCCATTTCCGCTTCGCTCGACCGCCCGGCCTGCAGCAGTGCGCCCTGCGCCTCGCGAAACGCGCGCGCCGACTCGGCCAGCTCCGCCGCCGATTCCGCCAGGCCCAGACGCAGGTACGCCTGCCCGCGATTCAACTGCGTGATTCCGTAATCCAGCCGGCTCCGTTCCAGCGTCCTGATTCGGAGCGCCAGGTCGAAATGCAGGATCGCCCTTCGCGCCAGCGCCGTCTCCGCCGCCGGACCGCGGGCCGGCAGCGACAAGTAGGCGTTGCCCAGGTTGTTCTGCAGCCCCGCCCACAATCCGGGGGCCGCCTCCATGCCGCACGCCCGCGCCGCGCGGCGATAGCAGCGGATCGCCTTGCGCACGTTGGCCGCCTTGTCTCCCTGCTTGCGCTCGCGGTAGGCGCTGCCCAGGTTTTCCATGGTGACGGCGAAGCCGTGCGCGTCGGTTTCCTCGGTGCGGAACATCAACGCCCGCTCATAGTGCGCAATCGCCCGTTCCCACTTGTCGGGATAATCGTGTTCGGAAATTTCGCACCAGGTGTTTCCCAGGTTGAACTGCATCCGCGCCCAGGCGTCAAACCGCGATTGCGAGAAGTACGCCCTGGCTGCCTCTTCCTGGCACTGCATGGCGGCGCGCAGGCGGGCGTTGCGCGGCAGCGAGGTGGCGCGCGTGTAGGTGATGCCGAGCAGGGTCAGCACCTTGGCCCGAAACAGCTCGTCGCCGGATCGCGCCGATTCAGTGGCGCTCCAGCGCAGGTGCTCCAGCGCCGCTTCCGGCGAGATCAGCGAGTGCGCCCGGCACAGCCCGCTGTAGCACAGGCCAAGCTGGTAGTGGAGCGCCAGGCTGCCGGCATCGTTCGCCAGCTCCTGCTGCAGCGCCGCTATCTGCTTCTCGCATCCTTCGGTGCCGCACCGGATTGTGGTCATAGCGCTCATGAAGGAGCCCTGTCTCGCGTCCCTGCCGGGCTTGCTGCGCGTAAGCGGATTCTCCGGTCATCTCCTCGCGCGGACAAGGTCAGAGCGCACCTTTGCCTGTGACGCTTGTCGGCTCATCGCGCCGCCGCCAGCGGGTCCCCGGAAGTCCCCAGCGTGCGCAACTCCCTGCCGGTGGTTGCGTCCCACAACTTGACCGTGTCGTCGTAGCTGCCGGAAGCCAGTTGGCGCCCGTCCGGGCTGAAGGCCACCGAGCGGACGGAGTTGTGATGTCCCACCAGCGTATGCAACGGGTGTCCCGTGGCCACGTCCCACACCCGGACGGTGTTGTCGTAGCTGGCCGAAGCCAGGCGGCGTCCGTCGGCGCTGAAGGCCACCGCGCGCACCCAATTGGTGTGGCCGCGCAGCGTATGCAGCTCGCTGTCGGTGGCCAGGTCCCACAGCTTCACCGTGTTGTCGAAGCTTCCCGAGGCCAGCAGGTGCCCGTCCGGGCTGAAGGCCACCGAGCGGACCGATTGCGTATGGCCGCCCAAGGTGCGCAGTTCTTTCCCCGTGGCCACGTCCCAGATCTTGATCATGTGGTCGCTGCTGGCCGAGGCCAGTTGACGTCCGTCGGGGCTGAACACCACCGAGTTCACCCATCTCCGGTGGCCGATCAGGATGCGCAGTTCACGGCCGCTGGCCACCTCCCACAGCATGATCGTATTGTCGAAGGAGGCGGAGGCGAGCAGGCGCCCATCCGGGCTGAAGGCCACGCTTCTGATTCCGTCGCCGTGACCGGTAAGCGTGCGCACCAGGCGGCCGGTGGCGATCTCCCACAGCTTGATGCTGCGGTCCAGGCTGCCCGAGGCCAGCCAGCGCCCATCGTGGCTGATGGCCACCGAGGTCACGAAATCCTTGTGGCCGCTGAGCGTGCGCACTTCACTTCCGCTGCCCGTGTCCCACACCTTGACCGTGCCGTCGCGGCTGGCCGAGGCCAGCCAGCGCCCGTCCGGACTGTAGGCCACCGACTCCACCGCGGCCTCATGACTGCGCAGGTGCGAAGTCTGGGCGTGCTGCAACTCCTGTTCCGGACTCTGCGCCCGGACCGGCGCCGCGCCCAGCAGCAGAAGCGCCGGCGCTGCCAGAAGCAAAACCGCGAGGTGGACGAACCCAGCGGACCGGACAAAGTGGATGGAGCGGGCGATGCGAGAGGGGAGAGATCGAACCGGACGGGATCGCATGAGGTCCTCCGTAAGATCTGAAGTCGGCCCTGCCGCGGTCAACGAAGGCAGCGATAACTCTGATCTTGCGAACCCTGACTTTTTCTGAACCCAGCCGTGGCGAGGCTTGGCATTCTCTTTGTATCCCCTTTTCCCGGACCGTGTCTGTGATGTTGGACGTGTGCGGCGTTTCCCTCCCAAAATGGTCGGGAGACCTCTAGAGGTTCTATGAAAACGAATCGAGTAACCGGTGACCCGACGGTCGCCGCACATCTGCCCGGCGGGTGCCCCGGTCTAGCCCGGGTTTGGCTAGGCCGGGGGTTTTCGGCCAACGACCGACGACCGAGGACCAACGACTCCCCAGTTCCCGGCCAACCACTAGATCGCCGCCACCAGTTGATATCTCCCGGCGCGCGGCTCCACCATGCGCCGCCGCCCGTGCCCCGGATTCTTCTCGTACCGCGTACGCAGCAATCCAAACTGTTCCAGCAGATCCACGTCTCGGCTCACCGCGCGCAGATCACGCCGCAATCGCGCCGCCAGATCGGAAACCGGCGACGCCTTTTCCCGCGCCGCCCGCAGCAGACGAATTCGCTCCGCCGACAGCACCCGCATCATGTCCCCTGCCTCCGCGAAAGAAATCGTAATTTCCGGCGCCAGTTCCTCGCCGCGGTCCAGCTTGCGGGCGTGCTCCCGGGCCCGGTCGAAGAATCCCCTGCCGCCATCGGCCGCCACCCGGATTCTAGTGTCCTTCTTCATCTTCCGCCCTCCATAGAGCCGCCACCTCACGCTCAAAGCGCTGTAACAGCTCTTCATACCCTGGAAACTCAATCCGCTCCGTCTCACCCATGAAGTGACGGTGGCTTTCCCCATGTGCATTGTCATATCCGAGCACCCGCCCGTTGTCCGTCGCGCAAACCCGCGGATTCACGTACGCCAGACTGTACCGAACCATCACATTCCCTTCGTACCAGACCTCTTCCTTCAGCAACCCTCCCCGCCTTTTTCCGCTGAGATAGCAGGTCTCGGCGACTCTCTTTTCCGCCTTGCCGGAACCCTCTCTCCGCCTCCGCTTCTTGCCCACCTCACGCCCCCCCCCGCACCCCGGATGCTGGAAATCCTAGCTGTAAAACAGATAGGATGTCAAGGGTCAACTCTGTTCCTGGGGATCGCCCGCCCTTTTCCACCCCGGACTTCGGGGCCGCTCCTTTTTCGCGGGGCTCGTAATTCATGCCTGTCACACACATCGGTGAGCCAGATCACATACTTCCCGTGCCCGGCTCTTGTACTATTCATTATGGGTAGATATGCCCGAAGGGCCACAGGAGCCAAAGCTCCCGTGGCCCAAACTTTTTGGCCCCGCTCTTTGACTTACGAAACCCTGGGTGGCCCACCCAAGCCGGTTTTGCTTGGGTGGGGTTCCCGCAATCCCGACGGTACCCCACATCTGCCCGGCGGGTGCCCCGGTCTAGCCCGGGTTTGGCTAGGCCGGGGGTTTTGACCGACGCCCGACGGCCGACGACCAATGACCAACGACCCTACTCCCACGGTTACCGTCCCCAACCCACGGTATACCGTGGCTAACTTACTGAAACCACACATCACCCCCAGGAGGGGGGTATATGACCAACCGTACCGCCAACGCCAATCTGGCTCCTCGCTGCCAGCACACCAAGATGAACGGCGCACCCTGCGAGGCCCCCGCTCGCCGCGGCCGCAAATACTGCGTCTTCCACGAGCCCGTCCACGCCAAGCGCCCCGATTACACCCTGCGCCTGGTCGAAGACGCCATGAGCCTCCAGCTCGCCCTCTTCCAGGTCATGCGTTCGCTCGACGACCACGAAGTTGATACCAAGCGCGCCGCCCTCAAGCTCTACGCCCTGCAGATCGCCGCCTCCAACCTCAAGCGCCTGCACGAAGAGACCAACTACGACGCCTCCACCGATCCCGCCCGCCAGCAGTCCCTAGTCGAACTCCTCCTCGACCAGTTCGGCATCCCCAAAGACCAGCAGGAACCGCAACCCGCCGGGATCGAGGAAGACACCGACACCCCCGCATCGCCGGCCTTCGACATTCAGGCTTGCCGGGGAGATCGCCGAGAGCCCTCATACCTTCCACGCACCCAGGGCACGCCGGACCAGGACCAACTGGCCGATGTGATAGGCGTTGTGGTCGGCCAGCAGCAGGGCTTCGCGCAGGATGGTTTGGCCCTCGCCCCAGGGGATGGGAGCGTGCAGGTCGGTCTTGGGGTCTTTCACCAGCTTGCGCATTGCCGCAAGATCGGCGCGGAACTGGCGCACGCTTTTGTCCCAGGCGCCCGCCGGCGGCGATTCCTTCTTGGGCCAGTAGTCCTCAGGCCAGGGCATGGGCTTGTATTTGGGGTTGCGGCTGAAGTCGAGGATGTCCCACTGCGCCAGCCGCATGTGTTCCAGCAGTTGCCAGGGGGTATGCGGCAGGCTGGGCGGGCAGGCGCCGCGCAGACGGGGCGGCAGCCCGCGAACGGCATCGGCGAAGCCGGCGTGCGCGCCGCCGCCGGAGAGCTGCCAGAGGAGCCAGTGGCGAAGGGATTTGTCAGGGATCATGTCTGCTCCGGAAAAAGCTTGGCCACGGATTTACACGGATGAACACGGATCAGAAGAAGTAAGAAGTAAGAAGTAAAAAGAAGGAAAAAACTTAACCACTGATTTACACAGATTCACACGGATCGAAGAAGTAAGAAGTAAGAAGTAAGAAGTAAAAAGAAGGAAAAAACTTAACCACTGATTTACACAGATTCACACCGATCGAAGAAGGAATGAAAACAATCCGTGTTGATCCGTGAAAATCCGTGGTCAAACCTATTTTTTCTTTTTCTTCTGGAAGAAGCCGCCGAGGATGCCGCCCAGGCCCTGGGTGCCCTGCCCGGGAGCGGTGATGGTGTTGGTGACCAGCCCACCGACGTCGGGAAGGAAGACGGGATTCGACGTTGTGCCCTGGACGAGAAACGGGATGGACTTGTTGACCTGGCCAATGCCGGCAACGCGCTGCAGCCCGCTGACCAGGCTGGCCTGGTTGTTCAGCTTGGCGGCCATCTTGAAATTGAGCGCGTTGGTGTTGGAGACGGTGCCGGCGCCGGTGACCGTGCCGAACTCGGGCACGATGATGGTGAGCGACTCGGCGCGAATGCCTTCGGGCGCGATGCGCAGGCGCGAGTTCATCGCCTGGATGGTGGTATCGCTGCCGGTGCGCACGCCGGCCAGCGTGGCCACGCCCTTCATCTTGGAGCCGAGATTGAAGTTGGCGAGCTTGACGTTGGCCAGATCGACGGTGCCGGTGGTGACCAACTTGTCGAGGGCGCCGTCGGTGGACAGGTTGGCGGTGGCCGTGCCCCCCTGCAGCGACGATCCCGCGGGGAGCGAGACGCCGAGCGCGGGCAGCAGCCCGGTGAGGTCGGTGATGGGCAGGTTGTGCCCCGCCAGTTTCATGTGCACTACCGGCCCTTCGGCGCGCGATTGCAGGGCGCCCTGGATGCGCACCACGCTGTTGCCGGTGCGCAGTTCGCCGTTGTCGAGCGCCGCCACCTGGCGCTGGAGATCGTAATTGGTGACGAACTGGAAGCTGACCGGCTGGCGCGCCGGCGTGCCGTTTTTCACCAGCCGCAGGTCCTGAATTTTGGCGGCGCCTTCGCTGCGCAGGGTCTTGCCGTCGGAGGAGGTGGAGCCCTTGTAATCGACCAGGCCGGCAATGCCGCTGTCGGGCGGAAGAAACCCGGTGCGCGCCAGGTCCAGGCCGCTGATGGCGATGGTGGCCTGCAGCGGGGTGAGCGAGGCGTCGGCGCGGTCGATGGGACCGGCGTTGCCCTCGATATGCATCTTGCCGCCACCGGGCGTGGTGGCATCGACGGTGAACGGGATGGGCGACTTGTCGGAAATGTTGCCGGCCTCGAGGGTGACGTCGTTGTAGGCGAGCGGACGGCGGCCGACGGCGCCGACGGAGACGCGGCCGTCCACCACGCGCAGCTTCTCCACGGAGAAGTTGCTGGGGCCGGCGCCGGGCTTGGCGGCCGCCGGATGGGCGGCGCCGAGCGAGGAGAAGTTCCAGCGTCCGCCGGGAGTGTGCAGGAGCGTGACCTGCGGGCCAACCACGGTGATGGAGTGGACGTTGAGGGCGCGCGAGACGATCAGCGGCCAGAGATCGAGGCCGACGTCAAGCGACTTGGCTTGCAGAAACGGCTTGGAGCTGAAGGCGGGATCGTCGGCGATGGAAATGTCGGCGGCGGAAACCCCGCCGGCCAGCAGCGAAAGCGAGAGATGGCCGATCTTGACGGGGCGGGCAAGCGCCTGCTGCAGTTCGGCCTCGATGCGCGGGCGGAAGGAATCGGCGTCGAAAAAGAGCGGGAGGGTGACGGCAACCACGAGAAGGACGGCGACCACGATTCCGACGATGAGGAGCGCGCGTTTCATGGGGCAACAGCTTATCGCGTGGAGGGAGGAGTTTCCAGTTTCCAGGGAAGAAAAACCTCGCCACTGATGTACACGGATTCACACGGATCGGAAAAAGAAGTGAAGAAATCGCGCTCAGGGCGGGTTTCCAGTTTCCGGTTTCCAGTTTCCAGTTTCCAGGGAAGAAAAACCTCGCCACTGATGTACACGGATTCACACGGATCGGAAAAAGACGTGAAGAAATCGCGCTGAGGACGACAGAATGCGGGTCAGGGGGCGGTGGCGGCGAGGGCGGCGGCGGAGCGGATGAGGGCGAGGGCGGTGGTGTCGTTGTCGCCGAGGGGATCGGTTTCGGGGCTGGCGGCGCGGGAGAACAGGCGCGAGCGGCGGTGGTTCTCGACGAACAGGCGGACGGTTTCGAGCACGTGCTGGCAAAGCTTCTCGGCATCGTGTCCGGGGGCGTCGAGTAGCGCCAGCTTGACGCGCTCGAGGCCGAACTCCTCGCCGTTGCCCTTGACCTCGACCAGGCCGCGGGAAACCATGACCAGGGCGGAATCCTGGGGGAGGGCGCACATTTGCGCGTCGTGGGTGGCATGGGAAAAGAGGCCGAGGGGCAAGCCGCTGGCTTCCAGGGTGGTGATCTCGTCGCCGTGCTTGAGCAGGGCGGGAGTGTGGCCGGCGTTGATGTAGCAGCAGGTGCCGATGGACTCGTTGTAGCAGGCCAGCAGACCGGGAGCGCAGCGCACGCCGCCGGCGGCCTCCATGATGGCGCGGTTGATGTCGAGCGAGACGGTGGTGAGGGCGACGGCCTCGTTGACGTTGTCGGGGGTGAAGAGATGGACGGCGCCGCGGAAGACGTCCTGGACGGAGGCGGCGATGTGCAGGGCTTCCTCGCGCTTGCCGGCGACGTTGAGCAGCAGCAGCAGCAGGCGGGAGGAGCCGGCCTGGATGAAATCGAAAAAATCGCCGCCCACACGGGCGCCGCGGTAGCGGGCGCCCACGCGCACGGTGGAGAGACGCGGCACGACAGCCGGCGCCGGCTTGCGCAGTTCGCGCGCCGGAGCCTGAGTGCGGAAGGGCAGCTTCATCGCGGCGGGAAAGTTAGCACAGGAGAGTTGCGGGATTCCAGTTACGTTTGGAAAGGAATGGGGAGTTTTTTCCGGGCTGGAGATGCTTCCCGCCCAGGGCAGGATCACTTGCCGTACTTCACCTCAAGGTAGCGGCCGACCTGCTGTTCGAGATCGGAGTAACCGGAGTGGAGGGTCATGCGGAGGGCGACCTCGGTGGAGGCGCCGGCGCCAATGCGCTCCAGGATGGCGCGCAGCTCGGAGACGCCGTAGGTGTCGTGGATGTAGGCGGCGGCAGCGAGGGATTCGTCGTAGGCGAGCAGGGCTTCCAGGGGCGAGAAGCCGAGGAAAGAGCGCTCGAGGGAGGCGAGCGGGATCTGGTGGTTGCCGGCGAAAAGCTGGGCGAGGCGGCGGCCGCGCTGGGAGCCGAGTTCCTTGGGCTCCAGCACCTGGGCGATGCCCTCGTGCAGCCACTGCGGGCAGCGGCCGTGGGAAACCTGGTTGATGAAGGAATGGGCGAGCTCATGCTTGAGCACGCGCGCCAGCTCGGGAGTGACCGAGGTGACGCCCTGGATGGGGATGCGCAGCTTGCCGTCGTTGAGCGCGCCGGTCCAGGCCGGGGCCTGGGTGACGTCGAAAAACGCCTGGTTGGTGTAGAGGGAGACGGAGATGTTCTGGCGGGGGGCGATGCCGAGCTCGCCCACCAGCTCGGAGTAGCTCTGCTCGAGCGAGGCCTCGATCTGGCGGCGGAGATCGGCGGAGGTGGTGGCGCCCTCATAGCGGATGCTGAAGTGGCCGGTATCGGTCTCGGAAAAGCGCGATTCGGTGTTGAACTCGCGCTGGGCGCGGTCGAGCAGCTTGCGGAGACCGTCGTCGGGGCGGAGGACGAGGGAGCGCTGCCAGGCGGCGATGGCATGGGCCATGCGGTCGCTGCTGTAGTCGGCGTAGCCGAGGATCTTCCAGGCGTCGGCGGATTCGGGGGCGGCGCGGGTGGCGCGCTCGGCCACGGGAACGGCGTCAGCGGAGCGGCTGAGCTGGATGAGCACGGCGGCGTAGCTTTCGAGGATGACCTCATTCTGGGGAGCGAACGAGAGGGCGCGGTCGAAGTAAAAGCGGGCGCGCTCGCGGTCGCCGCGCTGGTAATCGTGGCGCCCGGCGAGGAAGTATCCGGCGGCGGTCTGCCCGGGGTTGCCGGCGCGCTCCAGGGCGGCCAGGGCGTCGGGATCGACATGATCGTCGTGAATGACGCGGAGGACGACGGCGTCGGCGCCGTCGATGCTGGCAGCCATGCTGGGAAGGTCGGCGGGGGGCATGGGCTTGGGGGAGGCCGCGGAGGAGGGCGGCGGCGGCGCGCCACCGGCTTCAATGCGCTCGACCAGGCTGCGGGGAATGGCGTAGGAGTCCTCGCCGACCTCATAATAGACGCGAGCGCCCCGTTCGCTGACGTGATCGGCGAAGATGGTGCGCCCGTTCTTGAGGACGATGGTGTCGGCAGAGGAGATCGCGGAAACCGCGATCAAGGCCATGATCAACAAAACTCGCACGCAGGCGAATTCTAGCACCGCTTTTTCACGCCGCCGCATGACGGGCGTAACCACGGCGGTGCTGGCACTTTGGTGCGCGCTGGCCGGTGGGGCCCAGGCGCAGACGGGAGCGAACGCGCCGCAGCCGGCCACCTCGGCGCCGGCCGCACCCACCGCGCACGAGACGGCGGTGGGGCGGGTGGCGGGAGCGGGGCTGGCGCTCTATCGGCAGTTAAGCAAGGCGGGGCTGGACGGGTCGGCGGTGTACAACGTGCGCGACGCGGCCATTGACCGCGAAGACCTGCACGTCATCCTGGAGGACGGAACCATCGGCTTCCTCAAGGCGGTGGACGGGCGGGTGACGGGGGCGTTTTTCGAGGGCGAAGGCGAAGTGCTGCTGTTCCCGCCGGAGCAGGCGGAGCGCGGGTCGCTGGCGCTGTTCACCGGCGCGGCGGTGCTGGAGGAGAAGTTCACCAGCGCGTACTTCCGCTTCAACGACGACACGCGGGAGGAACTGCAGCCCACGCTGCGCGGGGAAGAAGCGGCGGCGGCGGGGGCGTTCGTCGAAAAATACGACGGGATGGTGCGCACGCTGGCGGAGGCGGACGGGCTACGGCTGATGACCACCTACCTGAACCGGGAGACCAAGCCGGATGACCGGCTGTTTCGGGCGCGGCTGCAAGGGGTCACCCTGGGAGTGTTCGACGTTTATTTCGACACCCTGCTGTCGGAGCAGATCACGGTGCTGAAGCTGACCTACACGGGAGGCACAGGGTACTACGACGTGCTGGCGTCGTTTCCGATGCGGTCGGCGCGGAGGAGGGAGTTAGAGGAGAGGCGCAGCCTGGCGGAGGAGAAGGAGAACCCCACCCTAGCAACCCCGGCTAGGGTGGGCCACCCGGGCAGCGATAAGGGTGGGCCACCCACGGATAAGAGTGGAGCAACCGCGGATGAGAGTGGGGCAAGCGCGCCGGGAGGAATGCCGGGGGCGGTGTCGCGGCTGCGGGTGAGGAAGTACACGGTGCGGGCGAAGATCGACCCGCCCAATACGCTTTCGGCGGAGGCGCAACTGGAGGTGGAGGTGCGCCAGGGCGGACAGCGAATCGAGTTCTTCGAGCTGTCGCGCTACCTGAAGGTGAGCAGCGCGGAGATGGACGGCAAGCCGGTGGAATTTCTGCAGAACGAGGCGATCGAAGGCAGCGCGCTGGCGCGGCGCGGCAACGACGTGGTGGCGGTGGTGTTTCCGGAGGCGCTGCACACCGGGCAGCACCTGCACCTGAAGTTCAGCTACGCGGGCAATGTGCTGTCCGATGCGGGAGGGGGCCTGCTCTACGTGGGAGCGCGCGGCATCTGGTATCCGAACCGCGGGCTGGCGATGGCGGATTACGACTTGCAGTTCCGGTATCCGCGGGGCTGGACGCTGGTGGCGACGGGCAAAGAGGTGTCGGAGGAGCGGGCGGGAGGCGAGCAAGTGGTGCGCTACGTTTCGGAGCGGCCGATGCCGCTGGCGGGATTCAACCTGGGCCGCTACACGGTGGCGCGAGCGCACGCCGGCAAGGTGCTGGTGGAGGCGTATGCGACTTCGAGGATGGAGCGGACGTTTACCCGGCAGGAAGCGCTGATGACGCCGCCGCCACCCTCCATCGTGCAGCCGGACTTGCCACCCCTGGCGCTGGCCAAGCCGCCACCGGTGCCCTCCAGCAACACGCAGACGGTGGCGGAGATCTCGGTGAAGGCGATCGATTACTTTTCGCGGATCTTCGGGCCCTATCCCTACAGCTCGCTGGCGCTTTCGCAGATGCCGGGCCGGGACAGCCAAGGCTGGCCGGGGCTGGTGTTTCTTTCCAGCTACGCGTTCCTGTCGCCACAGGAGCGGCAACAGGCGCACCTGAGCCCGCAGGCGGAGCTGCTGTTCTCCGGCTTCATGCAGGTGCACGAAACGGCGCACCAGTGGTGGGGCGACCTGGTGGGGTGGAAGAGCTATCGCGACCAGTGGCTGGTGGAGGCACTGGCGACCTACTCGTCGATCCTGATGTATGAGCGAGACCGGCCGGAGGCGTGCAAACAACTGCTGCAGCACTACCGCGAGCAACTGCTGGCCAAGAACGCCGGCGGAGAAGAAGTGGCGGAGGCGGGACCGGTGACCCTGGGCTTGCGATTGTCGTCGTCGCATTTCCCCAACGGATACGACACGGTGAGCTACGGGCGGGGCGCGTGGCTGCTGCACATGCTGCGCACCATGATGCGCGATGGAGCGCAGCTATCCGCCAAAATGAAAACCGGCGGGGGAATGAAAGCGGCGGCGGCGCAGGAGGAGGAGCCGTTCATGCGCGCGCTGCGCAAGGTGCGGGAGCGCTATGCGGGGAAGGAGATGTCGACGGCGGACTTCCTGCACGTGATGGAGGAAGAGATGCCGGATTCGCTGCGCTACGAAGGCAGCAAGTCGCTGGACTGGTTCTACCAAGGCTGGGTGAAGGGGGAGGCGATTCCGCGGCTGGAGCTGAAGAAGGTGAGCTTCACACGGCATCGCGGGCAGGTGACGGTGAGCGGCGAGATTCTGCAGGAGGAAGCGCCCGAGGACCTGGTGACCTCGGTGCCGGTGTACGCCACGGTGGACAAGAAGCTGGTGCTGCTGGGAAGGGTGTTCGCCGACGGGCGGGAGACCAATTTCCGGCTGAACGCGCCGGCAGGGGCGAAACGCGCGGTGCTGGATCCGCATGACACGGTGCTGAAGAGGTGAGGAGAGAGTTGACGGTTGACGGTCGACGGTCGACGGTCGACGGCCAAAATGCGGATGAGCAAGGCGAAGCACATCGGGATAGTGGCGTGCAGCGCGGAGGGTTGACGGTCGACGGTCGACGGCCAAAATGCGGATGAGCAAGGCGAAGCACATCGGGATAGTGGCGTGCAGCGCGGAGGGAGCGGCGCTGTGCTACCGCACAATTTGTCTGGAGGGCGAGCCGCGGCTGGGCCGGCACGACCATCCCGAGGTTTCGCTGCACTCGCACTCGCTGGCCGAGTACATGAAGCACATCGAGAGGAAGAACTGGGCGGGGGTGGCGGAGCTGATGCTGTCGTCGGCGGAGAAGCTGGCCGCCTGCGGCGCGGATTTCCTGATCTGTCCCGACAACACCATTCATGCCGCGATGCCGCTGGTGCGGCCGCGGTCGCCGCTGCCCTGGATCGACATTGCCGGCGCGGTGGGGGAAGAGGCAATGCGGCGCGGATTTCGCCGCCTGGGGATCACGGGAACCAGGTACCTGGTGGAGAGCAGCGTGTATCCGCAGGAGTTGGAGAAGCGCGGCCTGGGGTGGCTGCGGCCGGAAGAAGCAGAACGCGAGCGGATGAACCGCATCATCTTCGACGAACTGGTGTACGGCAAGTTCACGCCGGAAGCGCTGAGCTATTTCCAGGAGCTGATCGAGGGCCTGAAGCGGCGCGGGTGCGACGCGGTGGTGCTGGGCTGCACGGAGATACCGCTGCTGGTGAACGACGGCAATTCGCCGCTGCCGGTGCTGGATTCGACGCGCTTGCTGGCGAGGGAGGCGGTGAGGGAGGCGGTTATGCATGCCGCCACAAGCGCTGGGCCAGGCCCCAGGCGAGGGCGGGGATGAGGATGACGGCGCCGGTGGCGGCGGCCAGCAGGCGCACCGGGATGGCGGCGTCAATGGCGGTGGAGGCGAGCCAGGCGGTGACCGAGATCGTGGCCATGCAGAGACCGAGGTCGGCGGAGAAGACGCGTCCGCGAAAGCGGTCGTCGGAATAGAGCTGGAGAAGAGTGGTGGAGAAGGTCCAGATGACCGATCCACCGCAGTGGCCGACGATGACCGAGAGCATGGCGATCCAGACGGTGGGCGCCAGGGAAAGAGAGCCCACGCCGGCGGCGGCGGCCAGGAATCCGAAGAGGATGCCGAGGCGGAGTCGGGTGTCGCGCTGGCCGGCCCAGTTGGCGGCGACCAGCGGTCCGAGCAGGGCGCCGATGCCGCGCGCGCCGATGAGCAGGCTCATGCCGAGTATGGCGCCGCGTTCGGCGCCTCCCAGGTGGAGGGCGAAGAGGCGCTCGCCCATGATGGCGTAGATGACCCAGGTGGCGCCGATCATGAGGCCGAGTCCGCCCTTCACCAGCACAATGGCCAGCAGGCGGGGACGCCCCTGGAGGTAGCGCAGGCCTTCCTTCATGGGAGAAAAATCGAAGATCTCGCGCGGGCGCAGCGGAGGCAGGCCGGCGGCGTGGGGCTCGTCGAACTTCATGCCGGCGATGAGCAGGGCGGAGCCGACAAAGGAGAGCGCGTTGAGCAGGAAGACGGCTTCGCGTCCGAAAAAGGCGGCCACGATGCCGCCGAGAGTGGCGCCAATGGCGAGATCGAAAGACCAGGTCATGGAAGCCAGAGTGTTGGCGACGATGACATCCTCGCGGCGCACCAGGTTGGGGATGGCGGAGTTGCGCGCCGGCTCGAAGAAGGCGGCCATGACGGTTTCCATCACCAGCAGCGGATAGATGATCCACACGCTGGAGGGCGAGCGCACCAGCAACATGGAGAGCACGATGCCGGCGCGAACGATGTCGGCGGTGATCATGACGCGCTTGCGGCGGGCACGGTCGTTGACCACGCCGGCGGAGGGCCCGACCAGGGTCTGCGGCAGAACCTGCAGCACCAGAGCGAGGCCGATGGACTGCGCGCGCCCGGTGAACTGAAGCAGCAGAGTGTAGATGGTGACGGTGTAGAACCAGTCGCCGAGCTCGCTGACGATCTGCGCCAGCCACAGGCGGCGGAAATTGCGGTTGGCGCGCAGCAAGCGCCAGTAGGCCGCCGGCGAGACGCGTTCCCGTGCCGGGGCGCCGAATTCGAGCGCGGTTTCAGGAGGCGAGGACAAGGTCAGAAGTCAGAAGTCAGAAGTAAAAGGAACCGTTTGGGTTTTTGTAGAACCCCGTCCTACTACTTCGTCCTTAGTTCTTACTCTTTATTTCGGACTTCTTGGTTTCATTGAATTGGTCGGACTGGCCGCGCGCGATGCTGAGCGTTTTCCACTCGGCGCCGCGAATGTGTTTGGCGAGAAAGACAATCTGACCGACGTGGTAGACGTAATGGGCGACGGCGCGGTGCAGCGCCTGCAGGACGGTGAGCGGCTCGCCGCGAATGGTGACCATGCGTTCCAGGTCGCCGGGGCGAAGCGAGGCGATGGTGTCGAACGCGATTTTCCAGCCGGCTTCCCACGTTTCCAGGAGCTGGGCGCGAGTGGCGCCGGGCGAGATTTCGAATTCCCGGTCGCGCCGGCGGTCGGGCTTCTCGCCGTCGGTGGTGAGGAAATCGGTGAGCCGGGAACGCATGTTGCCGGCGATGTGCTTCATGAGAACGGCGACGCTGTTGGCTTCGGAATCGAGCTGAAGGAAAAGCTCGTGGTCGCGAAGCTGGGCGATGGCGCCCTCGGCGAGACGCTTGTGGCCGCGCAGGCAGCGCCGGGCTTCGTCGAGATAGGCGGCAGTGTCCATGCGGAATATTGTAGTGGTTGTGAGTGGCGGGTTGTGAATTCGAAGGGGTTCACCACCGAGACACCGAGAGCACCGAGGCACACCGAGATGAGGAAAAATTTTTTTGCGAACGGAGCCGGGGTGTGAGTTCGATGCAGCGCACATGAAAAGGGCCTCCGCTAGCGGAGACCCGGTTGAAACCCTCTTCCGGAGCCCGGTTAGTGCTTCTTGGCTTTCTTCTTGGTTGCCTTTTTCTTCACTGGCATCTGTGTGGTTCCTCCTAGACGGACGTTCTCCCTTGTAGAGTGCCCGGAGACCAAAGGCCACCCCATTTCTGGTGTGGCTATCTGCTCTGGTCCAAGATATTGCGGTCAGTTAGTGAGCAAGTCAACAGAAATCTTCCGGTTGGGGGTGAGCAGAAAGGAAAGTCAGAGAGCAAGAGCCGAGCAGGCGGGAGGCTGCTGGTTTCCGGGAACTGGTGACCCGCGGCGGACTCAATGCTGGCCATCGAGCTCGGCGTTGAAGTCGCAGAGCTGGCCGTTGGGCTGGTCGGGCAGCGACGGCGGCTTGAGCCAGGCGGGATTGCTGAAGTCGAAGAACTCGGTCATGTCGTCGGCCCAGGCGTCGCGCGCGGTGAGCGCCGGCAATCCGAAGCGGACTTCGATCAACTTCAGGATGGAAGTGGTATCGCGCACCGTGTGGGAAACGTAGTGCGGCTTCACCCACGGTGAAACGATGATGAAGGGAATGCGGAAGCCGGTGTGGGCAAAGTCTCCGGGCTCGCAGTGCGAATCGAATCCGGGGGAGCAGATGGGCTGGATGCCGTCGGGGGCGGGAGCGGGCTGGATGGGCACATGGTCGTAGAGGCCGCCGAACTCGTCGTAGGTGATGATGTAGACGGAAGATTTCCAGGCGGAGCTCTTCATGAGCGCGTCGAGCAGTTTTTTGCTGAGGGCGGCGCCGGCCTGAGTGTTGCTGCCGGGATGTTCGTCGAGGGCGCTGACGGCGGCGTGTTCAATGAAGATGACGGAGGGCAGCAGGTCGTCGGCGTTGGGATCGGCGAGAGTGGAGTACCAGTCGCTGATGTTGTAGACGTGGCCCTGGATGGCGGGATCGTTCCAGTCGGAGAACTGGCCGAGGAAGATGCTGTTGTCCTGATAGTAGTAACGCCAGTTGACGTGGTTGTCGGTGAGCAGGCGGAAGATGGTCTTCTGGGTGAAACCGCCCGACGGCGGCGGGTCAGGATAGATGTGGCCGAAGGAGGTGCCGGTGAACAGGTACAGGCGGTTGGGGATAGTGGCCGACATGACCGATTCGAAGAAGCGGTCGCTGGTGGCGAACTGGGAAGCGAGCTCGTAGTAGTAAGGCAGATCGTCCTGGTTGTAGTAGCCCATGGCGCGGTGATAGTTGGGGTCGATGGTGGAGGGCAGCTCGGTGACGTTGACGAAGCGGTCCATCTTGCCGTTGTTCCAGGAAACCCAGCTCGGGTTCCAGGAGGGGCTGGTGTTTTCGACGCAGGTGGTCTGGTAGTGGTAGGGGTGCACGGGATTGCCGTCCTTGTCGTACTGGACGGCGTCGGAGGGCAGACCGTCAACGTCGGTGGCGGCGCCGTAGCCGTGGGCGGCGCGGTACTGGCCGAGGAATCCGAAGTAGCTGTCGAAGGAGCGGTTCTCCTGCACGAAGAAGATGATGTGCTTGATGGAGCTCTGGAGCGAGCCGCCAGCCATGACGGTGACGGTGGCGCTGGCGGACTTGGTATTACCGGCAGCGTCCTTGGCGGTGGCGGTGTAGGTGGTGGTCTGATCGGGCTTGACGTCGAGCGAGCCGCTAAGGTTGACGGCGCCGATGCCGGGCTCAATGTCAACCGAGGTGGCGGCCTGCGAGGTCCAGGTGAGAGTGGAGCTGTGGCCGGCGGCGATGGAAGTGGGATCGGCGGCAAGGGTGATGCCGAGTTGTTGCTGAACGGTGACCGTGGCGGTGGCGGTGATGGAGCCGCCCGGGCCGGTGGCGGTGGCGGTGTAGGTGGTGGTGACCGAGGGAGAAACGTCAACCGTGCCGGAGGGAACGGCGACGCCGCCGATGCCCTGGTCGATGGTGATCTTGTCGGCGTTCTTGCCGCTCCAGGTCAAAGTGGACTTCTGGCCGGCGATGATGGAATCGGGAGCAGCCGAGAGGGTCAAGGTGGGCGCGGGCTGGGTGACGGTGACGGTGACCGAGGCGGTGGCGGTTCCGCCGGGGCCGGTGGCAGTGGCGGTGTAGGTGGTGGTCTGCAGGGGAACCACGGGTGCGCTGCCGGAAAGCGGCAAGGGCTGGTTGTCCTCCTGCTCGGTGGGGGCAGGGCTGATGGCGACCGTGGTTGCGCTGGTGCTTTGCCAAGCGAGGGTGCTGAACTGGCCGGCGGCGACTGTGGTGGGGGCGGCGGAGAGGCTGATGGTTGGCTTTTCGGGAGCGGCCGCGACGCTGACCGTGACGGTGGCCATGGCGGTTCCGCCGGGCCCGGTGGCAGTGGCGGTATAGGTGGTGGTGGCGGTGGGCGAAACCGAAAGCGTGCCGGAAACCGGGAGGGCGCCGCTTCCGCCGGGCGAAATGGCGACCGAGGTGGCGTTGGTGGCGCTCCACGTCAGGGTCACGGGCTGGCCGGCGGTGATGGAGGTGGGCGAGGCGCTCAACTGGATGGTGGGCGCGGCCGGGCTTGGCGCGGGAGCGGACTGAGCCGCGCCGCCGCATCCGGCGAGAACGAGCAGTGGAATTAAGGCAGTCAGCAGAAGGAAACCAGAGGGCGGCCGAAGCACCTTGGATCACCTCGAAATGTACGAACCTGGAAAATTGGAGTCAGGTATTCACATCGGAGTTGTCCTGAAGCTCACGACGTGCTAGAAAACGCAGCCGGGGGAGTGTGGAGCCGGGGGAGAAGGGACGAAACCGCGGTAACGGCATGGCCATATCAGAAAAATCCGGGAACAAACGAAGGCGGGAAGAGGTGTTCATTCCCGAAAAGCTGTATTTCCGAATCGGCGAGGTGGCGCGGCTGTGCCGGTTGCCGGCCTACGTGCTCCGCTTCTGGGAGACGGAATTCCCGCAGTTGAAGCCGATCAAGAGCAGCACCGGGCAGCGCATGTACCGGCGGCGGGACTTGGAAAATGTACTGCGGATCAAGACCCTTCTCTACGACCAGGGGTTCACCATCGCCGGGGCGCGGCAACAACTGCGCAGCGAGGCGAAGGCGAGCAAGTCGCAGGTAGGGCTGCCGTTCCCGCGCAGCGGCGGAACCGACGGGCTGAGGCGCGTGCGCCAGGGATTGCAGGAAATCCTGTCCATTCTTTCCAGCAGCAGCAAACGGGCGAGGAGGTAGGGGGAAGTTTCAGTTTCAGTTTCAGTTTCAGTTTCAGTTTCAGTTTCAGTTTCAGTTTCAGTTTCAGTTTCAGTTTCGGTTTCGGTTTCAGCTTCAGTTTCAGGGCGTTCAGAGTCTGATCGGGAACCGGCCTGATCTGGGCCGGGAAGGGGTTGACCCCGCAGGGCCATGGCCAAGGAGAGGTGGCGCGGGGACCGAATCTGTGGCATATAGTCTGCACCTATGTTCCTGGTAATCTTGTGCGCCGTCGTCGCGGTGGTGGCGACGGTGTGGCTGATTCTGGCGGGCGGGGCGAAATCGCCGGAGTCGCGGCGGGCGGCCGCGCGCGTCCAAGTTGTGGTGCCGGTGGAAGTGGAATGCTTCGGGGAACGGTATAAGGCCAACAGCCAGAACATCAGCGGAGGGGGGATGCTGCTGAAATCGGAGGCGCCGGTGAAGGTGGCGCAGCCGCTGCAGCTAACCTTCGTCCTTCCGGAGAACATCGCCATCCATGTCCCGGCGGTGGTGTGCCACAAGCGAGGGCCGCTGTTCGGGGTGCGCTTCGATCCCACCTACCCGCGGCGCGGCCTGATCGAGCGGTGGGTGCTGCGCGCGGTGGAAGAAGACCACCGGCGTGCGGCCAGGGCCGAGGTGGCGACACAGTAGGTCTTCCCCAGAAATATCAATTGGATTTGGCCGCGGGAGGCTCCATGCGCTCGCGGAATTTTCTGACCAGGCGGCCGGCCGCCTCGACCAGGTGGTCTTCGCGCGACTTCTGGTGGAAGGCCCCCTTGGCCTTCTCGGAGGCGGACCAGAGCGCCAGGTGAGTGCGGGCGTCAAAGACGGCGAGCTTGATGTCGTCGGAAAGATCGCGTCTGGAATCGGGCTGACGCATTCCGCCTGCCATGCCGCCGGAGGGGGAAGAGTGGCGTTCCTCCTCGGGCGATGAGATCTCGATGACGATGTCGGCCTGGGCGGGGTCGTCCACCAGCGTGAACCTGCCCCAGCCTTCCAGGGCCGAGGTGACCACGTTGTAAGGAATGTCGCTGCCGCCGGCGTTCTTGACAAATGCGGTCCTGGCGGCGGCCAGGCGCGCCAAGGGCGGCACGAACACCGGCTTGTCCCGCCGCGGCTCAGACTTCTCCTGGGCGAGCGCGACGGCTGAAAGGAAGATGACCGTGAGAAAGAGCAGCGATGCGCGGCGCATGACGGTCTCCAGGAATGCGATAGGGAGTACGGGGGATTATAGGCTGGAGAGGGCTTTTGTCTCCCAGGTTAGCGCCCAAAACCGGGGCGCGAACCTGGGGCACCCGCAATTTCGTTAGCTGGGAAAGTGGAAGTAGACATCCTGCTGCGAGGGGATGGCGCGGCCGTCCATCAGGGCAGGACGGAAGCGCCAGTTGCGGAGCGCGGCGACCACCTTTTCCTCGATCCCGTAACCGAGAGCCTGCAGGACACGGGTTTCCGTGACGTTGCCCTGGACATCGATGGTGACTTCCACGATCACCGTGCCTTCGACCCCGGAGGGAATTTGCCAGGGCAGGACGGCAGGGCTGGGGAAAACCATCGGCAGAGCAGGACGGATGTCGTGTTCGCCGACCGGGCCCTGGGCCAGCGAACCGAAAGGAGTGCCGGCGCGCGCGGCTTCGCCGGATGCGGTGCCCTGCGCAGTCTGATCCGGCGCCGATGGTTTCGGGACGGGCCTGGTGGGTGAGTGCGGCGCGGGGGAATGCAGGCGGCGCGGCTTCTCGGCGGGGGATGCAGGCGCGGCCGAGCCCTGCTGGGAGAGATAGATCAGTTCGGTGGAAGTGCCTCCGTGTCCGAAGGCCACTTGCGAGGGCGTGAGATAGAGGGGCCGCGGCGGGCGGACAAGCCAATAGATGAATATCCCGTGCAACACAAACGAGACGGCCAGCGCGGTGCTCCACCTGCGGTTTTCACGTCGAGGCTGCGTGAACATGCGTCACCCCGGATTTCGACATTGTAGATGGATTTTGCGCGGCGTGTCGGTCAAATCCCCGGCATGTCGCTCGTCCCCGGGTATCCGCATATCGGCCTATAGGTTTGCTTTTGCTAGGCGACTCCGAGCAGCACGCCGGTAAGGAAGACCAGGGTGCCACCCAGCCCGACCTGTAAGGCGGCGGAGAGCACGGGAGTGTCCATGTAGCGGTTGCGTACCCAGGTGATGGCGCCCAGTTCGAGGGCGACGACCACGACGGCAACCACCATGGCCAGGTGGAAATTGGGGATGAGGAAAGGCACGGTGTGGCCGATGCCGCCCAGGGTGGTCATGGCGCCGCAGACCAGTCCGCGAAGCCAGGGATGGCCGCGGCCGGTGAGACTGCCGTCGTCGGAGAGAGCTTCGGCGAATCCCATGCTGATGCCGGCGCCGATGGAGGCCGCCAGTCCGACGACGAAGGCCGCCCAGCCGTTCTTGGTGGCGAAGGCGGCGGCGAAAACCGGGGCCAGGGTGGAGACGGAGCCATCCATCAGGCCGGCCAAACCGGGCTGCACGATTTGCAGCACGAAGAGGCGCTTGCGCGCCTCCTCCTCGCGGCGGCGGACGTCGGGCTTGAGCTCGGTTATTTCCAGGGTCTCGGCGCGGTACTCGTGAGAGCGCTCTTCCTGGGCAAGGTCATCCAGCAATTGGCGGATGCCGGCATCGCTGGCGCGAACCGACGCCTTTTCGTAGAAGTGGCGGGTTTCTTCCTCCATGGCGGCGGCCTGGCCGCGCACGGCATCGAGGCGGAGCGGGCGCGCCAGCCAGATGGGGCGGCGATGGACGAAGCCCTTCACATCCTGGCGGCGGAGGAGGGGAATGTGCTCGCCGAACTTCTGGCGGTAGATCTCAATCAGGCGGCGGCGGTGGCCGGACTCCTCCTGGCGCATGCCGTCAAAGACGGCGGCGGTGGCGGGAAAGTCATGGCGCAGTCCTTCGGCGAAATCGGCATAGATGCGTTCGTCTTCTTCTTCCAGGGAGATGGCCAGCGCGAGAATTTCCTGCTGGCTAAGCTCATGAAAGCTTCTCATCCTGCTCTCCTGTGATCGCAGTGTGGCGGGGCCGAAAGCAACGGGTACCGATGTCAGGTCGCAACGCGCTGAGCGCGCTTGCCCGGCCTGCCGGTCTCGCCACTCCACAGCGTGGCGACCAGCCGGTACTCCTGATAGAGGGAGGAAGAGACGCGGATTTCTCCGGTGCGGACAAACTGCTCGTGGTTCTCTTCCAGGTCCTCGGGGATGTAGCGGTAGTTGACCATGAGGCCGAAGGAATCGCGCAAGCCGTACGGGCGGGTGTTGGCGAACGGATCGATCGACTCCAGGCGCGCGCCGTTGGAGAAATGGAACCAGGCGACGGGATCGTAGGGCTTGTCGCCGGCACGGCATTGAGTGAGGTAGGCGAGCGCCAGCCGCCTGAGGGGCGCGGCCAGCGCCTTGCGGTATTCCACCGGATTCTTGAGGAGGTGAAACAGGGCGTCGACGGGGTCGGGATGTCCGGAGCCGGCAGCCAGGTCGGCGGTGAATTCGGCGAGCACGCGGGAAAGCCGCTCGCGGGTGAAGCCATTGTGGTCGTCGTGGGCGCGCACCGTGCGCGCCAGGTGCGGCAGCGGCGAAAGGGTAGCGTAGGACTTGATCTTCGGCAGCTCCGCTCCCAGCTCATCGACCACCTGCTTGATGAGGAAGTTGCCGAAGGGAATACCGCGTAGCCCGTCGAGACAGTTGTTGATGGAATAGAAGATGGCGGTGTCGGCCTGCTCCAGGGGCAGCACGGGGGCGGTGATGTCGAGCAGCGGCTCCAACTCGCGCGCCAGGCCGCGGGTGAGCGCCACCTCGACGAAGATGACCGGGTCCTCGGCCAGCGAGGGATGAAAAAAAGCGAAGCAGCGGCGGTCGCTCTCCAGGCGGCGGCGCAGGTCGGGCCAGCCGTTGATCTCGTGCACGAAATCGTAGGCGATGAGCTTTTCCAGGGTGAGGGCGGAGGTGTGCCAGCCGATGCGCTCCAGGCGCAGGAAGCCGCGGTTGAACCAGGAGCGGAAGAGGTGCTTGAAATCGGCATCGACAATGCCCAGCCCGGAATGAGTTTTCAGACAGCGAAGCAGGTCGTGGCGCATGGCGACCAAGCTCTCGGTACCGGTGGGGCCGGTGTTGATGCGGCGCAGCAGCTCCTGGCGAGGGGGCTCGGCGGCGGCGGCGACGGCGGCCACGGTGGCGGCGTTATGTTGGCGCTGATACTCCTGCAGGGCGCGCTGGATGGCGTGGTCGTCGGGACTGAAATCGTCGGCCAGCATCTCGAAGAAGGCGAGCTGCTGGTCGGGATCCATCTCCTTGTAGCGGTCGAGGATGCGCTGCGCGAGCACCGTCTGCGAAGCTTCGCCGCGCTGCGAAAGGAGCTGGCGGCAGAGCAGGCGCATGTCGGCGCCGCGCGCACCGCGCAGGCTGCGCAAAAGACTGGTCAGGAATTGCGGCATTGTTCGTGCGATCGCCTATCGACGCGATCTCTCCAAAGTATAAGGGATGGCACGCGAAACACAGGCGCTGCCGCGGGAAGTATAATCGCGGGAAACTCGGTCGGGGCGCGAAGTTGGCGCGCCGCGCCCGTGGAGAAGCGGTGAAAAGTCGAATATATGCCGGAATTGCGCTGCTCGCGCTGATGGCGCTGGCCGCCTGCAGCAGCCGTCCGCAAGCGCCCAAGCGCTATTCGCTGGCGGGAAAAGTGGTCGCGGTGGACGTGGGCGGGTCGCGGCTGACGGTGGACCACAAGGACATTCCAGGCTTCATGAAAGCCATGATCATGCCCTTCCCGGTGAAAGACACGGCCGCGCTAAAAACACTGGCGCCGGGAGACGAAATTACCGCCGACGTGGTGGTCCAGGAACCGAATTACTGGCTGGAGAACATCACGGTCACGAAGAAAAGCACCGGCACCAAACCGCAGGCGAGTACGTTCCACGCTCCCCAGCCGGGGGAGGCAGTGCCGGAGTTCGCGCTCACCAATCAGAACGGCCGGCGCATAAGCCTGCGGCGCTACCGGGGAAAGGCGCTGCTGGTGACCTTTATCTACACGCGCTGTCCGTTTCCCGATTACTGCCCGCGGATCAGCGGGCTGTTTGCTGAGTTGGACCGGAAAATGATGGCCTCGCCGGAGCTGGCGAAACGCACGCACCTGCTGAGCGTGAGCATCGATCCGGCCCACGACAAGCCGGCGGTGCTGCGCAGCTACGGGGCCGAATACGCCAAGGGCACCGGCGACAAGAAGTTCTCACACTGGGAGTTTGCGGCGCCCTCGACAGCGGAGCTGACAAGGATGGCCCACTTTTTCGGGCTCACTTACGAACCGGATTCGGGCCAGATTATCCACTCGCTGAGCACCACGCTGATCGGACCGGATGGGCGCGTGTTCCGCTGGTACCATGGCGGCGACTGGAAACCGGACGAGGTGCTGCGCGACGTGAGCCAGGCCCTGCAGCCGGCAGGGTAGATGGCCGGGAGTGACCCTGGCCGGCAGCTTTCGAAAATCGGGCCGAGCAGAGCAGCCAACGGCAACCTCCGTGGCGGGATGGAAATCCCATGTAGACCGTCCCAGAGGAGGTCGTATGCGAAGCGTCTTACTCGCGCTCGCAGTATGCCTGATGGGCGTGGCGCTGGCGGTGGGCCAGAGCACGCAGCAGTCGAAGCCCCCGGCCCAGCAGCCGTCACAGTCGCAACCGGCATCACCCTCGCAGTCGCAGCAGCCGTCGCAGGCCCAACCGGCGCCGATGAGCGGAGACACCACCGTCTCCGGCTCGCAGGGCGGCGGCACCCTTTCCGAAGGACACCGGCCACCCCCGACCCCACAGGGCATGGAAGAGAGGCAGTCTGAGCGCGCCAGCAACAACGGCGGCGGATTGCCGTGGGGCTGGATCGTGATCGGGATTGTGGCGGTGGTGATCCTGATCGCGCTGGGAACCCGCGGTTCAAACAAGCTTGACCGCATCGAAAAGGTGGAAAAGGCCGACCGAGACGATATCCGCCGCGCCGGATAGCAGCAGGTTGAAAAAAAGAAGCCGCTCCCTTGCGGGGGCGGCTTCTTCTTGTCGCATTGCAGGGTGGCCGAGGGCGGCTGCCCCCACGCTGCGAATCAGCGTTCGTGACCATGGTCGTCGCCGGCAATCCCCGGGATGCGCGCCAGGATCTTGGACACCGTGTAGCGGTCCACCTGCGCGGTCCAGGGAGAATCGATGGCGATGAAATCGGAATTGAACAGGCGCAGATCGAGCGCCAGATTGCTGACGTAGACCCAGCGGCCATCGGCACTGAAGGCGAGGCTGGCGGGAAAGAGCAGACCGAGCGGGAGGCCGTGCTTGAGGCCGTAGAAATCGCCGAGCTTGGCGATGACCTTGCCCGTCTGGTCCACCACCACGATCTCATCTTCCTGGTTGGCGGCGACCCAGAGGTTGTCGTCGCGGTCGATGGCGATGCCGTCGGCGCCGTTGATGCTGTTGGTGAAGATGGAGACGGGGCCGGGGCCGCCCTGGTCATCGACGGGAATTCTGAGGATGCGGTCGTCACCGGTGTTGGCCACGAACAGCGTGTCGCCGGCGTGATTGAAGACCATGCCGTTGGCGCCAAAGGGCGGAACCAGGCTGGTGGTCAGCAAGGGATCGCTAACCCAGGCCGTGCCGGCACCGCCGTTCTTGCCGACCTTCCAGATGATTCCCTTGAACGAGTCCGAGACGTAGACGTTGCCGGCCTGGTCGAAGGTGAGCGCATTCAGTCCCGAGTTGGTTGCGTCCGAGGGGGTCATGAACACCGAGGATGCGCCGGTGACGGGATTGACCGCGAGCACCTGCGCCGCGCCGAAGTCGATGACCAGCAGGGTTCCGGTCTGCGGATGGAATCCGATGCCCAGCAGGTGCGCGCTGGAGCCTTGAATTGCCACTTGGCGCAGCAAGTGGCCGTTGGGCCGGAAAACGTAGAGTTGCCCGGGCGCGGCGGCCTCTCCGCCGGCGTTGAAGCCGAAGGTGGCGACATAGACGTTGCCGTCGGGGCCGACGGCCAGGCCCTCGGGCCCGGTGGCGCCGTCTGGCAAGACCGAGAACAGCAGCGCCGGGCTGCGCAGCCAGGCGGCCGCCGGCAGCGCGGCTACAAGCAAAAGGCAAAGGGCAAGGACGATCAATCGCGTTCTGGTCATTCCATGAACTCCTGGTTTTGAGTGCCGCGCCGCACCGAGCGCTGAGAGCGGGCCGAGTGAGTGACATAGATGCCCAGAATTGATGCAGGATTCGCGGAAAAGGAAAAAGAGGTGAACCCGGCCGACTTGGCGGTGATCGGCTAAGACAAGGCCCGGCTCGGCGAAGACCGCTCTTGACCGGGGCACGCGCGGATGATATTCCGGCGATCAGACGGGCCAGGCGCGGAAGGTGGGAGGCGCCATTCATCGCGGCATTGCGAGTCCAGGAGGAACCGGAATGGACCCCATGTATTTCTTGGACGATGACGAAGACTTGCGGCAGATACACGAGATGCGACTGCTCAGGCACCATTTGGAGCAGGAGCATCTGGAAATCCGCGTCGCCCTGCGCGATGCCGAAGCAGCGCTGAATGCCAAGCCGGACGATGAGCAACTGAAGCAGCAAGTGGAGCAACTGCAAGGAAAGCTCGACGAGATCAATCGAAAAGCGCCGTGGATTTCAGCGGAGCACCCGATCGAACTCTGGCTTTTTGGCTCGCCCCACGGCTAGCGGCTGCGGAAAAACAGATTTTCGGTAGGTTGAGCACACCAGCGGTTGTGACCGCGTTGGCGGTGCATACATTCGTTAGCGCCTCGCGTGTTGCTCCGGCGTGTCTTTCCGCAGCCGGTAGCCGGTGGGCCGCAGATACGATTCGACCGGCCGCAGTAGGGGCATTAGAATACGATAATGCAGGGACCCCTAACCCGCGATCGCATAATCGAAGCCCTTCAGGCAATGCCGCCAGAGGCCACCATCGACGATGCGATTGAACAACTTGTGTTTCTGGCCAAGATCGAGGCCGGGCTGGCCGAACTCGATAGGTCCGAAGGCGTGCCGCACGACGAAGCCAAGCGTCGCTTTGGACTCTAATGCGCATTGTATGGTCGCCACAATCGCTGCGCGACCTCCGCGCTATCCACGAATACATCGCGAAAGATTCTGAACAATACGCCGATCTGACTGTGGTGCGAATCTTCGCTGCCGTCGAACGACTGCAGCAATTTCCGCACTCGGGACGAATGGTTCCAGAGCGGGATGAACCCGAAATCCGCGAAATGATCGTTGGACGTTTTCGCGTCGTCTATCGTATTCGTGGCGCGGGGATTGAGGTTGCAACCGTCTTTAACGCATCGCGAGAATTTCCGGATAAATTGTGATCCGCGGCAATTGAGCAGGTATGGGGCTCTTTCTACCGGAGTTTGCCAACTCCTCAGGCGAGCCAGGCAGTGCAGCGGGAGTTCAAAACCGCAACATGGTTGACTCCGTAAGCTCTTAGAGGAATACGCTGGGGATGTTCTGAAAAGAGGACTGGTCGGCCCTAGCGGACGACTGTAGAACTTGGGGGCGCCATGCCGAAGCAGCGCCCGCAGCAACGAAGGTACTACGACGGGCCGAGCTCACCTCAGGCCAGCGGCACCTGCAATTGCGGCAGGGGACGGCCGGCGAACAGCATTTGACAGGGGCGCGCCAGCCAGCGCGCCCACCGCGCCGACCACGACGTCCGGGCGCTATCGGTGGCGATGCCGGTATCCGCGTACATCTGCCGGTAGATCTTGGAAATGAGCAGGAATGCCAGCCGGCCCTTCTTGGACTTGATGAACCCAGACCGTTTCCAGATGGCGCGCAGGCTGTAGAACTTGTCCCAGACTTCCTGGGTGTGGCGCCGGATCTCCTCCGCGGACATCACCGGGTGCGGCCAGTAGAGCTTGGGCCTCTGTTCCGGCGGGATAAGCCATCGGCGCGTAATGGGAACGCCGGCGATGAACTGCGGCTTGGCTTCCATCATCTTCTCCCAGCGGATGTAGTCGACGGTTCCGGGGAACGGCGTGAGCATGACGAACTGAGCGAAGGCCAAGTCGGCTCGTTCGGCGGCGACCTCGGTGGCGTCGAAGGTTGACGGCTGGTCGCTGGGCAGCCCGAAAATAAACGAGCCCAGCACATATACGTCGTGCCGACGGAAGGTACGGAGGCGCTCAATCAGGTCTTCACCGGTGCAGTTGAAGTCCTTGTAGATGTCCTTCAAGCCACCGGGTGTGACCGACTCGACACCTACCAGGACACCTCTGATCCGCGCGGCGTGCATGGCGTCGAGGAATGCCGGGTCTTCCGCAGCTTCCATAGTGATCTGGGTGAAAAAGGTCATGTCAGGCGGGAGTTGGGCGAGGCGCCCCAGCAGTTCGAAGCGCTCGGCGCGAGTGGCCTTCAACTGCTGCGCGCGCTCGGTGGCATGCTGCCGCTCCGCAAGATCGATGTCCGCCAGGGTGACGGGATAGAAATTGTCGTCCGCCAGGGCGATGAAGCGGAAGCCGAGCCGCCGAAGCTGTACGATCTCCTCGATCACCGCGTCGATCGTGCGCTGCCGTGGTTTCTGCCCGTCTGTACGCCAGACCGAGCAGAAGGAGCAGTGCTTCGGGCAGCCGCGCACCGTCTGCACCGAAGCCCACATGTATCGCTTGCGCGGGACCAGGTCCCAGCGCGCCGCGACGAAATCAGAACCTTCGACCCGCCCACCTTCGTAGATGCGGGCGGGAGCGCCCGAGCAGCACTCGGCGATCACGCGTCCCCACACCATGTCACCATCGCCCTTCACCACCGCGTGCGCGCCCCCGATCTGGTGCGCTTCTTCCGGATACAGGGTTGCATGTATGCCGCCGAAAACGACGTACGCCCCGCGCTCCCGTGCCAGCCTGCCGAGGTGGTAGCCGCGCAGCGCATTGGCCGTGTGGATGCCGATTCCCACGACGTCCCCTGGGTGAATGCTTCCCGGATCGAGAGGTGCAAGTGTCTCGTCCACCAGCACCGGGTCACCGTACGTGCGGGGCGTGGCGGCTGCCAGCACGAACATCCAGCGGGGGGTGATCACGGCGGTGCCGAACGCCACGTCACTTGGGTTCAGGAGATGCGTTCGCAATCGGGTTCCCTTCCTGTCGGAGAAGCCCGTTGCGGGCCTCTGAGCGACTGTTGCAGCAAAAACTGGATGTGGAAAAGCTAGAGCTGCAGAGGAGTTTACACTCCGCGACGCAATTTGTGATAACCGCGGGACAATTTAAGACTGGTCGGGACGGCCGGATTTGAACCGGCGACCCCTTGCACCCCAAGCAAGTGCGCTACCAGGCTGCGCCACGTCCCGACGGCAAAAGGGCTGACTGAATTCTATCAAACGGCGAAAGGAATGGGGTGATCCGGGCACCGGGTGCCCAAATGGCGCCCTGTGCTAAGCTACGGCCAGAATGAGCACCGCCAAGCACGATGTCGAGATGCTTCTCAATCGGCTGCCGGAAGACTGCACGCTTGAAGACATTCAGTACCACTTGTACGTGCTGGAGAAGGTACGGCGCGGGCTTGCCGACGCCCGAGAGCAGAGGCCCGTCCCACAATCCGAAGTGGAAGCGCGGCTCTCAGAATCCTTCCTTTTTGACGGCGTACCCCGCTAGTTACCTTCCCTGCCAGCCCGGGGCGCGGATAATCGGTAGATCAAGGAGTACCAGCCGTGAACTCGACCCCCGCGAGGACATTGCTTTCCGTGCTCGTGCCCGGCGGCGCGCTGCTGTTGGCGGCGCTGCTGTTCGCGCACCTTCCGGCGGCGCAGGCCACGGCGACGCCGGCGGTGGAGTTCCTGATGTGGGCGGCCATGCTGGTGACGCTCACCATGGCGTGGCGTTTTCATTCCAGCCGGGTGCTGTTTGCCGCGATGGCGCTGTGCCTGGCCGAGCTCGGACTGGTGATGCTGGCGCAGGCGCCGGCGCCGGCCGCCAACGCGGGCTTCGCCCTGCTCGCCTTGCTGCTGCCGGTGAACCTGGTGTTCTTTTCCGCGGTCGGCGAGTGCGGGCTGACGCTGAGCTCGCTGGGGTCGGGAGCGGGCATCCTTTCCATCCAGGCGGTGATCGTGGCGGTGCTGGCGCGCACGGAAAACCTGGAATTCGCGCGCTGGGCGGAGCACGCTTACCTGCCCAGCGGACTGTTCGCGTGGACGCCTCTGCCGCAACTGGCCCTGCTGGCCTTCGCGGCGGCGGTGGCCTGGCTGGGCATGCGCATGAGCCTGCTGCGCCGGCCGGTGGACTCGGCCTTCTTCTGGAGCGCGTGCGCCGCCTTCCTGGGGCTGAACGCGGCCGCGCCGGGGCGGGCATCGTCGCTGTACCTGGCGACCGGAGCGCTGATGTTCGCCGCCGCGCTGGTGGAGACCTCGTATCGGCTGGCCTACCTGGACGAACTGACCGGGCTGCCCGGGCGGCGCGCCTTCAATCAGCAGATGCTGGACATGGGCGACAACTACGCGCTCGCCATGGTGGACATCGACCACTTCAAGCGCTTCAACGATGCCTACGGCCACGATACCGGCGACCAGGTTCTGCGCATGGTGGCGGCGCGGCTGGCGCGCGTCGGGGGAGGGGGGCGGGCTTTCCGCTACGGCGGCGAGGAGTTTGCCATCGTCTTCCCGGATGCGACCGCCGAAGACTCGGCCGAACACCTGGAGGAGCTGCGCGCCCTGGTTGCGCGCTCGGCGTTCATGGTGCGCGGCCCGGACCGCAGCCGCCGGCGGCGTGACGAGCGCCGTTATGCCCGGCCCGGGAGGATTCCGGTGGGCACGGTGAAGACGAAGACCTCGGTCACAGTGAGCATCGGATTGGCCGAAGCCAGCGTTCGGCTGGCGAGCCCCGACCGGGTGCTGGAGGCGGCCGACCAGGCGCTCTACCGCGCCAAGGGCCAGGGACGCAACCGGGTGGAGAGCGCGCGCAAGACGCGCCAGGCTCCGGCACGGCCGGCGGTGGCGGCGGTCTCGCGGGCGTGAGGAAGTAGTTAGGAGTTAGTAGTTAGGAGTTAGGGGTTAGGAGTTAGTAGTTAGGTGTTAGCGAAAACGGGATTACGCCTTCGCACTTAGTTCTTTCACCTGCTCGGAAGTCATCCCGTGCAGCAGCGGCGTCTTCACCCCCAGCATTCCCAGGTAGATGTAGATTTCGCCGCGATGATGGATTTCGTGCTCCACCGCCAGGCGCAACACCTTCCAAGCGGTGATCGGCGGGCCGCCGGGCGTGGCGACCTTCTTCTTCAAGTCGTCGGGCGTGAGGTGGGACAAGATCCCGACCGACTCATCGTGCAGCCGCCCCATGAAATCGAGCACCTGGTCGTAGCCGTCGGCCAGCTCGCGCCCGCAACCCTGGTAGCGGGCGGGCTTGCCCTGCACGATTTCCACCCAGAGGTAGCGCTCGATGGTGGCGATGTGCCGCAGCAGGTCGCCGAGGCTGAACTTCCCGGGGGCATACGTCCATTCGATCATGTCGGGCGGAATCACGCGCGCCACCCGCATGGTGCGCTCGCGGATGCTCTTCAAATAAGGGAGGAAGGATTCGATGCTGGCGATCTCCATGGCTGCACCCCGGCACGGCGAGATGGGCGATGAGCGCCCAATCATCTGATGTCAATGGGTAAAGGCAGGGAGCGTTTCATTTCGCCCGGAGCAGCAGAACGGGCACGCTGATGCTGTGCCGGACGCGGGTGGCGGTGGTGCCGAGAAAGATATCGGCCAGGAGGCGGTGCCCGTGCGTGCTCATGGCGACCAGGTCGCATCCCTTGCGTTCGACCCACTTGACGATTTCCTTGGCCGGCTCGCCGTAGGCCAGTTCGGCCTCGGTGGGAATCCCCGCGGACTGCAACTCCGTCCGGACTTTTTGCAGGTAGGCGGTGTCTTCGGTGATTTCCGGGCTGACCGCGTCGGGGCCATAGGTCCGGGCCGCCCATCCATCCGCCACATGAAGCAGCACCACCCGGCTGTGCGCCAGTTGGGCCAGCTTCTTGATGTGTTCGATGATCGCCCGGTCGGTGGGAGTGCCGTCCAGGGTGACGAGAATGGTGTCGTACATGAGGATCTTCCCCGCCGCTGCGTCATCCGCCGACGATGACCTGCCACGCCGCTTTGAGCGAGTCCGGCAAGCCGTAAATGTCCATCGCGGTGATGAGGATCGCACTGGTCCAGCCGGCAATCAGCAGGAACCGCCCGTTCTTCCATGCGCCCATCCGTTTTTCGGAGCTGGTGAAATGCAGCAGCGGAAACATGGCGAAGGGAAGTTGCAGCGCCAGCACCACCTGGCTGAGGGTGAGCAGGTCGGTCACACTGCTGTCGCCGCGCATGCCGATGATCAACACCGCCGGCAGGATGGCCAGCGAGCGGGTGATCAGCCGGCGCAGCCAGGGCTTGATGCGCCAGTGCATGAAGCCTTCCATCACCACCTGCCCGGCCAGGGTGCCGGTAATGGTGCTGCTCTGGCCGCTGGCCAGCAGCGCCACCGCGAACAACGTGCTGGCCGCGGTGGTCCCCAGCAGCGGCGCCAGCGTCAGATAGGCGACGCGAATCCAATCGCTGTCGGGGCTGAAGGTCACCACCTGCCCGCCCGGCACCGTCACGCTGTTGCTTGCCGAAGAAAACCAACGCCGCCAGCACCAGGATGGCCGCGTTGACGAAGAAGGCGATGGTCAAGGCCACGATTGAATCGATGGTGTTGAACCGGATGGCGCGCCGAATCGAGGCTGTCGTCCTTCTGCAGCTTGCGGCTCTGCACCAGGGCCGAGTGCAGGTACAGATTGTGCGGCATGACCGTGGCGCCGATGATGCCGATGGCGACGTACATCATCCCCGCCTGACGAAAATGAGGCGTAACCAGCGCCGATCCCATCTCCAGAAAGCTGGGCCGGGTCTGCGGCAGAACAAAAATCTCGATGAAGTAGCAGACGGCGATGGTGGCCACCAGCAGCACCACCACCGCCTCGATGGTGCGCATCCCGAAGCGCTGCAGCGCCAGCAGCAGCAGCACGTCCAGCCCGGTAATGATCACCGCCCAGAGCAGGGGGATATGAAACAGCAAGTTCAGCGCCACCGCGCTGCCCAGCACCTCCGCCAGGTCGCAGGCGCCAATGGCCACCTCGCAGAGCAGCCAGTTGGGCCACCGGGTCCACTTGGGATACCAGTCGCGGCAGCACTGGGCCAGGTCCTTACCGGTCACCACGCCCAGGCGGGCGGAAATCACCTGCATGAAGATGGCCATCAGGCTGGCCAGTCCGACCACCCACAGCAGGCCGTACTTGAAGTGCGCCCCGCCCTGCAGGTCGGTTCCCCAGTTGCCGGGATCCATGTAGCCGACGCTGACCAGGATCGCCGGCCCGACGAAAGCGCGCCATTGCTCCCAGAAACCCGCCTGGTGATGCGGCACATGGACCGAGCCGTGGACTTCCTCCAAGGAGGAGTGGCTGGTCCCTGGAACATCCGTCCCCGACTTTGAGTGCCAGCTCATTAAACGATATGTACCGTCCCGGATAAACCGTGGTTAACGTGCCGCGGCGCGCGGCGGGCGTTCCGCCGAAACCCAAACCTTTTCCGCGGCGGCGCTGCCCAGGGGAACTTCACCGCGTTCGGTAGCCAGGGTGAGCGTCTGGTCGTAATGGCGCCCGAGCAGGCGAAGGCTGGCGCCCGGGCGGATGCCGCGCCCCTCCAGGAACTCCAGCAGGCGCGCGTCGCGCTCATAGACGCTGCGCACCAGATAGCTTTTGCCCGGCTCGGCCTGCGCCAGCGGCACCAGGCCGCGACGCTTGCGCTGGGCGGCGTTCTCCGGCGTCATCAGGTTGCCATGCGGGCAAATGCCGCCGCGGCCGAGCTTTTGCACAAGGCGCGCTTCAAAGTCGGCGGAGACGGCGTGCTCCAGCCGCTCCGCCTCCTCGTGCACCCGGGTCCATTTCATGCCGAAGATTTCGTACAGCATGCGCTCGATGAGGTGATGGCGGACGGTCAGCCGGCGGGCGATCTCGCGCCCCGCGGAGGTCAACTGCACCCGCCCGTCGCTTTGCACCTTGACCAGGCCGTCGCGCTTCAGGCGGCGCAGCGCCATGGTCACCGCGGGCGCCGACACCGACAGCCAGTGCGCCAAGGTGGCGGAGATCACCTCCTCGCCTTCGCTGTCCGCCTCGAGGATGGCCTTGAGGTAGTCTTCCTTGGAAACGGTGATCATTGCACCGGCATTATACTCCTGCCATTAACCGTGGTTAATAAGATGAAGGATTCGGATTTTGGGGTGCAACATTCAGAAGGGGACCATGGCCGGAAACGGGCAGGACCGCAGCTTGCGAAAAAAGAGAAAAAACCGGCGCGGTTCTCCCCCGAGACATGCGCCGGTTTTATTAAGGCTCCTGACAGCTACGCCGGGGTGCGTTCATGGTTTTCCGGCCCGGCGCACGGGACGCCTTAAATTCCGTCCGCCGCCTTCGACATGGTTGTGCCGAACGGAGCGACAGGCGGTCTACCGGCACCAACTTGCGTCATCGGGGGCAGACGGTCAATCAGAAACCGTTCGCCCATGTTGTCATTGTGAATTACCGTTGCCAGGATGGTACGCGCCGATTTTGGTCGATCCATGCGCTACTTCGTCAATATCCGGCTGAAGCTCGAAAGAGGAACCGGGCCGCAGAAGGTCGATCGGTCTGTCAGTCTTTCAGTCGGTCAGTCCGTCAGTTGATCCGACAGGCAGATCTACCGTCTGGAAACCGGAAACTGGAAACTACCTTCTACAGCGCCCCTTCCTTTCCGTGCTTCTGCACATAGACCAGGGCGAACTGGCTGCCCGAGCCGTGCGGCTTGATCGCGACAATATGCTGACGGTCGGGCGTGCCCGCCTTCAACTCGATGTTCCTGCCGTCGCCCTTATCGCAGGTCAGCTCCTTCTCCTCGCCTCCGTGGTTGTAGGTGACGAACCCCTGCTGCTTGCACTCCACGAAGGATCCGCCGAAACCCTTCATCTTGGGACGATAAAAGGCCAGCACCTTGTCCGGCGGATCCTCGCTCTGGAACTTCACCGCCACCACCTTCAGCCCGAATTCGCGGCTGGAAATGTTGACGTTGGCCGCGTGCTGGTCATTGTCCTCGTCGCGGGTGACGCGTTTGGCTCCGGGATAGAGCGGCAGTCCGGTATCCTTGGGATCGACGTTGGTGTTGATCTTCACGTCGGCAAACGGCGTGCGGATGTCCACCCGTTTCTCGCCACTGGGGCTGCGCTGCTCCTGCACCGAGCAGGCGGCCAGCAAGGCCAGCATAACGAGGGCCGGCACCACCAACAGCCATCTTCTACCGCTTCGACACAGTCTTGGTCGTGACATGGGATTGCGTTCCTCCTCGGCTTGCCTGCTGCGCCCGCTCGATTCCCGCGCCCCGCCGGGCGATACCGGGAATGCTGACGGGCAGGCGGCCGCGAATGGCGATCTCGCCGAACAAGGCGCGGACGGCGCTCAACTCCGAAACCGACGCGAAGGAATAGGTGCACAGATAGTTCTGCACCGCGGGAAATCCGGAGGCCAGGTAGGGATCGCCCATGGCGATCACCACCGTGCGCGCTCCGGCCCCATTCAGCATGGCCTGGAGCAGCGCGCCCGTGTCCTGCACCGGGGAGAGCGAGTTTGTCATTTCGTTGCCGATCATCGGTCCCAGGAACATCGGCGCCAGCACCACCTCGGCCTGTTCCACGGCCGCCAGGACCTGCGGCGCCATGGCGGCGGCGATGCGCGGATCAACGTAGAGAACGTGCGCGTCCGGCACCCGCGCCCGCAGCTCGCGCTCGAACACCCGCCCGTAGCGCTGGCGAACATCGTCGGTGAAAATCACCGCCACCACCCGGTTGCGGGTCTGCCGCACTCTCAGGTACGGATTGAGACTGGCCGCGGTTCCCAGGTTCTGGCGCTTGAGCGGCAACACCCGGCCGTTGTCACGAACCAGGGTGACCGCCGTATCCGCCACCTGCTGCCCGAAGGCCACGTTCTCCGGCTGCGCCACCACCTGGTCCAGCTTTTCGATGTCCACCAGCCGCGCCTTGTGCAGCCCCACGGAGGCCTTGGCGCGCAGGATCTTGAGCACCGACTGGTTGATCTGCTTCAGCGGAATCTGGCCGCCGCGCACCGCGCTCAACAGGCCTTTGTAGGCGCCGTCCACGTCCAGCGGCAGCAGCACCATGTCGTTGCCCGCCTTCACCGCCGCCACCGCGGCCGCGCCCGAGGGATTGGGCAGGTTGGCGTAAAGCCGCATCAGCGCCTGCATATCGAGCGCGTCGGTCACCACCAGCCCCTGGAATCCCATTTTCTTCTTCAGCAGATCGGTGACCACCGCCTTCGAAGTAGTGGCCACCTGGTCGGGGTCGGGCTCCAGCGCCGGCACCGTCATGTGCCCGATCATCACCGCGTCCACCCCGGCGTTGATGGCCGCCTGGAACGGCGGCAGCTCGACGGTTTGCAGCCGCTGCGCGTCGCCCGTAACCTCCGCCAGACCCAGGTGCGAATTGGTGGCGGTGTCGCCGTGCCCGGGAAAATGCTTGGCCGTGGCCAGCATGCCCGCCTGGTGCGCGCCGGCGATGTAAGCCGCCACCAGCGCTCCCACCTGCTGTGGGTCCTCTCCGAAGGAGCGGGTGTTGATCACCGGGTTGGCCGGGTTGGAATTCACATCGGCGTCGGGAAAGAAATTCCACTCCACCCCGATGGCCCGAGCCTCGGCGCCGGTGATCCGTCCGAAGGCCTCGGCATCGGCCGGGCTGCCGTCGGCGCCGAAGGCCATGGCGTGCGGGAAAACCGTGGTTGCGTAGAGCCGCATGGAAAGCCCGCGCTCGAAGTCGGCGCCGATCAGCAGCGGCAGCTTGGAGTCGCGCTGCAACTGGTTGATCATCATCGCCGCTTCATAGGGCTGGTTACGCAACAGGAAGGGGCCGTCGGTCCACACCGTGAGCCCGAAGGCGCCCAGATGATACTTGTGCATCAGGTCGCGCAGGTGGAGATACTGCGCGCTCTTCACGTTCAGAAACTCGGCCCGCGTCCACACCAACAACATCTGCCCGATCTTCTCTTCCAGGCTGAGCTTCTTCAGCGTCCGCTCGGCCCAGCGTTCCCCGGCGTGGTCCAGGCGCACCGGCCGGGGGGCCTGAAATCGCTCTCTCTCCTTGGCGAGGGCGGGGGCTGCGAGCGACACCCCCAGCGCCATTACCAGGGCCATCTTTTTGAGCATGGGCGCAGCGTAGCACAGGAAAAGCCATGGCCGATTGAACTTTGGGGTCATCGGCCATGATGATCGACGGTTTCGGCGAAACTCCTGTGCCGGAATCGGGTTAAGTAATTGCTCTGGTGTGCCAATCCCCGTTCCAGGTGAGACAATAGTGAGAATCGGATCCGCTCAACCGTGTGGCCGAAAAACGCCCGCAGCAGTTTCCGGGGATTGAGCGTCTAACCGTCTATGCGGGCGCGTGCGGCGCGCGGGGAAGTGTTCCTTTTCCATGGCATTGACTCGAATTCCGCTTCTTACTCCATCGCCGGATGAGCCGCGCGATGGACAGCCCGAGGCGACGCAGTCGAGCCTGCCCTTCGAGCCGGAGCAAGCCAAGGTGGAAGCGCCCGTCCTGTTGCTTCAGCTCCAGGACGACCTGGCGCGCTCCCGCCTGCGCGAAGCCTTCTGGATATCCCTGATCGCGCACCTGGTGTTGATTATCGGCCTGGTTGTGGGCCCCAAGTACCTGCCGGGTTATCACTTTCTGGCAGCGCGCAGCGCCGAGGACCTGCTGCGCGACCGCAACGCCACCTTCCTGGAGCTGCCGCCGGACCATCAGAAGATAACCAAGCGCCCCAAGACCAACATCATGTCCGACAAGGATCGGGTTGCCAGCTCGCACGCCCCGCGCATCGACCGTAAGACGCTGGAAGAGCTGCGCGAGGCGCGTCCGCCCGGACCTCCGCAGCCCCCGGGAACGCCGCAGCAGACCCCACCCGCGGTCGCCCAGGCCTCGCCGCCGGCCGCGGCCGAGCGCGGTTCGTCTTCACCGCCCGCCTTCAAGAGCAACGAGGAGGCCAAGCTGCGCACACCGGCCCTGGACCCTAAGGAGGCCTTTGGCACCCCCAGGTCGCCGGGATCGGCGATCGAGCAGGCGGCCCGGGGCGCGGCCACTTCGCGCGGCGGCTATGGGGGCGCCGGCGGCGATTACGGCACCGGCTTCAATGCCAATGCCGGCATCCGCAGCAACCTGGACATCCTCAGCGACACCATGGGCGTGGACTTCGGACCTTATCTCTCGCGCGTGCTCCACAACGTCCGCCTCAACTGGTACCAGTTGATACCGGAGGTGGCGCGCGCCCCCATGATGAAGAAGGGCCAGGTATCGATCGAGTTCGCCATCCTCAAGGACGGCTCGGTGGCCGGCATGCACCTGGTGGGACCTTCGGGGGACGTCTCCCTGGACCGGGCCGCCTGGGGCGGCATCACCGGTTCCAATCCCTTTCCGCCTCTGCCCGTGCAGTTCCGCGGCCAGTACCTCGCCCTGCGGTTCCACTTCCTTTACAACCCCGACCGGCGCGATCTGCAATAAGCGCCGGCAGGAGCGTCGCGGGCGCCTCGCTAGCCGGTGATTTTTTCCACCACTACGGCGGTGCCGTAGGCCAGCACCTCGGTGACTCCCTGCATGATCTCGGTGGCGTCGTAGCGCGCGCCGATGATGGCGTTGGCGCCCAGTTCGGCGCCGTGCTGCAGCATCACCTCGAAGGCATCGTTGCGCGTCTTCTCGCAGAGCTGGGTCAGGAGAGTGATGTTGCCGCCGATCAGCGTCTGCAATCCTGCGCCGATGGTGCCCAGCACCGAGCGCGAGCGCACGATGATGCCGCGCACCACGCCCAGGTTGCGGACGATGCGGTAGCCGTCCAGTTCAAAGGCCGTGGTCACCATGTGATGGGCCACGGGGGCGGTGGAGCGTGCGGTGGTTCCCATTGCTTGCCTCCAGCGACTGTGCGGAACTGTGGTGCTTAAGAATGCCAACGAAAACGCGCGTAGTTTATCGCAAACAACGAATGCCGAATTGCGGGAACGGAGACTCCGCCCATGGCACATCCGACAATTCGTCAATTCTTTTATGCGCGATTTCGCAACTCGCTACAATGTGCCTGTGGCCAACCCCGCCGACCGCAAAGCGCTCAGCTCCGAGACCATTGGCTTGATCGTGATCCTGGTCATGCTGCTGCTGATGGTCCTGGCGCGCTGGGCGGGCCTGATTCCCTGGGGTTCGCGCTGAATGGAGCCGCTGCTGGTGGCGGTGATAGGACCCACTGGAAGCGGAAAAACCGCGCTCTCGCTGGCGCTGGCGGAGCGCTTCGGCGGCGAGATCGTCAACTGCGACTCGGTGGCCATCTACCGTGAATTCAATATCGGCACGGCCAAGCCTTCGGCCGAGGAACGGGCGCGCGCGCCGCATCACCTGCTTGACGAGTTCGATCCCAACCACTACATGACCGCCGGCGAGTACGCGCGCCGGGCACGCGAGGTGCTGCAGGAGATCAGGCAGCGCGGAAGGATGCCGATCGTGGTGGGGGGAACCGGACTCTACCTGCGCGCGCTGCTGGAAGGATTATTTCCCGGGCCGGAGCGCTCCGAAGAATTGCGGCAGCGGCTGCGGGCGCGGCTGCGGCAGCGCGGCGCGGAATGGCTGCACCGGATTTTGAAGCGGCTGGATCCGGCGGCGGCGGCCAACATTCACGCCCACGACACGCCCAAGGTGATTCGGGCAATCGAGGTTTGCCTGGGAGCGCGCGCGCCCATGAGCGAGTTGTGGAAGCAGGGCCGCGATCCGCTGCGCGGATTTCGCATTGTGCGCATCGGCTTGAACCCGGAGCGCAACGCGCTTTACACGCGCATCAACGAGCGCGCGCGTGGCATGTTCGACCACGGGCTGGTGGAAGAGACCAGGCGTCTGATGGAGAAATATCCGCAGGCGTGGGCGCTGTCGTCGTTGGGCTACAGGCAGGCGGCACAATACGTGCATGACGAGATCGACATGAAGCTGGCGGTGTGGGCGGCGCAGCAGGCGCATCGCAACTACGCCAAGCGGCAGATGACGTGGTTCCGGCGCGAGCCGGAGGTCAGGTGGATCGCGGGATTCGGGGATGAGGAGTGGGTGCAGACGCTTGCCGCCGACGAAGTCTCCAGGAATTTGGTAATTGGGTAATTGGGTAATTTATTGAGCCTTGCACAATATAGTGACGATTTGTACTTATGTCTCCCGCAGCGAGGGACCTGCTTTTCGTCCGACAAAGAAAACAGCAGGTTCCTCGCGCCAAAAGCAGGCGCTCGGAATGACACCTTCTGGGCGTTGCACCGCGGGCAGATGGCGAAGTGATGTCACAATAATCTGCAATTCTCAAATAGTGATTTGAATTCGCAATGGCCACCATTGCGGAAATCACCAGATTACCAACTTACCAAATCACCCAGTCAGATCAGGCTCAGGTTGGCGCGCTGGGCGTGCTCGGCGATGGCGTCGCGGATCTGGAGGGCGGCGGCCAGAGCTCGGCGGCCGTCTTCGAGTGAGACCACCGGAGTGGCACGGCGGCGGACGGCGTCGAGGAACGACTTCAGTTCGGCCTTGAGCGGCTCTTCCTGGGAGACGGCGGGCTTGTCGATCTTGAATCCCGGCGGAATGCCGACCGCCTTCTTGGCGGTGTCGGTGATGGCGCGCTGGATTTCTTCCAGGCTGAAGCCGCCGGACTCGGTGCGTTGCGCCATCGCCTTCGGGTCGACGGAAATGACGAGCACGTCCTGGCGCGAGTAGTCGATGGAGACGTATTGCCGCGGCTGGAAGAAACGCAGCTTGCGCACGCGCTCGGTGGAAACGCGGCTGGCGGTGAAGTTGGCGACACAAGCGGATTCGAATTCCACGCGCACGTTGGCGATGTCCACCTTGTCGGAGAGGATGGGCAGGCCGACGGCGCGCACTTCGCGCACGGGCGAGTTCACGAAGGAGAGGACGATGTCGAGGTCGTGAATCATGAGGTCGAGCACGACATCGACGTCCAGGGAGCGCGGCCCGAACGGGCTGAGGCGGTGGACCTCGAAGAACATGGGCTGAGTCACGATGGGAACGGCGGCCTGGACGGCGGGATTGAAGCGCTCCAGGTGGCCGACCTGGGCGATGCGGCCGGCCTCGCTGGCGGCGCGGATGAGCTCGTCGGCCTGCTCGAGGGTGGGGGCGAGGGGCTTCTCGATAAGCACGTCCACGCCGGCTTTCATCAGGGTACGGGCGACCGCGGCGTGGTGACTGGTGGGAACGGCGACCGAGGCGGCGTCGATACGCGTGCGGTCCAGCAGATCGGCCAGCGAGGTGAAGGGGCGCGCGCCAAACTCCGCCGCCACTTCATCGGCGCGCGAGGCGTCGGCATCGACGATGGCGGCCAGGGTGATCGGCTCGCCGCGCTGGCGCAGCTCGTGGTAGACGCGGGCGTGGTTATGGCCGAAGGCGCCGGCGCCGACGACCGCCATCGCGAGTTTCTGCTCTTCAGGCACGGAGTGATTGTAATGAAGAACGATGAATTGAGAATGAAGAATGGAGAGCTGCCGGCTGCCGGGCTTGAATTCTTCTTCATTCCGAATTCTTAATCCTTCATTTCCTTGTCTTCTTCAGGATCGCCATCTGGCCGGCATGATAGAGGTGGTGCTGGACGAAGCCGTGAAGCATGAAGGAGGCGTTGTAATCCTTGCCGGGAACGGGCAGGGCGAGCTGGTCTTCGCGCATCGAGTTGATTTTGGCGAGCAGCGCCTGCTGCGCCTCGCGGAAAGAGGAAACCGCGGAGCGCCATGCGTCTTCGCTGGCGGCGGTGACCGGCGGCCAGTCGTCGGCGCCGGTAGGCTCGATCGCCTCGCCGTCGAGGCGGCGCAGCACGGCGATGGTCCAGGCGGTGATGTGATGAAGGATTTCCCAGATGCTATGCGCGCCGGCAACCGGCCGGGCAGCGGCGGTGTTGGCGTCCACGCCGTTCAGGGTTTCCAGGACGGAAGGTCCGTGCCAGGCGTCGCCTTCGACGGCGCGGCGAAGCTGGTCGGCGATGAGGGCGAGTTCGGAAGACATGTTAGACCCCTCTTTCATGGATACACGGTATTCGTGTATAGTGGAGAATGTTGTGATCGTATCGTTTGCAGATCAGGCCACCCACGATGTTTACCACGGCTTGAACACGAGGGCGGCGAGAAAAATTCCGAAGCAACTGTGGGACCGTATCCGCGACAAACTGGATATGCTCAATGCAGGTCAAACCATCGTAGACTTGCGAACACCGCCGTCCAACCGGCTGGAAAAACTCCACGGCGAATGGCGGGGCTTCTACAGCGTTCGCGTCAATGATCAGTACCGGATCGTATTCAGATTTGAAGCGGGCCGGTGCAGCGCGGTGCAATGCACGGATTACCATTGAGGACTTATGTTGCCAACTCATCGCATTTCGGCGCACCCGGGCCGAATCCTGTTGCGCGAGTTTCTTGACCCCGGAGGTCTTACTCAGGCACAGCTCGCCCGCGATCTCGGCATCTCGCAGAACCGCGTCAACGAGCTGATTCGAGGTAAGCGTGGCATTACCGCCGAGACCGCACTTTTGCTATCCGCTTATTTCGGCAACTCCGCTGAATTCTGGATGAACCTTCAAACGGCCCACGATCTGTCCAAGGCACGCCAGGGGATGCGCCCGAAGGAGTCCGTCCGGCGGCGCGGAAGATTTTCGAAGACCGCCTAGTCCGCCACAATGCAGATTCCGGCGGCGTCGGCGGCCTGGATGACTCGGCCGCCGTCCAGCAGCAGGCACTTGCCGGCGTCGAGCGCCAGGCAGGTGGCGCCGGCGGCGCGCATGGTCTCGATAGTCCTCACGCCGACGACAGGCACATCGAAGCGCATGTCCTGCGCGGGCTTGGCGACTTTGACGACGGTAAGGTTGCGGCTGAGCGTGTTCCCGCCTTCCTCAACGGGTCCCTCCCCTTCGGCTCGCTGTGCTCGCTCAGGATCGGGATGGCACTCTTTCGAGTGATCGGCAAGAAAGGGATCGTGAAGGCTGGTCATGATGCGGGCGGCGCGCTCGATGGCGGCGTCGGTGCCCTCCATGGCCTCGACGGAGACGCAGGCGGCGCCGGCGATGACCACCGTCTGGCCGATATCGAATTGCGCCAGGTGGCGGCCGACCCGGCGGCCGTAATCGATGTCTATCCGCTCCTGCTCCGTGGGGGCGCGGTGGGTGAGCACGCCGGCGCGCGCCAGCAAAGGTTCGAGCAGTTCCGTGGAGCTCATCAGGGTGATGCCCTCATCCGCGAGAACCTTGGCGACGGCGCCGATGAGCGAGTCGGTGTTGCGGGTGGAGAGCGAGAGCAGGAGCTTGGCCAGCCGCCAGTCGGGACGAATCGTGGAGAAAATCTGCTTATGTCTCACTTGCCCGGCCATGACGGCTCGGCTCACGCCTTCGCGCTTGAGAATCTCGATGAGCTTGGAAAGTTCGCCGAGGGAAAGCCAGTAGACGGAGGCGGCGCCGTGCTGCTCGATTTCGGGGAAAGCTTCTTCGCGGATGGCGGCGACCACGACGTTGAGGCCGCGGGCGCGGGCGGCGTCCAGCACCAGCAGGGGAAAGCTGCCGTTTCCGGCGATGAGTCCGATTTTCTCCGACATGGGACGGATCAGTGTACTCGGGGCCACACGCGACGAGAAGTCTGCTTCTAACCGAGCTGACCGGCAGAGGACGATTCCTTCACAACCCAGTAAACAATCAATCGCCCAAAAAACGCCAACGGGCGGGGCTCGGCTGAAGCGAGTTCCCATCTGGCGGCGCCAACCACTGGCAGGTGACGACAGTTGGGGCGCGCGGATGGATGGTTGCATCTCAAAAGCGTGCGCTCGCGCGGAGAACCATTTACTCTATCCGGTTCGGCCTGGCGGGCGTTTCGCATTAGTGTGCGACGCACGCGGGTGCACGCGCCGAACGCTGCGGCCGGAAAACCGCCGCTCCATGATCCTGGCACAAGAAAGAGGAGAGCGTTGAGCAGTGATGTTTATCGTTCCCGTCATCGCCGGGAAGGGTTGAGAAGGTGGGTGCGCGTACTGGCCGCCGTGGGCGCCCTGTGCGGCGCGACGGCGACGGCGATGGCGCAGGGCCTGTCCAGTTCGCTGCCCGCCAAAACCGGAAGCTCCACGTCATCCAGCAGTGCGGCGCCGGCATCGATGATGCAACTGCCGCCGCAGAACCCGCTGTTCGGCAGCGTGCCCTCGGGAAAGCCGACGCCGGGAGTGCTGCCGCTGGGGGCGCTGGATGCGATCGATCGCGGGCTGAAGTACAACCTGTCGTTGCTGCTATCGGAGCAGGCGACGGCGGCGGCGCGGGGGGCGCGCTACAAGGCGCTGTCCGAGGTGCTTCCCACCCTTACTTCGCGCGTGGGCGAGTCGGTGCAGCAAACCAGCCTGGCATCATTCGGCATTACGCTCCCCGGTATCCCGCCCATAATCGGCCCCTTCGCGATCTTCGACGCGCGGGTGGCGGCATCGGGGAAGCTGCTCGATCTGCACGCGCTCAACCTGCTGCGGGCGCGCACGGAAGATGTGACGGCGGCGAAGCTGAGCCTGGCCAACACGCGCGACCTGATCGTGCTGGTGGTGGGCGGCACGTACATGCAGGCGCTGGCGGGGCAGGCGCGGATCGCGTCGGTGGAAGCGCAACTGAAAACGGCGCAGACGCTGTTCGAGCAGACCCGCGACATGCGAAGCGCGGGCATCGTGCCCGGAATCGACGTGCTGCGGACCCAGGTGGAGATGCAGGTGCAGCAGCAGCGGCTGGTGGCGACGCGCAACGATTTCGCCAAGCAGAAGCTGACGCTGGCGCGGATCATCGGCCTGCCCACAGCGCAGGAGTTTACGCTGACGCAGAAAATCCCGGTGACGCCGGCGCCGCCCTTGACGCTGGACCAGGCGCTGGCGCGTGCCCTTCGCGACCGGCCGGACTACCAGGCGGTCGAGGCGCAGGTGCGCGCGGCGGAACTGGAGAGAAAGGCGGCCGTCAGCGAGGCCTTGCCCACCGTCCGCTTCGATGGCGACTACGGGATCCTGGGACAGCGCCCGACCAAGAACCATTCCACCTACACGACGACGGCGGCGCTGGAGATTCCCATCTTCCAGGGCGGCAAGGTGAAGGGCGACGTGATGAAGGCGGAGGCCTTGCTGCGGCAGCGGCAGTCGGTGCTGCAGGACTTGCGCGGGCAGATTGAGTTCGAGGTGCGCACGGCGTTCCTGGACTTGCAATCGGCGGCGGAGCAGGTGCAGGTGGCGGAAAGCTCGACCAAACTGGCGGAAGAGACGCTGACGCAGGCGCGTGATCGCTTCCGCGCGGGAGTGACGACGACGGTGGAAGTGGTGCAGGCGCAGGAGGCGCTCGCGGCCACCAACGAGAACTACATCAACAGCACGTTCGCGTACAACGTGGCCAAGCTGAGCCTGGCGAGATCGCTAGGGGTGGCCGAGCACGCGGTAAAGGACTTTCTGGGAGGGAAGCCATAGTGGCGGACTCGAACGATGAGTCGAGAATGAAGCCGGTGGCGGTGGAGGAAGCGCGCGAGCCGTTTCCGGAGGAGACGGAAAGGCCTTCGGCGCGGGGGCGGGCGCGCTCCTATTTCCAGCAGCATCCCGGAAGCAAGTGGGTGCTGCTGGTAGTCCTGGCCGTGCTGGTGGTGGCGGGCATCCTGGCCTGGCGCTACTACGGGGCGCGCGAGACCACCGATGACGCGCAGGTGGACGCGCACATCGCGCCGGTGAGCGCGCGGGTGAGCGGCACGGCGATCGCCGTCAACGTTGACGACAACTACCTGGTGAAGGCCGGCGACGTACTGGTGCAACTGGATCCGAAGGACTACCAGGTGGCGCTCAGCCAGGCGAGGGCCAATTTGGCCGACGCCCTGGCGGGCCATCGCGCGGCGCAGACCGCAGTCCCGATTATGCACACCAGCACCCACAGCGCGCTGGAGATGGCGCAGGCCGACCTGGCGGCGGCGCAAAAGGAAGTGACCGCGGCCCAGGCCCGGCTGCGCGAGGCGGAAGCCAATTACACCAAGGCAGCGCAGGACCTGGAGCGTTTCCGAACACTGGTGGTGAAGGACGAGGTCTCGCGGCAGCAGTACGACACCGCGGTGGCAAACGAACAAGCCGCGCGCGCCACCGTGGACGCAGCCAAGGCGGCGGTGGCCGCCGCCCAGAGCCACGTGGTGCAGGCGGAGGCGCAGGTGCGGTCGGCGGGAACGGCGCCGCAGCAGGTGGCCGTCACCCGTGCGCGGGCCGGAGCAGCGGGGGCCAACGTGCAGAAGCACGAAGCGGCGGTGGAGCAGGCGCAGCTCAACTTGGACTACACCACCATCAAGGCGCCGGTGAACGGCGTGGTCAGCAAACGGAACGCGGAGCTGGGGCAGGTGGTGCAGCCCGGCCAGCCGCTGATGGCGATCGTCGACCTGGACGACATCTGGGTGACGGCGAATTACAAGGAGACGCAACTGGAGCACATGAAGGTGGGCCAGACGGCGACCATCCATGTGGACGCCTACGACCGCGATTACCGGGGCCACGTGGATTCGATCGGCGGAGGAACGGGGGCGCGCTTCAGCCTGTTGCCCCCGGAAAACGCGACCGGCAACTTCGTGAAGGTGGTGCAGCGGGTGCCGGTGAAGATCGTATTCGAACCGGGACAGGACCTGAGCAGACTGCGGCCGGGCATGTCGGTGGAAACGACGGTGATGGTGAGGTAGGGAGTTAAGGATTAAGGACTGAGAATGAAGAACGAGGAATGAAGGATCGCGAGGCAGAACGAATTACATTCTCTGACTTCATTCATTCTCGAAAATAAGCCTGCCGGCACGGCCAATGCCGCGTCCTTCCCAAACAATTCCTGAGATCACGCACAGGGCAGATGCCGAGAAGAGACATAGTCGTCAATCCGTGGATCGTGGCGGTATCGGTGATGCTGGGCACGTTCATGGAGGTGCTGGACACGACGGTGGTAAACGTGTCGCTGCCGCACATCGCCGGCAACGTAGGGGCGACGGTGGACGAGGCGACGTGGGTGCTGACCTCCTACCTGGTGGCCAACGCCATCGTGCTGCCGATGACGGGATGGCTCTGCAACCAGTTCGGGCGCAAGCGGATCCTGCTGACCTCGATTATCTTGTTCACCACCGCTTCCGTGCTGTGCGGAATGGCGCCGACGCTTCCCTTCCTGATTCTTTTCCGGATCATCCAGGGCGCCACCGGCGGCGGGCTGCAACCGCTCTCGCAAGCGATCATGCTGGAGGCGTTTCCGCCCGAGGACCGTGGGAAGGCGATGGCGTTCTGGGGGCTGGGGATCGTGGTGGCGCCCATGCTGGGGCCGGTGCTGGGCGGCTGGATTACCGACAATTATAGCTGGCGCTGGATCTTCTACCTGAACCTGCCGGTCGGCCTGGGAGCGGTGATCATGTCGAAGATGTTCATCTTCGACCCGAGATACATCGGGCGCAAAACCCGGGTGGACTGGTGGGGGATCGGGTTCCTGGCGCTGGGCATCGGCGCCCTGCAGATCATGATGGACAAGGGCCAGGAGGAAGACTGGTTCTCCTCCGACTTTATCCGCGTGCTGGCCGTGATGATGGTTGTGGGTCTGGTGCTTTTCGTCTTTCGCGAACTGTTGGTCCGCTACCCCATCGTGGACCTGCGAGTGTTCAAGGTGCGCACCTACGCCACGGGTGTATTCCTGATGTCGGTGCTGGGATTCGTGCTCTACGGCAGCATCGTGCTGGTCCCGATTTTTCTGCAGACGCTGCTCGGATACCCGGCGCTGCAAGCAGGGTGGGCGATGCTGCCCCGCGGCCTGGGCGCCTTCATTGCCATGCCCTTCGTGGGCGTGCTCATGTCGAAAATAGAGCCGCGCAAGCTGCTGCTTGTCGGTTTCCTGGTGGCGGCTTACTCCATGTGGGACCTGGGGCGCATCAACCTGAACGCCGGCTATTGGGACGTATTCTGGCCGCAGTTCATCCAGGGCGTGGGCATGGGCTTTCTGTTCGTACCGCTGACCACGGTGACCCACGACCCGATCCCCAAGGAGCGCATGGGAAACGCGACCAGCGTCTTCAACCTGATGCGCAATATCGGCGGAAGCCTGGGAATCGCCATGGTGACCACTTACGTGGCGCGCCATACGCAGACCAACACCAACATCCTGGGCGCGAACGTGACGCCGTTCAGCCCGGCGGCGCAGCAGATGATCCAGGCAGCGCGCGCCGGCTTCATGGCCAAGGGCATGGATGCGTACACGGCGACCCGGCAGGCCTATGCGGCGCTATTCGGCATGGTGCAGCAGCATGCGTCGATGGTGTCGTTTGTGAGCGCCTTCCGCCTGCTGGGAATCATGTTCGTGTGCGTGGTGCCGCTGATCCTGCTGATGAAGAAGCCGCGGCACAAGGCGGGGCCGGCGCCCACGCACTAAACAGATTCAGTTTTGGAAAGGCCTGGCGCGCCGGCTATTTCCGGCGGCGCGGCTTGCGGCGGGAGTTGGAGGACTTGCCTTTGTGCCCGGCTACGGCCTTCCGCGCGCCCGCTTCGGGGGCGAGTTCGTCGGCGGTAACGAACTGCGGCTCAATGTCCACGGGCACGGCGTCTAGCTTCTCCAGTTGGCGCGCCACGTTGGGGCGGAGGACGGCCAGGGCGAGCATCTTCTGTGCGTCGCCGTAGTCGCCGGTGGCCTCGACGGTAAGCAAGTCATGGGTGAGGTTGCGGACCGCGTCCTTGATCTTCATGAAATTAACGGCGAAGGCGCCATCGGGCTGCTGCGCCCATCCGCCGCGGTCGGCAATGTAGTTGAACTGCATCGCCATGCCTTTGCCGTGGGCATCGGACAATCCGAAGCGCAGCGAGCGGAAGGCCGACGCGAGAAACGTGGTGTAGAGCTGGCGCTCGGCGGCCGGTCCGGTGTGCAGCACCGGGGTGAGATGCAGATCCCTGGCGTGGTCCATCATGTACTGCAGTGCCCACAGGCCGGTAGCGTCGGCCTTGGCTTCCTCGATCGCACCGTAAAGGCCCTTGAGCTGCTTGCGCGGCGATGTCTGCCGGCCGTCGACGGTGATCTGCTGCGGGCCCAGGCCGTGCATCAGTTCGTGCGCCAGGATATGGGTGAAGAAGGGCTCGAAGCTGACATCGGGCCGCTGCTGGCGGGTGAGCATGCGCAGGGCAATGGGGATGAGCACGGTGCGGAACTTGGCTTCCTGCACGTTTTTCAGCATGACGCGCTTCGAGCCTTTTTGCGCGACGACGCGCTCGTCGTTGGGGAGATTGTAGGCGGCGGTGGTGATGCCGTGGGCGCCATCACCGCTGGCGATGACCTCGTCCATGACGCGGATGGGAGCCGAGGCGCCGAGCTTGGGATTGCGATACTTCGGGTCCTCGGGAAGATGATCTTCGATCTGCTGCAGGACACCGGAGAAAGCGGCGAGTTTGGCGCTTTCGGCCTGGTCGCGAACGCCGACATAGGCTTCGAAGGCGGCCTTGTAGCCGAACAGCTCATCCGTGTAGGTCTCATAGGGGCCGATGGTGATGGCGAGGGGCGAGTCCAAATCCATCCAGGCGAGATCGCTTGGATAGTAGTCGTTGGAGAGGAAGGCGCCGGCGCGCGAGGTGAGAAATGTTTTCAGCGAGTCATTGTCGGTGAGCGCGGCGGCCTCGCGCAGCAGCGCGGCGCATTTTTCCAGGTCGGCGCGGTACTCCTCACTGTAAGGGACCATGACCAGCTTGGCGCCCTGTTGGCGGATCACGGTAAAGAACCCCTTGGCCCGCTCCTGCTGCCCAGGCGGCAGCTTGGCCACCCAATCCTCGAAGCCGGCCTTGGTCAAGTCCTCGGGATAGAAGTTGGCGCCCAGCGGCTTGCGTGCGGGGACACCGGGGATGAAGGCCGTGAAGCCGTCGAGCTCGGACCAGGGGCCCTTGTTGATCCAGAAGTAGTGCAGGCGCTCGCGGCCCAGCGGAGAGTGGTCGGCCTGCAGCTTGTGATACAGGGTGAGGTCGCCGTTCCAGAGCTGGTTCAGGTAGATAGGATTGAGAATGCGCGCCGCCTCGATCAGCTTGACCAGGGCCTGGCGGTCGCCGGAAGAGAGACCAGAGGTGTCCACCACCAGCGGCGTAGGCGCGAAACGCGCGGCCATGCGCGTGAGCTGGGCAGGATCGGGGAGCTTGGGCGCGGTCTGCGCCGCCGGCAGGGTGGAGGCGAAGACAAGAAGCATCGCGATAAGAGATTTCATGCGCGACCTCGGCGAACCGCACAGGATAGCAAAGACCCATATCCGCGGGTCAGGAACTTCCGTCCTCGCCCTGCCGCTCCTTGCTCCAGACCCGGCAGCGACAAGGGCGGGGCAACCGGGCATGGCGCCGAAAATTGCGGTGGTGCGCTGGCCGGACACAGCCCCGGGCATGTAGAATTTCAATACAGTCCCAATCAACAGCAGGTGTGGTTTGCCGATGGTAAGCAGCATAAGAAAATCCGCAGTCCTGATCGCGGGGGTGTGCCTGGTGTGCTCCGCCGCCTTCGCCGCCGATACGGTGATCGAAGAGATCATCGTGCGGGTCAACAACGCCATCATCACCCGTTCCGAGGTGCTCAAGAGCCGCGAGCAGACCATCCAGGAAATCCGCTCCAAGCTCGGCACTACTCCGGAGGCCGAGCAGGAGATCGCCAAACGCGACAAGGACCTGCTGCGCGACATGATCGACCAGCAGTTGCTCATCCAGAAGGCGCAGGACCTGGGGCTGACGGGTGAAACCGAGGTGGTGAAACGGCTGGACGAGATCCGCAAGTCCATGCACCTGGACAGCATGGAGGCGCTGCAGAAAGCGGCCGAGGCACAGGGCGTCTCCTACGAGGACTTCAAGCAGAACCTGCACAACCAGATCGTGACCCAGCAGGTGATCCAGCGCGAAGTGGGGTCGCACATCCTGATCACGCCGGAAGAGGTGAAGGCCTTTTACGACGAGCACCAGAAGGAATTCCAGCGGCCGGAAACGGTGCGGCTGAATGAAATCCTGATTTCCACCCAGCAACCGGCCGCGGATGCCAATGCTCCGCCCCCGACTGAACAGCAGATGCTGGACGCGGCGCACAAGAAAGCCGAGGAGGCGCTGGCAGCCATCAAGGCAGGCGAGAAGTTCGAAGAGGTGGCCAAGAAGTATTCCAACGGGCCGACGGCACAGCAGGGCGGAGACCTGGGCGAATTCAAGCGCGGCACCATGGCCAAGGAACTGGAGGACCGCACCTTCGCCATGAAAGTGGGTGAGGTCACGGACGTGATCCGCACCCGGCAGGGATTCATCATCCTGAAGGTAGCTGAGCACACCCCTCCGGGCGTACCGCCGCTGAAGGCGGTGGAGCCCAACATCCAGGAGGCCATCTATTTCCAGAGGCTGCAGCCGAAGCTGCGCGAATACCTGACCACGCTGCGCGAGCAGGCGTACATCGAAATGAAGCCGGGATTCGCGGACTCGGGCGCCAGCCCCAACCAGACCATGCCGATCATCACCTCCAACGAACCGGCGGGAGCGAAGGAGAAGCTGAAGAAGAAGAAGAAATTCCTCATCTTCTGAACAGGAGTGGCCGATCAGCGGCCTGCAAAAGCCCGGCGGATGCCGGGCTTTTTGTTTCGACGGAAGTAAGCCTGCCGGGGACGGCCGGGCTGCCCCTTACACGTTGGCTTTGTCACCACACCCGGCAGGCGTTGGCGCGGACCATGGGCTGACCGGCCTTGCAGCCCCAGGTCTGCCGGAACTCGGGCATGTTGGAGACCACACCGTTGACCCGGTAGTGGCCGGGAGAATGCGGATCGACTAGCGCCCGCAGCCTCTTCTGCGCATCGCTGGCGTTGCGGCACCAGATCTGACCGTAGGAAATGAAGAAGCGCTGCTCAGGGGTGAAACCGTCGACCAGCCTCGGGGGCTTGCCTTCTTTCTTCATGCTGTCGTGCAGGGCCATGAAGGAAAGGCGAACGCCGCCGTTGTCGGCGGTGTTCTCTCCCAGGGTGAGCCTGCCGTTCAGATGGACGTTGTCCACGGCGACAAACTGCGCGTACTCGTCGGCGATGCAGGAGGTGCGCTTATCGAACTCCGCCCGGTCCGCGGGAGTCCACCAATTGCGCACGTCGCCGTTGGCGTCGTACTTGCTGCCCTGGTCGTCGAAGCCATGGGTGAGCTCGTGTCCGATGACCGAGCCGATACCGCCGAAGTTGACCGCGTCGTCGGCCCGGTTGTCATAGAACGGCGGCTGCAGGATGCCGGCGGGAAAATTGATGTTGTTCTCCGCGGGATTGTAGTAGGCGTTGACGGTGGGCGGCGACATGCCCCAGTCCAGCTTGTCGGTGGGCTTGCCGATCTTGTTCAGCCGGCGCATGCGCTCGAAGTTGTCGGCGCGCATCACGTCGCCCATGAAGTCGCCGCGCACCATGTCCAGCCGGGAGTAGTCGCGCCAGTGATCGGGATAGCCGATCTTGTTGGCGATGGCGGCCAGCTTGACGGCGGCGGCCTTGCGGGTTTCCGGCGTCATCCAGGAGAGGGTGTGCAGGTCGTCCCCCATGGCGTTCTCGATGGCCTGCACCATCTTCAGCGTGCGCTGCTTGCCTTCCACCCCAAACGTCAGGTCCACGTAAGGCTGGCCGAGGGCTTCGCCCAATTCGCGGTCGGTGAGGCGGACACAGCGCTTCCAGCGCACCTGCTGCTCTTTCTGCCCCTGCAGATACTGGTCGTAGAAGCGGAAGTCCTGGTCGGCAAAGGCGCTGGATAGCCAAGGCGCGGCGGCATTCACCAGGCTCCAGCGCAGGTAGCTTTTCCACTGGGCGAGCGGCACGGCATCGAGCTGCGCGTTCACCTGTTTGAAAAATTCGGGCGTGCCGACGTTGATCTTGTTGACCTCGGGAGAACTGGCATCCACGAAGTACCGCCGGAATTCGAAGCCGGGCGCCAGTTGGTGCAGCTCGAGCGGGGTCATGGGGTGGTCGCGGTTTTCCGGCTTGCGCAGCTCGACCCGGTCGAGCGAGGCCTGGGCGAGCCCAGTCTCGATCTCCATGACGGTTTTGGCTTCGGCGGTGGCGGCCTGTGGGCTGTCGCCGAGCAGTTCGAACATCTGGGTAACGTGCTCGACATACTTCCGCCGCGTCTCCACCGATTTGTCATCCTTCCGGAAGTAGTAGTCACGATCGGGAAGGCCAAGTCCGCCCTGGTAGAGCGAGGCAATGGTCAGGCTGGCCTTGTGCATGTCGGGCTCGGGGCCGAAGCGGAAGAGCGCGGAAACGCCGATGCCCTGGAGATGGGCGATGGTGTTGATGAGCTCGCGGCGATTGGCGATTTTGCCGATGCGCTCCAGCTCCGGCTGGATGGGCTTGGCGCCGAGGGCGTTGATCCTGGGCTCGTCCATGCAGGAGGCATAGAAATCCCCGATCTTCTGCATCACCGGGCTGCGCTTGGGATCGGGCTTGGCGGCCACTTCCAGGACGGCATGCAGGATGTCGCGATTGCGCTCCTGCAACTGGCTGAAGCGGCCCCAGATGGCCTGGTCGGGCGGAATGGGGTTGCTGGCCATCCAGCCGCCACAGGCATAGCGGTAAAAATCAACGCAGGGGTCGGCGGACTTGTCCATCGCCGTCAGATCGAAGGCGGGGATCTTCGGCAGGTCCGGCGGCAGCACCAGCCCGGTGGGATTGGCCGGCGCCTTGGATTGGGTTTGTGCCCAGGATGCAACCACCATCAACAGCAGAGCTGCACACAGCCGCAGGAAGCGCATAACGACCTCGGAAAACGATATCGGAACCGAGCAGTGTACGGGGGCGAAGACGGAAAGCGCAAGCAGAGGGATGAGCGGTGAAAAGCGCGGCCTTCTAGAAAATCCTCAGGTGAATCGTAAGGTACTTCTTGGGGTTCTGCCGGATGGCTTTGATCAGGTTGCGCGTTTCCAGCAGCATTTGGTCGGTGTTGTTGTAGAGCTTGGGATCGGTGAGCAGCAGGCCGATGGTGCCTTTGTCGGAATTCATCTTGTCGGCGATGGAAGAGAGCTTGGTAACGGTGTCATCGAGCTTGCGGGCAAACTCCGGATCGCTGGCGAACTTGCCCAGGGCGCCCTTGCCGGAATTGATATTGGCCATCAGGGTGTTGGCCTTGGCGATGGTGGCGTTGGCGTTGTCATAAAGCGCAGGGTCCTTGATTGGCTCGCCCACCGCGCCCTGGCCGGCGTTGATCTCGTCGATCACCTTGTTGAGCTTGTCGATCGAGGCACTCGCCTTGTTGTAGAACTCGTCGTTGCTGATGAGCTTGCCGATGGAGCCCTTCCCCTGGCTGATACCGGTGACCATGTTTTGCACCTCGCTGAGACTGCTGTTGAGGCGCTTGTAGACGGTGTCGTCGTAGATCAGCTTGCCAATGGAGCCATTGCCGCTCTCGATCTGGGTAAGGATGCGGTCCACCCGGCGGACAAGGATGTCCACGTTCTCCAGCGTGCTCTGGCTGGAGCGCACCACGTCCCCCAACTGGGGACTCTCCTTGGTGGGCAGGATATCGCCATTCTGGGCGACGGCGCCGGTGGCGGCGCGGCTGTCGACATCGACAAAGGTCTCGCCCAGTACGCCGGCGGTGGACAGGGTGGCGACCGAGTCCTTGCGCAAGGCGTTGTGGAACCGGGTGCTGACCTTCATGCTGACCAGAACCGGCGTAAGACCATGCGAGGGAACAACCGTGATGCCGGTAACATTGCCGACATCGACGCCTTCCAGGCGCACGGGAGCGCCCACCCTTAGTGCCGGCATTATCGAAGTACGCCTTGACGATGATTTTCCGGGTGAACAGGCTGCTGGGGCCGGTCATCAGGAAGATGAGCACCGCCAGGGTGATGCTGGCGAAAATGATCACCAGGCCCACGCGCAACTGCGCCCATCTAACCTGTCTCTGGCTAGGCAAGCCTCCCCCGTAGCGGTCCCGATGTCGGGAAGCGGGTAATCATAACAGAAGCGGCAAGAAAGCGGGCAAGGGGTTCGCATCGCGAGCTGCGGCTTTCCCCAGTTGGGCCCGATCAGCTTGCGCGTGGGAGCGAACGGAAGCTCGGCAGCGCCAAAAGCGCCAGCAGGTAGGCGCCGGCGCTGCAGGCGAGGGTAAGGCCGAGACCGAAGTGGATGGCGATGACCATGGCCAGCACGGAGCCCAGTACGCTGGAGGCGGCATTCAAGGCCCAGGCCCATTCCACGCGGTTGCCCTCGGCGGAGGAGCCGGCGGAGAGAGCGCGCAGGCCGCTGGGGAAGGGCATGCCCATGGCCAGTCCCAGGGGAACCAGGACGAGCGCGCTGACCACGAGCTTGGCGGCAAACGGCAATCCCACCAGAGAGCGCAGCAGCGGCGGCAGAATGCCGACGTAGGCCACTAAGAGCGTGATCACG
>CAVUEZ010000002.1:0-276407 GCA_963740615.1 Terriglobia bacterium
ACCGGCCTGCGGCCTGAACGATGCTGTCGAGTCCACCTAGCGCTCGGTAAACGACAGGGAAGTCCACATCAACTCCAGCTTCCACCAGTTGTGTTGAGACCACGCGGCAGGACATTCCCTGCTTAAGTCTCGCCTTGATTTGGGCTAATGTTTCGGAGCGGTGTGCCGCACACATCAAGGCTGAAAGATGCTGAACGGATTCGTCCGGCGCGATGGCCTGAAGCTCCCGCGCCAGATTGCGCGCGTCGTCTCTTTTGTGCACCACGGCCAGTACCTGATGGTTCTCAACCAATCTTGCGGCCAGTTGTTGCCACGTCACGGGAGGAGCCTCCCGGTTGGGCCAGGCATATTCGACGCGCTTGAGTTTCTCGGCCAGTTCTTTGGTATTGACCACTATCTCGCGGATGTCCGTGAGGCCCACGTCGAACCGCTCTCTTGCCGCGAGAGCCGGAGGCGTCGCAGTTGAAAGGACAATTGAACATCCGTAGTGGGATGCCAGCTCATTGAGCGCCTCAGTGATGCTGAGCAGAAAGCCTGGCGGCAAGGATTGAACCTCATCCAAGATAATCACACTGCGAGCGATATTGTGAATCTTGCGGCAACGGGAGGGGTGATTAGAGAAGAGCGACTCAAAGAACTGCACGGTGGTTGTCGCGATTACAGGTGCATCCCAGTTTTCGCAGGCGAGTTCGTGTCTGCGCGTGAGTTCCTCCCCGTACGCAGACTTGTTTTTATCTGGATCAAGGTTGGACTGGTGTTCCACAACATTCTCTGCTCCGAGGGCTTGCCTAAAAACGTCGGCGTTCTGCTCAATGATGCTGGTGTAAGGGATCACAACGATGACGCGGCGTAGACTATGCTGTTCGGTTAATACCAAGGGCGAAAGACATCGCTGATAGGGTCTTTCCACCGCCGGTTGGGACTGTAAGGTTAAAGAGCCCAGGTGGCAGGCTGGTTGCAACGCGACAAGCTTCGAGGACTTGCGCCCGCAAGACGTTCACCGGTGTAGCTCTTTCGGTTGAGGTAAGATCGTCGAGCTTGTTCTTGATAAATGCTTCCAACCGGCTCCGTAGCGTGTTTATGGAAGAAAATTGACAGCGGAGAGCAGCCTTGGTCGGTTCGCAAAATGCTTCAGTATCCAGGCGATCGGCATCCACCAAGGCAGAAAATACGAAGCGTGTCCCAGAACTCAGATTTACGGCTCAAGTCGCCGCGCCGTAGTCGGGAGCTGGTCCGCAAGATGGGGATCTGGGGGAGGGGATGGCTGATGATTTCGTCGGGAGCAAAGGAAAGTATTTTCTCCAACGTCGGCTTATTCTCTTTCAATCGCTCCAAAAGGGGCCTTGGAGAACCCAGTTCTTCGGAAATGCGGTTGGCGAGTCCGGCGTGGTGGCCTGCAATCACAAAAGCCAGCGGCACTCCAAGCTCTTGGCTTTTCTCAAAGGCGAGCGCGGCCCCTGCACCGGAGTGCTCCACAGACACTTTGCTGCCGAGGAGCTTTTGCTGAAATTCCGATTGATATTTCCCGAGGTCATGCCATAGCCCTGCACAGTACCCCCACAATTCGGAATTGAAAACGCCTGCAAAGCGCGCTGCAAGCTTCGCTACACACAGAAGATGGTTCTCCAATTCCTGCCACTGCGTTGGTGGCTCGTGTTCAACACTGTGCGCGTAATACCTTGGCATCGACTCCTCTATCTCCTAAGCAAATCTGGCCATTTGAAGGCTGTCGAGAAGACACCACAGTTGTGCCATTGTGTCGGTTGCAATTTACGGAGCAAGGAAAATTTACATCGAGAGCGGCTGGAAAGAAAGGGCCGAAACCGGGTTGTTTGCCAAGGTCTCTTATTCAGATTTAGATACACGCAGGCGAGCCATGTCGCACACGCCCGCGCGCCAAATGTCGGCTGCAAAGCGCGCATTGCTCTTGAGCAGTTGCACCGTTGTGTCCTGTGACCGTACCTTTCTCAGGGAAACTGCAATCTTGAGAACATCCCCGTCAGCCGCCAGCAGACGCTCATACACGTCTGGCTGCTTTCTCTTCAAGTAGTCGCGAACGGCGCGTTGGCCGCGCGCCACCATCGGTCGGCGCGTGCGCGCACCGCAATACTTCAGAGAACGCCACCAACTCACGAGAGGTACGCCTGCAAGCGCATTCGCAATCTGTCTTGGCTCACCCGTGTAGCGATCTGTCAACAAGAACTGAATTAGTACATCAAAGTTTTCGAGCAGATGGCGTGCGGAATAGCATCGCGTCCGCGAATGGGTTTCGCGATCAGTTCCAAGATATCCCGTAGCTGGTCCGAATTGGGAGGAGCACAGGACACCCCGATTTCGGGCCAGTACGACTCCAGCATATTGACGAGTTCATCTCGATCTCTCAAGACAAAAGGCGAAATATCTGGCTTGCGCCCGCGCCTTGGTGCTACGGTGAATTTGATATCCCTAGTCCATTGGTTTGGGTCAAGATCATCGCGAACTTTACGGATTTCAGCGGCGAGTAGCGAAATTCTGCGCTCAAGTCTCCGAATCCTCGCGTCGCAATTTGGCTTCTTCTTTGACCTACGCGTCACAATCAATCCAACCAGTCGAGTGCTTGCGTTACATTACGTAAATAACTGATTCACCTCAACATAATAGCGCATGGCCGGGTGTATTGTGCGTCGGAGGTGAACCGCGCAGCACAATTCGACGCACGGCGCGAGACCGATTCCACCAGCGGATGGCACGAACCAACCGAACCCGCCAGTCTCGATGCCGATTCAGTGACTCAGCTCCGGAATTTCTTTGAGTTGCTCGACCGCTGGGATCAGGAGGCACATGACTGACAAGCCATGTAGCCTCTGCGGACGACCGGCGGATTTTTCCATTCTGCTTCTCGTTTCAACCTTGAGGGTCAGTCCTCGCGAGCAACACTCAACTTCGTCAGTTCGGCTCTGCAAAACGTGCGTGAGGCTCTCCAAGACTTCGAGTAAGGCCGAAGTACAACCTCGGCTGATCGACGCGTTAACAGAGTCCTGTAGCGCATTAACAAGGAATTCCAGTGAACAGCTTAACTGAGCCGAGCAGCAGCTTTGCAGGGCGTCGCGCAATCCAGTGCGGACAACGGCCTTGGACGGCTCCGTCCCGCGACTTATACGGCACGCGGCGTCCTGCAAATCTGCTTCCCGACAGTTGTTTCCCCGACTGCCGGTAAGGATCAAAGCCGTCCCAGGGGTGCGGGGCAGCGCCCCCGCGAGTTGCGAGCGAAGCGAGCAACTCCCCTTGCTTGTAGGGGGAAGGTGTGTCCACGAAACCGAAACCAACGCGACTGACAGTTTTACGAAAACAAAGGAATTTGGCGGACAGAATTGCCGCCGTGGAATCTCTCGGAAAGACGAGTTGTCCGGCGTGCGCGGCTCCGTACAAACGTGGGAAGTACCCCAGACCCTATTTCATCTGTTCGAACTGCGGGCACCGCTGGTCCGTGAACCCGCTCACTGATGCACTTGGAAAGTGGCTCAGTGAATTGCCACCAGCAGTTCCCCTGGGATTGGTTTGCCACTCTTACATTTGCCCGTGAGGGGAATCACCCCGGCAGGTGCTCAGTCCTGGTTTCGGCGTTATTTGGACGATGCTGGCGCGGTTGGTGCCGCGAAGCCATACGCATTCCGCGCAGATGAGTACGGGCCGCTCAATGGTCGCTACCATCTGCACGCTCTGGTGGGGAACGTCAGTCACTTGCAGATTTACTGCGGGGATCGGCTTCCGAAATGCGTTTGGGGGAAACCCTGCTGCTGGGTTCATCGCTGGCCTTGCGGTTACGCCCGCATTTTCGCTTACGATCCGCAGCTCGGCGCAAACTACTATCTGAGCAAGTACGTTGTGAAGGCACTCGCGAATTGGGAACTGATCGGCTTTGAGTCTGAGAATCTCGTATTTAGCAAGAATGAATCAACGACTTGACATTGCTTAGGGGGCTAAGCATAATTGAGAGCGTGAAATTGGATTTGCCAGACGAGATTCGGGAGTTCTTCCGTCGCAAGGGGAAGCTCGGAGCCAAGCGACGCCAAGAAGTGCTTTCCCCAGAGAAACGCCGAGAGATTGCCCGGACTGCCGCCAAGGCCCGCTGGAGCAAACAGCAGTCGTCGAAAAAAGCGAAATCATCCGAAGCCCGGAGCGGAGGTAAGAAACAATGAAAGCCGTCATTTATGCGCGAGTGTCGAGCCGTGAGCAGGAACGGGAAGGATATTCGATTCCCGCGCAGCGCAAACTGCTGCCCGAATACGCCAGAGTGCGTGGACCTCGAGATTGTTTCCGAATTCATCGATGTGGAATCGGCGAAAACTCCCGGCAGAAAGGAATTCGGCGAAATGCTTCGATTTCTCGAAACCGACCCGAATTGCCGCATCGTGCTGGTGGAGAAGACGGACGTCTTTACCGGAATCGAAAAGACAGCCTCACATTCGAGGAATTAGTCGAGAAACGGAACGTGGAAGTGCATCTCGTGAAAGAGGGCCGGGTGATCGCGAAAGAATTCCCGTTCGCAAGACAAGTTCATGCACGACATTCACGTTGCCGTCGCGAAGAATTATATCGGAAAACCTGAAAGAAGAAGTCAAAAAAGGGATGCGGGAAAAGGCCGAACAGGGAATTTATCCCGGTCACGCTCCATTCGGATACCGGAACAACTCGGGAAACTCGAAGCAATCGAAGTGGATCCGGAAAAAGCGCCTATTCGTAAAACGCATTATTCGAGCTCTACGAACCGGAAATTATTCGCTCGCGACACTGCGAGAAGCCATTTTCGAAAAAACTGGGTGCAACTTCGCCGTGCGTATCTGGAAACCATCCTGAAAAACCGGCTTTTACCTCGGGTATTTCGTCTGGCGGGGAATCGAGTACAAGGGCACTCATGACGCCGATTATTGAGCCCGGCCCTATTTGAACGGGTGCAAGCGGGTATTCGCGGGTCACAACAAACCAAAATACCGGAAACACAATTTCGCGTTCGGCGGGTCTGCTGCGCTGCGCTCATTGCGGCTGCACCATCACGTGGAGATGCACAAAGGAAAATACGTCTATTGCCGGTGTTCGTTCGGTCGCGGCAAGTGCGAACTGCCGTACATTCCCGAACCGCAGATGCTCAGACCAGCTCGGAGAACTGCTACAGCGGATCTACGTGCCTGACGCGGTTGCTCAGGCCATCGTGCAATCCATCAGGCCGATCAGGGCCGCGCTGAGTCCGAGCGACGCAGAAGCCGAGCAGATGCCATAACAGCGGCTCGCGGCATTGCGCACTCGCATGGACAGGATGTACGAGGACAAACTGGACGGCAAGATCGACGAAGAATTCTGGACTCGCAAGATGGACGAATGGCGAGACCAGGAACGGGCGCTACAGAGTGCGCTCGATGCCTCAACATGCCGCTAAACCAGGATCGAGCGCTCTACCGTTGCAGAGGATTTTAGAACTCGCGAACAGTGCGTATTCTCTGTACCTTACGCGAATCCGCGGAACAAGGCGAATTGCTGAAAAAGGTACTTTTGAACTGCGCTACGGACGGCGTAAGTCTCTGGCCCACATACAGAAAGCCATTCGACGTGATCTTTCAAAGGGCCAAAAGTGAAGAATGGTCGGGGAGAGAGGATTTGAACCTCCGACCCCCTGGTCCCGAACCAGATTTCTAGCAGCTTGTTGATATTGTCAATCCTGTAGTTCGCAACTGGTTTTGATTGAATCGGTTGCACGTTGTCTCGTTGAGAAGCCTATTGAAGTGTGTTGCTTCTGGAGGCTGTCACCGACACAAAAACGACTACAGCCTACAGAGCCGAATCCGCGTCCGCAACAGCTTCGCGTCCTTTTTCAATCGTGCCCATCTGGGCACAATGATAGACTCAACTGGTCGTGAGAGTGATTGCTCGCAGTACCTTGCGCGAGTTCGTTGAGAGTCTAAGAGGCACCAAGAATTTCGCGCCGGTCAAGTCGGCTTTGGATGCTTGGTTCCACGAGACGGAGAAGGCCAAGTGGAAGAATCCGGCGGAGTAAGGCGGCATACGCCAACGCCAGCATCGTAGGGGACGATCGCGTTGTATTCAATATCAAGGGCAACGCCTTCCGGTTGGTCGTGGCAATCGATTATCTCCGGCAAGTGGTCTTCATCAAATGGGTGGGGAGCCACGCGGATTACGACAACATCGACGCGGCGACGGTAAATATGCAGGTAAAACCCATCAGAAATAAAGAAGATTACGGTGAAGCACTCCAACGAATTGAGAGACTGTGGGGAGCGGTGCCGGGCACGGCAGAGGGAGACGTTCTGAACGTCCTGATAACCCTGGTCGAAGCCTACGAGCGCGAGCATTTCCCCATGGATCTGCCTGATCCGGTGGAAGCGATCAAGTTCCGCTTGGAGCAGCAGGGAAAGGATTATCGGGCTCTGATTGGGGTGATAGGGCAACGCACTCGAGTCTATGAGGTGATGCGTCGAGACCGGCCACTGTCTCTCGCCATGATCAGGAACCTTCACAGGAACCTTCGGATCCCGGCTGAAGTGTTGATTCATCCCAGCAAACGTCGCAAGAAGCGCGTTGCGAGCGGTCAGGCAAAGCCCAAGCGCAAGACAGCGTGAAGAAACAGGGAAGGTGGAACGTAACTTCCTCTGGTTCGCCAAAACTAGATCGTGCTTCCAGCGTGGCCACATTCGCCGGCAGCCTCGTTAGTCGAATTCGCGGATCAGCGGTTCATCGCAAAGGGAAATCGGGGACAGACGAGGGAAAACGGGGACAGACGGGAATTTCCCCCATCACTTCACCCTTCATCAAAGGCGAGTGCGGTTTGTTTGTCATCTGCGGGAAATAGGGGACAGGAAATCGGGGACAGACGGGAATATCCCCCATCACTTCACCCTTCATCAAAGCCGAGTGCGGTTTGTTTGTCATCGGCGGCGTCTGTTTCGCTCTTCCGCCGACCCCGCTTCCGTGGGGTCAGGCAGCGCTGCGTTGCCGCTTCCATAGCCTTCACGAACTCCGCTGTCCCGAGTGGCCTGCCGCTAGGCGTACATTGTCGTATGGCCGCCGCTTCCTCCTCGGAATCTTTCTCCCGCAGGTACGGCCGCCAACTCGAACTGTCCCACCGCTCCTGCCACTGCGCCAGCTCCAGCAAACCGTCGTTGGCTCTCATGCCGCAATGGACCGCGGCACTCGACCACCCCCACTCTTCCGCTCTCTCCACCAACCCCGCCCGTACCGGATTCCGTTCCGCGTAGCGCAGCGCCGCCCACAAGTGCGACTGATCCAGCGGACACGAATAGAACCTTGCCTGCCAGGCATGCCCCGACGACTGCTGGCTGGCATTCCAGTACGTCGCGTAGCGCCCATGCGTCTGCTTAAACGTCAGCGCCAACGAGGTTGCTTTGCGGGGAATCACCACCAGATACACGTGATTGCACATCAAGCAATAGCCTAGCAGCGAGAGCTCGTAAAGCTCCACATACTCGCGCAGCAGGCCGAGGTAGACCCTGCGGTCGGCATCACGGTCGAGGACATAACCGCGTGCATTCCCACGCTGCGTCACGTGGTGGGGAACGCCAACCGCGATCACTCGTGCTAATCGCGCCACAGCTTATCAAAATACCAGAAATTGATCCGTCTGTCCCCGATTTCCCCCGATTTCCCGTCCCCGATTTCCCTGTCCCCGATTTCCCTTCACACTCGGAATCAAGTTCTTGAGTTTGGAGAACAGCCCGTTGTTTGGGGCAACAGCTGCTTGCCCTTCTCCCCTCACAAGTTCCGCTCGCTTCCGGGATCATTCCCGTCCAGAGATGATCTGCGCCTCTTCAGCAACAGCGGGATAGCCCAGAACACCTCCACGTATACGAGCAGCATCGTGAGCCAGAAATAGATGGGGAGCTGATCGTAGAACCAAGGGAAAACAAACGCACACCCTAAGAACACGGCCGCTGCGCCAAGACGAATGACCCAATGGAGCAACTGCGGAAGTATAAGTACAGCCGGACCCGCCAGAATGCCCCCTGACACCAACAAGCCAGCCCAAGCGGGAAACTGAAGAGGGCTCACTCGGAACAAACCAGAGACTCTTAAGGCGATCCAGATTGTCCCGCAGAGGAGTAACGCAATGGGAAATCGGGGACAGGGAAATCGGGGACAGACGGGAATTTCCCCCATCACTTCACCCTTCATCAAAGGCGAGTGCGGTTTGTTTGTCATCTGCGGCGTCTGTTTCGCTCTTCCGCCGACCCCGTTTCCGTGGGTTTCCGTGGGGTCAGGCAGCGCTGCGTTGCCGCTTCCATAGCCTTCACGAACTCCGCTGTCCCGAGTGGCCTGCCGCTATGCGTACATTGTCGCATGGCCGCCGCTTCCTCCTCTGAATCTTTCTCCCGCAGGTACGGCCGCCAACTCGAACTGTCCCACCGCTGCTGCCACTGCGCAAGCTCCAGCAAACCCGCGGGTGCCCTACCCCGGACTTCGCGCGCCCCACATTTTTCCGCCCTTCGGCCAATGCGCGCCCTCCCGGTTACCATGGTAACCAACTGCCCGCTCCAAAGTAATGCCCGCGCCTTCAATTCCCTTTGTATCTTCCCCGCGAGGCGATATCTTCTGTATGTGCCCAGTGCACCTCCAGGGTTGGTGTCGATGAACCGGCCCTGTTTAGATCTTTGACAACCGAATGCCTTTGCGCTCCCGGCCAGCAGCGTCCGATAATGCGCCGGGTTACCTGCAGGTATCCAACGGTTACCGTCACGGTATTCCGTACGCAAGTTGTTGATTCTATTTGTGAGGCAACGGAAGCAGGGGGGAGGGGGGTGGTAGCCTCTAAGGTTTACCGATCATGTACCAAGCTGAACGACCTCGGCGCGCTTCAGTTGCCCGCAGGCGGCATAGATGTCGCGCCCGCGCGGTCGCCGAATGAACGCCGGAATGCCAATCATGAGAGGCGCGGAAAACGTGGGCCAGCCCCCACGTGGCCATGGACGTGGCGGGGCTTGCTCATGGTGACAAGATGACATGCGAGGAGGACGGTGTTTTATCGCCGCTTTACGTCCTGCGATTCTTAGTGCGTGCGTCGCAACTGGAACAGTCCCTCTTCGGTCAAAGCCACAACGTCGGCTTCCTTCCAAGAAACGACATCGGCGAGGGTGATGACGTGTCCGGCGACGGCGAACCGAGGCGGCTGTTGCAGGTGCCCATCGGTGCTGTTTGCGGGCACGTACCAGGTGCGAGGCTTGTCCCCCAGGTCGGGCAGTTGCACGCTGACGCCGCCGATTGGGCCGGGGATTGCGCGAATCCTGATATGGGCGATATTTCCTGCGTCGTCCGCGAGTCGTTCGGAGAAGCCCGGTTTCTCCGACAAATCCGTGACTGCGGCAGGACTCAGTCCAATAGATTCTTCCCAAGCCACGGACGAGAGCTTCTCGCCGTTCCAGAAGTAGAGATGAGGATGCGAGCGGAATGTGCCCCTGAGAAAGGCTTTCCCCTTCCATTCCACCTCAACCTCTGCAGCTAGACTACGCGGCGCGTCGGGAGCGAGGGATACCCAGTTCCTGTAGTTCTGCTGGCCAGGAAGAAGGCTGGAAGGGAACAAACTCGGCTCCAACTCAAGCCATCCCCTATTCCATCGTGTAAATCGGCCATGGACGCCCCCCGTCGCGCCCCAAGATCTGAGTGAAGGGCACACATTCTTGCCCTTGTCACGGGCCAATTGTGAGATGGTGGGCAATTGCGAGACGCTGGGAAGAAAATCGGTGAGCAACCGCACCGTCCAGTATCCCATCGCGTCCCATTCATCGAGGCACGTGAACTCCCAAGTCTGGACGGAACACTTGATAGACAAAGACCTCATTGCCAGCAGAGGCGTGAAGCTGGCGCCATCGTGTATCACCCAGCCAGTCGCATGTTGGCTAGGCGCAGCGAACGCGATGAGTACCTTGCCGGCCGGGGCGGTGTCGAGCGCGTTCGCGCGCTTGATGGTGTAGCGCTCATTGCCAAACTGCAGTTCGTCGCCGGCAGAGAGCACTTTCACCAGCTTCTCTCCGTCCCAGGCGTAGACGTGGGCCGGATACGTCGGGGAGATGTAGAGGAGGCGCTTGCCCAGGAGGATGGTGGGAGAGCCTTCACCAACCTTGACCTTTCGGGAGTCGGGTCCGACGAACCCGACTCCTCGCTGAAGAACACGCGTCAACTGGCCGTTCTTCCAGGAAAACAGCACCCAGTCCTTCTGCATGTCGGGTCCGGTCCGCGCCCAGAAGGCCAGGAAAGATTCTGTTGTGTACGCCTCCCCAAATTCCAGGAACTGCCCGGAACCACCCGGCACCGCTGCCCCCTTGATCAGCAGCGGCGTCGCCGACCAGGTCCCTTCGACCGCAGTCGCTGACGGCGCTGCCGAAGGGGCAGGAGTGGCGGGAGCGGGTGCGCTCTGCTGCTGCGCCGCTGCCTGACAGCTAAGGAATAGCGCTAGGACGAGCAGAGGTTGGGAGAACAGGCGGAAAAATCGCGCTGGAGTCATGAAATCTCTCCTGCTTGAGGATTGCCAAGGCCAGCGACCAGGTAGGGGAAGTTCCGGGGGAGAGCGTAGTGCCCGCGCACACTGCACGCAATCAGTTTTGCAGGATACGAGTGTCTAATGAAGTGCGCGCCGCCCGTTTCGGGAAGTTGTGCCTTGCTGGGGCCCCGACTGCTGAGTACCGACTACTAGTTCTTCTGCGCTACCAATTCCGCCAGGCCCTTTTCCTCGACGGTTTCGCGGTAGTGCAGCACGCGCAGGCGCAGGAAGGTGTGCAGGAGCTCGTTCTCCTGAAGATAGTATTCGGGATGGCGAACCGTCTTGGCGTGCTTGGTCTTGTGCTCCTCGGTGTAGGTCTTGTAGATGAGCAGGCCGCCGGGCTTGAGCGCCTTCACCAGCGCCGGGTAGAGATCGCGCTGGAGATAAAAGAAGACCAGTACCAGGTCATACTTGTCTTCCCCGGGATCGAAGGAGCGCAGGTCGCGGACGAGGAAGTTGATCTTGACGCCGCGCTCCTCGGCCTTGCGCTGCGCTTTTTCGAAGGCCACCCCGGAGATGTCCACCACGGTGACCTTCCAGCGCAGCTCGGCCAGCCAAATGGCGTGGCGTCCCAGGCCGCCGGCCAGATCGAGGGCACTGCCGCTCTTGGGAAACAGCGGCTGCACGTACTGATCGTAGGCGTCGAGCAGGAAGGGGTCGGGTTCAAAACCGGCGTGCTCCTCTTCCTGATAGCGGCGGTTCCAATTCTGGCGCTCGTCTTCCTGCACATTTTCCCGCATCATGTGGCTCCGTTCGCTGCAAACTGCTGCAGTTCAGGGCTTTATCCCGGCTATACGATGTGCCCGCGGTCCCAAGCGGGTGAATTATATTTACCCTAGCCAGGTCGGATGATTATCTTAATTGGTTTGGCTCTTAGGAAGTTAAGCGGCCTGTCAGAGGGTCCTTTCGGAGCTGATCCAAGAGGACGCGGTAGAGATTATCACGGCGATGATTGAAGCGAAATTCGGTTTCCTTTAAGTGAAGAACAAAGGTGTGAGCGGGGATGCCGTTGAACTTGGCCAGGCGTCGTTTGGCGAAGCTCCAAAAGCTCTCGATACCGTTGACATGGTTCTTGCGCACCGCAAACTGATGGGCCTCGTGATTGACCCGGAGATGTTTCTGATAGCCCATATCGACCAGGCCGTCGTAGCCGGACCAGCCGTCGGAGTGGATGACCGACTCCAGGCTGATACGGCCCAAAATGGCCTTCCGCAGCGTCTTTCGCCGGCAGTCGGGGACGATCTGGGTATAGACATAGCCATGGCGCTGGAAGATACCAAAGACGATCGTCTTGCCTCCCGCACCACGGCCGCGTTTACCTCGAACTCGGCGCGGCCCGAAATAGCTCTCATCGACTTCCACTTCTCCCGCGAGCGGGTTTTGCGCTTCGCACCAACGGGCGATCTGGCGCCGCAATTTGAGGTAAACCGTGTTCACCGAACGCACCGAAAGACCGGTGATGGCCGCGGCTTCGCTGGCCGTGAGATCCAAAGCGAAAACGCGAAGCAAGTCCGAAAAAGCTTCTCCGAAATATGGGAACGGACGTAGTACTTGTTTTTGCCCGTAGACATTGGCGATCCGTCATTCTACAGGCCACTTAACTTCCTAAGAGCCTTGGTTTTTGGGAAGCCTTGCGCAAAAAGCAGTCCTTCTACACTCCCAAGGAGGATCGATGCCGGAGTTACAGACCGGAAGCTACCACGCGAACAACTTCGTGCGCGCATTTCGGCGGTGGTTTGTGCCTTACATGCAGTCGCGGGTGATGCCGGACCAGTTCCGCCCGCTGCTGTCGTACCTGTTCACCGAGTGGAAATGCAACGTCGATTGCCACTACTGCTGGGCCTTCAACAACAAGGTGAAAGGGATGACGGAGGAGACCGCGATCCAGTCCATCGACTGGCTGAAGGCGGTGGGCTGCCGGGTGATCGCCATCATGGGCGGCGAGCCGCTGCTGCGGCGCGATTTCATCCTGAAGGTGGTGGATTACGGCACCAAGAACGGCTTCTTCGTTTACCTGCCGACCAACGGCATCCTGATGAACGAGGACTTCATCGACAAGGTGGGCGACCGGGGCGTGGCCGCCATCAACCTGGCCGTCGACTCCATGGACGAGAAGCCGGGGCTGGCGAAGAATTTCCGCCGCATCGAGAAGCAGTTCAAGTACCTGGTGCAGCAGCAGCGCAAGTACGGCTACATGATCGTGTTCAACACCAACATCTGCCGGCACAACCTGGACAACGTCCGGCAACTTACCGAGATCGCCCACGACAACGGCATCTCCAGCGACGTGCACATCAACGAGCCGCCCTACATCGAGCAGCCCCACTTCCAGCACCTGAACGAGAACGTCACCTATATCCGGCCGGAGGACTGGCCGGCGGTGGACGAAATCCTGGACTGGCTGATCGAGAAGAACGCGCAGGGCTACATCATGGTGAATTCCAAGGACCACCTGCGCAAGATGAAGGACTTCATGCGCGGCATCACCTACCCGTGGAACTGCCGCGCCGGGCATAACTCGTGCGTCATCCGCACCGACGGCACGCTGGCCCCGTGCTTCCCCATGTATTCGGCCAATACCGACTGGGGGAAGATCGGGGAGCCGAAGTTCAACTTCGGCGAGCTGGACGAGATGAAGAAGGTGTGCAACTCGCACTGCCTCTCCACCTGCCAGTACGTGCTCGGGTACTATTACAACAACCGCAACGTGGTGCGCTGGATCCTGAAGCAGGGCCTGCACGGGTGGTCGGGACGGCCGCAGATGGCGGAAGCGTAAAACAGTTTCCAGTTTCCAGTTTCCGGTTTCCAGCGACCGGGGCGTGGGCTCCGGTCTTTTTTATGCGGGTCAGCGATTGGGGTCAGGGCTTCAGCAGCTCCGCTGCCTGCTTCTGATGTTTGGCCAGCGCCAAGGTGTAAGGCGTGCCAAATCCGGGCACGAAGGCGGTTTTGCGGGCGCCGTGGGAGAGCAGGAGCTTGATCATGGGAAGGTCGCCGCGCGCGGCAGCGTCGAACAGCGGCGACCAGCAGTTTTCACAGCTTGAGCTTTCCGGGGCAGCGCCGTTCTCGAGCAGGAGTTTGGCGGAATCCACGGAGCCGGCGATGACGGCAACCTGCAGCGGGGTAATGCCGCTTGGATCCTGTCCAACAATGTTTCGCGGATCGGCGGCGATGAACTCCTTCACCTTGTCCGTGAGTCCCAAGGCGGCCGCCGCATAGACGTCGAGGGGAGCGCCCTGGGCGACCAGCATATCGACAGTCTCGGGATGATGGCGGAGCGCCGCCCACATCAGCAGGGTGCGGCCGAAGTAGCGCAACTTCAGCAACGACGGATTGGCGGCGACCATATCGCGCAGGGTTGCCGTCTCCCCGAGAGCGGCGGCGTCAAAGGGAGTGAGCGGCGAGCCCTTGGCGACAAGGAATTTCGCGATTTCCTCCTGCCGGAGAAAAATCGCGTTCGTCAATGGGGTGCGGCCGTAACGATCTTTCACCCGGACTAACGCCGGGTTGCGCTTGAGGGCGACCGCCACGGCGGTGGCGTCGCCTTTGCGAATGGACTGGAAGATGTCCGGCCCCGCGGCAGCCGCCCAGAGCTGCCATGGAACGCTGAGCAGGAGTGCGAGAAGTGCGAGGAGATGGCGCGACCTCATCGGGTCCTCCTTGCAATCGGCCCTCGTTGCCGCAGGCCCCTATCTTAGCGCGGTTTCACGCAAGGTGTGTCCCTGCGGGTACTCTGATCCATCAGCGGGGATTGGGGAAAATATTGTGAGCACATTTCCCTGTGTGCAGCATCACTGGTCGATGTGATATAGTGCGCGGACGATTTGCCGAACCGCCCGTGGGGTGGGGGTTTCGGCGGCTACGTCAATTCCGGCACGGAGGCGGGTTGGATGGGCCTGGCGCTCCTGGTTGTCATCTGGCTGCTCACGGCGGCGGGGTCGTACTTCTTCATCGCGAAAACCTGGTGGATGCCCGCGGTGGCTTCCGTCGGCGGCATTTCCCTCGATCACCAATTCACTCTCACCTTCATCGCCATGGGCGTGGTGTTCGTCGCCGCCCAGGCGGGACTGGGCCTGTTCGCGTGGCAGTACCGCAACCGGGCGGGCGCGCGCGTCCGCTATTCGCACGGCAACACCAAGCTGGAAATCCTGTGGACGGCGCTGACCGCAGTGCTGTTCTTCGGGCTGGTGATTCTGGGCGATCAACTGTGGGCGGAACAGCGCTTCACCAACGCCGGTCAGGACGCGGTGCAGGTGGAGGTGACGGGCATGCAGTTCGCCTGGTACTTCCGCTATCCGGGTGCGGATGGGAAGTACGCCGCCACCAAGCCGGAGCTGGAGGACCCGTCGTCGGGCAACCTGGCGGCGTTGGGCATCGACACCGACGATCCGGCGGCCAAGGATGATGTGGTGGTGGGCACCATGTACCTGCCGGTGAACCGCGAAGTCGACATCACGCTGCGGGCCGAGGACGTGATCCACAGCTTCTACGTTCCGGCCATGCGCTTCAAGCAGGACGCGGTGCCCGGGCTGGCGATTCACATGCACTTCACCCCCGACAAGACCGGCGAATACGAGATTGCCTGCGCCGAGTTGTGCGGCCTGGGCCACTACAAGATGCACGGCGTGCTGCACGTCGTAAGCCAGCAGGAGTACGAGCAATGGCTGGCGCAGCGCGAGGCGGAGAAGCAATAAATGTCAACTCCCGAAACTCCCAAACATGATCCGGCGATCGCGGCCGGCGGCAACGGGCACGGCGGGGTGCACGTCCATCCTGCCCCGACCAGCTTCATCCGCAAGTACATCTTCAGCACCGACCACAAGGTGATCGGCCTGCAGTACTACTTTCTGGCGCTGACGGCGGTGTTCGTAGGCATGTTCCTGTCGCTGCTGATGCGCATTCACCTGGTGTGGCCGGGGGCGCACTTTCTCGGGATCGACATCAAGCCGGAGACCTACCTGACGCTGCTGACCATGCACGGCACGATCATGGTGTTTTTCGTGCTGACCACGGCGCCGCAGGGAGGGTTCGGGAACTATTTTCTGCCGATCCAGATCGGCGCGCCGGACATGGCGTTCCCCATCCTCAACATGCTGTCGTTCTGGACGACGTTCGTGGCCTTCCTGGTGATCATCGCCGCCTTTTTCGTGGCCGGAGGCGCGCCGCTGTCGGGATGGACGAACTATCCGCCGCTGAGCGCCATTCCGCAGGCCGGCCCCGGACAGGGACTAGGCGAGGACCTGTGGATCGTGAGCATCGCGCTGTTCTGCGTCGCTTCCCTGCTGGGGGCGCTGAACTTCATTACCACCACGCTGGACCTGCGCGCCCGCGGCATGAAGATGATGCGCTTGCCGCTGACCGTGTGGGCCTGGTTCATCACCGCCATTCTGGGGCTGCTGGCCTTCGGAGTGCTGCTGGCGGCGGGCATCCTGCTGCTGCTGGATCGCAACGCGGGCACCAGCTTTTTTGTTCCCGCCGGCCTGGTGGTGAGCGGGGAGCTGATCAAAGGCCACAACGGGGGCTCGCCGCTGCTATGGCAGCACCTGTTCTGGTTCTTCGGGCATCCCGAGGTTTACATCGCCATCCTGCCGGGGATGGGCGTGGCGTCGCAGTTGCTGTCGACGTTCTCGCGCAAGCCCATCTTCGGCTATAAGGCGATGGTGTACGCCATGCTGGCCATCGGCATGCTTGGCTTTTTCGTGTGGGGCCACCACATGTTCATGAGCGGCATGAGCCCGTATTCGGCGATGGCGTTCAGCGTGATGACCATCGCCATCGGCGTGCCCTCGGCGATCAAGACCTTCAACTGGCTGGGCACGCTGTGGAAGGGCAAGATCCGCTTCACCGTGCCCATGATGTTCGCCATCGGCTTTGTGTCGCTGTTCGTCTCCGGCGGTCTGAGCGGCCCCTTCCTGGCGCAGCCCTCGCTGGACATCTACCTGCACGACACCTATTTCGTGGTGGCGCATTTCCACCTGATCATGGGAGTGGCGGCGATCTTCGGCATCTTCGCCGCCACCTATTACTGGTTCCCGAAGATGTTCGGCCGCATGATGAACAGCAAGCTCGGCTACATTCACTTCTGGCTGACCTTCGTGGGCACCTACGCCATCTTCTTTCCCATGCATTATCTGGGGATGGCGGGACATCCGCGGCGCTACTCGCAACTGACCGAGCTCGGCTACCTGCACAACCTGATGCCGCTGCAGCACTTCATCACCATCGCGGCCTTCATCACCATCGGCGCCCAGTTGCTGTTCGTGATCAACCTGTTCTGGAGCATGTTCAAGGGGCCGAAGGCGGAGGACGAACCCGTGGGAGGCGACCACGCTGGAGTGGACCATTCCCTCCCCGCCGCCGCATGACAACTTCGCCGGGCGGATCCCGGTGGTGAACCACGCGGCCGTATGAGTACGGAGTGCCGGGCGCGGAGCGCGACTACATCATGCAGACCGACCCGGCAACCAGCAGCAGCGCGCATTGAATGGCATGGCGACTTTGAGTCCGACGTTAAAGGTCCGAGAAAAGCCCGCTACCCCGAAAATCGGTGGCGGAGGACGTCCGCCGGTGATTCGTTTTCCCGGCTACGGCGGCGGAGGCGGTGGCGGACGCGACGACAGCTACCCCGATTTCGGCGAGCGCCTGCGCCGTTACCGGCTGGGACTGATGGTGGGCCTGGCGGCCGTGGTCATGCTGTTCGTCTCCTTCACCAGCGCCTACATCGTGCGCCAGGGACTGGGCAACTACGACCCGGCGACCAACACCTACGTGAGCGATTGGAAGCCGGTGAACCTGCCGATGGGGCTGCTTCTGCTGAACACCTGCCTGTTGCTGGCCAGCAGTTTCACCGTCGAGATGGCCAGGAGGGCGGCCTTTGCCGAGGCGGCCGTCGCCCCCATCATTGCCATGCCCGGAATCGCGCCCGATCGCAGGCGAGGCGTGCCCTGGCTGCCGGTGACGGTGGTGCTCGGGCTCGGCTTCTTGCTCGGGCAGGTGCTGGCCTGGCGCGAATTGGCGCACCGCGGCTTCTATCTCTCCACCAGCCCGAGCAGTTCGTTTTTCTACGTGCTGACCGGGGCCCACGCCATCCACCTGCTGGGCGGCGTGGTGGCCTTGTTCTACGCCCTGGCGGCGGTGTTCCGGCCGCAGCCGCTGGAGCGGCGGCGGATCGTGGTGGACGTGACCGCCTGGTACTGGCATTTCATGGCGCTGTTGTGGCTATACATTTTCGCGCTGCTCAAGTTCGCGGCGTGATTCGAGGTTTGAGACATGGCCGATGTGGCAGTGGGGCACCAACTGGACCAGGGCGAATTCGAGCCGTCGCTGTTCCGGACTTACTCCAACAAGATCGGGATGTGGCTGTTCATCCTTTCCGATTCGCTCACCTTCGGAGCGCTGCTGTTCGCCTACAGCTACGGAAGGATTTCCAATCCCGCCTGGCCCACGCCCTTTCACAGCGCCAGCATCATCAACGCCACGGTGATGACCGGGTTCCTGCTGACCAGTTCCCTCACCATGGTGCTGGCGGTGTCGGCCTCCAGCCGCGGCAACCGCAAGGCGACGGTGCGCTGGCTGCTGGCCACCATGTTCTGCGGAGCGATGTTCGTGGTGCTGCACGTGCGCGAATGGCTGGGGCTGATCCACGAGGGCATGACGCCCAACGCCAACCCCTGGGGGGCGCCCCAGTTCGGGGGAACCTTCTTCACCCTGACCGGGCTGCACATGCTGCACGTGACCATCGGGGTGGTGGTGCTGGGCATCATGACGGTGCGCAGCCTGGGCAGGAAGTTTTCCTCCAACGATATCGAGACCAGCGGGCTGTACTGGCACTTCGTGGACCTGGTGTGGATGTTCATTTTTCCGCTGGTGTACCTGATGTCCGCCCGCATCCGATAGGAGATACGGCATGAGCAGCGATGCAATCGTCGCAAGAAGCAAGGCCCTGGAGCACCGGGAACACAGCCATCTTCCCTTCTTCGTGGTGTGGGGCACGCTGCTGGCGATCACCGCCTTCGAGGTGATCCTCGCCTACCAGCAACTGCAGCCGCTGCGCATGTTGTCCATCCTGCTGGCCCTTTCCGTGGTGAAAGCGGCGCTCATCATCTCCTGGTTCATGCACCTGCGCTACGAGGTCACCCGCATGAGGCGCATCCTGATGGCTTCGCTGTGCATGTGCCTGGTGCTGATGTGCGTCTTCTTTCCCGACGCCTTCCGCATCCTGAACCTGGGGGTGAAATGATGATCCGGACACGACTCTCCAGCCTGTTGTTGCTGCTGGTATTGAGCGCGGCGCCCGCTTTCGCCTGTCCGCTGTGCTACAACCCGGGCAGCGGCAACCAGGCCAGCCAGGCGGCGCTGAGGCGCGCCATCATCACCCTGCTGCTGCCGCCGGTTGGGATCATGGCCGGGCTGGTCGGCTTCGCCTTCCGCTACAACCGCCAAGGCCGCGGGGAAGCGCCGGACGGCGTCGCCGTGGACGAAGGTTCGGAAGAGGCCTGCCGGGAGTAGAAAGACAGGTTGGGGGCGGTTCCGGGCAATCTCTCCGTGGCGGAAGCGTGGACATCGAGGGAGCCGGGCCGGGAGCGCGGGGCGGAAGCGGGTGGCTGGGGGTGATCCGGTTCCGGACCGATGCACAGCGCCAGCGTGACGCCAGCCATCGGAACCCAGGCGCCGAGAATGAAGATCGGGGCCATCGTGACCTCCTCCGGGTTCGCGGAAAAGGCGCGCCGGGTGGGCGCGCTTGATCCTGAGATGCGGCAAGAATCCAGCGGGATGTCTCGCCAGCCGCTCACCTGCGCCAAACATCGTAGGACGATATATGAGGTTTGGCAAGCTCTCCCGGCTGTGAAGATCCCTTTCCTGACGGGCGGCGGCATTCCGGGTTTGTGGAGCCGGGAAGCGAGGCTTTATAATCAATAGATTCCGCAGCATTCCCGAATCCCCATGCAGGCCCCAAGGGCGGGGACGAGCGCGGCTGCGGCGGTGTTGATGTCAACGGAAACCATAGTCGTCCGCGGCGCCCGCGTACATAACCTGAAGAACATCGATTTCGAAATCCCCCACAACACCCTCACGGTGGTGACCGGGGTCTCGGGATCGGGCAAGAGTTCGCTTGCCTTCGACACCATCTATGCCGAGGGACAGCGGCGCTACGTGGAGTCGCTCTCCGCCTACGCGCGCCAGTTTCTGGAACGAATCGAGAAACCGGATGTCGACCTGATCGAGGGAATCGCTCCCGCGGTCGCCATCCGGCAGAAGAACACCACCCGCAATCCCCGCTCCACCGTGGCCACCGCCACCGAGATTTACGACTACCTGCGGCTGCTGTTCGCGCGCGTCGGCCGCACCTTCTGCATGCAATGCGGGGCGGAGGTGCGCAAGGACACGGTGGACGACGTGGCCACGCGCGTGCTGGCGCTGCCGGAAGGCACGCGGCTGAACGCGCTGTTCCCGCTGCAGCCGCCGGAGGGGCGCCTGATTCCCCAGGAGCCGAGATCGCGCGCGCGCAAGAAGCAGCTTCCCGCGGCCCGCAAGCTGGAAGCCTCCGACCTGCTGAAGGCCACGCTCTTCGACCTGCGAAAGAAAGGATTTAACCGGCTTTTCCAGCGCGGCCAGGTGTTCGAGTTTTCCACCCCGGAATCGCTGCTGGACGTGGACTTCACCCAGCCGGTGTTTATCCTCATGGACCGGATCGTGGTGGCGCCGGACCAGCGCGCACGCATTGTGGATGCGGTGGAGACCTGCTATCGCGAAGCCGGCGAGGCGCTGCTGGAGACGGCGCCGCGGGAGGGCGAGGAGCCGCAGCGCCTGCGTTTTGCCCAGCGCTTCGAGTGCAAGCGTTGCGGCATCAAGTACGAGGAGCCGGAGCCTCGGCTGTTCTCCTTCAACAATCCTTACGGCGCCTGCCCGCGCTGCCAGGGCTTCGGCAACACCATCGATTTCGACCTCGACCTGGTGGTGCCGGACAAGAGCAAGACGCTGGCCGGGGGCGCCGTCGAACCCTGGACCAAGCCCAAGTACCGCCCGCTGTTCACCGAACTGAAGCGCTGGGCCAAGCCGGCCGCCGTTCCGCTCGATGTCCCCTGGAGCGAGCTCTCGCCCGAGCAGCGGCAGTTGGTGATCGAAGGAGACGGAAAATTCTGGGGCGTGCGCGGCTTCTTCGCCCACCTGGAGCGCAAGAAATACAAGCTGCACGTGCGCGTCTTCCTCAGCCGCTATCGCGGATATTCGCTTTGCTCCACCTGCGGCGGCGCGCGCTTGCGGCCGGAGGCGCGCCACGTCAAGATCGAAGGCAAGGACATCTGCCAGGTCTGCGCCATGACGGTGGAGCAGGCGGCGCAGTTCTTCGCCTCCCTGAAGCTCACCGTCCAGGAATCGGCAATCGCCGGCAAATTGCTGGAGGAGATCCGCGACCGCCTGCTCTTCCTGAACGACGTTGGGCTCGAATACCTGACGCTGAACCGGCTGTCCTCCTCGCTTTCCGGCGGCGAGGCGCAGCGCATCCAGTTGGCCACCTCCCTCGGCTCGCGCCTGGTGGGCACGCTCTACGTGCTCGATGAGCCCTCCATCGGCCTGCACAGCCGCGACACCACGCGCCTGATCAAGATCCTGCAGGACCTGCGCGACCTGGGCAACACCATCCTGGTGGTGGAACACGACCCGGAGATCATGCGCGCCGCCGACCGCATCCTCGACCTCGGCCCCGGCGCCGGCGAGCATGGCGGACGCCTGATCGCCAGCGGCAGCTATGAGGAGATCCGCAACACGCCTGCTTCGCTCACCGGGCGGTATCTCGGGCAGGAGCTGCGCATCCAGATTCCGCCGCAGCGGCGCAAACCCGGCATCCAGAAGCTGCAAGTGCTGGGAGCGCGCGCCCACAATCTGAAGAACATCGACGTCAGCATCCCGCTGGGCATGGTGGTAGCAGTGACCGGCGTATCGGGATCGGGCAAGTCCACCCTGGTGCACGACATCCTCTACCATGCCCTGGCCGTGGCGCTGAAACAGGGAAACGGCATCATGCCGGCGCCGCCGGATGGCTATGCCGGGCTGCGCGGCTCGCAATTCCTGGACCAGGCGGTGCTGGTGGACCAGTCGCCCATCGGCCGCACACCGCGTTCCAACCCGGTGACCTACATCAAGGCCTTCGACGGCATTCGCGAGCTCATGGCTTCCCTGCCCGAGGCGCAGAAACACGGCTTCAGTGCCGGGCATTTCTCCTTCAATATTCCCGGCGGACGCTGCGAAACCTGCCAGGGTGACGGCACGGTCACGGTGGAAATGCAATTCCTCGCCGACGTGGAACTGGTGTGCGAGGAGTGCAAGGGAACGCGCTTCAAGCCCGAGGTGCTGGACGTCCGCTACCGCGGCAAGAACATTCACGACGTCCTCAACCTGACCGTGCGCGAGGCGCTGCAATTCTTTCGCGAGGCCCCGAAGATCACCGACAAGTTGCGGGTTTTGGAGGAAGTGGGTCTGGGATACCTGCGCCTGGGACAGTCGGCGACCACCTTGTCCGGTGGCGAGGCGCAGCGCATCAAGCTGGCGGCGCACCTGCAAACTCGCGCGCGTGACTTCGCCCAGCGGCACGACGCCGAGGAGCGCCGGCGGCGTCCGCGGGTGCTTTACATCTTCGACGAGCCCACCACCGGGCTGCACTTCGACGATGTCAGCAAGCTGCTGGCCGCCTTCCGCCGGCTCATCGAGGGCGGCGGATCGGTGCTGGTGATCGAGCACAATCTGGAGGTCATCAAGGTCGCCGACTGGGTCATCGATCTGGGCCCGGAGGGCGGCGAACGCGGCGGCGAGGTGGTCGCTGCCGGCACTCCGGAGGCGATCGCGCGCCATGCCAGGTCATACACCGGGAGATGGCTGGCGCGCATCTTACAGGGAAACGGGAACTCCCGATCGCAAGCCCCCGCCCGCGAACCGGCGGTCGCGGTTCGCCGGCGCGGTACAGGAAGCAATGTCGGCAAATAGAGGCAAGCTGATCCTGGTGCTCGGTTTGGCCTGCGCCGGCAGTCTAACGGCCCAGACCTCCAAGCCCACCGTGCGCCATCACCGCGTAGCCGAGGATTTCGGCTCCGCCACCGTGGTTCAGGCCGAAGCGGCCATGGGCAAGAACGACTACCGCACCGCCGAGACGGCGCTCCATCAGGCGGTTCAGAACGATCCCCACAATTATCGCGCCTGGTACGATCTCGGCCTGGTTTACAGCGCCACCCAGCGCGCCCCGGATGCGATCGCCGCCTACCGCAAGTCGATCGACGCCTATCCCAAGCTGTTTGAGGCCAACTTCAATCTCGGCGTCCTGCTGGCGCGCAACGGCGATCCGGAAGCGGAGAAATACATGCGCGCGGCCACTCAGTTGACGCCCACCGAGCATCCTGACCAGAAGCTGGCGCGCGCCTGGCGCGCCCTGGGCCTGTGGCTCGAGCCCAAGGACCCGAAGCAGGCGCTGGAGGCTTTTCGCCGCGCCGCCGACCTCCAGCCGGAGGATGCCTCCAATCACCTGTCTCTCGCCGTGGCCGCGGAAAGACTCGGCGACACGGCCACCGCCGAGCAGGAATACAAGGCGGCCGTGGACCGCGATTCCAACTCGGCCGAGGCGCTCGCCGGTCTGGCCAACCTCTACCTGAAAAGCAAGCGCTTGCCGCAGGCGGAGACGGCGCTCCGGCAGTACCTGCGCGTCGACTCGAAAAACGCCAACGCCCGCCTGCAACTCGGACGGGTACTGGCGGCGGAGAACAAGAGCGAGGACGCTCAGGCGCAGCTCGAGGAAGCCCTGCGCCTGGTTCCCGACAACCCGAAGATAGAGCGCGAGCTCGGATCGATGTACATCGCCAACAAGCAGTTTGCCAAGGCGGAGCAACTGTTCCGCGGCGCGCTGCGCAAGCAGCCGCGGGATGCCGAGCTGCACCATAGCCTGGGCGCCGCGTTGCTGCAACAGCGGAAGTTCTCCGAGGCGCAAAGCGAGCTGATCACCGCCGTAAGGCTCAAGCCCGACCTGGGCGCCGCCTATGAAGACCTGGCGCTGGCCGCGTCGGAGAATAAGGATTACCAGCTCACGCTCAAGGCGCTGGAACTGCGCGCCAAGTACCTGCCGGAGGTCCCGGCGACCCTGTTTTTGCGCGCCACGACATACGACCATCTGCGCGCCTACCAGCAGGCGGCGGACAGTTACCGCCGGTTCCTGGCGGCGGCGAACGGGAAATTTCCCGACCAGGAATGGCAGGCGCGGCATCGCCTGATCGCCATTGAGCCAAAAAAGAGATGATGAAGAAGCTGTTGATTGCCGTGATCGTCCTCGCCTCGGGCTTGGCCTTGGCCCTTGACACGGTCGACGAGCTCAAGGCGCGCCTGGAGCACGCCGATCCCAAGCAGCAGGTGGAGCTATGCACCGAAATCGCCCAGCGCCAGCTCCACGCCGCCGACAAGGCTTTCCAGGCCTCCAATCCGGCCGAGGCCAGGAGCGCGCTGGCCGACGTGGTCACCTACGGCCTCAGGGCCGCCGAACAATCCCGCCAGACCCGCAAGCGGATGAAGAAAACCGAGATCGCCATCCGCAAGATCTCGATGCGGCTGGAGGACATCCGGCGCTCGCTCGACCTGGACCAGCGGCCGCCGGTCGCCGACGCCATCCAGAAGCTGGAACAGGCCCGTACCGAGCTTCTCAACAGCATGTTCAGGAAGTGATTCATGCGCAGAGCACACCTCGTCCTGGCGCTGGCGGCCGCGCTCATCGCCGCGGCGCCGCTGGCCGCCCAGATTGGCGGGCGTGAACCCCTCAACCAGAAGGAAATCGATGACCTGCGCGAGACCGCCCAGGAACCGGAAAAACGCCTGAAGCTGATGGCCGGGTACGCGCGCGCCCGCCTGGCCACCATCGAGCAACTGCGCGGCGATCCGCGCTTCGCCGCCGGACGCGGTGACCGTGTCCACGACTTGCTGGAAGACTTCACCAAGCTGGTGGACGAGATTGGCGACAACCTTGACGATTACGCCGACCGCAAGTTCGACCTGCGCAAGGCGCTCAAGCCGGTGATCGAAGGCGATACCGAATTCCAGCTCAAGCTGCGCACCCTCAAGCAGCAGGGGCCGGGAGCGGGCGGCAAGGCCGGCGAACCCGCCGCCTACAGCTTCGCCCTGGACACCGCCATCGACGCGGTGAACGGCAGCCTCGACGACGCCCGCAAGCTGCTCGCCGAACAGGAAGCCGCCTTCAAGGAAGCCAAGGAAAAAGAGAAGGAGAAAGCAAGGAAGAAACAGTAGGTAAGACTGAAGATCTAAGATTCAACGCTGCCCGCGATTTCCCCGGAAAAAATGATTTTTCCCGGTTGACAGCGCCCCCAACCAATCTGCAATCTGAAATCTGAAATCTGAAATCCCCATGAACCCCCGTCTCCTTCCCATCCTGCAGCACGCTTACCGCGACCTGCGCCCGCGCGCGCCCATGCCCGAGTTCCACGCCGAATTCTTCGCTTTCGCCAATATCAACAACACCATCCGCCTGCGCGAAGGGGTGGTGAAGGTGCGCTTCTCCGACCTGCTGGAGGGAGCGCCCGACGACGTGCTCTACGCCATCGCCCACATCCTCCTGGCCAAGCTCTACCGCAAGCCCATCGACGCCGCGCTGGCCCGGCGCTATCGCCGGCACTGCGGGCGGCGCGACCTGAACGCCAAGGCGCACCTGGTGCGCCAGTTGCGCGGCCGGAAACAGATCCAGGGCCCGCGCGGGAGCGTCTACGATCTGGAGGCCATCTTCGACGAGCTCAACACCCGCTTCTTCCACGGACTGCTGGCCCGGCCGCGGATGACCTGGAGCCGCGATCACGCGCGCAGGGCCCTCGGCCATTACGATCCCGCCCACAACGCCATCGTCGTCAGCCGCGTCTTTGACCGGCCGCAGGTGCCCCGCTACGCCGTCGAGTACCTCGTTTACCACGAGATGCTCCACCTGAAACATCCGGTGCGGCTGCGCGGCAGTCGCCGGTGCGTGCATCCGCCCCAGTTCCAGGCCGAGGAAAAGCTCTTCCCCCGGCTGGAGGAAGCCAAGCGGTTCCTGAAAAGCTTGTGAGTCTCAGGCGGCCACCGGTATAGCCGGTCCGGCATGAAGCAGGCGCGCCAGTTCCCCGTCCTGCGCTTCCACCCGGAACAGCGGCACCTGCCGCGTGGCGTAGCGCGTCTTGTGCGCATGCTCGCCGGTCATGTAATCGCAATCGAGGCCTTGTTCGAGCGAACGCCGGGTCACCTCGTGAATCAGCGCGATGCCGGGTGAATAATGCGCCCAGCGCCGGTCGTAATAGACGGTGTAGAACCGGCGTACGCGATCGTCGCGGAAGCTGACCAGGGCGCCCGCCAGGCTGCCGCCTGCTTCCAGGGTGAAGATCTCGCACCCGGGATCGGCGTCGGCGATGGCAACCATGAAGTCAATGCGCCGGCTGTCCGCAAACAGATTCGCGGCAATCTCCTGCCTCGCCTTGGCCTGGTAGATTTCCCGCACCATGGCGGAATCGGAGCCGGCATGGCTGCGCAGTTCCACTCCGGCGCGCGCCAGCCGCCGCAGTTGGCGAGCCGAGTGGTAATGCCGGGCAGCGAAATCGTCGGCCGAGATGTCCTCCCTACGAACCGCGGGTGCGCTGCAGAAGGGCGCCGGAGAAAACCCCATCTGCTGCCATTCGCGGCGCGCTCTTTCGCCGCGCAGCGCGGTCACCTCCAGCGGCTGCCCCTGCCTTGCCAGTTGCTGCCAGGCGCGGCGCAGCACCTCGCGGTCGCCCGCCGCCAGCACGTCCCGATAGTCGAAGAGGGCCTCGCCCAAAAAGCCGATCCGGCCGCCGGCGATGCAGGCGGGAATGATGGCGGCGCCGGAGTCGCTTTCGGCGTGCACCACCATGGGCTCGGCGCCGGCAGCGAAGACGCACGCCGCCAGCAGGTTCCAGGCGAAGCTCTGAAACAGCGTCTGGCGGCCCGGGCGGTAGAGCCGCTGCCAGACCTCGCGCAGCGGCTCCAGGCTCCGGAAGGAACGAAGAATCGAGATCCGCAGCATGGCCTGTGTGGGTTAGACGCGAGCGGCCGGCGGGCAGATGTAACCCCGGGTGGGCGCGGCGGGCCCGCCTTTCGCCTCCCGGCCGGGGCGCCGTTCGCCCTGGTGTTTTCCCCTGTGACTGAAATCACATGCAGGTGTGACTCTCCGCGTTGACCATGGTGGCTGGCGGGCATAGAATTCGGAATTGAAAATGAATTTCAATTTCATTTGCGCGGAGGCTCCATGCTGGAAGCCCTCATCGTAACCCTCCGCGAGGGCGTCGAAGCCGCCCTCATCGTCGGCATCACCCTCGCCTACATCGCCAGGATCGGCCGCCCCGACCTGCGCCGGGCGGTCTACGCCGCCTTGGCCGCCGCCGCCCTGGGCAGCATCGCCGCCGCCGCCGTCCTCTCCCGCCTGCGGCTCAACCAGGACATCTTCGAGGGCTGGGTGATGCTGGTGGCCGCCGTCTTCGTGGTCACCATGATCGTTTTCATGATGAAGGCGGGCCGCAAGCTGAAGGGCCAGATCGAGGGCCGGGTGGGCGAGTTGGCGGCCCGCGGCTCGCGCGCCGGCCTGTTCGCCTTCGTTTTCCTCATGGTGCTGCGCGAGGGCGTGGAAACCGTCCTCATCCTCTCCGCCGTCTCCCTTAACAGCACCGAGCTGATGAGCTTTCTGGGCACGCTGCTGGGCGTGGCCCTGGCGGTGGTCTTCGGGGTCACCTTCGTCAAGGGCAGCGTGCGCGTCAATCTGCAGAAGTTCTTCCGCATCACTACCGTGATTCTTTTCTTCGTCGCCTTTCAGCTCACCATCTCCGGCCTGCATGAGCTTTCCGAAAACGGCGTTCTGCCCTCCAGCAAGCAGGAGATGGCGTTCATCGGCCCGATCGTGCGGAACGACCTTTTCTTCTTCGTCACCATCCTCGCCCTGGCCGGGATGATGGTGCTGTTTGAATACCGCCGCCGGCAGCCCGTGCTGGCCGTGGAGGGTTCCGCCGCCCAGCGCCGCAAGGCCCAGTGGACCGCCCGGCGCGAGCGCATGTGGGCCTCGGCCGTCTATGCCAGCTCGTTTCTGTTCATCCTGCTGATCACGGCGCAGTTCATCTACGCCAAGAGCACCACCTCGCTTTCCCCGGCCATCCCGGTCAGCATCACCCAAGGCGTGGTCACCATCCCCGTCGCCCAGGTCAACGACGGCGACCTGCACCGCTTCGTGGCGGAGATCCAGGGCAAGCATGTCCGCTTCTGGATGATCCGCCGGCCTGACGGAAGCATCGGGACGGCGCTCGATTCGTGCGAGATCTGCGGCGATGTCGGTTTCTACATTCGCGGCAACACCATCATCTGCAAGAACTGCGCCGCGCCCATCAATCCTCAGTCCGTGGGCCAGGCGGGCGGCTGCAACCCCATTCCGCTGAAGGCCACCACGGTCTCGGGGAATGTGATCATTGCCGAGGCGGACCTGGCCGCCAGCTCTAAGTATTTCCAGCACTGACGCCATGTTTGCCCGCCTTCTCTATCAATCGTTCCGCCGCCAGCGCCGCCGCAAGCTGCTGGCCGGGATCGCCATCACCCTGGGCGTCTCGGTGGCCACCGCCATGATCGCCGTGGCCACCGACATCGGCGACAAGATCAACCGCGAGTTGCGCAGCTACGGCGCCAACCTCGTCGTCACCCCCGACCAGGACTCGCTCGACGTCGAAATCGGCGGCGTCAACCTCAAGCCCGCCGGCGACGGCGCCTACCTGAAGGAATCCGACCTGGCCAGGATGAACGGCATGTTCTGGCGGCACAACATTGTCGGCTACGCGCCCATGCTCCCGGTCACCGCATCGGTTGCCAATGGCGCCGGAATTCAAAAAGTGGAACTGCTGGGCACCTACTTCGCCAAGAAACTCATGAACGGCACGGAGCCGTTCACTACCGGGGTGCGAACCACCAATCCCTGGTGGAAGGTCGCCGGCGCCTGGCCGGACGACGAATCCACCAGCAACGTCCTGCTCGGACAGCGCCTGGCGCGGCAGTTGGGCCGCACAACCGGAGATCAACTGCAAGTTTCCGGGCGCAGCCTGCGCGTGGTGGGAATCCTTTCCACCGGCGGCGACGAGGAAGACCAGATCGTGGCGCCGCTGGCGCTGGCGCAGCAGATTCTCGGCCGCCCGGGCGCGGTGCGCCGCTTGCTGGTCAGCGCCCTGACCAAGCCGGAAGACGAACTGGCGCGCCGCGATCCCAAGACGCTCTCGCCGGAGATGTACGACCGCTGGTTCTGCTCGCCCTACGCCAACTCCATCGCGCACGACCTCCAAACCACGATTCCCCATTCGCACGCCGAGCAGATCCGCCAGGTAGCGCAGAACGAAGGCACGGTGCTGGAGCGCATCCAGGGACTGATGCTGCTGGTGACGCTGGCGGCGCTGCTGGCCTCGGCGCTGGCGGTATCGGCGGCCATGGCCACGGCGATTTTCGAGCGCCGCGCCGAGGTCGGGCTGATGAAGGCGCTGGGCGCGGGCAATGCCGCCGTCGCGACCTTGTTCTTCGCCGAGGCGGCGCTGCTGGCGCTGCTCGGCGGCGGCGCCGGCTTCGCCTTCGGCAACCTGATGGCGCAACAGATCGGACATTGGGTGTTCAACTCGCGCATCGCGGTGCAGCCGGTGCTCTTCCCTATCGTCATCGGGCTGGCCATTTTCGTCACCTTCGCCGGGAGCGCCGCCTCCATCCGCAAGGCCATGATGTTCGAACCGGTACTGGTTCTGCGAGGTGACGCATGAGGCTGGTCTCTGCTCCGCCAACCCGGCACCGGCGCACCGGCAGCCGCGGCGCGATGTTTCTCCGCATGCTGATGCGCGCCACCATGGTCAAGCCCGGGCGGGTGATCTCGGCGCTGCTGGCGGTGGTGGTGGCGGCCTCGGTGGCCACGGCGATGATGAACCTCTACGTGGACGTGCAGGCGAAACTGCGCAAGGAGTTTCGCAGCTACGGCGCCAACGTGGTGGTGGTGGCGCGCGACGGCCATGCGCTGCCGCCCGATGCCCTGGCGCGCGTGGATGCGCTGCTCGGCGCGCGCGGCGCCGCCGTTCCCTTCGCCTACGCGGTGGCGCGCACCGCCAACGGCACGCCGGTGGCGGTGGCCGGCACCGACATGGCGCGCGTGCGCAAGCTGGACGCCTGGTGGTCGGTAACAGCCTGGCCCAGCGCCGCAAATTCGGCGCTCATCGGAACCCGCGCGGCGGCGGTGGTCGCCCCCGGCAACCAGCCGTTCACCCTGACCTTCGATGGGCGCAACCTGGCGCTGACGCCCGCCGGCACGCTACGCACCGGCGCCGCCGAGGACAGCCGCGTGTACCTCGGCCTGAAGGAATTCACCGCTTGGACGGGCGTGCAGCCGTCGTCCATCGAGATCGGCGCCGGCGGAACCCCGCAGGAGATCAACGCTTTCATCGCCAGGCTTTCGCAAGCGCTGCCCGCGGCCGAGGTGCGCCCGGTGCGGCAGATCATGGAAGGCGAGGCGCGGGTGCTGGGCAAGACGCGCGCCACGCTGCTGGCGGCGGTCGCCATGATCATCCTCACCGCCGCGCTTTGCGTGCTGGCCACGCTGACCGCGTGGGTGCTGGACCGGCGCCGCGATTTCGCCATCATGAAGGCGCTGGGCGCCTCCGAGCGGCTGGTGAACAGCTTCTTTGCCGCCGAGGCCGCCGCGCTGGGCGCCGTCGGCGCGGTGATCGGGTTCGCCATCGGCGTCGGCGTGGCCGCCTGGATCGGGCGGGTGAACTTTCACGCCGCCGTAGTTCCGCGCTTCAGCGTGTTCCCTGCCGTATTCGCCGGCAGCATCCTGGTCGCTCTCATTTCCGCCGCGCTGCCTATCAGCCTGCTGCGGCGGGTGCAGCCCGCAACCATCCTGAGGGGAGAATGAAATGATCCGGCTCGTCAACGTCTCGCGGGAATATCCAGCCAAAGCAGAAGCCAACGGCGGCGTCATCAAGGCGCTCGACAACGTGTCGCTGAGCGTCGCGCCGGGCGAGTGGCTGGCGCTGATGGGCCCCTCGGGCTCGGGAAAATCGACGCTGGTCAACCTGATCGGCTGCCTCGACCGGCCCACGGCGGGCGGAATCTGGCTGGACGGCGAGAACGTGGCCGAGCTCTCCACCTCCGAGCTCAACCGCGTGCGCGCCGAGAAGATCGGCTTCGTCTTCCAGCAGTTCCACCTGATTCCCTACCTCACCTCGCTGGAGAACATCATGCTGGCGCAATACTTCCATAGCATGACCGACGAGCGGGAAGCGCTGGAGGCGCTGGACCGCGTGGGTCTGAGCGACCGCGCGCGTCATCTGCCGGCGCAGCTCTCCGGCGGCGAGCAGCAGCGAGTGTGCATCGCGCGGGCGCTGATCAACGATCCGAAGATCGTGCTGGCCGACGAGCCCACCGGAAACCTGGACGCGCAGAACGAGGAGATCGTGATGCGCTTGCTGCGCCAGTTGCACCAGCAGGGACGCACCATCGTGATGGTGACGCACGATCCGGTGGTGGCGCGCATGGCGGACCGGCGGATCGAGCTGCACCATGGAAAAATCGCGGCCAGCGAAACCTTCGCCCTGCGCGACGAAGAGCAGATCGACGAGATTCTGGAGGAAATCTGGGTGCTGCAGGAGCACGGCGAAGGCGCGGAGCTGGGACGCATGGAAGTGCATGGGCCGGGCGCGCTGCCACCGTCGATGGCGCTGGAGCGCATGATTGAGCTGGAGCTGGTGACGGCCGCGCCGCATCCGCCGCAGCCGCACGCCCACAAGCACGTGGTGAATCCCTGCCACGACGCCATGATCTACAGCGGCGACCTTCCTCCCGACGGCAGCATGGTGATCGAATTCACCGAACGCGGGCGCCGGCGGGCGGCCGACGTTATCCGGCGGCACCGGCTGGCGGAGCGCCTGTTCACCGAAAGCCTGGGCATGGTGGACGAAGCCGAGATCGAAGAACAGGCGTGCAAGTTCGAGCACATCCTCTCGCCGGAAGCCACCGAAAAAATCTGCGCCTTCCTGGGACACCCAAAGACATGCCCGCACGGGGCGCCCATACCCCCGGGGGAATGCTGCTCGCGCCCGGCTGCCGAGAACATGCAGCGTCTGTTTGCTCACGGGCGGCGGAAATAAACCTCATCTGATTGCGCACTGGTTCAGCCTCTCGTGGTGCCATCGCGGCCTTCATTTTATGACCATGGTATAATGACCATGATTGGATGGCTCCTATGAAGAAGATTGCGGCGGGAGAATTCAAGGTGCATTGCTTGGCCTTGCTGGATGAGGTTCAGGCAAAAAAAGAGACGCTTGTGATCACGAAACGCGGCAAACCGGTGGCAAAACTTGTTCCCGTGAAGAAGGAAGAAGACGACATTTTCGGCTTCCTCAAGGGCAAGATCAGGATAACAGGCGACGTGGTTTCCCCCGCCTTGTCCCTGGACGAGTGGGGCGAGTTGAAGTGATTCTGGTGGACACGCATGTTGTCATCTGGCTGGCAGGTGACGAAAGCAGGCTTTCGAAGAAGGCGCGAGCTACGATCGCCGCTGCCCGGCAGCACGGAGAGGGCCTGGCCGTTTCCGATATTTCGTTGTGGGAACTGGCTACGCTGGCGAGCAAGAGGCGCATCGATCTCGACATTAGCCTCGAATCCTTTCTCGAGGAAGTCGAAACGCGCTTCGTCGTTTTCCCGATCACGGCTCGCGTCTGTGTGCGTGTGCTTGGGCTCCCGACAACCTATCCCAGAGATCCCGCAGACCGCATCATTGCAGCCACCGCTTTGGTCGAGGGTCTGCCGCTGCTAACCGCGGATGCGGAGATCCGCCGCTCGGGGGCGCTTCCCACGATCTGGTAGAGCGGCGGTTCGCAACCCCACCCGCCTTCCTCCCGACGGCAGCATGGTGATCGAATTCACCGAGCGCGGGCGGGTATTGCGGCGGCCGAGGGCGGCCACCGCGGCTGGAAGTCTGGGCAAGTCGGGTGTGATCCCGGCGAGGGAGCCGGGGCCTACGTATCCAAAGGGGGAAAGAACTCGACGCTGACCAGGCGGGGCGGATGTACCAGCCTGGCCCCGGAGGACAAAGAGAAAAGGGAGAGGCCAACTGGCTTCTCCCTTTTGCATGTATTCGCTACAGCCAATATCTCTAGTACAGCCTGAAGTTTACTTCGACATTGATCTGGACCGCCACCGGGCGGCCGTCCTTCATGGCGGGCTCGAACTTCCACTGGCGAACCGCCTCGACCGCCTTCTGGTCCAAGCCCATGCCGAGGGAGCGTGCGACCTTGATGTCGTGCGGATGGCCGCCCTGATCGACGATCAGCCACAGCACCACCGTGCCCTGGTACTTGGCCTTGCGCGCTTCTTCCGAGTACTCGGGATCAGGGGTGAACAGGGCGCGGGGAGCGGAGACGCCGCCGCCGACCTTGAATACCCCACCGCCGATGCCGCCACCACGGCCCGGGCCCACGCCGGGTCCGGTGCCGGAACCGACGCCACCGCCGGAGCCGGAGCCGATGCCGCCGCCGGAACCGGTGCCGTTGGAGGGCGGACCGGAGGGAATGATGGATTTGGGATCGCCGAAATTGGGCAGCGCCGCCTGGGCCAGCTTCACCTGCGGCGGAACCACCACGGTGGGCTCCATGGGAAGCTTGGGATGGTCATTGCGAATGACCATGGCCGGAGGGGTGAACTGTTCCATGGCGAACTTGGGCAGGCGTCCCTTGGGAGCGGGCAGTTTGTCGCGGTCGCCGCCACCCCCGCCGCCGCCGATGGTGTCGTTCTTCTTGGAGGACAGCGGCATGTACTGCGAAATGTCGGGAGCGACCAGAGTGACGGTCTCCTGCTGCTTGACTTCCTTGACTACCCTGGCGCCCAGGATGGAGCCGGCGATCAGGCCGCCGATGGCCAGCATGTGCAAGGCGGTGGAACCGTAGAGGCCGCGCTTCTTGTAGTTGTAGGCGCCCCAGATCTCGCGCACCGGCACCGGCTTGGACGTCAACTGCAAGGGAGGCAGCTTGACGGGATGGCGCCATTCATGGATCTGCCGCCGCAGGGACTTCCACAACGGCAGGTCGAACTGTTCTTGGGGGAGCAGCAGATTCAGTTCGGGGACGGCTTGCCGCCGAACATCATCCTCGGATGGGGAAGTCACAACACGTTGTGCCATAGTACGTTTCGTCCCGGGTTCGTTGCCTTTGCCCAACTGCGCTGGGCGGCGGAGCTACGCCTCTTTCAGAGGATGAGCACATTTGGTGCCAAGTTGCTCTCCCCTTGATGGCGGGAGCACTTGGAGGTGCGAATAGTCCCCGGCACCGCCCGGCCGCAAGCGCTGCCAAAAAGTGGCTCGACGGTACTCACAAATGGTTCCGCAACCGCCCAGAAACGAGCAGCGCGGCCACGCGAACACAGGAAATTAGATGCAGCGTCTCACAAGACGGAGTCCAGCCTGCGGCCACGTGCGGAATTCTTATTATTTTGCGCGCGCCGCGCGAACCCACGGTCGAACTCACCCTAACCGCCTGTGCGTATAGGTTAACACGGAGTTGCTGCGGGAGTCGCGGTGTGCGGCCTTAGCACGAAAGTTTTACATGGTGGCGCCAAGATTTGCCCCCGGATGGCGCGTGCGAATGGACAGCGCCGGTTGGACATGATCTTTCGGTTTAGCGGGCGGGCGATCGGTCTCGAAGCGGTTCGCTTCTCGAGGACGCGGACAAACAGAGATGCGGACAAACGGAAATACTGATGGGCGAAAGTCCTGAGTTGCTGCGGTGACCGCTATAATGAACGGATACCCCCTGCACGCGGAGACAAAACGGGATTGCCGCAAGAACTGAAAGCCACGCTCAACCTGCCGAAAACCGAGTTTTCGATGAAGGCCAATCTGCCCCAGAACGAGCCCAAAATGCTGGCCCGCTGGGAACAGATGCGGATTTACGAGCTCATCCGGGAAGCGCGGCGGGGCGCGCCCATGTACGTGCTGCACGACGGGCCGCCCTACGCCAATGGTCCCATCCACCTGGGCACGGCGCTGAACAAGACGGTGAAGGACTTCGTCGTGAAGTCGAAAAACATGGCGGGCTTCGACGCGCCCTACATGCCGGGATGGGATTGCCACGGGTTGCCGATCGAGATCAAGGTGGACGAGGCGCTGGGCGGCAAGAAGCTGGAGATGGACCCGTTGCAGGTTCGCCAGGCCTGCAGCCAGTACGCGGAAAAATATCTCGATCTGCAGCGGCAGCAGTTCAAGCGCATCGGCGTCTTCGGACGCTGGGAGCGCCCGTATTCCACCATGACGCCGGAATACGAGGCGGTGGTGATCGACACGCTGTTCAGGTTTGTCGAGCAGGGCGCGGTTTACAAGGGCCTGCGGCCAGTCTACTGGTGCATCCACGACCAGACGGCGCTGGCGGAAGCCGAGGTGGAATACAAGAACCACGTGAGCCCGTCGATCTGGGTGAAATACCGGATGCAGTCGGACCCGCGGTTGATCGACGCCGAGCTGGGATCGCACCGCGTCGCCGGCAAACCGGTGAACACCATCATCTGGACCACCACGCCGTGGACGCTGCCCGCATCCATGGCGGTGGCCTTTCATCCGGACGAGGAATACGTAGCGCTGGAATCCGGCGGCGAGTTGTACATCGTGGCGGAGAAGCTGGCGCAGGTAACGGCGGAGAAGTGCGGGTTGCAGCGCGAAGGATCGTGGCGCGCTTCCCGGGACGCAAGCTGGAGCACGCGTACTTCTATCATCCGTTCCTGCCGTGGCCGGACCGGCAGATTCTGGGAGTGCTCGCCGATTACGTCACATGGAAGAAGGCACCGGCGCGGTGCACACCGCTCCCTCGCACGGCGCCGACGACTTTTACAGCGGGCAGAAATACAAGCTCGACCAGACATGCAACGTGGACGAGGCGGGCCGCCTGCGGAGCGGGCTGCCGGAGTACGAAGGCAGAAAGGTATTCGAAGCCAACGACCATATCGTCGAGCTGCTGAAGAGCCGCGGCGTGCTCATGCACCTGGAGAAGATCGAGCACTCCTATCCGCACTGCTGGCGCTGTCACAACCCGGTGATCTTCCGCGCCACCGAGCAGTGGTTCATCTCCATGGAAGCGAAGATCGCCACCCCAGAACGCGCAACCGAAGCGCGTCCGGGGACCCCGGTGTGGGCGGCGGGACGCTGCGCAGCCGGGCGCTGGAGGAGATCAAGAAATCGCGCTGGGACCCGGCGTGGGGCGAAGAGCGCATTTCCAACATGATCGCCACCCGGCCGGACTGGTGCATCTCGCGGCAGCGGGTGTGGGGCGTGCCCATCGCCATCATCTTTTGCGAGGGCTGCAACGAGATTTTGCGCTCGCCGGAGGTGGAGCGCTCAATTGTCGAGCTGTTCCGCCGCGAGGGCTCCGACGCCTGGTACCGGCGGAAGCCGGAGGAGATCGTGCCCGCGGGCACGCAGTGCGCCAAGTGCGGCGGCACGCGCTTCCGCAAGGAAATGGACATCATCGATGTCTGGTTCGAGTCCGGCTCCAGCTACCTGGCGGTGCAATCGAGCGAGCCGGACCTGCCTTGGCCCTCGGACTTGTACCTCGAGGGCGGCGACCAGTATCGCGGCTGGTTCCACTCTTCCCTGCTGTGCGCCATCGGGGCGCGCAATTCGGCGCCCTACCGGACGGTGGGCACCATCGGCTGGACGCTCGACATGCAGGGCCGCGCCATGCCCAAGTCGCTCGGCAACGACGTGGACCCCGTGGACATCGCCAACCGCATGGGCGGGGAGATCGTGCGGCTGTGGGTGGCGTCGGTCGATTTCCGCGACGACGTGCGCTCCGATGAAGCGCTGATGCAGCGCATCGCCGAGACCTACCGGAAAATCCGCAATACCTTCCGCTACATCCTGAGCAACCTGTACGACTTCGATCCCGGGCGCGACGCGGTGCCGTTCGCCGAGATGGAGTTCCTGGACCGCGTGGCGCTGGCGCAAACGGCGCAGATGGCCGAGCGCGTGCTCGGCTGGTACAGGGATTTCCTGTTCCACCGCGTCTTCCAGGATGTGAACACCTTCTGCGTGGACGCACTGAGCGCCACCTACTTCGACATCGTGAAGGATCGGCTCTACACCTACGCCCCTGATTCGCGGGGGAGGAGGTCGGCGCAGACGGCCATCTGGCGCATCGGCGAGGCGCTGGTGCGGCTGCTGGCGCCGGTGATGAGCTTCACCGCCGACGAGATCTGGGGCTACCTGCCGAAGATGGCCGGCCGCGAGCCGAGCGTGCACGTGGCCAAGTTCCCCGAGCCGGAGACGATACCGGGCGAGGGATTCTCCCGTGAGAGCCAGGCGACGCAGCAACTGCTGGCCGAGTGGCAGGACCTGGCGCGGGTGCGCGACGAGGTGCTGAAGGCGCTGGAGACGGCGCGCGCGCAGAAGCAGATTGGATCGTCGCTGGAGGCGGAGGTGCGGCTGAGCGTTCCCGAGTCCCTCTACCCGGCGGTGCAGCGGCACGAGAAGGATTTGCGCTACTTGTTCATCGTGTCCAACGTCCAATTGGAAGCGGCGCCGTCGGAAAACGGCAGCGGGGGCGGAATTACGGTTGAAATCCGCAGGGCTCCCGGCGAAAAATGTGAACGCTGCTGGAATTATTCCACCCAGGTGGGAATCGACCCGAAGCATCCAACGGTGTGCGAGCGCTGCAGCGCGGCCCTGAAGGAAATCGAGACGGGAGCGGATGGACACTAAGCCGATCCACGACAAGCACGCCATGCGCAAGTATCACTTCCTGATTGCGCTGCTGGTGGTGGTGCTGGACCGGCTCAGCAAGTGGCTGGTGGCCACCAACATCACGCTTCACGACAGCATTACGGTCCTGCCTTTCTTCCGCCTCACCCACGTGCAGAACAGCGGAGCGGCGTTCGGCCTGTTTGCCGAATCCCCCTCCGAATGGAAGGTCGCAATCCTGGTGCTGTTCTCGCTGCTTGCCCTGGCGGTGGTTTCGGCGCTGCTGTGGAAGAACAGCCACAGCATGAGCACCACCGGGGTGGGGTTGTCGCTCATCCTGGGCGGCGCCATCGGCAACTTGTGGGACCGGCTGCTCACCGGCCACGTGGTCGATTTCCTGGATTTCTACCTCGGCAGCTATCACTGGCCGGCGTTCAATATCGCCGACAGCGCCATCGTGATCGGAGCGCTGCTGCTGGTGGCGGAGATTCTGTTCGCGAAAACTCCCGCCGAACAAAAAGCACTGCGGTAGTTGTTATCGGTTCACGGTTGCCGGTTATCGGTTCAAAACCATCCGGTGGAGCTTGAAAACCGATAACCGAGAACCGTCAACGTTTACGGCGTTCCGTAGAGCTGCTTGTAGACGCTGGCATTGCGCAGCACCGCCTGCACGTACTCGCGGGTTTCGGTAAACGGAATCGACTCCACGAATTCCTCGGCGTCGCGGTACTTGCCGTTGGCCAGCCAGGAGTCAACGCGGTCGGGCCCGGCGTTGTAGGCGGCCAGCGCGTATTCCAGGCGGCCGCCGAAATGGTCCACCAGTTCGCGGAAGTAGCGCGTTCCCAATTGCAGATTGAATTCGGGCAGCAGCAGCCGCTGGCTGGAGAAGCCGCGCACCTTCATGGAGTGCGCCAGCTTCCGCCCGGTGCTGGGCAGCAACTGCATCAGCCCCAGCGCGTTGGCGCGCGAGATGGCCTCCGGATTGAATTCCGATTCCTGGCGGATGAGCGAGGCCACCAGGTACGGATCCAAGCCGTTGCTTGACGAATATTTTTTCAAGTCGCTCCACCACGGGCGGGGGAACAGGTCCTCCCAATAGGGCCGCGGCAGGGCGTCCAAATCCATGGCGAAATACGAGGGCACGGCGCGCTTGAGCACGTGCAGGGCACGATGGTACTGGCCGTCGTCGCGGTAGAGGCGCGCCATCTCCGCCGTCGCCCAGGAAGCACCGTCCTCTTCCTCGGCCGCCGCCTGCAGTTCGCGAATGGCGAATTCGGTCAGGCCGCCGTTCTGCAGCAACCGCGCTTTTTGCTCGCGCAGGTCATCGGCCGGGGGCTCCTCCAGGGCGAGAGCCGCAGGCAAGCGAAAAGCGGGGATCTTGTCCAGCAGCGGGTCAGGATCGGGCCGCGCATCGGGCTTCCATTGCTGCAAGCGCTGGCGAGCCAGTTTCGCGTAGTAGTAATTGCTGAAGCGTTCGGAGAGCTTCCGGTAATAGACGCGCGCGCGGGAGGGATTGTTCTCCTCCTCGGCCAGACGGCCGCGCCAGTACAACGCCGCCGAAATCTGCGGCGAGGAAGGATAGCGGGCGATCTGCTCCTCGAATCCCTTGCGCGCGGCGTCGGGGCGTTGCTGGCGCAAGCTCAGCCAGGCCACCTTCCAGTTGGCATAGGGCGCCAGCTTGCCCTGGGGAAAGCGCTCCACGATCTCACGATAAAAGTCGATGGCGCGATCATAGTCGTTGCGCAGCAGGAACATATTGCCCACGCTGAGCAAGGCCCGCTCCAGCCAGGAGCTGGAAGGCGCGGCTTGGCGAAGCTGCTCCAGGGTGGCGAGGAGACGGTCGTCATCGTTGGCGGAGCGCGCCATCTCCACCAGGTAGTAGAGGCGCTCGCCGTTCAATTCCCCCGCCGGCAGCGACATCGGCTCCAGGATGGTCCGCGCCTGGCGGTCGTCACCGCCGTGATAGAGGGCGGCGGCCAGCGCGACTTCGACCTGCGGACGGTCTTGAGGGGACGCCAATTGCGCCAGCGCGCGATATTCGCGGACGGCATCCTGGTAGCGGCGGGCCTGCGCGAATTGATCGGCGCGCGTCTTCTGAAGCGCGTAGCCGGCGCCCAGGCCGCCGGCGGAATTCAGCAACTGTCCGGCCTCATCGGCTTCCGCCGCCAGGGGAGCGGAGAAATAGAGGTGACGCAAAACATCGGCGCCGCGGCCGGTATCGCCGGCCCGAAGCAGCGCGCGGCCGAGGGAGAACTCCAGGTCGGAGCGATAGGGGCGGCGATACTTCTCCAGCAGCGCGGCAGCCTGCGCCGCATCGCCAGAGGCAAACAGCGCGTTGGCATAAACCACCGTCGCATCGCGCACGAAGATCGAGTCCGGATACTTTGCGCTGAAACCGCGCAGGGTGGCCAGGGCAAGATCGGTCTGCGCCGTCGCCTGGTAGGCGGAGCCAAGGAAATACGTGGTGTAATCGGCCAGGTCGCCGGCGCGCGCATGCGCCAGCTTGAGCGGCACGATGGCCTTCGCCGGATCATGATCGAGGATGCGCGCGTAACCCAAGGCCAGGTTGGCGAGCACGCCCGCATCGTCGCGCGCGTGCCGCCGGGCGTAGGCTTCCACCCCGGCATAAGCGGCGGGACTGCGGTTCTCCAGCAACTGCCGCGCCATGGGCTTGAGTTCAGTGGAGGCGACAAAGGCGCGATGAATGCGGCGGATCCGCCGGCGGCTGACCTTCTTCCGGCGGGAGCGCTTCTTCGAGCCTTTCTTCGCGCGCTTCGATTTCTTCTTGTGGGAAGCGGTGGATTCCTTGCCGGCAGTTGTTTTCGAGGCCGCGCTTGCCGTAGCAGTCAGACCGGGCGTGGCAAGGATGGCAGAGAGGGCGAAGATGACCAGAAACCGGGTACGCACAACGGATTCAGTTTACCCCGGAAATCCGCCTCCGAGCAGAGAAGGATCATCATTTGCCAATATGCGGACCAGTTCGCCGGTGAAGTAGTTGCCGGAGGCGGCGGCGGTGTCCGCGTAGCGCTTGTCGTAGGCGGCGCGGCTCTTCTCGATATCGTCCTTCAGGCGCGCGTAAAGGTCGCGGTTGGCGCGCCCCTCCGCCACCTTGGCCTGGTTGTAGAGCTTGATTTCGTCCACCAGGAGCTTGGCGAATCGCCTGGCCTTCTTGTGGATCTCGTCCTCCTCGGTCTCGAGGGCCGGAGCTGCCTCCGCCACCGGCGCCGGCATGGGCGGGACAGCGGCAGCAACCGCGGCAGGCGTCGAAGTAACCGTCTGCGGGGCGATGGCCGGCGGGGCCGCGGCGACCGGAGGTGGAGGCTGAGGCGACGGCGCGACCCTCTCGACTTCGTGCTCGGGGAGCGCCAAGCCGCCCTTGCGGATGGCCGTGACTTCCAGCCAGAGCCCGGCAAAACGCACCAGGCATTCCAGCGCGGAGGCGTCCAGCCGGCCCCCGGGCGCTACGCCCTGGTCGGCATAGAGGATGGCGGCCACCTTGTCCCGGACCACGAGCGGCACCACCAAGGCGTTGGTTCCGTCGGCCGGAGCGCCGTAGGTGGAAACGAACACCGAATCGAATTCGACCGCCGAGCCCGCGGCCGGACCGCGGCTGTGGTAAGCGCGCGCTGCCAGCCCCTGGCCGAGCTCGACGGCGACCGACTTGATGCCTTCGTTATTGTCCAGGCCGGCGGCGCGCCAGCCGGTGGCGCTGCTGCCGCGGATGACAAACAAGGCAGCGCGTTGCGCGAAACTCGTGCTCCCGTCCAGGAGCGCCGCCAGGATTTCGGCTTGCGTGGAACACTCCAGCAGGCTGTTAACGGCGGCGTTCAGCCTGCCGGTGGTGGCGCCCGGCGCGCCTCCGCCGGAATCGACCGGCAACAGCTCCGCCAACTGCTCGCAAGCCTGGTCAACCAATTCATCGCGCAGGGCGGTGAGATAGGTTACCAGGTTGGTGCTCACCACGCGCTCAATGACTTCCCGGATGTTGTTCGCCTCGGCCATGTTTTTTTTCTCGGCTTGTTGCCGCGATTATATGAAGTCAAGTTGCGCTGTCAATGAGCGATTCCGGGCGTAATCCGGCACGCAGGGCGGGAAAAACCGACGCTTCGGCAAAAGATGGCTGCGCCCTCGTCCTCCAATCGGTACAATAGCCGTTTGCCGCCCCGGGCGTGCAAATTCTTGAATCGGAAGTGCGATGGCAGCCATCCAAAAAATGGACGAAACAGTCAGCGATGAGCTGAAACTGGTGCGGGCAGCCAAAGCCGGCGACCTGAGCGCCTTTGAACAGCTTGTCCGCCGTTATGACCGCAACGTCTTCCGCATCGCGCAGCACATTACGCAGAACCGCGAGGATGCAGAGGACGTGGTGCAGGACGCGTTCCTGAAGGCCTATGAGAACCTGCATAACTTTCAGGAACAGTCCAAGTTTTATACCTGGCTGGTGCGGATCGCCGTCAACGAAGCGCTGATGCGCTTGCGCCGGCGGCGGCCGGAACGCACGGTGTCCCTCGACGAGGAAGTCAAAACCGACGAGGACACCATGCCGCGGGAGGTGGCGGATTGGAGTCCCAACCCCGAGCAGTTGTACACGCAATCGGAGTTGCGCGACATCCTGACCAGGACCATCCAGGGCCTGCCTTCCAGCTTTCGCACCGTGTTCGTGTTGCGCGACGTGGAAGGGCTCTCCACCGAGGAGACGGCCGAAGCCCTGGATTTGAGCATTCCGGCGGTGAAATCTCGGTTGCTGCGGGCGCGCCTGCAGTTGCGCGAGAGGCTTAATAAGTACTTCAGAAAGCGCAAGACCGGAGACGCGAAAAAGTGAACTGCTCTGATTTTCTGAAAGAGCTTACAGATTACCTGGACGAGAGCCTCGACGCCCGCACCCGCGCCGAGTTGGAAGACCATTTGCAGTGGTGTCACAACTGTTTCGTCATCTGCAACACCACCAAGAAGACCATCGAAATCTACCGCGACTCCGAAATCTACGAATTGCCCGACGATCTCCGCGGACGGCTGCATAGCGCGATCATGAGCAAGTGCCAGCACAAAAAGGCCTGAACCCGGGAGCCCCGCCAGGCCCGGTTTTCCACCGCCCCGCCAAGCCTAACAATCCAAAGCGAATCCAGCAGCGGATTGAAACGAACCTTTTGCAGCTACTCGGAATCTAAGAAATAGTGCGGAAAGGATTTCTTGCTGCATGGAACCGGCAGGCAAGAGTAAGTCCATGATCAAACAGATCCAAGACGTGCTGGACGTGTTCTTCGGGTGCTCGCACAAGCATTACAGTTTCCCGATTACCGCCAGACCGGGGCAGCGCCGCAGCGAAGCGGCTTCCATCACCGGCACCTATGTGGTTTGCCTGGATTGCGGGAAGGAGTTTGCCTACGACTGGAAGGAGATGAAGTTCGTTTCGGCGCGGGAGAAGTCCGGTCTCGCCGAAGCGGCTGAGCCCTTCGCCAAGTCAGCCTGATTGCAGGAAACTCGGACACGGGCCCCCGAAGAACTCCTCTCGGCCATCAATCCGCGCGCCAGACCCGCCACCGCCGCGGGGTAATGTGGAGAAGGTTTTTCGTTTTCATCCCGCCGGGCGCCTGTTCTTCTGCTGCATCCTTACGCGTACGACACAGCCCAGCCAACTTCCTGCCTCACCGCCGGTTCTAAGAGAAGAGTCTGCAGGCCCAGGTATGCTCACCAGCTTTCGCCGGCACCTTGTGATTGCCGCGCTCGCCACTGCCGCCGTTTTCATGTCGCTGCTGATCATCGAACAGGGACGCACTATTCACTCGCAACGCGTGCTCATTCACCAGCTTTTCCACGACAGCCTCGAATTGAACGCGATAAAGGTCCAGCGCGACCGGCCGCGCAGGTAAGTCTGACAGTTTCAGTTTCAGTTTCAGTTTCAGTTTTGGTTTCAGTTTCAGCTTTGGTTTCGCCAAAGCCGCCGCTCAAACTCCGGATGTTTCCAGACACCGACACTTGAAGAAAAAAGAAAACCGGCGGCAAGGCCGCCGGCTTTTGCTGAAACTGAAACCGAAACTCTTTCTTAATTGTCGTCGCGACGCTTCAGCGTGGGACGATCATCGTCGCCACTGCCCTTGCCATCCGTCTTGCGATTGCTGGCGGTGCGCCGCAGCGTGGGCCGGCCTTCCTTGTCTTCGGGGCCGGTGAGTTTGCGCCGGTTCTCCAGCGCCGCCAGCCGCGCCTTCACATTGTCGAATTCGGAAGTGTCGACCACGTACTGCTCGCGGGCGGGCAGCACCTCGGCAATCTCCTTCTGGCTCTTCTCGATCCGGTCCGGTGTTTGCGGATGGGTGGCGAAGGCTTTGGCGAGCGTGCCCGGCTTTTTCTTCTCCTTGGCCTGGATCTTTTCGAAAAACGAGATGAAGGCCTGGGGATCGTATCCGGCCTTATACATGTACTCCAGCCCGAGATAGTCGGCCTCCGCCTCGAACCCGCGCGAGAAGGTCAGGAAGGTAAGCGGCAGCCCGATTCCGGCGGCGGAGCGGATGGCGTATCCCAGGCCTCCGCCGACAAAGATCAGCGGGATGCTGGCGATGTTCACCAGTTGCCCGCGCGTCATCTGGCGCGTGGCGTGGCGTGCCGCCACGTGGGCGATCTCGTGCGCCATCACCCCTGCCAATTCGGCTTCGTCGTCGGCGGCCATGATCAGGCCGGAGTTGACGTAGAAAAAGCCGCCGGGGAGCGCGAAGGCGTTGATTTCGTCGGAATCTATCACCTTGATGGTGAACGGCACGCGCGCGTCGGAGTTACGCACCAAGGTTCTGCCCGATGCGGTTCACGTACTCGGTGACCACCGGGTCCTGCACCAGCTTCACACTGGACTCGACCTGGGCGGCAAACTCCTTGCCCATGGCGATTTCCTTTTCCAGCGAGTACCAGTTGCCCAGGCCCTTGCCGTTGCCGACCTTCCGGTTGCCGATGGCGTCGATGTCGTTCTTGCTCTTGTCGTGCTTTTCCTTGGGCGGATTGGCCACCTGCGGGACTGTCTCGTCGACGGGCGCCGGGGTATCGGCCTTGTCCGCCTGGGAGTTTGTTTGCGGGGTACCTGTCACCGGCGGCGTGCCCGTGGGGTTGGGATTACTTTGCGCCAGCGTGTACGGCGTCAGGATGGCCATAACCAGCGCAACCACGAGGGAGTAGGCGCGAAACTTCATGTTCCACTTCCTTATTTGAGCAGGCTTGCCGACGAGCTATTTACCCATATTATACCGCCGAAATGAAGGTCGAATCGCTCCGTTTCGCCTGCTACTTGGATGTGTCTATCATCGCTCGGGAAACAAGGAAATCCAGCCCGGGACCAGGCACTTGCCCCCTGCTCTAACCCTCCGGCGCGCAACTAGTCTCGAAGAAAGTTCCGGAATTCGGCGTTCCCGTTCGTCCCTGGAGGGGCACTCGGAGCTACGGTCGATGGAGAGATAGCGCAGGCGCCGGTTTGGTTACGTTCTAAACAGGTCTTCCGATCTTTCCGAGGGCTCAATGGGAAGTTGGCCGTGGAGGCTGAGGATCTCCACCTTGATGGCGCGCCACTCGCCCTTTTGGTCCTGCTTGGCCGTGACCCGCACGTCGGCCCCGGTAACGATCGACAATGATGGCATCTTCTGGCGTTCGGTGGCCGGCACGCCCTCGGCATAGATAACCTTGGCGCGCCCGATTCCCACCCGCCGCACCTGGCCGTTGGCGCTTTTCAGGAACATCCACCCGGGCACCATGTCCGGGCCGTGAACCACGATCCCGCGGAAGGTCCCGGGCGTGTCCGCCCACAAGACGATGGCGAAAGCCACCAGAAAACTCAGGGTGAACGTCGGCACCAGCTTGCGCATGGGTATTTCGATGCCGAAAGGGGCCGGGTGGGTTACGCAAAATATCTCACGCCTCGCGCAATAACCGGGTCATCGCCCGCCGGTTCTTCACCGGCAAGGTACGCAACGCCGATCGCGCCAGCGCCACGTAGGCGGCTCTCGCTTCCGGCAGCGCGCCCAGCACCTGCAGGTGGCGGCGGATGGTCGCCACGTCCCCGCGCACCAGCGGCCCGCTGAAGGCCCCGGCTGGTCCCCGCGCCAGGTAATTGCGAATGGTCTGAGCAAGAATCGGGGCAATCGCCGCGCGTGCGCCCGCCGGCTTGATGCCGGCCTCCTTCGCTACCCGCTCCGCCGCCGCCAGCGTGGCAATCACCAGCGGCGAGGCGAAGGCGCCGAAGGCGTGATACAGCGGTTTGCGCCGCGCCTCCAGGGCGATCACGCGTCCGCCCAGGTCCACCGCGATCCGCCGCGCCTGGCGCACCGCGCGCCCATCGCCTTCGACCGCGAAGGTCACTCCGGAAAGCTCCGGCCGCGCCTGGCGCACGAAGGTCATCATCGGGTGCAGCGACGCCACGGCCGCGCCGCGGTCGCGCAACGGCTTCAACTCCGCGCTGCTCAGGGCGCCGCTGGAATGAAGCGCGATCTTTCCTTCCCAGCGGCCGCGCCGCGCCAGCTCCGCGGCCGCGCCGGCAATGCCGCTGTCGCCCGCGCAGATCCAGACAAGCTCCGCCGAGAGCCGTGCCCCATCGCCCGAAACCGCCCGAGCTCCCACCACGCGTGCCAACCGGCGCGCGCGCGCCGCCCCCGGCCCGCCGCGGTGCACAATCTCCTCGATGCGGTAGCCGGCCGCGTGCAGCGCCCGTGCCATGGCGCTGCCCAGGTTTCCCGCGCCGACAATCGTGATGCTCGGCTTGCCAGGCATGAAATGGCCGAAGAATACCAGTTGCCAACCTGAACCAACACGCAAAACTTCACTGCACGAAACAGTTCAGGAATGCAAACTGGAAACCACAACTGAGAAACTCTGTATATTCATTCCATGGCACGCACCAGCAAGCGCAAGCAGGCCAAGGTCATTTCTTCCCGCGTTGTCTACCGCGGGCCGGTGTTTTCCGTGGCTACCGACCGTGTCCGCGAGCCCGGCGGCATTCTCGTGCGGCGCGATGTCGTCCGCCACAGCGGCTCGGTGGTTATCATGGCGGTGGACGAGAGCCGCGCCGATCCTCGCGTCCTTCTCGCCCGCCAGTATCGCCATCCCGCGCAGGATTTTCTGTGGGAGCTGCCGGCGGGACGCATCGACCCGGGCGAATCCGAGCTCGCGGGCGCGCGCCGCGAGCTCGCCGAAGAAACCGGCTACACCGCTGCGCGCTGGCAGCGGGCCCTGTTTTTCTACTCCAGTCCGGGATTTCTCGACGAAACCATGGCCGTGTATCTGGCCACCGGTTTGCAACGCGGCCAGGCAAAGCCGGAGGAAGACGAATTTATCCAGAAGCGGATGTTCCCGCTCTCGCAATTGGTACGCATGATCATGAAGGGCGCCATCCGCGACGGCAAAACCATCGCCGGCGCGCTCTGGCTGGCGCAAAGGACGGCGAGCAAGCGAAAAGCCTCTCGCGGCAGGTGATCGACACCCATTTCGACCTGGTTACCGCCACCGGCCGGCCATCTACTTACCTCGGCCTGGGACGAGACTGGCGCGGACCCGCATAAATACAGTGCTTCCCCTGTATACTCTCTTGACAACCCCGGCGGAAGGCAGGAAAATAGTCCTAACCCATTCCCAAGGTCCCCTTCTGCCATGTCAGGCGAAGCGCCAGTAAGCCGAGCTCTCCGTCTTCCCTGGCCGTTCATCTTGGGGCTGTTTCAACCGCGCGCGTAAGGGGGCGCGGTGGCGGTAAGAGCACGGAGGAAAGAGAAAGTGTCCCGCATCAAAGGTAAAGTGAAATGGTTCAACAACGCAAAAGGATTTGGTTTCATCGGACGTGACGACGGACCGGATGTGTTCGTCCATTACAGCGCCATCGTCTCCGAGGGCTATAAGAGCCTCCAGGAGGGCGACGACGTGGAGTTCGAAATTGTCCAAGGCCAGAAGGGGCCTCAGGCCGGAAACGTCACCAAGCTGACGGCCTAAGCATCACCAAAATCTAACCCGTTCCGAAAGCCCGGCCTTTCTTGGCTGGGCTTTGCTTTTGCGCGGCCCATCCGCGGGCATACAATTTCAGCGCATGGCTCCCGAGCGCGCCATCGATAACAAGACCATCGCCTCCATCCTCTATGAGACCGCCGACCTGATGGAGATCAACGGCGACGACGCGTTCCGCGTCCGCTCCTACCGCAACGCCGCCCAGGCGATCGAGTCTCTCGACCAGCCGGTCTGGGGGCTGATTCCCGAACCCAAGAAGCTGCTGGAAATCCCCGGCATCGGCAAGGGCATGAGCGCCCACCTCCGGGACCTTTATGATCATGGCCGGATCGAGGTGCACGCCAAGCTGCTGGAGAAATACCGGCCCTCGATGCTTGAGCTGCTCAAGATCCAGGGACTGGGGCCGAAGACCATCGCGCTGCTCTGGAGCGCCTACCAGGTGGCCGACCTTGCCGGGGTGGAGAAGCTGGCGCGCGAAGGCCGTCTGCGCGAGTTGCCGCGCCTGGGCGAAAAGCAGGAGCAGAAGATTCTGAAGGCGATCGAGACCTACCGCAGCATCGCCGGCCGCTTCTGTCTGGATGACGCGGATGCCATCGCGCACAAGCTCGGCGATCACCTCGCCGATCTGCCCGGCGTCGACAAGATCACGCCCGCGGGCTCCCTGCGGCGCGGGCGCGAGACCGTGGGCGACCTCGATGTGCTGGTCACCGGCAAGTGCTGCCTGCACGAGCGGCAGCGCAATCAGGTGATCGAACAGATCGTGCGCTTCCCGTCCATCCTGGAGGTCATCGCCAGGGGCGAGAACAAGGTCAGCTTCAAGCTGCGCAGCGGCATGCAGGTGGACGTGCGCCTGCTCCCGCCCGACTCCTTTGGCGCCGCCTTGCAGTATTTCACCGGCTCCAAATCGCACAACGTGGCCTTGCGCCAGCGCGCGCTCAAGCTCGGCTACACGCTCAACGAATACGGGCTGGCCATGCTCAAGACGGAAAAGCGGGTCGCCGGCAGGACCGAAGACGAAATCTACGCCAAGCTCGGCATGGACTGTATTCCTCCCGAACTGCGCGAAAACTGCGGCGAAATCGAGGCGGCGGTCGAGCATCGCCTGCCCAGGCTGATCGAACAGGGCGACCTCCAGGGCGACGTGCATATGCACACCGTGGAAACCGACGGCAAGTGTTCCATCGAGGAGATGGCCGAGGCGGCGCGCGCCCGCGGCTACAAGTACATGGCCATCACCGACCACTCCAAGAACCTGGCCATGGCCAATGGCCTGGACGACCGCCGCGCCCTGGAGCACATCCGCAGAATCCGCCAGGCCGGCGAAAAGCTCGGCGGCATCCGCGTCTTCGCCGGAATCGAGGTGGACATCCTCGCCGACGGTTCCCTCGACCTCTCCGACTCGGTGCTGGCGGAGATGGACGTGGTCATCGCCAGCGTCCATTCCGCATTCAACCAGGATCCCGAGCAGATGACGGCGCGGCTGCTGAAGGCGGTGGAGAACAGGAACGTCTCCATCATCGGGCACCCCACCGGACGCATCCTGCTGCGCCGCGATGCCTACCAGTTCGACATGGAAGCGGTGCTCGCCGCCGCCGCGAGCAACCACGTGGCCATGGAGCTGAATGCCTATCCCGATCGCCTGGACCTGTGCGACCGCCACCTGCGCATGGCCAAAGAGCGCGGGGTGAAGGTGGTGATCAACACCGACGCGCACCACACCTCGCACCTGGAAAAGATCAAGTACGGCGTGCTGCAGGCGCGGCGCGCCTGGCTGCGGAAGGAAGATGTCCTGAACACCCTGCCGCCGGAAAAATTCGCCAAGGCGATGAAGAAGCAGTGGCCGGTGGCCGCTGGTTAGCCGATCCATGCTGAAAACCTTAAACCGCAGGCGACGCAAACCGGCGCGGCGTGTATGCGTCCTTTCTCTTTGCGTTCTCTGCGTCCTTTGCGGCTTGCTTTTGCCCGGCTGTACGAAGAAGCCTGCCTCCGACACGCTGGTCATGATCATCGAGAGCAGCCCCACCAACCTCGATCCGCGGGTCGGAATCGACGCGCAATCGGAGCGCATCGACGAGCTGCTTTTTGACGCCCTCGTCCACCGCGACGACCACTTCAACCTCCAGCCCTGGCTGGCGACCGACTGGGAGATCCCCGATCCGCTGACCTATGTCTTCCACCTGCGCCGCGATGTGCGTTTTCACGATGGCCGGCCGCTCACCTCGCGCGACGTGAAGTGGACCTTCGACTCCATCCTCAACCGCACCGTGCGCACCACCAAGACCGGCACCTACCGCTTCGTGGAGCGCATCGAGGCGCCTGACGATTACACGGTCGTCTTTCACCTCAACCAGCCCTGGGCTTCCCTGCTGTGGAATGTGGCCAACGACGCCATCGGAATCGTGCCCTACGGCAGCGGCGCCGGCTTCTACCAGCACCCCATCGGCTCGGGACCATTTCGGTTGGTGCGGAACCAGCAGGACCGCGAGGTGGTGATCGAGCGCAACCAGGATTACTGGCAGCCGCCGCCGCGCGTGCGCCGCGTGCGCTTCGCCGTGGTGCCGGACACCACCACGCGCGCGCTGGAGTTGCGCAAGGGCAGCGCCGACGTCGCCCTCAATTCCCTCACCGCCGACATGGTGCTGGCGCTGCGCCAGGACGGCAATCTCCTGGTCCAGGAGACGCCCGGCACCATCCTTGCCTACCTTGCGGTGAACATGCGCGACCCCATCCTTCGCGACGCGCGCGTGCGCCAGGCGCTCGCCTATGCGCTCGACCGCCAGCCGCTCATTCACTACATCTGGCGCGACCAGGCGCGTTCCGCCGACAGTGTGCTGCCCACGCAATCCTGGGCCTACGCCCCCGGCCTGCCCACCTACACGTATAACCCGCAGCGCGCCCGCCAATTGCTCGACGCGGCCGGCTACCCGGCCAAGAACGGCGTCCGTTTTCACCTGACCATGAAGACCTCGACCGAGGAAACCTCGCGCCTGCTGGCCGCTGTCTTGCAGCAGCAGTGGCGCGAGGTGGGCGTGCAGTTGGACATCAAGACCTTCGAGTTTGCCACCTTCTTCGCCGACGTGCAGAAAGGGGCGTTTCAGCTCTATTCGCTGCGCTGGATCGGCGGCAACAACGATCCCGATATCTTCCAGTACGTCTTCCATTCCCAGTTCACCCCACCCAAGGGCGCCAACCGCGGCTACTACGACAACCCCGAGGTGGACCGATTGATCGACACGGCCCGGAGCGAAATCGACCAGCAGAAACGCAAGCGGCTTTACCTCCAACTGCAGCAGATTCTCGCCCAGGACCTTCCCTACATCGACCTCTGGTATTTCGACAACATCGTGGTGCACTCCCGCCGCGCCACCAATTTTCACATCAGCCCGCCCGGCAATTACGACTTCCTCACCACGGTGGAGTTGCGGCAGTAAGAGCCGCTGGCCATCGACCAACGACCAACGACCGACGACCATTCCCCGTGTTACCATCAAAGGTTTAGTCACCAGGACGTGCGGCAACTGTGCGGATTCTCTTCATTGGCGACATCTTCGGGCGCCCGGGACGCGTCAGCGTTCGCCAGCACCTGCCTGCCTTCGTCGAGCGGCGTCCGGTCGACCTGGTGATTGCCAACGCGGAAAACGCCGCCGGCGGATTTGGCGTGACCCCGCCGATCGTCGAGGAGTTGTTCGACCTCAACATCAGGGTGCTCACTACCGGCAACCACGTGTGGGACAAGCGCGAGATCATCGAATACTTCAATTCGGCCGACGGCAACCCGCACAGCCCGGCGCGGCGCGTGCTGCGTCCCGCCAACTATCCCGTGGGTACGCCGGGGGTGGGCGTCTACGAAGGGCAGGCCGGCGACGTCCCCTATGCGGTCATCAACCTGCAAGGGCGCGTCTTTCTGCCCAGCAACGACGATCCGTTCCGGGTTGCCGATGCCCTGCTGGCTAACCTGAGCGCGAAAATCGTGATCGTGGATATACACGCCGAGGCGACCTCGGAAAAGGTCGCGATGGGCTGGTATCTCGACGGCCGCGTCACCGCCGTGCTCGGCACGCACACGCATATCCCGACCGCGGACACGCGCATTCTGCCCGGCGGCACCGCCTATCAGACCGATGTCGGCATGACCGGCCCCTACGACAGCGTGATCGGCGTGCAGAAACAATTGGTCATCCAGCGCTTCCTCACCAATATGCCGGCGCGCTGGGAATCCGCCCAGGGCGACGTGCACTTCTGCGGCGTCTACCTGGAGTGCGACGACCAGACCGGCCGCGCCACCGCCGTCGAGCGCGTCATGATCCCTGGACACCAGGGAGCGAGCCTGTAGTGCCCGACGCGCCGCAATCATTCGATTGGACCCAAGCCGACGCCTACCTGTTCGATATTGACGGCACGCTGCTCAACACCCGCGATGGCGTGCACTACTGCGCCTTCCGCAACGCCCTGCGCGCCTTCTTCGGCATTGAGGGCTCCATCGATGGCGTTCCCGTCCACGGCAACACCGACCTCGCCATTCTCCGGGCGGTGGTGGAGCGCGCCGGGGTTGACCCGGAGGAGTTCGAGCGCAGGTTGCCCGAACTTCTGCGCCACATGTGCGATGAGGTGCGCCGCAACGCCGCCGGCATCCGCGTCGAAATCTGTCCCTCGATCCGCGAATTGCTCGATACCCTGCGGGGCCGCGGCAAGCTCCTGGGCATCGTCTCCGGCAACTTGGAGCCCATCGGCTGGATGAAGGTGGAAGCCGCCGGGCTGCGCCAATACTTCTCGTTTGGGTGCTTCAGCGATCACCACCAGCAGCGCGAGGCCATCTTCCGCCAGGGTGTAGCCGAGACCCGCCGCCGGCTGGGTGAAGGCCGGCACACCATTTACGTAGTCGGCGATACCCCCTCCGACATCGCCGCCGCGCGCGCCGTGGGCGTGCCCATCGTCGCCGTGGCCACCGGGATTTTCGCCCTCGACCAGCTCCGCCCGCTGGCGCCGCAACTGTGTGTGAGTTGCTGCACTGAGCTCCTCCGCTCACAATGAGTTGCGCCGGCCGGCTGAGCGGTTACAATGGCCAGCAATGCGGCTCCTCGCCGGGATCGTAGTTCTGCTTTGTTCCGCGGCCTGGGGGCAATCGGCCCCCCCGGCGGCGCCTTCCGCGGCGCTTGATCAGCTCAAGCAATGCGCGGAGAAGCGCACCCCTGCCGCCTGCGGCGTTTCCAAGCACGAGTTGAAGCAAGGGCGGCGCGCCTTCGCCCGCGGCCTGAAGCTGCGGAAAGCGGGCAAGCTCGACCAGGCTTTTGAGGCCTTCGAGCAGGCGGCCAAACTGGTGCCGCGCGATATCGAATACGCCACCGCGCGCGAGATCATGCGCCAGAAGGGCGTCTACGACCACGTGCAGAGCGGCAACGCCCTTCTGCTCGAGCACAAGGATGTCGCCGCGGCGGAGCAGTTCCGCGAGGCGCTGCTGCTCGACCCCGGAAACAGCTTCGCCGCGCAGCGCCTGCAGGATTCGGCGGCGCTGGAAGCGCCGGTGCGCAGCCACGCCATCAAGCTGGTGGAGGACTCGGGCGAACTGCGGCTGGAGCCGCGCAACAACGTGCTCGGCCTGTTTCACTACCGCGGCGATACCCGCGGCCTTTACCAGGCCATCGGCGCCGCCTTCGGCGTTACCCCGCGCTTCGACCCGTCGGTCATCACCCGGCCCGTCCGCTTCGATATCGAGGACGTGGATTTTGAAACCGCCATGCGCATGGCCGGGCTCGTCACCAAGACCTTCTGGACTCCGCTTTCCGCCAAGGAGTTCCTGGTCGTCGCCGATACGCGAGAGAACCACGCCGAGTTTGAGCGCATGTCCATGCGCTCATTCTTCATTCCCGACGTCGCGTCGCCGCAGGAACTGAACGAAATCGTCAACATCCTGCGCACCATCTTCCAGATCCGCTTCATCACCCCGCAACCGGCGGCCTCCACCCTGGTGGTGCGCGCTCCCACCCCCCTGCTCGACGCGGCCACCGCCTTCCTCCAGTCGCTGGACGGCTCGCGCCCGCAGGTGATGCTCGACTTCCAGATCTACGAGGTCAGCCGCACGCTCACGCGCAGCTTCGGCATCAGCTTGCCGCTGCAGTGGCAGATGTTCAGCCTGGGCTCGGCCGCGGCTTCCCTGCTCAACCAGCCCAACGTGCAGGACCTGATCAACCAGCTCATCTCCTCCGGCGGCATCAACCAGGCCAACACCAGCGCCATCGCCGCGCTGCTGGGCCAGGTGCAGAACCAGTCGCAGAATCCGCTGCTGCAGCAGCCCTTCGCCACCTTCGGCGGCGGGCAGACGCTGATGGCCATTCCCTTCCCGCCGCTTTCGGTTTCCTTTTCGCGCAACGAATCGCTGGTCTCCCGCCTGCAACACGTCACCCTGCGCGCCTCCCAGGGCAACGAGGCCACCATGCGCATCGGCAGCCGCTATCCCATTCTCAACGCCACCTTCGCTCCCATCTACAACACCCCGGCCATTTCCCAGGTGCTTCAGAACCAGAGCTACGCCGCGCCCTTTCCCTCGTTCAACTACGAGGACATCGGCCTCAGCGTCAAGGCCAAACCCTTCATCTACGCCAGCGGCGAGGTGCGTCTCGATGTCAGCATGGAGATTCGGGCGCTGGGCGCGCAGTCCTTCAACGGCGTGCCGGTCATCAGCAACCGCCAGTACACCGGCTCCATCACCATCAAGGACGGCGAGGCGGGCGTGGTCACCGGATCGCTGGACAATTCCGAACAGAACAGCCTCACCGGTTTGCCGGGAATCTCCCATCTCCCCGTGCTTGGCACCCTCACTGCCAGCCATAACAAGCAGACCACCGAGACCGAGCTGCTGGTGCTCATCACTCCCCACATCACCCGCACCCGCGAGGCCAGCCCGCGCGCCATCATGATTCCCGGCAGTTAGGGAAGTTCTGATCAACTCCCATTTTCGAAGGGGACAGCCTTCAGGCTGTCCGTCAACGGTCTGCCCCGAACCAGGCCGAAGGGTGAGTGTCCAGGAAAATTCGCAACAATGAAGGGCAGGCTTTGCGGCACCGTTTTTAGCAGCCTCGGGCGCTGAGGGCAAACCGGTTCTAATCGCTATTCGCTAATCGCCTAATCGCTAATTGCTAATCGCTGATTACTTCTTCTCCATCCAATCCACCATGCGCTTGAGTGTCTCGTAGGGCATCTGGCTCAGGTTGGAAATCTTGCGTCCTCCCACGAACAGCGTTGGTGTGCCGCTGATCTTCATTTCCTTTCCCAGCTCCAGCGAGCGGTTGATGCGCTCCGTCGTCGCCGGCTGTTCGGCGCACGCCGCCGTCTTCTCCCCGTTCACCCCCGCCTGCGACGCCAGTTGCGTCAGCCTCGGCACCGCCTTGCGCCCCGCGTCCTCGGTATTGCCGGTGGCTTGCGTGATCTGTTCCTGGGCGCTGTATACATCTTCCAGGAATTTCCAGAATGCCGCCGGGTTCTCGCGGTAAATGCAGTCGCCGAACTCCGCCGCCTTGAACGCCCACTTATGGATCTGGGTCAGCGGAAACTGCTGGAACACGAAGCGCGCCTTCGGTTCGTCGCCCACCAGGCGCTGGATTTCCGGGTTGGCCGATTTGCACGCCGGGCATTGCAGGTCGGCGAACTCCACGATCGTCATCGAAGCGTGCGCCGGCCCGCGCACAGCCCCGTTGATTCCCTTCTCCAACTTGGCTCGGTCGGCGGCGTACGGGTCCGCCCCAAACGGCACCACTTCGCCGCGCAGCGCGTGCTTCTGGTCGGGGGTGACGTAGAAATAGGCCGCGCCCCGGCCCTGCGGCGTGTTCAGCACCACCGTCACCTCGGTCAGGTTGTCCACAGCCCTCGGCTTCACCTCCAGAATCGTCCAGGTGATGTTGGGGTTCGCGCCTCCGCTCATCTCGCGAACGAAGTTGTTGATGGCCGCATCCGATGGCCGGTCGCTGCCGAATCCTCCCGCGAACGGCACCATCTCTCCGCCAATCGCGTGCCGGTGGCCGGGCAGCACGTACAGCTTTTTTTGCCCGGCGTTGGTCCCCGACTGAAAGTTCACTGTCACTTCCGCGATCCCCGGCGCCGGCGACGGCTGGATGCTGGTGATCGTCCAGCTCACGTTGGGCTCATAACCGAACACGTGCTTCAGAAACGACTGCACCGTCGCCTTCGACGGCAGCCCCGTCGCTGCCTTCCGTCCTGCCGCCCGGGGTCCCTTGTGCGCCTGGGCCGATGCCAGCGCGAACGCGGCTATCACCACCAAGGCTGTCAACACGTAATAACGGCGCATGGCTTCCTTTCAAAGCGTGTTCGGTTGCCGGTTTTCGGTTTTCGGGCGTGCGTTGTCGAATGGCCCGTGCTGTTGAAGTTGACCATTTCCCCCGAACCGTTAACCGTAAACCGTCAACCGATAACCGTTAACCGATAACCGCCCTCAATAATCCGAGCGTGCGGCGATGGGAAAACGGCGCCCCATCCCAAACGCTTTTTCCGAAATCTTCAGTCCCGGTGCGGCCTGCTGGCGCTTGTATTCGGAGCGCTCCACCATCCGGATCACCCTTCGCACCAGCTCCTTATCGTACCCGCGCTCTTCCGCAATCTGCTCCGCGCTCTTGGTGTCCTCGATGTAGCCCTCCAGGATCGTGTCCAGCACCTCGTACGCCGGCAGGGTATCGGAGTCCTTCTGGTTGGGGCGCAGCTCCGCCGACGGCGCCTTCTCCAGGATGGCCCGCGGGATCACCGGCTTTTTCGAATTCAGGTGCTGCGCCAGCCGGTAGACCAGCGTTTTCGGCACGTCGGAAATCACCGCCAGCCCGCCCGCCATGTCCCCGTACAGCGTGCAGTAGCCCACCGCCAGTTCGGACTTGTTGCCCGTGCTCAGCACCATCCCGCCGAACTTGTTGGAGAGCGCCATCAGCAGCGCGCCCCGGATTCTCGCCTGGATGTTTTCCTCCGTCACGTCCTCTTCCCGCCCGGCAAACACCGGCTTCAGCCCCTTCAGGTAGGCGTCGAAGATTTCGGTAATGCGGATCAGCTCGAAGCGGATGCCCAGGTTCCCGGCCAGCGCGCGCGCGTCGTCAATGCTGCCCCGCGAGGAGTACGGTCCCGGCATTCCCACCCCGGTCACGTTCTGCGCCCCCAGCGCGTCGGCGGCAATGGCCGCCGTCAGCGCCGAATCGATGCCCCCGCTCAGCCCCACCATCACCCGGTGAAATCCGCATTTGCGCACGTAGTCGCGCGTGCCCAGCACCAGCGCCGCGTACACGCTGGCTTCCAGTCCCTCCACGCTGGCGTGCAGTTCGCCCGCCCTCGAACCGGTGTCGAACAACACCAGGTCTTCCTCGAACGACTTGGCCTGCGCCACCACCCGCCCGTCGGGCGCCATGGCCACGCTGCTGCCGTCGAAGATCAGGCTGTCGTTGCCCCCCACCTGGTTGACCATGATCACCGTTGTCTGGTACTTGGTCGCCAGCGCCGCCAGCATCTCCTGCCGCAGCTCGCGCTTGCCCGCGTAAAACGGCGACGCCGAGATGTTCAGCAGCAGGCTGCCCCCGGCGCGCATCAGCTCTTCCACCGGGTCCACCCCGTACAGCCGCCGGTTCCAGAAGCTCTTGTCGTTCCACGCGTCCTCGCACACCGTCAGCGCCACCTGGCTGCCGCAGAACGCCACCAACTCCTGCTTGGCCGCGGGGGCGAAGTTGCGCGACTCGTCGAACACGTCGTAGGTGGGCAGCAGCATCTTCGACTGCACGAACGCCACCCGGCCGTCCTTGGTCAGCGCCGCCGAGTTCATCACCCGCTTGCCCGTGTCGGCGTGCGCCGGGGTCACCAGCCCGCAGATCACGGCGATGCCCCGCGTCTCCGCCGCGATCCGCTCCAACATCTCCCGGTTGCGTTCGACGAAGCTGGGATTTTCCACCAGGTCGCGCGGCGGATAGCCGCAGATGGAGAGCTCGGGAAAAACGGCCAGGCTCGCCCCTCCGGCCTGGGCGCGCCGCGCGATCTCGATGATCTTGCCGGAGTTACCGCTGAAGTCGCCTATGGTGGTGTTGATCTGCCCGAGCGCAATCTTCACCCCTAGAGTCTAAAGCCACGGCTTCAACTCGCCAAATCGGATTTCGCCGTCTCGCGCTCCGCCAATTCGCCGCTCAGAACCGGTTGGCCAGCTCCAGTTGGTCCAGGTGGATGTCGCTCACTCCCAGCACTTCCCGCGCGATGCTGGCAATCTTCTTGGCGTGCGCCGGATTGTTGATCTCTCCCTTGATGACAACCGTGTCCCCCTGCACCGTGATCTCGAACTGCAGGTCGGAGGTGGCCGCATTCCTTGCCAGGTTCGCCTTCAGCCAGCTTGCCCGCGCCAGGTCGTGCATCGCCCGCTGGCTTTCGCCGGTGGACTGGAAGCATTCCCGCTGGGCGGCGGCGGCAATCACCTCGCACGCGTCCCTCAGGTTCATCTGCTCCAGGCTGAGCACCAGGTCGTACAGCGACGCGTTCCCCCAGTCCACGCCGTACAGAAATTGCGTCCACTTGCGGCGCACGTTGTCCATCTTTTCGATGTGCGCGATCGCTTCCGCCCGGTCGCACTGCAACCGTTCCAGCACCTTGCTGATGCGGTACTCCATGGGAGCGATAATTCGCGTCCGCAGCACGTGCGGTCCCTTGCCCAGCAGCAGGTGGCCCGCCAGGCCGTGGTAAATCGCGTTTCCCGACCTGATCTCCTCGGTCAGCGCCGCCTGGATGAATGCCAGGTAAATGTACTTGGTATGTTGCGACTGCCCCAGGAAGCTGGGCGGTTCCTCGATCGCCGCTCGCAGGTCATCCTGCGAAACGCCCCACTCCGTCGCCTTGCTGATGATGTGGTCGCGATCGATGCAGCGGTAACCCAGCTTGCTCGCCAGGCACTCGGCCAGCATCTTGCCTCCGCTATAGGATCCTCTCGAGATGGTGATGATCGGCACAGCCGCCTCCTCTCCGCCGCCATGCCTTCAGCCCGCCGACACGCCGGCGCCGGACACTGCTCTGGCTGTTCCATACCACCCTGCCAGGCCGATTGCGGTGATGGACCTCACCTGTCGCCGTGCGCCGCATCTCGCGGTCCAAGCCTGCCAATTGAGAGCCGGGGAGGAAAAACCCCTGAGCCAAGCCCCGGAGGGGCGAGCGCTGGTAGCCCAGGGCGAAGTCCTGGGTAAAGCTCGCGAAGCTTGGACCACGACAGGATGTCAACAGAACCAGTAAGCTTCTAATTACTAAGGCTCTTAGGAAGTTAAGTGGCCTGTAGAATGACGGATCGCCAATGTCTACGGGCAAAAACAGAGTTACTACGTCCGTTCCCATATTTCGGAGAAGCTTTTTCGGCACTTGCTTCGCGTTTTCGCTTTGGATCTCACGGCCAGCGAAGCCGCGGCCATCACCGGTCTTTCGGTGCGTTCGGTGAACACGGTTTACCTCAAATTGCGGCGCCAGATCGCCCGTTGGTGCGAAGCGCAAAACCCGCTCGCGGGAGAAGTGGAAGTCGATGAGAGCTATTTCGGGCCGCGCCGAGTTCGAGGTAAACGCGGCCGTGGTGCGGGAGGCAAGACGATCGTCTTTGGTATCTTCCAGCGCCATGGCTATGTCTATACCCAGATCGTCCCCGACTGCCGGCGAAAGACGCTGCGGAAGGCCATTTTGGGCCGTATCAGCCTGGAGTCGGTCATCCACTCCGACGGCTGGTCCGGCTACGACGGCCTGGTCGATATGGGCTATCAGAAACATCTCCGGGTCAATCACGAGGCCCATCAGTTTGCGGTGCGCAAGAACCATGTCAACGGTATCGAGAGCTTTTGGAGCTTCGCCAAACGACGCCTGGCCAAGTTCAACGGCATCCCCGCTCACACCTTTGTTCTTCACTTAAAGGAAACCGAATTTCGCTTCAATCATCGCCGTGATAATCTCTACCGCGTCCTCTTGGATCAGCTCCGAAAGGACCCTCTGACAGGCCGCTTAACTTCCTAAGAGCCTTACTAATTGCGCGGCCCAGGTTCGCGCCCCGCTGTTGGGCGCTAACCTGGGCCTCAGCTAACCGCTAATTGCTAATCGCTAATTGCTAATCCCGCATCGCCCCAGCGCACAAACGAAAAGCCCCGGTTCTCCGCAGGGCTTATGCTTCCTGGGGCGTGAAAGTTCTTACACGTTAAACGATGAGCCGCATCCGCACGTGCTCTTCACGTTGGGGTTCTCGAACTTGAATCCCGCGCCCTCCAGGGTCTCCACGTAATCGACGGTGGCGCCGTTCAGGTACATCAGCGAGGTGGCATCCACGTACACCTTCAGGCCGTCGAAATCGTAGCTCTTGTCCATCAGACCGGCCGCGTTCTCAAACGACATCGAGTACGAGAACCCGGAGCAGCCGCCGCCCACCACGCCCACCCGCAGTCCCTGAGGCACGGGGTTCTGCTGGGCCATGATTTCCTTCACTTTCGCGATCGCGTTCGGGGTCATGTTGAGGGGTGCGGTCTTGGTCGGGGTAGCCGTTGTCGTCGCCATTTTTTCTCCTCGAATAGCTAGCTTCCTGCCGGATTATACCATCCTGCCCGGGGCCATCACATCCTGCTGTGACCCCTATGCTAACTCCCTTGATTAGATGACCTTCCCTTGGCCGGGGTCGCACTTCCATTTCTCCGCCCTGCGCCCCGGTCCTGGACCGGAACCCTGAAAATAAACCCCGTTTTCAGCTTTCCGCCGGGCATATAATCGCCCCAGGGAACCGGGCTTGGGCCCGGCAACCGGGTCGAGTTCACAACCGAGGTGGCGCATGTCATCGACGTTGACCAATCTTCTGATCGTTTGGGGTGTGCTGACCGGCGTTCTGGTCATCCTGCTGATCTATCGCAGCACCCTGGCCATGCGGGAGGACGATCAGCTCTTCCTTAACGAATCCGAATCGCACATGCAGATCGAGCAGCAGCAGGTGATCGCCCGCCTCAACCGCGTCAACGTGCCGGTTCGCATCCTCGGCGGCGCCTCCGGCCTGCTCATCCTGATCATCGCCGGCATGTGGATCTACGAGGGCCTCAGCCGGGTCCAGTAGCTCCTCCGCCCCATCCGTTCCCCGGCACGGCTTGTCCCACCCGCCGTGTGCGCTATAGTGCCCTGAGTCGTAAGTTCGTTGCATTACCGGCGGGTTCGTGTCAGGGCACGGCTCTACAGGTTGCTGAAAAACTCGATTGCAAGCCGTTTTTGTGTCAGGGCACGACTTCAGTCGTGCCGTAAATGATTGAAAACACGTTGGGGCTTTAGCCCCTGCATTCCCAAATCGCATGCGAGACAGATTTTTTCCGCAGCCTCTTTAGCCGTGCCGAGCTACGGCCCAGAAAAGGATGGCCTTTAGGCCCTGCGGCAAAAGCGGCTCCTGCGGGCGCCCTCGCCCGCAGGGACACACCTTCCGTGAAGCCGCACCAGCCTTTGTGTACCGGGATCGCCACTCTGAAATCTCAGTCGGGAATGCGTTCCCTGTTGCTATCATGAACTCATGCGAGAGTGGCGGAATTGGCAGACGCACCAGACTTAGGATCTGGCGGGGAAACCCGTGGGGGTTCGAATCCCCCCTTTCGCACCAACCATAGTTACTACCATTATTCTTTTTAGCGCGAAAAGGCACTTCGGTTCGCGCGCTCCCATTTGTTCCGAGAGACGACAATCAAGAAAAAAGCCGCCTTGGCAGGGCGGCTCAAGATTGGAAGAACCGTTGTTTACTTGCGGAACCGGCGGCGAATTGTACCCGCCAGGCCAGCCAGACCGCTTCCGAGCAGCAGCAGGCTGGTAGGCTCGGGAACGGCTGCGGCGGCCCCCACCGTCCAGGCGCCCGGGGCGCTGCTGGTAGCGCTGAAGGCCGCTCCGGTGGAGTTGGCATAGTTGTCGTAGCCGCCAAAAAAATCCACGGAGTAGGCGGTCTGCAGCGTGCCGGAAAACGATATCTGCCATCCGGTGATCACGCCGCTACCGTCCGTAATGAACAAGAAGGAGTCGGGCCCGGCGTCAGCCTGGGTGAAATGCTGCGAGCTGAAGGCCGTCCCGGTCACGACGAAGTCGTAGCTTGTGGGTGTCACAGCGCCAAAGAACAGATTGGGCAGCAGCGGCGATGACAACGTCAGCGTGCCATTCAGCGTCAGCGTAGCCGCGGGGCATGCGCCCACGCAAGACATCGCGCTGCCGGAGTAGTTGTACACCGTATCCGCTTGGGCGAAAGCAGCCAGGCACAGAACCGTGCCCGCAAGCCACACAAGACGATTTGCCAAATTCCTTCTTTTCATGGCAACAACGGGTAGCCTCCGGCCCCGGCGCGGCGCTTACCCGCCTCCCTTTCTTGATTCTGGATCCTCTTCTTATCCTGCGCATTATCTAGCGAGCCCTGGAGGTTTCAAATTCCCCGTTTGTCGTAGCCACAACGGTTAAGTTCGTCTTGCGGGCGTGAGCGCAGCGGGAACCCGCAGGCGAAATCCTGAGCCGCAGGCGAAGGAGCGAGCGCAGCGAAACACGGGTGCCCCAGGTTCGCGCCCTGGTGTTGGGCGCTAACCTGGGACTCAGCTAATTGCTAATCGCTAATTATCGCTAATCGCTAATTGCACGGGTGCCCCAGGTTCGCGCCCTGGTGTTGGGCGCTAACCTGGGATTCAGCTAACCGAATATGCCGGCTTTCCCCTTGTAAGTTGAGGCTCGAACCTTGAAACTCTCCGAGTGTCCCTGTTCGGCGCCCTCATCCTGTTTGCCGCCGCCCTGCTCGCCGGTTTCTTCAACTCCATCTGCGGCGGCGGCAGGTTTCTGTCTTTCCCGGTTCTTCTGCTCACCGGCGTTCCCCCCATCCAGGCCAGCGCCACCAACACCCTTGCCGTCTGGCCCGGTATCATCGCCGGCGCCATCGGCTATCGCCGCGAAGTGGCCGCCCACCGGCACCTTCTTCCCGTGCTCACCGTGGTTGGCGTAATCGGCGGCTTCGCCGGCGCCAAGATCCTGCTGCACACTTCGCAAACCACTTTCTTCCGCATCATTCCCTGGCTGCTGCTCGGCGGCACCATCGTTTTCCTCTTCGGCGTGCCCCTGGCCCAATGGATCCGGCAGCGCACCCTGCTTCATCCCCGGGTTTCCTTGGTTACGCGCGCCGTCACCATCGCCTTGCTCTTCCTCATCTCCATCTACATCGGATACTTCGGCGCCGGTGTCGCCATTCTGGTCGCCGCCGTCTTCGCCCTCATGGGACTGGAAAACATGCACGCCATCAACGGCCTCCGCACCTACCTGGTCAGCGTCTCCAACGTGGTGGCCGTGGCCACCTTCATCATGGCTGGCGCCATCGCCTGGCCGCAGGCCCTGGTCATGATCTTTGGCACCGCCATCGGCGGATACAGCGGCGCACGCTTCGCCCGCAGGCTCGATTCCAGCCTCATTCGCGGCGTTGTCATCACTCTCGGCTTCGTCATGTCCATCTACTTCTTTTTCCAGGCCTACTGACAACTCACAAATGACCACCCACAACTGCTAAACTTCCCCCATGTCATTTTCCGTGCAGCCCAACATCAAGCTGGTCAACACCGCCGAGTACCGCGACAGCTACGCCAACAGCGTCCAGGTGCGCGTCAACGTCTGGGACTTCTTCCTCGTCTTCGGCACCCTCCAGCAGTCCAGCGAGTCCGAGGTCGAGGTGCGCAACTTCCAGGGCGTTTACCTCAGCCCGCAGCAGGCCAAGGCGCTGATGAGCATCCTGCAGCAGAACGTCTCCCAGTACGAGAAGACCTTCGGCGAAATCAAGCTCGATCCCCATCTGGCCGCCCCCGGCGGCGTCAACTGATTCCAGCTTGACCATGGAGCGCGCTCGCCCATGACCGGCCACGTCGCAGCGCGCTCGCCCTCTAGCCCCAATGCCGCCGCGTCCCGATCGCGCTTCTTGACCTCCTCGCTCCTTCTCGGCCCGTTCTTTTTCGCTCTCCTGCTCCTCGCTCCATCTTCCGCTCCTCCGCCTGCCCTACTTCTGGGACGAAGCCGGTTACTACATTCCTGCCGCCCGCGACCTCTACCTCACGGGCTCGCTCATCCCGCACTCCACCCTCACCAACGCCCATCCTCCGCTGGTGATGGCCTGGCTGGCCGCCGCCTGGAAAATCTTCGGCTACTCTCCTCTCACCACGCGCGTCGCCATGCTGGCCGTGGCCGCCTTCACCCTGCTGGGCGTCTACCGCCTGGCGCGGCGCGTGGCCGGCCCGCAAGCAGCGCTCGCATCGCTGGTGTGCACCGCCCTCTACCCTGTCTTTTTCGCGCAGAGTTCCATGGCCCACTTGGACATGGCCGCCGCCGGCCTCCTGCTCTGGGCACTCGACTTCTATCTCGCCTCTCGACGCCTCCCCGCGATCCTCCTGTTTGCGCTCGCCTGTCTCGCCAAGGAGACCGCCGCGTTTGTCCCGGTGGCGTTGTTTGCCTGGGAACTGATTTCGCCAGCCACAAAATTGTTCCCGCGTCATCGCGGCCCCGAGCGAAGGGAAGGGGCTATTGTCGAAACTCGCGGAGAGCCTGACGTAATCGTCAATCGTCAATCTTCAATCTTCAACGCCTTTTCAATCACCCGATCGTCCGATCACCCGATCACCCGATCGTTCTCGCTGCTTCTCTCCCTCGCTCCCCTCGCCGCCTGGTTCGTCTTCCACTACGCGCGCACCGGACACGTCTTCGGCAATCCTGAATTCTTCCGTTACAACCTGGGCGCCACCCTCAATCCCATTCGCTTCCTGGCCGCGCTCGGGCTGCGCTTTTGGCACCTGTTCGGCTATCTGAACATCTTCCTGCTCACCCTGGTGGCGGCGTTCGCCATGTTTCTCCCGCCGCGACGCGATCTCCCACGCATTCCCCTTCCCGCGCAGTCCGTCTTCTATCTGCTGATCGCCGTTCACGCGGTGGCGCTCGCCATCCTTGGCGGCGCCGTGCTGGCCCGCTATCTGCTTCCCGTCTATCCGCTGGTAGTCATCCTCTGCGTCTCCACCATTCGCCGGCGTCTTCCCTGGTGGCCAGGGTTCATCGCCATCGCCTGTGCCGGCTTCATCCTTGCGCTGGTGGTGAATCCGCCTTACCGCTTCGCGCCCGAAGACAATCTCGCCTACGCCGACTACGTCCGTCTGCACCAGGACGCCGCCCGCTTCCTCCTCCAGCACCAGTCCCCTGGACGCGTGCTCACCGCCTGGCCTGCCTCCGACGAGCTCACGCGCCCCTGGCTCGGCCTACGTTTCCCGCGTTGTCCCGGTGGTCCGCATCGACGACTTCTCCCTCCCCCAAGTCCTCGCCGCCGCCGCCGCGCGCTCCCAGTACCGCGCCGCGCTCGTCTTCTCCACCAAGTACGAGCCCCGCCGTCCGCTGCGCATTCCCGGCTGGGAGCGCCTGCAGCGGCGCTTCTTCGGCTATCCATCGCGATCTGCCGCCGGAAGTGTTGGCGCGCCTGCTGGGCGCGCGCATCGTCTTTCAGCAGCAGCGCAGCGGACAATGGATTGCGGTGCTGGAAATCGAATCGACCGAGAACGCCAGGCTCAATCAGCGGTGAATCATTCGCTGGAGCGCTCGCGGCGCACGGGCGCAAGCTCCCCGCCTGCGATCAACTCTCTCACCTGCTCGAAAATCTTGCGGAACATCGTCTCCGTCAGCTTGCCCGTCTGGGTGTTCTGGTTCGACGGATGATACGACGCCAGCAGCAGCCGCCCGTCGGGCATCCAGTAGCGCGCTCCGTGCCCGAACACATACTCCTTCTTGCTCTTCAGCTTGCCGCCGCGCTTCAGGTAATTCAAATATGCGTCGAACCCGATCCGCCCCAGCGCCACCACGATCTTCACCTCTTTCAGTCCCGCCAGTTCGCGGTCCAGAAAGCGGGAGCAGTTGGCCATCTCCCCCGGTGTCGGCTTGTTGGCCGGAGGCGCGCAGCGCACCGCCGCCGTGATGTACGCGTCTTTCAGCGTCAGCCCATCGCCCACGTGCGTCGCCTTGGCCTGCGAGGCGAACCCGGTGGCGTGCAGCACCGGATACATGAAGTTCCCCGACGAATCCCCGGTAAACGGACGTCCGGTGCGGTTCGATCCGTGCGCTCCCGGCGCCAGCCCGAGGATCAGCACCCGCGCCCGCGGATCGCCGAACCCGGGCACCGGCTTGCCCCAATACTGGCAATCGCGATAGGCGCGGCGCTTCTCCCGCGCCACCTTCTGGCAGTGCTCGCGCAGCCGCGGACAGCGCGTGCAGGCCACCACTTCTCGATTCAGTTGATCCAGCCAGGCAGGCATGTAGCCACATTCTACTGCGCTCGACAGCCCGGCAGTTCGCACTGTCCGCGCTAACTACTAACTAGTGTCCCGTCCCGCAAGTTCATTGCATAACTTCGAGCGTCTTGGGAAGGGCACGGCTTCAGCCGTGCCGCAAGCACATCAATAAGACCGCGGCTTTAGCCGCTGAGGGAAAGCGTCGTTTATCAGTCATTGCATGACTTCGAGCGTCTTGGGAAGGGCACGGCTTCAGCCGTGCCGCAAGCACATCAATAAGACCGCGGCTTTAGCCGCTGAGGGAAAGCGTCGTTTATCAGTCATTGCATGACTTCGAGCGTCTTGGGAAGGGCACGGCTTCAGCCGTGCCGCAAGCACATCAAGAAGACCGCGGCTTTAGCCGCTGAGGGAAAGCGTCGTTTATCAGTCATTGCATTTGTGAAACCAGCTCTACTAGCTACTGCCTTCTTGCCCTACCGCAACTTTCGTTACGATCTAGCTAACCCCTATCTCCTCGACGAAAAAATTTTTGCCCACATTTCCGGCGGAATAGCCCCTGTCAAGTCCCTCACAAGCCAATAGTTCAACATAACAGGCCTGCAATCAATCATTTACAGACAACCCCGAAGTGGCACATTTACCCCCTCCAATGTGCTATGCTGGATAGGTAGAGTAGAAAAAGGCGCGGACAAAAATCCGCGCTTTTCCTTTTTTGAGGAACTCGCTCAAGATCCGGCCCCTAACTCCTAACTACTAACTCCTAACTCCTAACTCCCATGCCCCGCGCCTCCGCCCGCCCCGCCGACGAGCGGGCCCGGAGTGTGCGTCCTCCCAAGGCTCGTGGCGAGCTTGCCGAAGCGCGTTTTCTGGCTCGCGCCATGGACCTCGGCTTCGTCGTCTCCAAGCCCTTCGGCGACAGCGCCCGCTACGACTTCGTGGTCGACTGCGGTGGCCGGCTCAGCCGCGTGCAGGTGAAATCCGCCTGGACCCCCGCCCATCACGGCGGCTACCAGTTCGGCGCCTCCCCCGCCCAACTCAAGAACCAGCCCGCCCGGCCCTATCGCCGCGACGAAATCGACTTCATCGTCGCCTGCATCGTCCCCGAAGACACCTGGTTCATCATTCCCATTCGCGCTCTCGCCACTCGCAACCACTTCTTCTTGCCCGCCGCTCCCGCCCCACCCGCTCTCCCGCTACCGCGAAGCCTGGCGCTTGCTGCAGCGTGCGAAAGGAATTCGAACTCCAGCGCCCGATTGATCGTAGCGCTCCGGTGCCCCACATCTGCCGCACCTTTGGCAGATGTGGGTCCTTCCCGCAAAACAGCTCCTTGTTCCACTTTCAGAACAGAACCCAAAAATCTCTTTTCTCCGCACCAGAGCTGTTGCACTATTCCATGAGCACTCATTTAACTCATCTCGCCGGCTTCCCATATTGGGAGCGGGCGTACAGCTTTCGGTGACTCATGAGTATGGTTTCCACTTACATCCCAGGCAGCTTGCGCCGGCTGTGCTTTCTAGTGGTGGTGGCGCTCCTCTCCAGCGCGGCGATGGCGCAGCGCGGCGCAATCACCGCGCCCCGCGCGCTTGACCAACTCGCGCAGGAGGCCAACGTCATTGTCCAGGGAGCGGTCGTCTCGGCCAAAGTTGAGCCGCATCCGCAGTTGAACAACCTGACCACCGTGGTCGTCACCCTCAACGTCCAGGACACATTGAAGGGCGCGCCGCGCAAGTCGCTCGTCTTCCGCCAGTACATCTGGGACATCCGCGACCGCAAAGACGCCGCCGGCTACAGAAAAGGCCAGGAGCTGCTGCTGCTGCTCGGTCCCGTATCTAAATACGGTCTCACCAGCCCCGTCGGGCTGGAGCAGGGCCGCTTCCGCGTGCTGCGCGACAGCAGCGGCCGGGAGACGGCGGTCAATGGCCGGGGCAACGCCGGCCTCTTCCAGGCGACCGAGGCGCGGGCCCAGGCGCGCGGCATCAGGCTCTCCACCGCGCAACAGAAGATGGTTCGCGGCGCCACCGGCGGGCCGCTGCCGCTCAGCGACCTGAAAGACGCCATCCGCGCCTTCGTGGAGGCAAAGTGATGCGCGCGCGGCGGCTCCTCTACTCCACTCTTTTTGTCCTGCTCGCTTCCCTGTTTGCCGTGGCTGGCGGCCCTCTGGTGGTCGGCGGACCAGCGAAGCCCGGCCTATGGCAAGGACGGCCAGCCCTTCACCTGGAATCCGGCCCGCATGCCCATCCAGTACCGCGTCGATCCCGGCCCATTTTCGATGAACCCAGCGGGCACGGTGTATACCAACGCCGATGGTCTGGTGCGCGTGCACGACATGTTCGCCGTATGGCAGAGCGTGCCCACGGCAGCCCTTTCGTTCACCGACGCCGGGCAGTTGCTGCCCGCCGGCAGCTATACGGGCGGCGACCTGTTGACCACACAGCAATACAACGACATCGAGGGCTCCTGCAATTCGGGGACGCAGAGCCCGGTGATCTTCGACGCTGACGGCGCCATCATCGCCGACCTCGGCCTGCCCCCCGAGATCATCGGCTTCGCCGGCATGTGCAAGCTCGACGCGGGCACCGGATACATCCTCACTGCCGAGCTGGTTCTGAACGGCGAATTTCAGGATTCCCGTAACCACCCCGAGGAGTCGCCGCCCAACTATGAACTGTCGCTGAACCAGTTCGACGAAGTCATTGTTCACGAAATCGGGCACTTCATCGGCCTGGATCATTCCCAGATCAACCTCCACGTTCTCACCAGCAACCAGTATCCCTGTGACGTGGATGAGCTTGCTGGCTTGCCACTGATGTTTCCGGAACTGCTTTGCCAGGCGCGCAAGGATGTCAGCTTGCCCGTGCTCGCCCCCGATGACGTGGCCTGGATCTCCACTCTCTATCCCGGCCCCAGTTACGCCTCCAGCTACGGCACCATCAGCGGGCGCATCCTTTTTTCGGATGGTATTTCGCAGGTGCAGGGCGCCAACGTCATCGCGCGCTTGGTCGACGACCCCAACACGCCCCAGGACGAGTCGCGGCGCGTCGTCGTCTCCGCCATTTCCGGATACCTGTTCACCGCCAATCCCGGTCAGTCGGTCACGGCCAGCATGTCCGATCCCACCGAAGACAACACCAACGGCTGGAAAGCCGGATCGCGCAATCCCCAGCTCATCGGCTACTACCGGATTCCCGTGCCGCCGGGGACCTACACGGTGGAAGTGGAATCCATCTATTCGGGGTTCATATCCGAATCCGGCATCGGACCGCTGAGCCCGCCGGTGCCCATACCTGCGGAGTTCTGGAACGAGCGTGAGTCGGCATTCGACCCGCCGGCTCAACGGGACACCGTCACCGTGCACCCCCGGGACAACATCACCAATGTCGACATTATCCTGAACGGGCAACAAGCGCGTTACGACCAGTACGAGGATACCGGAGCAGTGTTTGACCCGCCGCCTCCAGCGCGCCTGCCGGGCGGGCGGTTTGCAGCCGTCGGCGAGGAGGTGGCGGCATGAAGATGCAAACCGCTATTGCCGGATTGGTCGCTGCGATCCTGCTGATCATATGCGCCGCATGTGGCGGCGGCGGTGGGAGCGCCACCAGCGGCGGACCTTCTTCCAGCCGGCTGACCATTACCAGCGAATCGCCATTGCCGGGTACCCTGCAGGGACATTCGTATTCCACTACGCTGGTGGCCACAGGCGGCAATGGCGAGCTTCGCTGGTCCATCGGGTCACTCAATGGATCTTTTGCGAATGGGTTGAGCATTGACCCGGCCACAGGCGTGGTATCGGGAACGGCGGATTTCCTAGGCACGCTGGGCTTCATGGCCACGGTGACCGATTCCAGTTCCCCGCCACAAACAGCGTCGAAGGGTTTCCTGATCACGGCCAGCACGCCGCTGGCGCTGACGCCGACACAGAACGTCACCACCGGCTTGTACCAGGATCTGTATATCTCGGTCGTCCCGCAAGGCGGCGTGGCACCAATGACCTACACCCTGGACAGCAGTTGTCTTCCGCCGGGGGTTCGTTCCAATGTCAGCAACGTAAGCGCGGGGACATCCGGAGCCGTCACACTGGGTCAGCCATACGTACCCGGCACCTACTCCTGCCAGGTGACCATCCAGGATTCGTTCACCCCGCCCGAAGTAGCTTCGCAACTGGTCACCATCCGTGTCGTTCCCGACCCGCTGTCGGTCGAGACGCGGTCGTTGCCGTCAAATCTGCTTCTGAACCGCCCCTTCAGCGGGGGCGTGGTGGTCCGTGGAGGCTTACCTCCGTTCTCCTACGAGGTGGACGGGGCATTGCCCCCCGGACTGGGACCGATCGAGGCAACTACCGGACGAATCAGCGGGACGCCAACCACGGCCGGCGATTACACCTTCGGCATCCACGTCACAGACTCGTCTTGGCAAGGCTCTGGGGCATCGTTTTCAATGCACGTTGTAGCGCCCAAAGGCCGCAACGATACCCCGGCGACGGCAACGCCGATCCGGAACGGCTCGTTCTCTGCTTCGATCAGCCCTTACGATGACCCCCCGGATGGGACGCCCGCGCCCGGCGATAATGACTACTACAAGCTTGTGTCGCTGGGTGGGGCAACCGTTCACGTGGAAACCTACGCCAAGCGCTCCAATTCGGCGAATCCTTTGGACACGGTAATTGAGATTGCGGACGGCAATGGGCGCCGGTTGAGCGCCTGCCGCCAGCCAGGCGACACCACCACCAATTTCAACTCGGCCTGCATCAACGACGACATCAGCTCCGAGCCCTTCGTACAGGATTCGGCCCTGGACTTCCAGGTGCCCGGCGCCGCCAACGTCACTACCACGCTCTATGTGCATGTGTTCGACTGGCGCGGCGACGCCCGGCCGGACATGACCTACACGTTGAACGTCTCCGGCGTGGCCGCCCCACTCACCATCTCAACTGACTCCCTCGCCCCCGCTGCTCGGGGCAATCCATATTTCTTTTTCGTCTCCAGCACCGGCGCTAACGGGACTGTCTCCTGGGCGCTCGACTCCGGGACTCTGCCCCCCGGCTTGTCGCTGAATGCGAATGGCTCCCTCACCGGAATCGCGACCACCAATGGGACATACAGTTTCACGGTGCGCGTAACCGACTCCACCAGCCCGCCCCAGGTCGCCACCAAGGACTTCACCATCCAGGTAGTCGATCCCCTGGCCATTACCAGCCCGGCGGTGTGGCCGGACGCCTGCGTCAATCAGCCGTACTCGTTCACCATGCAAACTTCAGGCGGAGCGCCACCGATCATCTGGGGTTTCCAGTCGCCGATGTGGGGTGCGATTAACCTGGACACCGCAACGGGGGTGTTCACCGGAACATCCAGTTCGACCGGGACATCCACCGGGACGGTTTCCGCCAGCGACGCAACCGGCAATAGAGTCCAGCAGCAGGTAACGTTAACCGTCACGACTTGCCCATAAAAGCAGCATGATCTGGTGCTGTGGGTGCCCCACATCTGCCCGCCTTTGGCAGATGTGGGTCCTTGCCGCCGCCTTTGCGCCCGTTTGCGGCTCAGGGTTTTGCAGTGTCCATCCTCTGCTACAAGCACGAACGCCCCCGAAGGGGCGTTCAGAGGTCGCTTAAAAAGCGGTTGCCTCACGACGAAAGCTTACTAGAATACAGCCGAGCAATCGCCGCTCAAGTACACTGGGCGCGAATTTATGCTTCCTCGTCGCGCCTGTCAAGGACTCATCATGGCAACTGATCGCGCAGCCCCTTACATACTCGGTTTAGATTTGGGCGTTTCGTCCATCGGGTGGGCACTTCTGGATCGCAGTGGCGAGCGATTCGTAGCATGCGGCGTCCGAGTCTTCGAATCGGGCATGGATGAAAACAAATTCGCAAGAGGCGAACAGGGAGCTTCAAACAATGTCACACGCCGAGTGGCCCGATTGCACCGACGCCAACTTCGTCGGCGCGCAGCCCGTCAGCGCGAATTGTTCATCACGCTGCAGGGTGCCGGGTTGCTGCCGGCCGAACCGCAAGGAGGAAGGCCCGAGAATCGGCACAGCATCCTGACAGCGCTTGATTTACGGCTGGCAAGGGACTGGCGCGAACGCATTCGAGCCGAGCACCCCTCCATCGTGGCGCCGGAACACGTGTTGCCGTACTTCTTGCGCTCCCAAGCGCTCGATCACCCGCTCGAAGCGCATGAACTGGGCCGCGCGCTCTACCATCTTGGACAGCGGCGCGGATACAAGAGCAATCGCAAAGACGACATCCCGCTGGACGAACTTGAGACAGGCGGGCCAGTTAATAAGAAGAAGAAAGGGGCTCCGGCTGCCGCTGATGATGCCAAGAAGGTGCTGGCCGAAATAGCGGGTCTGGAAGGCGAAATCGCCGCTTCGGGTGCCCGTACAATAGGCGAGTTCCTATCGCGCATGGACCCTGCGGCGGCACGAATCCGCACCCGACATACCAGTCGTGCAATGTTCGAGAATGAATTCGAAAAGATCTGGTCAGCGCAGGCAAAGCATCCTTCGACGGTCCTTACGGCAGAATTGAAAATGCGCGTGCACAAGCTGATGTTCGATCAGCGGCCCATTTCCGCCGGCAAGCCCGGTATGTGCGAATTGGAGCATGACTGCCAACGCGCCCACATGTATACCTTGGGGGCACAGCGGTTCCGCTTGATGCAAAAGGTGAACGACCTTGCCGTCGTGCGAGCGGATCGCAGCCGGGAGCGACTCAGCGCAGAGCAGCGCAGTCGCATCGCCCGTCAGCTCCAAGACGAAGGTGACATGACGTTTCGCCAGCTGCGTGCGTTCCTTGGTCTACCCAAAACATCGAAGTTCAACCTCGAAATCGACGATGAAGAAAACAAAATTGCGGGTAATCGCACCAATACCGTAATGCTGCGCGCGTTCGGCAATCGCTGGAGCGAGTTCACGGAGGGCGAGCGGAAGCACATAGTGCGCCTCTGGGCCGACGCTGATCACGCTGCTGACGTCGAGAAGCTGGCACTGGAGGAATGGAAGGTCGGCGGTGATCAGGCGCACCAGCTTGCGCTATCGAAGCCGGAGCGGGGTTACGCGAGACTCTCCTTGCATGCGATCTCTAGGCTATTGGAGCGAATGGAGACCGGGGAGCACTTCAAAACCGCGGAAGCGCAGCTTTATCCGGACCGTTTCTCCGGTGAAGAGGAGAAAAACGAGCTGCCGCCAGTCGAAGATGTGTTGCCATTGATTCCCAACCCCGCGGTCATGCGTGCGCTCAGCGAGTTGCGCAAGGTGGTGAACGCCATCGTGCGGGAGTACGGCAAGCCTGAACAAGTGCGGGTCGAGCTGGCGCGCGATCTGAAACGCAGCGCCAAGGACCGCCAGCACCTCACCGACGTGATGGAGGACAACCGAAAACGGCGCGCTAAAGTGGTCGTTCGCATTCAGACGAAAGCAGGAAATTCCAATCCTTCCGGCCGCGACATCGAAAAAGGTCTGCTCTTTGAGGAACTCCAGGAGTGCGCCTACTGCGGGAATACGATCAGCTTCTCTAATCTGTTCTCCCCCGCTCCCCTGTTTGATGTGGACCACATCATTCCCCGCAGCCGTTTCCACGACAACTCCTTCAGCAACAAGACCCTCGCCTGCAACTCCTGCAATGCGCAGAAAACCAACCGCACTCCCTTTGAGGCGTTCGGGTCCGATACCAAACGCTGGGCAGAAATCGTGGTGCGCGTGAGCCGCAAGCGGCGCGTCGGCAAGTTTGACCGCTTCGCGTTGGGTAACGACAAAGTTAAGAGATTGCTGCTCGGAAGCCCCGATGCGTTGCGACTGTGGCCCAATGATTCGCAGACGGTCGAGGATTTCTCCGCTCGCCATCTAGCCGACACTCGCTATATCACCAAGCTGGCCGCCCGCTACCTAGAAGAACTCTACGGCGGGCGCGACCGCCAACTACCTTGGGAAGATCAGAACCGGCGCTGCGTTTTCGCTTCTTCCGGTATGGTCACCTACACCTTGCGCAAGGCCTGGGGCCTGAATGCGCTTCTGCCAGAGCCTGAAGACAAAAAGATTAAAGGGGAAAAGACGCGCGCTGACCACCGCCACCACGCCATCGATGCAATGGTCATCGCCCTCAGCAGCCAGTCGGCGATTCAGCAGTTAAGCGCGGCGGCAGCCGCCGGTGACGGACGAATCGCCGAACGGGTTTCTTCTCGGACATTGCAGGCCCCGTGGGAGAATTTTGTTGGCCGTATCCGTCCGCTAATTGAGAGACTCGTGGTCTCCCATCGGCCTAACCACAAGCTGAACGGGCCGCTCCACGATGAGACCAACTACAGTCCGGAACACGAAGCTGCGGGGAAGAAGGTCATTCACATTCGGAAGCCTGTGCACATCCTTACGTCTGCGCAAATAGCTGCCATTGTGGACCGAAAGGTTCGGGATGCGGTGCTGGCGAAGGTCCGAGAATTCGCCGGCGACGTAAAGAAACTTGAACACAATCCGGCAACTCTCACGACGAGTCGCGGCAAACAAACCAAGATCTATAGAGCACGGATACGCGATGTCAAGTCAGTTACGCACCTCGCTGCGCCACCTCGCGAGCGTTACGTGATTACCAATGAGAACCATCACATCACGATTATTGCGGAGTTGAATGCGAGCGGCGCCGAGAAACGCTGGGATGGAGAACTCGTTACCCGCCTGGACGCGATGCGTTCCAAGAAGCGTCGGCCACCAAGCCTCAAGAAGGAGTACAACGTCGCTGCGGGCGTACTCTTCAAGTTTACTTTGCGAGGCGGCGATACCATCGAGATAGACGATGGGGACACAGCCCCGAGCCGGTCTATTCACGTCGTCAGAACCATTAGCGAAGACAAACGCGGGTACTTGAAAATAGAGCTGGCGGGATCGCGTGATGCGCGGCTGAAAAAAGTGATACAGGCGGCGGGCTCTTGGATGAGCAAGAGTCCGAACGAGCTGCGCAAGCTTCATTGCCGGAAAGTAATGATCGATCCCTTGGGCCGCGTACGGAGCGCCAATGATTGATCGCATCATAGACATCTCGGAGTCAGCGGCCACGCTGCATGTGCGCAATGCGCAGCTTGTCATCGAGCCGGAGGGCGGGCCGGCGGTGACCACGCCGCTGTCGGAGATTGCGGTGCTGGTCATTTCGCATCCGCGGGTGCTGATCACGCAGGCGGTGATCGCCGGGCTGGCGGAGCTGGGCGGATCGGTGGTCGTCTGTGACCAGAAATATCTGCCCACGGCGATGATGCTTCCGGTGCAGGCGCACAGCACCCAAGCGGAGCGCTTCGCCAGGCAAGCGCAGGCCTCGCTGCCCCGGCGCAAGCGGCTGTGGCAGCAGATTGTGCGCGCCAAGATTCGCCGGCAAGGCCGCTTGTTGCAGGAACTCCATGGCAGCGACGCGGGGCTGGCCGAGATGGCCGGGCGGGTCCGTTCCGGCGATGCCGGACAATCGGAGTCGCAGGCGTCGCGGCGCTACTGGCCGCTGCTCTTTGGCGATCCCAAGTTCCGGCGCGGCAGCGAGGGGCCAGACCAGAACACCCATCTCAACTACGGCTATGCCGTTCTGCGTGCGATTGTCGCCCGAGCCGTCTGTGCCGCCGGACTGCATCCCTCCTTCGGACTGAAGCACCACAACCGTTACGACGCTTTCTGCCTGGCCGACGACCTGATGGAGCCGTTTCGCCCGCTGGTGGACCGGGCGGTGTATTTCTGGGTCCAGGACCACGATCCGAGGGAGCCGCTGGACAAGCATGCCAAGGCACACCTGATCGGCGAAATCCAGCGGCGCTATGAATCCGCGGGAGAACAAAGAACCTTGTTCGACCTAGCAAGCAGTACGGCCTCCAGCTTGGCGCGCGCCCTGCTGGGCGAAAGCAATGCCCTCGAAATTCCGGATGTGAGCTATGTTGCCGCAACCGCTCTCCGCCTTTCGTCCTATGTGGCTGATGGCCATGTTTGATTTGCCGGTGGAAGACAAGCAAGACCGGCGCAATTACACGCGCTTCCGCAAGGTGCTGCTCAAGGACGGCTTCATGATGCTGCAACTCTCCGTCTATGCGCGTTACTTGCCGAGCGAGGAAGCCGCCGAGGCGCATCGAAAGACGGTGCGGGCCGCGGTGCCGCCGCTCGGCCAGGTGCGGGTAATCGCCGTGACTGACCATCAGTTCGGCAAAATGGAAGTTTTCTATGGAAGAAAACCGCGAAAACCCGAGGAACCGCAGAGCCAGATGCTGCTTTTCTGAGGTTGGAAACAGGAAATCCCGCGTAAACTCAGGGGCTTACGCGGGACGGAGTGTACTTGAGCGGCGAATCTCGACCAACCCTAGCGACGACCGGGCGTCGTGGCAGGCAATGAATAGTGTACTTGAGCGGCGAATCTCGACCAACCCTAGCGCCGATGTGGTGACCTACCACGCGCCAGCACCAGTGTACTTGAGCGGCGAATCTCGACCAACCCTAGCACTCCGCCGGGTATTGCCGCAGGTGATCCGGCAGTGTACTTGAGCGGCGAATCTCGACCAACCCTAGCCGCAAGCTGGACCAGCGACTTCGGCCAGATCGAGTGTACTTGAGCGGCGAATCTCGACCAACCCTAGCCTGGTAAGTGGAATGATCCTGCAGGCGCAAGAGTGTACTTGAGCGGCGAATCTCGACCAACCCTAGCGGGCATACGAAGTATAGCTGGGCCATGGCAAGCAGTGTACTTGAGCGGCGAATCTCGACCAACCCTAGCTAAGGATGCTGCACCCATGACCACATAAAGTGTACTTGAGCGGCGAATCTCGACCAACCCTAGCCTCGGCGAGGACGGCTCCTTTTGTCAGCGAAGTGTACTTGAGCGGCGAATCTCGACCAACCCTAGCTTGGCGGACGCATGAATCTACGCGATGGAAGTGTACTTGAGCGGCGAATCTCGACCAACCCTAGCCACACCTACACCCTGAAAGCCAACACCGGCAGTGTACTTGAGCGGCGAATCTCGACCAACCCTAGCCTAACCGGCACCGGGCCGGTGCGTCTCCCCAGTGTACTTGAGCGGCGAATCTCGACCAACCCTAGCCTGGATTATTCACGATTGTTGTAGCCAAAAAGTTAAGGATGCTCTAAAAGGTGCATGAACACTGGGTTTGCGGACCCAGCATTCCCTTTCGGAGCATCCATCGCTTGATACAAAGTGTTGTACCACAGCTGACCTTCTCGTTCCATCGCCAACAACTCATCCGAGCCGATTTTTCCGGCGGCCAGATCACCGGCGACGCCGGTCTCCTGCCCTTGCGCGCCTTCGATCAGCGCCATCATTTAACCCGCGATCTGGCCCAGCTCCTCAGCGATCCGCGGGAGGAGGATCGTGTCCGTCACGACTCGCTGGCGCTGTTGCGGCAACGCATCTACCAGATCGTCGCCGGATACGAAGATGCCAATGACGCCGACCGCCTGCGCCACGATCCGCTGTTGCAGATCGTCGCCGATCAGAAACTGGGAGAGGCGCTTGGCTCCCAGCCCACCCTCAGCCGCTGGGAGAATGCGCCTTCTGCCCGCGATCTGGTGCGCCTGAACGACGCGCTGCTGGATCAGTTCCTCCGTCTCTGCGGCGAGCAAGTCCGCCAACGCGGCGAGATCCTGCTCGACATCGATTCCACCGACGATCCCACGCACGGCCAACAGCAACTGAGTTTCTTCAATGGCGCCTACGGCCAGCACATGTATCACCCCATGCTGGTCTTCGAGCGCCACACCGGCTGTCTGCTGGCGGCGCGGCTGCGGCCGGGGAACGCCTCCAGTCATGCCCGCATCATGCCCATGCTGCTGCGCTTGGTGCCGCGTTTGCAGTCGGCCTTCCCCGGCGTTCGGATCAAGCTGCGCGGCGACGCCGGTTTCGCTCTGCCGCTGCTCTACGAGTTCTGCGAGTTCTTCGGCATCCAGTACGCATTCGGCATTCCCGCCAACTGCGTTTTCCAGCGTCGCGCCGAGCCACGGCAGAAACGGTTGAAGCGATGCTATCGTCGTACCCAACTCCCGCAGCGCAGCTTCTCCAGCTTCCGCCATTGCGCCCGCAGTTGGTCGCACCAGCGCCGCATCTGCTACAAGGCCGAGCACACCGCAGTCGGCACCAACCTGCGCTTCCTGATCACCAACTGCGCCGGTCGCGCCTCCGAAGTCTTTGCTTTTTACAATGATCGCGGCGAGTGCGAGAACCGTATCGAGGAGTTCAAGAACGGCTTCCGCGCTGACCGGCTGAGCTGCCACCGTTTCCTGGCCAATGCCTTCCGCCTGCTCTTGCACGGCTTCGCCTACAACCTGGTCAACCTGTTTCGGCTTCAGCTACCGCAGCCCTGGCGCTCGGCGCAGATCGAAACTCTGCGCGCACGGCTGTTCAAACTCGGAGCCCGCGTCCGTCAGACCGCTCGTTGCATTCGCATCCACCTGGCCACGGGGTGGCCTTTTCAATCTCTGTTCTACGACGTTGCGGTGGCTTTCAACACCGGGTAACCAGCTCCCGCTCCGCGAACCTGATGAAACAGGCAGTCCGGGCGGAGCCGTCTCCAAAAATGCCCGCTGCGTTGCCGTCGTATCTCTTCGCCGCACAGAAAGTCTCATCCGACCTTCTCCTCGGCCTTCACAGCACGATGACCACTCCCGGGAGCGATCAGAACAGGTCTGGTGAATTAAGCAGGCTAGCTGAGATCGCAGAGAGTCATACCCGTCACCAAGTGTACTTGAGCGGCGAATCTCGACCAACCCTAGCGGAATTGTCCCAGACCACAACATCATCGAAGTGTACTTGAGCGGCGAATCTCGACCAACCCTAGCGGACAGCCACGCCGGAATCGAGACCGAGGTAGTGTACTTGAGCGGCGAATCTCGACCAACCCTAGCCACCTGATAGCAGATGACATCAACTGTCTAGTGTACTTGAGCGGCGAATCTCGACCAACCCTAGCGGACAGCCACGCCGGAATCGAGTCCGAGGTAGTGTACTTGAGCGGCGAATCTCGACCAACCCTAGCCACCTGATAGCAGATGACATCAACCTGTCTAGTGTACTTGAGCGGCGAATCTCGACCAACCCTAGCCGTGCGCAGCAATTGAAGGACGCCGCGCAAAGTGTACTTGAGCGGCGAATCTCGACCAACCCTAGCGCGATGATCGGAGCCGGAAACCCGCCTCCGATCATCGCCACCGGTTAAAACCCGCTGTGGAAGGGCGCGGGACTGGACCATGCGTTCGCCCGCAGCCCGCCCGTTTGACCGCCCCGCTTCCCCCGCCTTATATTCAAACGTTGCAACCGTTTAACCGATTGCCGCAATTTTAGTGCAGGGACAGCACACTCTTTGAGCCCAACCGAGACCAACGCCGCCGTCCGCCGCGAGATCGAGGTCGAAATTCCCGCCGACATCGTTTCCCGCGAAACCGAGAACGTCATCCAGAAAATGCAGAAGGTCGCCCGCCTGCCCGGCTTCCGCCGCGGCAAGGTCCCCTCCAGCGTCATCCGCCAGCGCTTCGCCGAGGAAATCAAGAGCGAGGTGGTCGACGCCCTCGTTCCCCGCTACTTCCAGCAGGAGGCCGACAAGCAGGGCCTGCAGCCCGTCTCCCAGCCCCAGGTCACCAACCTCCACATCGCCGACGGCGAACCGCTCACCTTCAAGGCCAGCTTCGAGGTTCTTCCCGAAATCGAGGTCTCCGGATATCACGAGGTGCAGATCCCGAAACCCGATACCGCGGTCAGCGACCAGGAGGTGGAGGATTCGCTGAACCATCTCCGCGAGGAGCATGCCACCTTCACCGCCGTCGAGGACCGTGCGCTGGAGGACGGCGATTTCGCCCAGGCGGCGCTCGAGGGCATCCCCAGGAGTTCCGCGGGCGGGCCCGAAGAAGCCGTCGGCGGGGCGGCTTCCACCGACCCCGGGGGCGAAGGGCCAACGCAAGCAGCCAAGCCGGTGCACGTGGACGACGTGATGGTGGAAGTCGGCGGCAGCAACACGGTGCCCGAGTTTTCCGCCAACCTGCGCGGCGCCCGCCCCGGCGAGCAGCGCACCTTCGAGGTCTCCTATCCCCAGGACTTCTCCGACCAGCGGCTGGCGGGCAAGACCTTCCAGTACACGGTTTCGCTGAAGGCCGTCAAGCGCAAGAACCTGCCCGAACTGAACGACGACTTCGCCAGGGAGTTGGGGCAATTCAGCGGGCTGGAGGAGTTGAAGCAGAAAATCCGCGAGGGCATCGAGCACGAAAAGCAGCACGCCGCCGAGCGCGAGGGCAAGGAGAAGATCCTGGACGAGCTCATCAAGCGCCACGAGTTCCCGGTGCCCGAGGCGCTGGTGGAGCACCAGGTCGATGTACGCCTGGAGCGCGGCCTGCGCGCCCTGGCCGCCCAGGGCATGCGCGCCGAGGACATGAAGAAGATGGATTTCAACCGCCTCCGCGCCGGCCAGCGCGAGGCTGCCACCCGCGAGGTCAAGGCGTCCTTGCTCCTGGACAAGATCGCCGACGCCGAGAACATCCAGGTCAGCGACGAGGAGATCGAGCAGGAAGTCCAGGCCCTGGCCGCGCAGAGCAAGCAGACCGCCGAGGCGGTTCGCGCCCGTTTGACGCGTGAGGGCGCCCTCGATAGAATCCGGAACAGACTGCGCAACGACAAAGCCCTCGACTTTCTTTACCGCCGCTCCGCCTGAACCGCGGACGTGTGTGCAGGCCCCACGGAAGGAGCAATTTCCATGCTGGTTCCAATGGTGATCGAACAGACCGGCCGCGGCGAGCGCGCCTACGACATTTACAGTCGGCTGTTGCGGGACAACATTATTTTCATTGGCACGCCGATTGACGACAACATCGCCAACCTGGTGATCGCGCAGTTGCTGTTCCTGGCGGCGGAAGACCCGGAGAAGGACATCCAGCTGTACATCAACTCGCCGGGGGGGTCGATCACCGCGGGCATGGCGATTTACGACACCATGCAGTACATCAAGCCGGACGTGATGACCATCTGCATCGGGCAGGCGGCGTCGATGGCGGCGGTGCTGCTGGCGGCGGGGGCGGCGAAAAAGCGGTTTGCGCTGCCCAATTCGCGTATCCTGATCCACCAGCCGCACATCATGGGGGGGCTCTCGGGGCAGGCGACCGACATCGACATCCACGCGCGGGAGATCCTGCGGATGCGCGAGCTGCTGAACCAGATCATGGCCAAGCACACCGGGCAGAAGCTGGAGAAGGTGGAAAAGGACGTGGAGCGCGACTTCATCATGAATGCCGAGCAGGGAAAGGAGTACGGCATCATCGACGACATCATTTACCGGCCGCGCTAGGGACGTGGGTGGACCGGCACGGGCCGCGCCGAGGGGGTGCGGAGTGACCGGCGGCGCCAGGGATGTGCCCTCGAACACCCGGCCAAATGACGCTGTTCACGGGAACAGGTTTGGGAAACGGGGGCAAAATGGGATTGCAGTGGTTGCGGATGCTGGATGGTAACTGCCGCCGCGCTTTTCCCGCCGCCGAACGGGCTTATACTCGGAGCAGGGACCGGGGGCAGGCCACCCGGTCAGGAGCATTTGCGTGAAACCAAGGTCAGGTTCCGAAGACACTTTACGCTGTTCGTTCTGCCATAAGTCGCAAGACGCGGTGGCCAAGCTGATCAGCTCGCCGAGCGACTACCCGCGCGCCTATATTTGCGACGAGTGCGTGGCGGTGTGCAATTCCATCCTGGAAGACGACCGCACGGAAACCCACGCGGCGGCGGCGCCCGACCATCTTCCCAAGCCGGCCGAAGTGAAGTCGTTCCTGGACCAGTACGTGATCGGGCAGGAGCAGACGAAGAAGAAGCTGGCGGTGGCCGTTTACAACCACTACAAGCGCATCCACATGAACCGGCAGCGCAACAGCGAGGTGGAGCTGGCGAAATCCAACATCCTGCTGATCGGTCCGACGGGGACGGGCAAGACGCTGCTGGCGCAGACGCTGGCGCGCATGCTGGACGTGCCTTTCGCCATCGTGGACGCGACCACGCTGACCGAGGCCGGGTACGTGGGCGAGGACGTGGAGAACATCATCCTGAAGCTGCTGCAGGCGGCCGACGGGGACGTGGGGCGGGCGCAGACGGGGATCATCTACATCGACGAAGTGGACAAGATCGGGCGCAAGGACGAGAACCCCTCGATCACGCGCGACGTTTCCGGGGAGGGCGTGCAGCAGGCGCTGCTGAAGATCCTGGAGGGCACGATCGCCAACGTTCCGCCGCAGGGCGGGCGCAAGCATCCGCACCAGGAATTCACCCCGGTGGACACGACCAACATCCTGTTCCTGTGCGGCGGGGCGTTTGTCGGGCTGGAGAAAGTGATAGCGCGGCGGGTGGGCAAGAAAAGCCTGGGATTCAAGTCCGACCAGCAGCAGCAGGCGGAAGGCAACCTGGCGCCGCAGCGGCGGGACGTGGCCATGCTGCAGGAGGCGCAGCCGCAGGACCTGATCAAGTTCGGGCTGATTCCCGAGTTCGTCGGGCGGCTGCCGGTGGTGGGCATCCTGGAAGACCTGGACGAGAACGCGCTGGTGGAGATCCTGACGCGGCCGCGCAACGCCATCAGCAAGCAGTACCAGCGGCTGTTCGAATTCGAGAACGTGCGGCTGAAGTTCACCGACGAGGCACTGCACGGGATTGCGCGCGAGGCGCTGAACCGCAAGGTGGGGGCGCGCGGGTTGCGCATGATCCTGGAAGAACTGATGCTGGACCTGATGTATCACCTGCCCAGCCAGAAGCGGATCAAGGACTTCGAGGTCACGCGCGAGATGGTGGACAAACGCGACCTGGCGATCGCGCTGATGGAAAAAGCTGGATAGCAGTTAGCGATTAGCAGTTAGCGATTAGAAGGCGGGCTGAGGGAATTTAAGATTTCAGATTTAAGATTTCAGATTGAGGCGGGTTAGGCCCGCCCTTTTTTTCTCGGCGGCAGACTACCCCACTCAAGCCAAAACCCGGCTCGAGTGGGCCACCCGCCACCGGGAGCGACGCTCTCGTAGAGACCGACGCGGCTGGAACCGTTCAATCCGAGTACATCTTCTTCAACGGCAAACGGATTGCCCGGGTGGCCTCGGGCGGCGCGGTTTATTATTACTTCACGGATCATCTCGGCACATCGCGAATCATCACGGACGCGGCGGGCGGGGTCTGCTACGACGCGGATTTCTATCCCTACGGCCGCGAGCAGCACGTTTATGTTGATTCCTGCCCGCAGCATTACAAGTTCACCGGCAAAGAACGGGATTCCGAAACCGGCCTCGACTACTTCGGAGCAAGATACTACGGCAGCAATATGGGCCGCTTCATGTCGCCCGATCCTTACATGCCGAGCGCCGATGTTAAGGACCCGCAGAGCTGGAATCGTTATACGTACGCTCGAAATAACCCGTTAAGATTTGTTGATCCGAACGGGCTTGCGTGGTCAGATCTCAGTGACGAGCAGAAGAGGGTATTCCAGCAATATGCCGATAACTACAACAAAACGAACAAGGCAAATCTCTCTTCAGAAGGGGTTTACAACACTCTGAATGAGTCACAGATGGCGACGTTTGAATCTGTGACTTACGCCATGGAACACACTCAGCTAACGGACAGCAATGGCAACAACATGGGCAATGCCCTACAGCAAGTTGCCGGGGTCACGCAAATCGCTGGAGAGATTCCTGGTTCTTCAAAGGGCGATCAGCAGTTTCGGCTATATGCTGACCTGAAACCGGGTGCAGTCGAAACCTTCGGGAAAGCGCAGGGATTCGAAGCGAGCTCAAATAAGGTTTTGGGACTTTTTCAGGTGTATCACCAAGGCTTCCCCGACAGTTACCGCCAGATTAGGCGTGAAGGTGTTCAAGGAATGGAGGCCGGGGTTCAACCGTCCTACAATCGCAACACGCTTCGCTCTGACATCGACGTGGACTATCGTTTTGGCGCGGCACACCTGCAACCCTCGAACTCGGATGTTCGTGCACCTGGAAACTATCAGAAGTTCATCGACAGGTGGCCGGGGCTGCGGAACTGGTGGGACAAATGACGACAACATTTTTGCGAAGCATCGGAGTGGTGGTGATCCTTGTAGTCACGGGGTGCTCGGTTGCGCAGGTTCGTCATCAGCCTCCAGCGCAAGAGTCAGCGGAGCGGAACATGACGGAGCAACAACTTGTGAGGGACAGCGTTCAAGTCTTCCTCTCTTCCTGGCTAATAGATCGCGATGCTGACAAGGCGATACGTTCGTTCGGCGAAGGCGCATTGAAGAACGAGTCCATGCTTCAAGAGTCTTGTGCCAGTTACATCAAGCCGGAAGAACGCGGCTCCGAGGTTGCGAGGCGAGCAGGAATCAAAAAGTTCTTACGGGACTTTCTGCCCGGAAAAGCACCTAGGAGTTTGGGAGATGTGTTGGATCGTGCGAGTCTTGCCCCGATGACTGAGCAGTTGGGCAACAAACTGGTGAACGATCCCAACACAGATCTGTTTGCACTGGCGGAGCTGACTGCGGGCGAAGTGCCGACCAGTAACTCTGAAGAAGCTGCTTATCTGAAAAAACATCTACCGCCAAAGTTCTACGCGTCCTTCGTTCCGGTAGGGCAAGGAATGGTTTACTTCCTCTGGGTTCCGGAGGGAGGCCAATGGCGAATCTTCCACGCGTCGCTGGTGTGTATGTAAGCTCTGGGGGGAAATCGGGGACAGACGGATCAATTTCTGGTATTTTGATAAGCTGTGGCGCGATTAGCACGAGTGATCGCGGTTGGCGTTCCCCACCACGTGACGCAGCGTGGGAATGCACGCGGTTATGTCCTCGACCGTGATGCCGACCGCAGGGTCTAGCTCGCCCTGCTGCGCGAGTATGTGGAGCTTTACGAGCTGTCGCTGCTAGGCTATTGCTTGATGTGCAATCACGTGCATCTGGTGGTGATTCCCCGCAAAGCAACCTCGTTGGCGCTGACGTTTAAGCAGACGCATGGGCGCTACGCGACGTACTGGAATGCCAGCCAGCAGTCGTCGGGGCATGCCTGGCAGGCAAGGTTCTATTCGTGTCCGCTGGATCAGTCGCACTTGTGGGCGGCGCTGCGCTACGCGGAACGGAATCCGGTACGGGCGGGGTTGGTGGAGAGAGCGGAAGAGTGGGGGTGGTCGAGTGCCGCGGTACATTGCGGCATGAGAGCCAACGACGGTTTGCTGGAGCTGGCGCAGTGGCAGCAGCGGTGGGACAGTTCGAGTTGGCGGCCGTACCTGCGGGAGAAAGATTCCGAGGAGGAAGCCGCGGCCATACGACAATGTACGCCTAGCGGCAGGCCACTCGGGACAGCGGAGTTCGTGAAGGCTATGGAAGCGGCAACGCAGCGCTGCCTGACCCCACAGAAACGGGTCGGCGGAAGAGCGAAACAGACGCCGCCGATGACAAACAAACCGCACTCGGCTTTGATGAAGGGTGAAGTGATGGGGGAAATTCCCGTCTGTCCCCGATTTCCCTGTCCCCGATTTCCCTTCCGATTTCCCTTTTGTCGCAGAGGTTCCTGTACCCCACCCTAGAGCTTGTTTGGCTCTGTAGACATCCCGCTTCGACGCTCTGCCGTCCCTGCGGGACTCGGCCATTTAGTCATGCAGTTTTCCCGGCACTCACGAGCCGGGCTGGGTTCTGCCGCCCTTACGGGGCTCGTTGTGGGCCGTTCCCGTCTAACGCGTGTGTCCCGCGAACCTGGGGCACCAGCGGCTTCTACGCTGCCTGCAATTCCCCCGCGTACATCTGGTCCACGTAGCACCACACCCAGCGCTCGCCCGGCTCGATGGAGCGGATGAGCGGGTGCTTCGATGATTTGAAATGTTTGGTGGCGTGCTTGTTCTTCGAGGAATCGCAGCAGCCGACGTGGCCGCAGGAGAGGCAGAGCCGCAAGTGGACCCAGGTGTCGCCGGTTTTCACGCAGTCCTCGCAGACGTGTTTATCGGTGGTGGTGATCTTGATCTGGTTGGTGTGCGTGCATTCCATATCAGGCTCCAAAGGCGCAAGGCGCGAGGGCAAGGCTCAAGGCGTAAGGCTCAAGGCACAAGGCTCAAGGCGCAAGGCGCGAGGCTCAAGGCGCGAGGCGTAAGGCTCAAGGCACAAGGCTCAAGGCTCAAGGCACAAGGCGCAAGGCACAAGGCTCAGGGCTCAAAGCGCGGTTTAAGCCGCGGGTTGGCGGACTTCCAGGGCGTCACGGTCCCAGTTGGCCAGGTTGGCCGCGGCTTCGTAGGTGCTCTGGAGAAAATCGAGCAAGGTGTTTTCCGGGGACTTTGCCCGGCGCACCTGGTCGTACATGAGGACGTATTCCTTGAGGTCAGGATGATAGAAGGCCGCCTCGGGATGCACGGGCTGCCGCGCCAGACCGGCCGGTTCGGGCGCCGCATAGCAGTAGAACGCGGGGTCATCCACGCCCAGCCCTCCGGGCCACCAGCCGGCGCTGATGACCTCGTGGGAGTAGGCTTCGCGGGTGATGGGATCGGCGCCGGGGCGTTCCGGGGCGCGCCGCCCGGAGAAGCGGGTGACCGCCAGGTCGAAGCTTCCCCAGAAAAAGTGCACCGGACTGCTCTTGCCGAGAAAGCGCGCGCGGAACTGCTTGAACACGGCGTCGGAGGAAACCAGGATGCGCCAGAAGCGCTGGGCGGCTTGCCAGTCGTAAGCGGCGGAGGCGCGGTCCTGGGCAAAAGGGATGGGATGGGGAACTTCCACCGGCTTGGGATAGATGGCCACGTCGATCTCCAGCGAAGCGAGGGCCGACATGAACTCGGCATAGAAATCGGCGACCGTGCGCGGCTCGAGCGCCAGCGCCTTGCGGGTGCCGTCAGAGCGGTCGAGGAGCAGCCGGTGATCGAGAAAATCGAATTGGATTTCGAAGACGCCGTTGCCATAGGGAATGGGCGAGGTGGTGAGGCCGCGCGCATTCACATAGAGCGGAACATTCCACCAGTGGTTGGTGCGGGGAGTGAGCGCCAGTCGGACCTTGCCCACGATCTGCATCCACATGTGGAGGTTGTGGCAGGTGTCTTTCCACTGGGCGAGCGGAAGAGAGGGCCAGCGGTCCACGGCGGCAGGAGAAGGGGAAGCGTTGATCATGGCCGGCTCCTCACCCGAGAGGGATTCCAGCAGACTAACAAGGGGAGGAGGGATTGGCAATTAGCGATTAGCAATTAGCGATTAGCGATTGGCAATTAGCTCTTCCCAGGTTAGCGCCCAAAAAGCGGGCGCGAACCTGGGGCATCAGAACATCCCCACCCTATCGCGCCAAACCCGGGCGCGATAAGGATGGGCCACCCGAATTGGGGCACCCGGCTGCACGCGATAGTATGGATGGCGTGGGTATGCAGATCGCCGCGACATCGCCCGGGCTCCGGCAACAGCGCACGACCGCATGGGACGCGCGCAGCCTGGCCGTGGCCGCCGGCTTCAGCGCGGCGGCGCTACTGTTTCACCTGATTTTCAATCGCGGCTATGGCTACTTTCGCGACGAACTCTATTACCTGGCCTGCGGGCAGCACCTGGCGTGGGGCTACGTGGATCAGCCGCCGCTGATCGCCGTGGTGGCGCGAGTGTCGCGGGCGCTGGGCGATTCCCTGAGCGCCATCCGATTCTTCCCTGCCCTGGCGGCCGCCGCCAAGGTGGCGCTGACCGCGCTGCTGGTGCGCGAGTTCGGGGGAAAAATATGGGCGGTGGCGCTGGCCTGCGCCGCCTGCTTATCCGCCCCGGTGTATCTGGGAGGCGACAATCTGCTCACCATGAACGCCTTCGAGCCGCTGTTCTGGATGGGTTGCGCCTGGCTGCTGGCGCGCCTTGCCAACGGAGAACGACCACGGCTGTGGTTGTGGTTCGGCGTGGCGGCCGGGCTGGGGCTGGAGAACAAGCACTCCATGGCGTTTTTCGGCGCGGCCCTGGTGATCGGGATTGTGCTGACGCCGCTGCGGCGCCACCTGGGGCAGAAGTGGATCTGGCTGGGCGCGCTGGTGGCGTTGGTGATCGCGCTGCCTAACGTGATCTGGGAAGTCCGGCACCACTGGGCGACCTGGGAGCTGCTGAACAACGTGGCGCACAGCAATAAAGACATCGTGCTGGGGCGGGTGGAGTTTATCAAGCAGCAGATGCTGATCATGAACCCGGGGAGCGCGCCGCTGTGGATTGCGGGCCTGGCGTGGCTGCTGTTCGGGCGCGAGGGGCGGCGCTACCGCGCGCTGGGCATCGCTTACCTGGCGACGCTGGTGGCCTTCCTTGTCCTGCACGGCAAGAATTACTACCTGGCGCCGGCTTATCCCATGCTGTTCGCCGCCGGGGGAGTGGCCGCCGAGAGGCTGAGCGGCACACGGCTGGCGTGGCTAAGGCCGGCGGCGGTGGCGATGATGATGGCGCTGGCCGCGCTGGTGGCGCCGACGATAACGCCCATCCTGCCGCCCGGCAGAACCATCGCTTACATGAAAGCCATCCACTTCCAGCCGCCGGCTACGGAGACCGGGCACACCGCGGCGCTGCCGCAAATCCTGGCCGACCAGTTTGGATGGCCGGAGATGGTGGAGCAGGTGGCGCGCGTCTATAACGGCCTGCCTGCCGGGGAGCGCGACCAGGCCGCCATCTTCGGCCAGGATTATGGGCAGGCGGCGGCGATCGATTTTTTCGGGCCGAAGTACGGGCTTCCGCCGGCGCTCAGCGGGCACCAGAGTTATTTTCTGTGGGGCCCGCGCGGGTACACGGGCGAGGTGGTGGTGGTGCTCGATGGTGACGACCGCGATGAGCGCCGGATGTTCGCCTCGGTGGAAGACATGGGACAGGTGCGGATCAGTCCTTATGCCATGCCGTGGGAGCGGCGGCAGCATATCTACGTCTGCCGCGGGCTGAAGATTCCGCTGGCCGAGCTTTGGCCGCGGTTGAAGAAATGGTTGTAGGCGCACGGCGCAAGGCACAAGGCTCAAGGCTCCAGGCACAAGGCGCGGGCGACGAGCAGGGTGAGGTCGTCGGCCTGCTCGCCCACGCTGAAGCGCTCGAACGTCGGCGACGATCGCGTCCAGCAATTGATCGGCGGCGGCGTGGCAGTGGCGGTGCAAGACCTGAAGCAGGCGCTCTTCCCCGTACTCCTCGCCGTCTTTGCCCATGGATTCGGTGACCCCGTCGGTAAAGACGACGAGCACGTCGCCGGGCGAGATGGCGGCTTCCAATACCGAGCAGTCCCACTCCGGAAACAGGCCGAGGACGGTGGTGTTGGAATCCAGGCGCTGGATCTCTCCGGCGTCGCGCAGCAGCAGCGGGGCGTTGTGGCCGCAGTTGACGTAGCGCAGGATGCGCGTGGCTTCGTCGTAGAAGCCGAAGAACGCGGTGGCGTAGTGGCAGTTGTCGGTGTTCTTGTAGAAGAGCTGGTTCACGGAGCGCAGCAGGCGCGGGATGTCCTCCAGGGCGAGGGCGTACTGGCTGCGCAGGTTGGCCTGCAGGTTGGCCATGAGCAGCGCGCCGGAAATCCCCTTGCCGGAGATGTCGGCGAGCACCAGCCCGAGGCGTCCGGAGCCGAGATCGAGAAAATCGTAATAATCGCCGCCGACGGCGCGCGTCTGGATGCAGCGGCCGGCGCATTCCAGGGTGGGCAGCTGCGGCGCCTGCTGCGGCAGAAGCTTGATCTGCACCTGGCGCGCGATTTCCATCTCCTGGGCGGCGCGGCGCTCGGCCTCCATGCGCTCCGCCATTTTCTCGGCGAGCGCGATGCTGCGCATGGCGATGCCGGCCTGGGTGGCGACGGAGGCGAGCAGGCGCTTGTCGTCGCGGGAGTAAGGCTCGTCGGAGAGCCGCGGACCCAGAACCGCCAGCCCTTGCAGGTCGCCGCCGTCGGCGCCGCGGATGGGCACCAGGCACTCCGCATGCGGGACGCCCAGCGAGGCGCTCTCCGGATTTTCCGGATCAACATCCACGGGCTGCGAGCCGCCATCCTTGGCCGACGGCCAGAGCTGGGGCGCGATCTCGCGGACGGCGCCGTTGCCGACGTGCGCCAGCAGGCGGGAGTCGGGCGTCCGCAGATAGACGGCGAGGGAGCGCGGATGCAGCGCCTCGCGGATGTGGCGCTCCAGCAGGGCGGCCAGGCCCTCGCGGTCAGTGACGGTGAGGGTGCGCGCCGCCAGCTCTTCCAGAATCTGCTGCGCGTCGTAAGCGCTGCGGAAGAAGGCGCGGTCCAGGCGCTTGCGCACGCGCCGGTGAAGCTCGGTGCCGCCGGCCACCAGCAGCACGCCAAAGGTGGCGCCGACGGGGATGGCCAGTTTGGCGCCGGCGGCGAAGCGCGCGGAAAAAGCGTCGGCCAGCAGGAAGGTGGCGACGACCGCCAGGCCGAGCAACAGGGCGACGAAGCCGCGCTCCACCACCAGGTAACGGGCGCTGCGCTTGAGCAGCACCGGAATGTCGAGCACGCGATGCTTGACCACGGCGTAGGCGAAGGAGAGCGGAAACAGGAAGAGCATCAGCGGGTAGGCCAGGTTCAGCCAGAAGGGAGGCTGCCAGCGCGCGAAATCCTGGATGCTTCGCACGAGGACCGCGGGCGTGATGCCGACCACCGCCCCCCACATGACTACGCGTATCTTGCGCTGGGTCTCCGGGCTGGAATCGGCGCGGGCGGTGGCAACCAGCGCCGCCAAGCCCAGGACCACGGCCGCGTAAATGTAAGCGAGACGGGAAACCTCAGCGGCTTTCACGCCTACCAGGTGAACGATGAAGGCCGGGGTACGCGGGTCGCCGGAGCGGATTCCGCCGATCACAATGACGGCGGCGGGAGCGAACAAGACGTATTTCAGCCACGGGAAGCGGCGGTCAATGGGGGAGCGCGCCGGGAAGACGGAGAAAAACAGGTAGAGCATGGCGCCGATGATGCTGTCGAAGACGGCGCGATAAGCCAGCATGTAAGTGCGCAACGGCGCGGGCGCGGTGGTAAGGACAGGCAAGCTGGGCGCGGCGATGAAGGCGCTGAATAAAAGCGCCAGCAGCCAGGCATTGCGGTCCTCCAGGCGCATGAACAGCACCGGCAGGCCGACCAGCAGGAAGAAGAGCGGGAAGGAGCTGGTAATTTCGTCGAGCCAGGAAAGCAGATGCTGCACGCTGCTTGGGCGGGCGACGGTGCGCGCACGAAAGGCGGCCGGCAAGAGCAGCGGCTGTGGCTGGCCGGGACGGTGGACCGTCAACTGCACTGGATCGCCGGGACGAGCCGCCATCCAAATCGCGGTCATGGGCGCGCTGCTCGCCGCCAAGCTGTGACCGTTGACCGCCGTGATGCAATCGTCCGGCTTAAGGCCGGCGTGCTCGGCGGGGCTGTTGGGCACCACCGAGACAATGAATTCGCAGCCCAGTTCCTGCCGGCGGTCGTTCTGGAAGCCCAACTCGACCGCGGCCTGGGGAGGGGTCTGGCGCACGTAGTACATCCAGGCGGCGCTATAGAGAACGGCCGCCGCGGCAAACACGATGGCGGCCAGCAATAGCCACGTTCTCCGGGTTGTGGCGGGGCGCGTCTCCATGTGGTCAGAAGCTACAAGTGTAGCCGAGTTGGACGGGCGCGCGCCGTCTTCGTGCGGCGGCGGAATTTCTGCCGCTATGGTTTTTGCTGCTCGATGCGCTCGATCAGCTTGGGATCGTTGGGCAGCAGGCCGGAGGCGGGCAGGCGCGGGGTCAGCTCCGCCCAGCTCGGCTGGATCGCGAACGCTTTCTTGAACAGCGGCAGGGCTTCGTCCACGCGCTTCATGTTGACCAGCGCGACGGCGTGCCAATAGATCATCTCCGCCAGGCGGCTGGGAAGAACGCCGGGGGTGCTGGAGGCGATGTTTTCGGCTTCGCTGTACTCGCGCAGCGCGGCCTGGTTGTCATGATGCTCGGTGGCCAGGTCGCCGGCGTTCATGTGGTTGTAAGCGCGCTGCAGGGCGACCAGGCGACGGAGTTCTTTCAGCGGCTCGGCGGCATCGTCTACCCGGAGATCGAAGATTCGGCCCATCCACGGCGCGGGCTGGCGCTTGCCTTCGACCACGATCAGCGCCGCCGACTGGCGTCCGCGAATGTCGCCGCCGACAGCCTGCGCGGCATCGAGGGCGGCGAGCAGGCGGTCAGCCAAGTCGCCCTTGGCTTCCTGGTAGGCCTTGGCCATGGCGGGCCAGACTTTGTCGCTGGACATGAGGTTGGCTTCGGTGGAGAAGTCTGTCCCAACCGAAAACATTCCGCCGCTGACCGGTTCCGCTTTCTCGGTCGTCCCGCCGGCAATATGCCCCGCGGCGTGGATGTCCTTGGCTCCGGTCCAGACAGCGACCTTTCCGGTGTCATCAATGAAGGCGACTTGGCGCACGCTACGGTTCGGATCAGCGTTCAACAACCCGCGCAGCGCATCGGGTGCGCTCTTGCCGGCGCGCATCAGGTCCAGTCCGAGCGGGCCGTAGCTGGGATCGACGAAGGACTGGGTGGCGACGGCGCCCACGCCGGCTTCCGCCCAAGTGACGATGGAGCCGACGGAAAACCAGTGAGACTGGACGGCGACGCCGATCTGGCCGGTGGCGGGATCGCGGGCGACGATGGAGAAGGTGTGGACGGGGCGGGGTTGCGCAAAAGCTGAACCGCAGAGGAGGCAAAGGACACAAAGGAGATCTTTCATCGTTGGTCGCACGGGGTATTCCCCCTTTCCCCGGGGTGATGTTTGAGAATTAACAGGTTGCGGAGGAAGGCCCGCAGATCAAAGCTTAAAACAAGTCGGTATTCAAGCCAGCGATGAACTGTATTCCCGGAATGTTTTTTCCCAGCAGCGAAGAGTCACTTGTCAGGAACAAGTCCGTGCCAACGGAGGCGGCACATGCCAAGTGGATGGCGTCGGCCGGGGAAACGCGAAATCTCGAGCGGATGCTGGCGTAATGAACGGCGGAATTGCCGTCGAATGCCAACACTTGCACAAACGGTGACTCGAAAAATTCTGTGACCTTAGCGGAGGCATCGGTGGCTCCTTTCCTATACGGCCCAACCAACACTTCCGCGAAAGCAAGCGCGCTAGTGCACAGTTGGTCGCCCCGGGCGTGTATGCGCGAAAGAATCTCGGCGACGCGCGCGGAATAACGCTCGTTCTCCTCCAGCAGGTAGACGAATAGCATGGTGTCCAAAAAGATTCGGCTCATCCTCCCCTTCTTTTTTCGTCTTCTTCGATCGCGGCCGAAAATGCCTCTCGTTCGGAGCGGATGAAATTTTCTCCGCCACCAAGCTCGCGAAAAACGTCGCGCAGAATTCCGCGTAAAGCTAAAAACGGATGTTCCCCGGCGTGGTTGGCAGTGGCTTGGCAAATTCGTAGGTGATGGTCACGGATGTACTGAATCCAGAAGGAGGACCCTTCTTCTCGACAATCCGCAAGCCATTCTCGCGCAGAAATTTAGACGATTGCAGAACACTGCAGACTTGAGGGACGCGGTTATGCAGATGCATGGCTCGGTGCACGTCGCCGGCGTTGACGGTGAAGCGTGAGGAAGACTGATGCCGCGCCTTTCCCACATATTCCCTAGCGACGAACTCGCGGATGGCGGATGAGACTCCGGTCAATGTCGGGCCCATAAACACATCAGGTAATAACTAGCATTATCTGTCTTTAGCTGTCAATGTCCGTCTTAGTGGTCTCCTGAGATGTCGGCTCCCGGAAATTGGCGTTTCTACCTAGCGGTTGAAAGTCGCTGGGCGTGGAGCGTCTGGAGGGCGCGGACGCAGGTGTGGCCCTGCTGCAGGGCAGCGATGCCGTCGGCGGCGGCGCGGGCGGCGGCCAGGGTGGTGATGGTCTGGACGTGGTGGGTGACGGCGGCGCGGCGGATGGATTTTTCGTCGAACCAGGGCTCGGCGCCATGCGGGGTGTTGATGATGAGCTGGATGCGGTCGCCCTTGATGAGGTCGACCACGTTGGGGCGGCCCTCCTTCACCTTGTACACGCGCTCCACCGCCAGGCCGGATTGTTCGAGCACGCGCGCGGTGCCGCTGGTGGCCACCAGTTTGAAGCCGAGTTCGACAAAGCGGCGGGCAATATCCACCACCTGCGGTTTGTCGCGGTCGGTGACGCTGATGAAGACCGAACCCTGGGTGGGCAGGCGGTTGCCGGCTGCGATCTGCGCCTTGGCGAAGGCCTCGCCGAAGTTGTCGGCCGTGCCCATGACCTCGCCGGTGGACTTCATCTCCGGGCCGAGCACGGTATCGACGCCGGGAAACTTCGACCAGGGGAAGACCGGCGACTTCACGTAGAAACAGGCCCCCGTATCGAGATCCGTGGCACGCTCGATGTTTTCCGGCAGGAACTCGCGCAGCTTGCGGCCAGTCATGAGGCGCGAGGCGATCTTGGCCAGCGGCACGCCGGTGGCTTTCGAAACGAACGGCACGGTGCGCGAGGCGCGCGGGTTGACTTCGAGGACGAAGACTTTGCTGTCGCCGTTGCGAACCTGAATGGCGTACTGCACATTCATGAGGCCGATTACCTTGAGCGCGCGCGCCAGGCGGAAAGTGTACTCGCGCAGAGTGGCGAGCACCTCGGCGGAGAGATCGACCGAGGGGAGCACGCAGGAGGAATCGCCGCTGTGGATGCCGGCCTCCTCGATGTGCTGCATGATGCCGCCGATGACCACGTCCTCGCCGTCGGAGAGCGCGTCCACGTCGACCTCGATGGCGGCTTCAAGGAAATGGTCGATGAGCACGGGGCGCTCCTGGGAATACTCGACCGCCTCCTTCATGTACTTGACGACCGACTCGTCGTCATAGGCGATGACCATGGCGCGCCCGCCGAGCACGTAGGAAGGCCGCACCAGCACCGGGTAGCCAACCTTGTTGGCCCCGGCGACGGCTTCCTCGATGGAAGTGGCCATGGCGCCGGGCGGCTGGGGGATCTGCAGCTCATCGAGCAGCTTGCCAAAGCGCTTGCGGTCTTCGGCGAGATCGATGGATTCGGGCGAAGTGCCGATGATGGGCACGCCGGCGGCCTTCAGCGGCAGCGCCAGATTCAGCGGCGTCTGCCCGCCGAACTGGACGATCACGCCGATGGGCGCCTGGCTTCGCGTTTCATGCTCATAGACGGCCATGACGTCTTCCAGGGTAAGCGGCTCGAAGTAGAGGCGGTCGCTGGTGTCGTAGTCGGTGGAGACGGTCTCCGGGTTGCAGTTGACCATGATGGTTTCGTAGCCGTCCTCGCGCAGCGCGAAGGAGGCGTGGCAGCAGCAATAGTCGAACTCAATTCCCTGCCCGATGCGGTTGGGGCCGGCGCCCAGGATGATGACCTTCTTTTTCGCGGTCGGGGGCGCCTCGTCCTCTTCCTCGTAGGTGGAGTAGAGGTAAGGGGTGTAGCTTTCGAACTCGGCGGCGCAGGTGTCCACGTGCTTGTAAACGGGGGTGACGCCGCGGGATTTGCGCAGGTGGCGGATCTTTTCGGCGGCACCGCGGCCGTTGGCCACGCGCCAGGAGCGGGCCAGCCGATTGTCGGAGATGCCGACGCGCTTGCCCGAGCGAATGACCTCGGTGGGCACGGATTCGATGGGGTGCTTCTCGATCTCCATCTGCACGTCGGTGATTTCCTTGAGCTGGTAAAGAAACCAGGGATCGATGGAGGTCATCTGGGCCAGCTCTTTCACGGTGTGCCCCTGGCGGAGAGCGTAGCGAAGGTAGGAAAGGCGCTCGGGGTGAGGGGTGACCAGGCGCTGGATGAGGATCTTGGGCTCGATATTGTCCTGGCCGGGCCGCTTGCCGGTTTCCAGCGAGCGCACGGCCTTGAGCAGCGCTTCCTTGAAGGTGCGGCCGATGGCCATGACCTCGCCGACGGATTTCATCTGCGGGCCGAGGCCTTCGTCGGCGCCGGGGAATTTTTCGAACTGCCACTTGGGAATCTTGACCACCACGTAATCGAGGGTGGGCTCGAAGCAGGCAGGCGTTTTGCGGGTGATGTCGTTGGGAATCTCGTCCAGGGTGTAGCCGACGGCGAGCTTGGCGGCGATCTTGGCGATGGGAAAGCCGGTGGCCTTGCTGGCCAGCGCCGAGGAGCGGGAGACGCGCGGGTTCATCTCGATGACCACCATGCGCCCGGTGGTGGGATGAATGGCGAACTGGATGTTGGAGCCGCCGGTTTCGACGCCGATCTCGCGGATGACGGCGATGGCGGCGTCGCGCATGCGCTGGTACTCGCGGTCGGTGAGCGTCTGGGCGGGGGCGACGGTGATGGAGTCGCCGGTGTGCACGCCCATGGGATCGAAATTTTCGATGGAGCAGACGATGATGACGTTGTCGCGCGAGGTCGCGCATGACCTCGAGCTCGAATTCTTTCCAGCCGAGGACCGATTCCTCGATAAGGACTTCGTGGACGGGCGAGAGATCGAGGCCGCGGGCCAGCAACTCGACCAGCTCTTCGCGATTGTAGGCGATGCCGCCGCCGGTGCCGCCCAGGGTGAAGCTCGGGCGCAGGATCACCGGGAAGCCAATCTTGCCGGAGAACTCGAGGCCGTCGCGAAGGTTGTTGACCAGCGCGGATTTGGGGACGTCGAGACCGATGCGGGTCATGGCGTCCTTGAACATCAGGCGGTCTTCGGCCTTCTTGATGGCGGTGAGCTGCGCGCCGATGAGCTGCACGTTGTACTTTTCGAGCACCTGCGCGTCGGCGAGTTCGACCGCGAGGTTGAGCGCGGTCTGGCCGCCGACCGTGGGCAGCAGGGCGAAGCCGCGAGCGGCGGAACCGGGGTCCCCGGCACGCGCCGATTTTGCGCGTGATGGGGTGGGGGACATTTCCGATTCAATGCGGATGATTTCTTCGAGGTAAGTGCGGGTGAGGGGCTCGATGTAGGTGCGGTCGGCGAACTCGGGGTCGGTCATGATGGTGGCGGGGTTGGAGTTGGCGAGCACCACCTCGTAGCCTTCCGCCTTGAGCGCCTTGCAGGCCTGGGTGCCGGAGTAGTCGAACTCAGCCGACTGGCCGATGACGATGGGGCCGGAGCCGATGATGAGGATCTTCGAGATGTCGGTACGGCGTGGCATCTATCCTCTTCCCTTCCACTCCTCCATCATGGCCACGAAATCGTTGAACAGGTAGTGCGAGTCGTGCGGTCCCGGGCTGGCTTCGGGGTGGTACTGGACGGAGAACAGCGGGAGGCGGCGGTGGCGCAGGCCCTCCAGCGTCTGGTCGTTCAGGTCCATGTGGGTCAATTCGACCTCGCTCGGCGCCAGCGAATCGGGGTCGACGGCGAAGTTATGGTTATGGGCGGTGATCTCGACCTTGCCGGTTTGCAACTGCTTCACCGGATGATTGCCGCCGTGGTGGCCGAACTTCAGTTTGTAGGTGCGGCCTCCGAGCGCCAAGCCGATCAACTGGTGGCCGAGACAGATGCCGAATATCGGGACACGACCCATCAGGCGCCGGATGTTTTCTTGGGCGTAGGTGCAGGGCTCGGGGTCGCCGGGCCCGTTGGAGAGAAAGACGCCGTCGGGCTTGAGGGCGAGCACGTCCTCGGCGTTGGTCTCGGCCGGAACGACGGTGACACGGCACTGCCGGCTGACCAGCTTGCGCAGGATGTTGTGCTTGATGCCGAAGTCGTAGGCGACGACGTGGCGGCTGGGCACGGCGTCCTTGACGCCGACCACTTCGGTGGGCTCGATGGAGCGCTCGCCGGTGTCCCAGACGTAGCGCTGCTTGGTGGAGACGACCTTGGCCAGGTCGGTGCCGTCCATCTTCGGAATGGAACGCGCCTTGGCGATCAGCTTGCCGGGATCGGTCTCGATGAGGGAGATGACGCCGCGCATGACGCCGTGATCGCGCAGGTGGCGGACCAGGGCGCGGGTATCGATATCGGCGAGCACCGGAATGCGGTAGCGCTCCAGGTATTCCTCGGCGACCTGCTGCGAGCGCCAGTTGGAGCTGATGCGGGAAAACTCGCGGACGATGAGGCCTTCGATGTAGGGGCGGGTGGCTTCGTTGTCGTCGTCGTTGGTGCCGTAGTTGCCGATCTGGGGATTGGTGAGGACGACGATCTGGCCGGCGTAGGACGGGTCGGTGAAGATTTCCTGGTAGCCGGTGATGCAGGTATTAAAAACAACTTCGCCGTAACATTCGCCCTGCGCACCAAAACCTTTGCCCTTGAAGATTCGCCCATCTTCGAGGGCCAAAATTGCCTGCATCGGGTCTCCCGGGAGTGGATTTTCCGAATTTTATCAGGTTTAAGGCAGGCGTGCGGATGGAAGAAATCGATTGGCCGCAATCGAAACGCTGGACCGCAAGCACGCGAGTGACTTGACGCTGGTTTCCGGCGGTCAGGGGAAGGACATCGTCGGAGGTGCTGCAGGACCCCTGCCTGCTGTTGCGCCGTTGCATGGCACAGCAAGGATTCAGTGCGGGTCGGATGAGCCGCCGTCGGCGACGACCTTCCAGCTTCCGTCGGATTGCTTGCGCCAGACAGTGAGATAGGCGCCCTCGTGGACGACCTGGTTGCCATGGTCGTCCCGGCGCTGCTGGCGGAAACGCCCCGTGCTGTAGCCCATGTTGCCGGAGGGAAAGATCTCGCCGCGGGTGGGCTGCCAGGAGAGGCTGTAGCCGGGGTCGGCGAAGAGGGACTGGAAATGGGCGCGAATGGCATCCTTGCCGATGATGGGCTTGGAGGAAAAGAGCACGGCATCATCGGCCATGTGGGCCATCCAGCCCTCCAGACGAAGGCTGGCAGTATCGCGGGCGAAGGCGCGGTCGGCCTGAAGGAGAACAGCGGGGCCGCCGCTTTCGGCGAGCGAGGCCGACTTGGGCGGCGCGGGGAGCGTGGTTTGGGCGGCGGCGATGGCGGCCAGCAGAAACACGGTAGCGGCGAGCTGCTTCATGGCGAGGGAGACTACAAGAAGCGGCGGCGGCTTGTCGATGGATTTGGCCAGGGCTGGTATGTAAATACAGATTTCCGGGGTGAATGGCTGAAATCCGGTTACTTCACCATGCCCATGCGGTCCACGGGCCAGTAGCCGAAGACGGCTTTGCCGTAGATGAAGCGCCGGCTGACGGCTCCGAAGTCGCGGCTGTCGCTGGAGGAGCTGCGGTGGTCGCCGAGCAGGAAGTAAGAGCCGGAAGGGACAACGGTTTCGGGCAGGGAGCGCTGGTCGGCGAAGTCGGAAGGCACGTAGGGTTCGCGGAGCCGGTGGCCGTTGACGTAGACCTGCCCGTCGTCGATGCGGATGCGATCGCCCGGCAGGGCGATGACGCGCTTGATGTAGCTCTTGGAAGGATCACGAGGATAGCGGAAGACAACCACGTCGCCACGCTCGACCGGCTCGAAGTTGTAAACAAACTTGTTGATGAAGATGCGCTCCTGATCGTCGAGACCGGGCATCATGCTGGTGCCTTCCACCTTCACCGGCTGGTAGAGAAAGACAATGATGAAGGTGGAGACCAGCAGGGAGACGAGCAGGTCGCGTCCCCAGGCCAGAAGCGAAGGCGTCCGGCGTGGCGGTTCGGGGATGCGAGCGGGAGCTGAGGCGGCGAGTTCCATCCTGCTTGTAATTGTACAAGGAGTGCTGCGGCCGGAAAAAAGTTGCATTTGTTTGTTGGCAGCGGACAGCCGGGCAGCGGCACGGCGCCAAGCCGAGTCATCCTTGATGCGGTAAGTCCACGCCGTTTCAAGGCACTCGGGACAGGTGTTCCAGCAATACTTGAATGGCGCCAAGCTGCCGGGCGCGAACGGGCGCCGCTTAGCCGGGAGGAGAGGACATCAGCAGCCTGGCTTTGCGCTCCGATTCCTGGGCTTTTTGCAGATCGCCGGAGCGCTTGTAGAGGTTAGCGAGGGCGAGGTTGAGCGGACCGCTGTGCGCGTTGAGGGCGAGGGCGGATTGCAGCAGGGCAACCGCCTTGCGCGTCTGGCCGCCGCGATCCAGGCTCTCGGCGGTGCGCAGCACGGTCAGCTCGTCGTTGGTGCCGTCAACGTTGCCGTGCGCGTACAGGTCGGCGATGGCGGGATAGGCGTGGCGGTCAAAATAAACGCCCACCAGCGCGGAGGTGAATTGAGCGTTATGCGGGTTCTTCCGCAGAGCCGACTTCAGCCAGCGCTCGGCATTGGCGTTGTCATGCGCGGCCAGGTAGCAGAGAGCGCGATGGTAGTCGGCAACACCGTTGAGGACCGAGTCCGCGAGGTGGTCGTCGTGGACATACCAGGTGGGAACGGGGCCCTGGCGGGAAATGCGGAAAGCCAGCGTGCCGTAAACCTTCTCCCTGGTCTGGGGATCGGTGACGGTAATGGCGAGGCGATAGTTCCCTACCGGCAAGGTGGATACGGGAATTTTCTTTCCGGTCAGCAGCGCTCCGGCACGGTCGAACTGGTCGCGCGAGACTTCCTCGCGCAGCACCTTGGAATCGCCCGGCATGCCCGGCCTGCCGTAGCCATACTCCACCGAGATTTTCTTGCCGGCGTTGTCGTGCGGGTCCGAGGGCGGTTCGCGAAGCTGATAGAAGACCTGAAGGTCCTGGCCGACAACCAGGTCGGCGTGCGCGCCGACCTCGGGCTGGAAGCGGACACCGGCAACCGCGAACGGCACCTGCCCCTGCTGCAGCCGTCCGATGGGCTCGACGGCGGAAAACGCCACCGGCTCGGTCATCCACAATCCGCTGGCCGGGGGAGCGGGAATGGCCACCTGGCGCTCGGCGCGAAAGGCCGTCTGCTTCACCTTGTTGGTCAGGGTGAACTCGATTTTGTACTTGCCCGGGGGCAGGGGAAGCAGGCCCTCATAGGCGAGCGCCTTGTTCTTCATGCTCTGAAACTCGGTGTCGGAGAGGTAATGGGAGAGCGAGTCGGTTTGCGTGAAGATGGGCTGATTGCCGGGCGTGAGGACGCGCGCCGTCACTTCCAGGGCGTAGTAATAACGGTCGCCCTTGGCCTGGGCGATGGCGAAATCCTCGGGCCGGCGCAAGCGCAGCGCGTAGTGCAGATTCACGGTCCCGTCGACTTCCTGGAGAGGGACGGCGAGAACGTCGAGAAACTCGTTGCCCAGCAAGACGCGGTGGGTGACGCTTTCCAGGATCTCGCGGCGCCGGTTAAGCCGGTCCTTATTGATGGGCTGGTCGGGCAGGGTCTTGATGGCGGAAAGCATCACGTCCGACTGCAGGCTGGAGGCCGCCGTGTTCAGGTCCACCGGTTCGTCGGGGAGCAGGCTGAGCGCGGTGCGGGCGACCTCGTCTCCGAGCTGGCGCTGGAGCACGTTGAGGGAGCCGGCGCGCGAGCCGGGATCGGTGGTCACCAACTTTTCCGGGCCATCCATGTAAGGGCTGTAGAGCTTGTAACCGCTGGTCTGGTCGGGTTTGTAGAAAACAATGTAGAAGTACGGCGGCAATGCGGGATTGGTGTTCTGGTAGAACCAGATTTCCATCGGACGCACTTTTTGATAGCCGAGATAGACGGCCTTTTGCTGCGGCTCGCCGAGTTCGATATAAACGCGGCCGCGGTCCGTGCGCCATCCGGGAGTGCCGGTGTCGAGGCCGAAGAACTGGTTGGCGTAGGCCAGGCGCCGGTAATGCTCCTCGCGGTAAGGATTGGTGGGAGCTCCCGGCGAGGGATTGCGGATCTCCCAGAAGCGCTGGATGAACTTGTCGCGGTCGGCATTGCTGGCGAGCTTGAGAAAAGCCCCGCGTTCCTCGTGGGTGATGATGTAAGCGACGTCGCGGTCCAGCCACTGGTGGTACCGCGGCGGCAAGGAATCCTTTGCCTGCGCCAGCACGGCCACCAACATCAGGAGAACGCAAACCAGGCCTTTCGCAGCTTTGGTGAACAACGCGGCACCCCTGGGTAAGACATCTGTTCTGGAATTTGGATGCGGTGTGGGGGCGCCTTGAGGTCTGGCCCGGGGAAGAACGGCAGACCGGGCAGAGACTACCTGGTCCAGGAAAACTCGCCGCGAAGCGTATCAACGCACAGCGAGGTGATGCCAACGGCCGCCGGGGAAAACAGGCCATCGAAATCCTCGGTTTCCTTGGCCTGGCTGTGGACCACAAAGGCGTGAGGCGAGCCCAGATCGTCGTCACCCAGCCGCGCCGAGGGTAGTCTCACCTCTTTCACGGCGAAGCGGCCCGCGATTCCATACGCTTCGCGGGTGGCAAGCGCGGCATGAACAACCGGCTTGCGGGCAAATAGCTCCATGTCGGAGGCGGCCGTGTCCACCAGGACGTTGATGGCGTGGCCGGCCACCTGAAGCGGCACCGCGAGCAGAGGAGCGTCGTGCACCAGGGGCACGCGATGGGAGCGGGCAACGCAGTCGCCCAGCACCAGCTTGTGAGTGCGGTAGTCAACGCTGAAACTGGTGCGGGCAAGCAGGTCAAGGCCGAGAATGCCATCAATGCCACGGCCAAAGGGCTTGCGCAGGAAGCGGAGGTCGCGCACCAGGACGGGGACGGAGTCGAAGCGGGCCGTGCCGACCTTGATGGCAGCGATGGTGGTTTCGGATACCGGAATGCCGGTGTCGACGGCTGCCATCCAGGCGTGCGTCAGGTGCTTGCGGAGCTGCCTGGCAAAACGCTGATCGATGATGGTACGTCCGCTGGCGGTATCGACCACAAAGTGCAGCCCGGACACGCCATCGATTGAACCCGAGACGATCACCAGAAAACCGCGATGCAGGTGGAAGCTGATCTCCGCCTTCGGAGCGGCCTTGGGGGTATGGGGGATATCCGACACGGGGTTGCCGCCGTGCAGCGACGCTGCCAGCCAGATGATGCCCATCAGCCACGGTGTCATCGCGCCCCCAGCCTCTTGAGCGCGCACTTTAGCCGCTACTCTGGACAGCAGCAATGCGAAATTTCCCTTAGATATCCGGTTTGTTACGGGGCACGAGGGAAAGGCGTGCGGCGGCAAGGGTGTGTAGATCCCCCCGGCACTGGTGGTGAAGACAGGGGTTGGGCCAGCCGAGTGGAGTCCCGCCGAGGACGCTAAAAAATATTTCGAGATAGTCCTACTACGAGCAACCGCAGAAACTCAGCTCAGCATCTCAGGCGGCGATGTACAGGTAGTACCACTACTATAGTGGTCTTCCTCTTCGGCCCTTTCCCGGTTCCCGCAGTACCAAATCCATACCAGCCAGGAGACGCTAAATGTCTGATTTCACACGTTCGGGGTACAGCACAGTCTTGGCCGTACGCAAGAATCAGGGTGGATGGCGAAATTACCGCACTGCCCTGGTTCTGCTTGTCATTTTCCTCTACACCATCGGCGCCGCCGCGGCGGCCAAACTGGGCGGAGGTCTCGCCCAGCAGTTGGCGACAGCCGGAGCCGCCGACCAACTGGAAGTTATCGTCACCTTCCAGGGTGACACGGTCAGCGCCGGCCAGATCGCTTCGGTGAAGGCGCTAGGCATCAGCCACGGGCTGGTGATGCAGGCCCTGCCCATCATGGGGGTGCTGGCCACCCCGGCGCAGATCAACGGCCTGGCGCAGCTTTCCGGTGTGCGCTCCCTGTGGGCCAACCAGCAATTGCGGTACTTCAATTATGAAACTCGCAACCTGACCGGAGTGGAGCGCGTGCGTACCGACCCGGTGATGATCCAGCGCAATAACGGCATTCCCTACTCCGGCGCGGGAGTAACGGTGGAGGTGAATGACACCGGCATCGATGCCACCCACTCCGATCTTCAGTTTGGCACCCACGTAATCCAGAACGTGCAGGGCGCAACCAATCTTCATGCGCTGGACGACATGCTGCCCATCACCTACCTGGAGAACCAGCAGGACACCGATACCGCCGGTCACGGGACGCACGTGGCAGGCACGGTGGGCGGAACGGGCGCGCGTTCCGGCGGCAAATATGCGGGCGCGGCTCCGGGAGCGAACCTGGTGGGCTACGGTTCGGGCGCGGTGATCTTCGTGCTGGACGGCGTCGGCGGCTTCGATTACGCCATCGTGCACCAGCCGCAGCAGCGCACGCGCGTGATTACCAATTCCTTTGGCGCCATCGATCCGACCTTTGATCCCGACGATCCGCTGGTGGTGGCCGGCTACGAGGCCTACAAGCACGGCATGGTGGTGGTGTTCGCGGCGGGCAATGAAGGCCCGGGCGTGGACACCCTGAACCCCTACTGCAAGGCGCCGTGGGTGGTGTGCGTGGCGGCATCGAACAAGCAAGGGCAACTGAGCGAATTCTCCTCGCGCGGCTTGCAGGGCGATTCCACCAATTTCACCGAGGAGGGCACGAATTGGACGCTGCTCAACCAGCCGACGATCACCGCGCCGGGTGAGTACATTATTTCCACCCGCGCCACGGGAGAAACGAACTCCTATATCGCCGGCGAGGCCGGAGCGGATGTGGACGCGGCGATGATCGAGCCCGCGTACCTTCCCTTCTATACGGTGTTGACCGGAACCTCGCAGGCGACGCCGCACGTGGCCGGCATTATCGCCCTGATGCTCGAGGCCAATCCCAAGCTGGGGCCGCTGGAAGTGAAGTCCATCCTGCAGCAGACGGCCACCAACATGCCGGGCCGGGCGGTGTGGGAAGCCGGCGCAGGCCTGGTGAACGCCTATGCGGCGGTGGATCGGGCGGCGCGCACCACGGCCGCGTACGGCAAGACGGTGAACACGCAGCGCAGCTTCAACAGCAGCGTCAACGTTCAAATTACCAAGAGCACTTTCAGTATCGACTACAACCCGATCGCGTCGCAGTCGGCGACCGGCAATACCTACACCTTCACCGTGCCGCCCAATACGACCCAGGTGGTGGTAAACGCGCAGGCGCTGGGGGTACAGAACGGAGTGCAGGACACGGGCAATCCGATCGACATGTTCCTGATCGCGCCCGATGGCACGCAATATGAATCGGCGGTGCCGGTGGCCTTCAGCCTGTACACCGGGCGTTCGGTGCTGGCCGAGGCGCCTCAACCGGGACAATGGCAGGTCTACCTGCAGGCGCTGGTGCAGGAGCAGGGCGTCGATGTCTCCACCGTCCCGGAGACGGTAAACGGGCTGATCTTCATCAACCAGGCATCGGGGACCTCGGGGCTGAGCGACGTCACCGGAACCAACGATCCCAATGCGGCAGCCATCGAGATGGCGGTGGGCAACCGGCTGATGGATGGCCTGCCCGGCGGGGTCTTCCGTCCTTACGACGACCTGCTGCGCATTGACCTGGCGAACTACCTGGCGATGGGCAACCTGGTCCGCCAGTACCTGCCGATCACCGGCGTGCCGACGTTCAGCGACGTCAGCGGCGCCAGCGCAACCGCGTTCGCCGAGTCGGTTGCGGCGCAAGGCGCGGCCACACGCGACATGTTCTTCCAGGCCCGCGGGGTAATGCTGCCCACCGGTCCGGGACTGTTTTCACCCACCGACAGTGTGCATCGTTACGAACTGGCCTATTCGCTGGTGCAAAGCCTGGGACAGGAATCGCAGGCTCTGCAGCAGAATGGGCAGCAGGTAACGGTGGTGTACCAGGGACAACGCATTCCGGTGGACGACGCGGGGCAGATCCCGGCCGGCTACGCGGGCTACGTGCAACTGGCGCTCGATCTGAACCTGATGAACGCGTATTTCTCCCTGGTCCAGGGGCCATTCGATTTGCAGCCGACGATCCATGCCACGTTCCGGCCGGCGCAGGTGGTGCCGCGCGTGGAATACGCCGTGGCTGCCGACCGCTTCCTGGCTGCGTTCCAAGCGCAGTAGCAGGAGCCGGGGCCGTTCGGGCGCGATCTCCTGGCGAGATCGCCGCCCGGACGGCGGTGAAGACCGTACGAGCCCTGGAATCGCACCGGCCGCAAATCCGGGCGGATTCCGAAGGAGAACGAAATGCGCGGCATCGGTATTGTTCTTTCGGCGTTCTTGTTTGCTCTAGTGGGAGTTGGAATGGCAAACGCCGCTCCCTCCCTCGATTCCAAACTTCTTACCGCGGTGAGCGCCAATCCGCTTGGCTCGACCGCGGTTGTCATCACCTATGACCACCAGCCGACCAGCTCCGATCTAGCCGCGCTGCAACTGCTGGGCATCCGCGGCGGCGTAACGCTGAAGCAGCTTCCCATCGTGCTGACGGCGATCAACCAGGCACAACTGAACGCATTGAGCACGCGCTCCGGCATCCTCTCGCTGTATGCCAATCGCATGCAGCAGCCGATGACCAACGCCAGCCGCACCTTCATTGGGGTGACCCAGTTGCGCGAAGATGCGGAGCTGACGGCGGCCAACAACGGTTTGCCTTTCTATGGCAACGGCGTGGGCGTGGCGGTGATCGACACCGGCATCGACGCCACCCATCAGGACCTGCAGCTTGGACAGACGGTGCAGCAGAACGTCTCCATGCCGCTGGTGGAAGCCTCGGTGGCGGCTGACTGCCCGGCGGCGGTGGGCGGCGATCTGGGCGTGGCCGCACCGGGGATCGATCTCGACCTGGGCTTCGCCGGGCCGGTGTACGTGGAGAACGCACCGCTCTCGGACCTGGAAGGCGGCCACGGCACCTTCGTTTCCGGAGTGATCGCGGGCAGCGGGCAGGCGTCCGGCGATTACTATGGCGGCATGGCGCCGGGCGCGGGGCTGGTGGGCGTGGTCGCCGGCAACGAATGCGGCCTGCCCACGTTCGGAATCCTGCAGGCCTATGACTATGTGCTGGTCAACCAGGCGAAGTACCACATTCGCGTGGCTAACAACTCCTGGGGCAGCACGCTGGCCAGCACGCCCTATGATCCTTTCGATCCCATCAACGTCGCCACCCGCAACCTGCACGACCGCAACATCATGGTGGTGTTTGCGGCAGGCAATTCGGGTGACGTTCCCGGCGCCATCAATCCTTATTCCACGGCGCCGTGGGTCATCTCGGTGGCGGCCGGACAGAAGCGCGATCTGGGCACGCCTGCCGACTTTTCTTCCCGCGGCGAAGATGATGGGACGGGGACCGACGTTGCCGGTCAGCCTGCCAGCCCCACGGCTCCGCCAAACTTTCGGCCGGACCTGATCGCGCCCGGGGCCGACATCAAGAGCACGCGCTCCAAAGGCGCGGGCATCACCAACTACGCGGGAACGGTGCCGCTGTTCGTGGGGGCGGACGACCTGACCACGATTCCTCCGGCGTACCTGCCCTTTTACACCACGTCCCAGGGAACCAGCTTCGCCGCGCCGCATGTGGCGGGCGTGGCTGCCTTGATGATCCAGGCCAATCCGCGGCTCACGCCGGACGACGTGGTCACCATCCTGCGATCCACCGCCACCCCCATGCCCTACCCCGAGCGGGTGGTGGGGGCCGGTTACGTCGATGCGCATAACGCGGTTCGTTCCGCGCTGCAGTTGACGGCCGTAGCGCATCCCGCCAATCTGTTTCCTGACGCCAACACGCCCGAGATCATGGGCATCCCGGGCGACGACCTGGGCACGGCGGCGCAGGATATTCTCTACGGCGATTTCTCCTACGACGCGGCGCAGAACCAGTTGGTGTACACGCTCACCATGCTGGATCTGTCGACTACCACCACCAACATGCGCTGGACCATGAGCTCCGACTTCGGGCCGACGACGGTGTTCGTGGGACTCAGCATTGATGAAACCGGCGCGCAGCAGTTCGAGTACGGCACCATCGCCCTGGACCCGACCACCAACGTACGCACCCAGACCTCACTCGGGGCGCCGGACGCGGGCGAAATCCAGGGCAACAGCATCGTCTGGCGGCTGAGCCTGGACAAGCTCAACAGCGCCGTGGGGGGCAACGTTCTGTACACCACCTCCAACAACACCACCGCCGATGCGTGGCTCAGGATCGGCACCACTCTGACCCCGTCGCTGCTGCTGGACTCGGAGCACGACACCGGGCGCGACTACACCGTGGGAACGCCGCCGCCGCCTCCACCATCACGGCACAAATCCGACGACGGCGAGTACTGCGAGCGCTTCCCCGGCATGGTGGACGCCGCCACCGGCACGGCCAGCATCCCGGTGAACATCAAGGCTCCCGAGTTGGAAGCGAAGCTCAATTTCCATCCCGGCGACCAGCCACTCACCTTCCAACTGCTGGACGCCGATGGCAACCCGGTGGCTACCGCCAATGGCTCCAACGGCAAACGGATCCGGACCAGCGGCCTGGCGCCGGGCAATTACATCTACTGGCTCAGCGGCAGCTTGAGCAAGAGCGTGGATTACGTGGTCAGCAGCTGCCAGGAGCACTGATGGCGGCGTAGAGGCACATTCGACAGAACAACAACCGAGCGGAAGAGCTGGGCCGTCCCCTGGACGGCCCGATTTCCTGGCGATGCTCCCGGCATCGGCTGGCTGAAAGTTTCCTGCGTTGTCAATCACACCGGAAAAGTAATAGGCTGGATTTTCCCTGGGGATGTGACGGCAGTGCGGCGGCGGCGATGCAGCGGGGCTGGTGAGGTCGCCGCCACCTGCCGGCGTTGGGGAGGCTTGGATAGCGCATGGTCCTGGACGCAAGCAAACTCGCCTCGATCCGTCGCGCGGTAATTCAGAAGGTTGAGCCGGAAACAGATTGCGGACGCTTTCCCATCAAGCGTGTAGTGGGAGAAACGGTGGAGGTCCGGGCCGATATTTTCACCGACGGCCACGATGCCGTGCGCGCGGTGCTGCGCCACCGCCCGGCATCGCAGTCTGAATGGGAAGAGCTTCCCCTGGAGCCCTTGGTTAACGATAGCTGGCAGGGCGAATTTGAGGTCAGTAAGGAGGGCCGGCACGTCTATACCATCGAGGCATGGGTGGACCACTTTGAATCCTGGCGCCGCGACCTGGTGAAGAAGGCGTCGGCGGGACAGGACATTGCCGTGGACCTGCTGGTCGGCGTGCAGATGATAGAAGAGGCGGCGCAAAGGGCCGGCAAAGCGGACCGTGCCCAGTTGGCGGGGTGGGCGGCCACGGTGCGCGGCCTGGATGCCTCGGCGCCCCAACCGGCGGTGGCGAAGGCGACCAGCTCCGAGCTGGCGCGGCTGATGGAGCGCAATCCCGACCGCTCGCGCGCCACCACTCACCGCGAGCTGGCGGTGGTGGTGGAGCGCGAGCGGGCGCGTTTCAGCTCCTGGTACGAGATGTTTCCGCGCTCGGCCGCCCTCCGCGAGCATGAACACGGAACATTCCAGGACATGGAGAAGATGCTGCCCTACGTGGCGGAGATGGGTTTCGATGTCCTGTACTTCCCGCCCATTCATCCCATCGGGCGCATCAATCGTAAGGGCAAGAACAATACGGAACGCGCCGCCCAGGGCGAGGCGGGAAGCCCGTGGGGAATCGGCGCCGCCGAGGGCGGGCACACCGCCATTCATCCGCAACTGGGCACGCTGGAGGATTTCAAGCGGCTGCTGGCGCGGGCCAAGGAGTTCGGCATCGAGGTGGCCCTGGACATCGCGTATCAGTGCGCGCCGGACCATCCTTACGTGAAGCAGCACCGCGATTGGTTTCGCATCCGGCCCGATGGAGCGGTGCAGTACGCGGAGAACCCGCCAAAAAAGTACCAGGACATCTACCCGCTGAATTTCGAATCCGGCGGCAGCCGCGAACTTTGTGAAGAGTTGAAGAATGTGGTTCTGTACTGGGCCGAGCAGGGAGTGCGGATTTTTCGCGTGGACAATCCGCACACCAAGCCGTTCGATTTCTGGGAGTGGCTGATTGCGGAGGTCCAGCGCCGCTATCCCGACGCGCTCTTCCTGGCGGAGGCTTTTACCCGCCCCAAGCTGATGTACGAGCTGGCCAAGCGCGGCTTCACCCAGTCCTACACCTATTTCGCCTGGCGCAACACCAAGTGGGAGCTGACCGAGTACTTCACGGAGCTGACCAGGACCGAGGTGCGCGAATACTTCCGTCCCAACCTGTGGCCGAACACGCCGGACATTCTGACCGAATTTCTGCAGTTCGCCGGCCGCCCGTCGTTCGCCATCCGGCTGGCGCTGGCGGCGACGCTGGGCGCCAATTACGGCATCTACGGGCCGGCCTTCGAGCTGATGGAGAACCGGCCGCTGCGTCCCGGCAGCGAGGAGTACCTGAACTCGGAGAAATATGAGATCCGCAACTGGGACATCCGCCGCGGCGACAGCCTCAAGGACCTGATCGCGCGCGTCAACCAGATCCGGCGCGAAAACCGTCCGCTGCAGAGCGACCGCAATCTGCGCTTCCACCCCGTGGACAACGACCAGCTCATCGCCTACAGCAAGACGGGGAGCGATTCGTCGGAGGTGATCGTGGTGGTGGTCAATCTCGATCCTCACCACGTGCAGAGCGGCTGGCTGGAGCTGCCGCTGGAAAGCTTCCACCTGGACCCGCAGCAGCCTTACCAGATGCACGACCTGCTCAGCAACGCCCGCTATCTGTGGCAGGGAACGCGCAACTACGTCGAACTGCGTCCCCAGGAAAGCCCGGCCCACATTTTCCGTTTACGCCGCCACCTCCGCCGGGAGCAGGATTTTGATTACTTCATGTGACGCGGCGGCCCGCGGCCGCGCGCAAAAGGAGACGGTGCAACCTTGCCTCCTATGACGGATGGGCTCTGGTACAAGGACGCGATCATCTACCAGGTGCACGTCCGCACGTTTTTCGACAGCAACGGCGACGGCATCGGGGATTTCACCGGGCTGGCCCAAAAGCTGGACTACCTGCAGCAGTTGGGGGTCAACGCCATCTGGCTGATGCCGTTCTTCCCTTCTCCGCTGAAGGACGACGGCTACGACATCGCCGACTACCGCGCCGTCCACAGCAGCTACGGGAACCTGGAGGATTTCAGGGCTTTCCTCAACGCGGCCCACCAGCACGGCATCCGGGTGATCGTGGAGTTCGTGCTCAACCACACCTCCGACCAGCACGCCTGGTTCCAGGAGTCGCGCAGCTCGCGCGACAATCCCCGGCGCGACTGGTACGTGTGGAGCGAAACCGACACCCGCTATCGCGGCACGCGCATCATCTTCGTCGACACCGAGATGTCCAACTGGGCCTGGGACCCGGTCTCCAAGTCCTACTACTGGCACCGCTTCTTTGCTCACCAGCCCGATCTCAACTACGACAACCCGCAAGTCCGCGAGGAGATGTGGCAGGTGATGAAGTTCTGGCTCGACCTGGGCGTCGACGGCTTTCGCCTGGACGCGGTGCCCTACCTGGTGGAGCGCGAGGGGACCTTGTGCGAGAACCTGCCGGAAACCCACGAGGTGCTCAAGGAACTCCGGGCCAAGCTGGACGCCGGCTATCCCGGCAGGATGCTGCTGGCGGAAGCCAACCAGTGGCCCTCGGACCTGCGCCCTTACTTCGGCAATGCCGACGAATTCCACATGGCCTTCAACTTCCCGCTCATGCCCCGCATGTTCATGGGGCTGAAGCTGGAGGACCGCAAGCCAATCATCGATATCCTGCAGCAGACGCCGGAGATTCCTCCCAACTGCCAGTGGTGCCTGTTCCTGCGCAATCATGACGAGCTGACGCTGGAGATGGTCACCGACATCGAGCGCGACTACATGTACGACGTGTACGCGCGCGACAAGACCATGCGGCTCAACGTGGGAATCCGGCGGCGGCTGGCGTCACTGCTGGAGAATGACCGCCGGCGCATCGAACTGATGAACGGCATGCTCATGTCCCTGCCCGGCACGCCCATCGTCTACTACGGCGACGAGATCGGCATGGGCGACAACGTCTTCCTGGGCGACCGCAACGGCGTCCGCACCCCCATGCAGTGGAGCGGGGGATGGAACGCCGGCTTCTCCACCGCCGACCCGGAGAGCCTGTACTCACCGCTGATCCTGAACCCGGTGTTCGGCTACCAGGCGGTGAACGTGATCTCGCAGCAGCGCTCCGAACATTCGCTGTTGTCGTGGATGCGGCGGCTGATCGCGGTGCGCAAGTCGAACCGCGTGTTTGGCCGGGGCTCCCTCGAGATCCTGCAGCCGGCCAATCACCGGGTGCTGGCTTACGTGCGGGAACTGGGCAACGAGAGGGTCCTGGCGGTCAACAATCTTTCCAGTTCCGCGCAGGCGGTGGAACTGGACTTGAAGCGCTACAAGGGCTATATCCTAGTGGAGATGTTCGGTAGGAACATTTTTCCCCGCATCGGCGACCTGCCGTACCTGCTTACCCTGGGTCCGCATCAGTTCTACTGGTTTCGCCTGCGGAAGATCTGAGGCGGGGAGGAAAGAAAGGGCAAACTGGAGGGAGCTTTTGGCCGAGCAGATCGTGCTCTCGGATGATTTTCTACGCCAGTTGATGAACGTGGGCGCGGTGGATCTGCTGGTGGCCGTTCCGACGCACAACGACAGCAAGATTGTCGGCCAGGTAGTGCAGGCCGTACGTATCGGGCTGCTCAAGTACTTCCCGCGCGACCGCGCCGTGCTCATCAACACCGACGCCGGCTCCCGCGACGATAGCGCCCAGGCAGTATTCCAGGCGGCCATGGCGTCGCTTCCGGCGGAGGCGGGCGTGCAATCGCTGCGCACCTTCCACGCCGTCAACGTCAGTTACGGCGAACATTCGGAAACGCCCTCGGCGCTGCCGCTGCTGATGGCGGCCGCCGACCTGCTGCAGGCCAAGGCGTGCGCCGTGGTATCTCCCTCGGAGCACGTGGGGCCGGACTGGGTTCAACGCCTGCTCCATCCCATCTATTCCGACGATTTCGCACCTGGTCGCGCCTCTCTACCGCCGCCACAAGTTCGACGGCCTGCTCATCAAGATGCTGCTCTACCCCATGGTCCGGGCGATCTACGGCAAGAGAATCCGGGAGCCGTACGCGACGGACTTCAGCTTTTCCGGCCGCCTGGGCGCCGACTTGCTCGCCAGCCAAGGCTGGCAGCCGGAACCGGGCGACATGGGAGAAGAGTTGTGGCTCAGCAGCTCGGCCATCGCCGGACAGTACCCTGTATGCGAGGTTTTCCTGGGGGCGAAGGCGGCGGAGAAGAGTTCCGACCTGGTGGACGTGATGCGCCAGACGGTGGGCACGCTGTTTGCCTCCCTCGACGCCAACCAGGCGCGCTGGCAGGCCGTCCAGGGTTCGGAAGCGGTTCCGACGGTGGGCGGAAACGCGGAGATCACCACCGAACCGCTGCGGGTGAATCGCAAGCGCCTGTACGAGATGTTTCACACCGGTGTGACCGAACTACAGCCGGTTCTCTCCACCATCCTGACGGCCAAAACCCTGGCCGACCTTACCGCCTGCGCGGGACGCGCGGAAGAGCAGCCCTGCTTCCCTGACGAGTTGTGGGCGAGGGCGGTGTACGAGTTCGCCGCCTCCTATCACAAGGCCGTGATCAGCCGGGACCACATCCTTCAGGCGCTGGTCCCGCTCTATCGCGGCAAGGTTTATGAGTTCTTGACCCAGAACCGCCAAGCCACCGCGGAGGAGATGGAAGCGCGCCTGGAAGCGCTTTGCGTGGCCTTTGAGCGGTTGAAATCGTACCTGCTGCAGTTGTGGAATGCGCAGGAAGGAGCGTCGTATGAAGGAAATGATCCTCCAAGAGCTGAGCCAGGCGTGGACCGGACTGGCGAAGGGGTTCGCACATCTGGTGCCACGGCTGATCGTGATGCTGATCGTGATAGTCGCAGGATGGCTTATCGCCGCCGCGTTCCGGGCGCTGGTGCGCGGCATCCTGCGTATCAGCCGCTTTGAGCGCCTGTCGGAAAACGCGGGGACGGCGCGCCTGCTGAACAAGGCCGCCCTGCCCTCCTCCAGCGAATTGCTGAGCGCATTCGTCTTCTGGATCACCTGGCTGGGCTTCATCCTGATGGGGATCAGCAGCCTCGGCTTCGGGCTCCAGGCGCATATCTCGCGCCTCTTCCTTTATCTGCCGCAGGTGCTGGTGGCGCTGCTTATCGTCCTGTTCGGCCTGGCGGCGGCAAGCTTCTTCTCGCGCGCGGCTCTGCTGGCCGCCGTCAATGCCAACTGGCGTTCGCCGCGGCTGATCAGCAGCGCGGTGCGCTTCGCCATGATTGTCCTTGCCCTGGCCATGGCTTTCGAGCAGCTTGGGCTGGCCGAACAGACCATTCTCGCCGCCTTCTCCATCCTGTTTGGCGCCTTGATGCTGGGCCTGGCTATCGCCTTTGGCCTGGGAGGAAAAGACCTGGCGCGTCGTGTTCTGGAACGGCGCTTCGCCGCCGAGGAGTCCGAGCACGAGCGAGAAGACGAGCTCTCGCCCCTGTAAACGGCAGGCAATCGACAAACCCCCACCGGCAGTAAAAGGACTTCCTTTTTGTGCCTGCGGTCAACTTAGACCGGCTGCTCTCCGCCCGCTCCCGCCTGCAGGAGCAGTTGCCGGAGTTCATTCGCGCCCGCCGATGGTTTGGCGGCAAGGCACGTCCCATGCAGGGCGTAGATATCGTGGACACGATTGTCTTTGACGCCGCCGAGCGGGCCTGCTTCCTGCTGGTCCGCGTGCGCTACCAGGCCGGACCCGCCGAAACCTACTCCGTGCCGCTGATTGAGGCCACCGGGACGGCGGAAATTCCCCCGTCTGCTCCGCATCTGCGAGTGTTGGCGGAAGATGGGGCTGAAATGGTCCTCTACGACGCCACTTCGAGCGCGCCCTTCCTGGAGTCGCTGCTCGAGTCCATCCGCGAACAACGATCGTTTCCGGGGCAGCGCGGGCGCCTGCGCGCGGCGCACACCCCGGCGCTGGCCGCGCTGGCGCCCTCCGGCACGCCCCTGCCGCCGAAACTCATGCGGGCGGAACAGAGCAACAGCTCGGTGGCCTACGGAGACCGCCTGATTCTGAAACTCTTTCGCCGTTTGGAAGAGGGGGAAAATCCCGACCTGGAGATCGGACGCTTTCTCACCGAAAAGACCGGCTTTCGCAATCTGCCGCCGTTGGCAGGCTACCTGGATTATGGCGAAGACGGCTCCCGCATGAGCCTGGCCATGCTGCAAAGTTTCGTTCCCAACCGCGGGGATGCCTGGGAGTTCACCCTGCAAGCCGTGCAGCAGTTTCTCGGGCGGGCGTTGCACGTGCCCGGTCCTCCTCCGCCGGCGATGCCTGCGCTATCGCTGCCCCAGTTGGCGGCACATGACCTTCCGCCGCTGGCGCGGCAACTGATCGGCGATTACCTGGATTCGGCGCGCCTGCTCGGCCGGCGCACCGCGGAACTGCACCTCGCACTGGCCGGCTCCCGCGGGGACCCGGCATTCGATCCCGAACCGTTCGCCCCCGCCGACCAGCAAGCGCTCTGCGCAAGCACGCTGGAGCTATTGCGCATCAGCTTCCGTTTGTTGCGGCAGCAGTTATCTGCGCTGCCGGCCGCCATGCAGAAGGAGGCGCGGCAAGCGCTGGAGCTGCAGCCGCGGTTGGAACGCCGGTTGCGATTCATGGAAACGCGGCCGCTGACCGCCCAGCGCACGCGCATCCATGGCGACTACCATCTGGGGCAGGTGCTGGTCAGCGGCGATGACTTCTTCATCATCGATTTCGAGGGTGAGCCAGGCCCGTTCGCTGGCCGAGCGCCGCCGCAAGCGCTCTCCCCTGCAGGAACGTCGCCGGCATGTTGCGTTCCTTCCATTACGCCGCCTACTCGCCCCTGCTGGGCGACGCGTCAGCCGGCAGTCCCGTGCCCCTGGAGATGGCCGAGCCTTGGGCCTATTGCTGGCAGCAGTGGGTGTCAGCGGCGTTTCTGCGCAGCTATCTGCGCACCTCCGGCGCAGCCAGTTATGTTCCCCGCGAACCCCAAGAACTGGCGGCGCTGCTGGACACCCACCTCATCGAGAAAGCCGTCTATGAGCTTGGATACGAGCTCAATAATCGCCCTTCGTGGGTCCGTATCCCGCTGAGTGGCATCCTGCAGTTTGCCGGCGCGGGAGCACCGAACTCCTAAGCCGATCAAGACGGTATTTTTTTGCTTTCCTGGCGGGCGCCTCTCACCCGGCATCGCCGCGCGCGTCAAATTGCGTCGCGCAGGACGGAGAGGTACTGCTTGTACTGCAGCCGCACCTCGATGAATTCGTCATGCCGAAGCTTCAGCTCGTCGGCGATGAGTCGGATCTCCCGGTCTTCGACCGTGGAAATCGATCCGTCCGCGGCCGCCACCGCGAACAGGCAATGCAGCAGGCGGATCTTCTCCTCGTGATCGGCCATGGTGCTGAATTCCTCGGTCACCAGGAAGTTTTCCGTCCCCCCGAACAACGTCGCCTGGGTCTTGGCGATCTGCACCACCAGAATGGCCTGTTCCTCGGGAAGCCCGCCGCGCTCGGCCACCAGGCGCTCCATTTCACCGGTTTCCGCTTCCGTGATCTTCAAATCGGCGCGCGCCACGCGGCTGAGCACATAGGCGAAGGCGGCAACCCGCTTGGCGCGATCCGGCGGCAGTTGATCGAGCGCGCGCACGATCTTGCGGACGGTTTCCGTCTCATCGGACTTGGGGTCTTCCACCCGCCGCCGCAATCCCTCCAGAAATCTGGCTAACGACATGGCAATTGTCCTTGTGCGGGGGCTCGATTCTTCCCGCCTCTCCATGTTCAACACCGGATGGCGCGGGAGTCAAGCTCAGTGGCCTCATCCTTATCTCCAGCGGAGAAATCGCGGTCAGCCCGCGTTGTTCAGCATTGCTGCGAGGCTGGCCGCCGCCGCCCGCCGCGGTCAATACAGCCGTCAGGGTAGTCGGCGGGTCGGCAACATCCGTTTCCCAGTTCCATTTCGGCCTTCAGCGCCTCTTCGCGATGCTGAAATCGGGCGCAAATTTGGAAGCGCTACTCAGCCTGTCCGCATCCAAGGTGCACGCGTCAGTGTCTCCGCACTCGGAACTCGCTGACCCTGGGGAGACGAAGAGAGAGAATGCAGTCCACATCCACGGTCCTGGAAGCCATCCAGCTAGCCCCCGGCGACCGCACCGCCATCATTATTCCCGACAGCGGCGCGCATGTAACCTACGCTTCGCTGCGCGCGCAAGTTCAAACCATGGCCGACACCCTGGCCGCGGCCGGCATCCGCCGCGGCACGCGCGTTGCCATCGCCCTGCCCAACGGCCTGCCGGCCATCGTCAGTTTCCTGGCGGCCTCCATCGCCGGCACTGCCGCGCCCATGAACCCGACGTACAAGTACCAGGAGTTCGCCTTCTATTTCCAGGACACGGGCGCCCGCGTCCTGATCTGCGGCGAAAGCGATGCCCACGAGGCGCGCTCCGCGGCCGCCGACTCCGGCGTTCCCATCCTGCCGGTGGAGGTCGATGCCGAGGGCACCGTCCGCCTGCTGGGCGTCTCGCCCAAGCCCTGGACCACGCCGCCCTCGCCCGACGACATTGCGCTCATCCTGCACACCAGCGGCAGCACCGGCCGGCCCAAGCGCGTCCCCTTGCGGCACCGCCACCTGGCGACCTCCGCCGCCCACATCGTGGAAACCTACGCCCTTTCGCCCGACGACGTTTCCCTCTGCTTCATGCCCCTGTTTCATGTGCACGGCATTGTGGCCTCCACCCTGGCTCCCCTGCTATCCGGGGGGACGGTGGTCGCGCCCACCGGCGTGAACCCGCTGGCCTTCTGGCGGCTGGTGCGCCAGTACGGCGTCACCTGGTACACCGCCGTGCCCACCATTCACCAGGTGGTCACCGCGCGGCTTCGCCACCGCGACCGCCCGGAGGCCGGCGGCACGCTGCGCTTTGTGCGCTCCGCCAGCGCACCCCTGGCGCCCGAGACCATGCGCCGGATGGAGGAGGTGTTCGGCGTTCCCGTGCTGGAAGCCTATGGCATGACCGAGGCGGCGCATCAGATGGCCTCCAATCCCCTGCCTCCGGGTGCGCGGAAACCCGGCTCGGTCGGCCTGCCCACCGGAATCGACATCGGCATCATGGATGATCATGGCACCCCGCTCGAGCCGGGCCAGCGCGGCGAGGTGGTCATCCGCGGCCCCAACGTCTTCCACGGCTACGAGAACAACCCCGAGGAAAATGCGGCCGCCTTTTTCGGCGACTGGTTCCGCACTGGCGACGAAGGCTGGATCGACCCGGACGGCTATCTCCACCTTTCCGGGCGCATCAAGGAGCTCATCAACCGCGCCGGCGAAAAGGTCGCCCCACGACATATCGACGAAGTGCTCCTGGAGCATCCCGCGGTCGCCGAGGCGGTCACCTTCGCCATGCCCGATTCCACCCTCGGCGAGGAGGTTGGCGCGGCCGTGGTGCTGCGCGAAAACCATACCGATTCCGACCTGATGAGGTTCTGCCGCGAGCGCCTGGCGCACTTCGAATGTCCGAAGAAAATCTTCGTCGTGGACACAATTCCGCGCACCGCCACCGGCAAGGTCCAGCGGCGCGTGGTGGCCGCCAAGCTGTGCGGCGCCGGCAAGGAGCAGGTGGCATGAGGTTCCTCATCGCCGGCGCCGGCGCCGTGGGAGCTTACCTGGGCGCGCACATGGCCCGCGCCGGCCTCGACGTCACCTTGTTCGCGCGCGGCAGGCATCTCCAGGCCATTCAGGAGCGCGGCGTCCGCGTGCTCACCGCCGATGGCGATTTCGAGGCGCACCCCAGCGTTACCGGCAACCTGGAGGAGGTCGGGCCGGTCGACGTGATTTTTCTTACCGTCAAGGCGCACAGCTTGCCCCAGCTTGCGCCCCAGCTCCGCTGCGTTGTGGGCCCGGAGACCACGTTCGTCAGTACTCAAAACGGGGTGCCCTGGTGGTTTTTCCACGGCGCCGGCGGCGAACTGGACGGGCTTCGCCTGGAGAGTGTCGATCCCGGGGGTGTCGTCTCGGCCGCCATCGAGCCGCGGCGCGTGCTGGGTTCCATCATCTACTTCGCCACCGAGATCACCGAGCCCGGCGTCGTCCGCCATATCGAGGGCCACCGCATCTCGCTGGGTGAGCCCGATGGCTCGCGCTCCGATCGTTGCCGCCGCATCGCCGAGGCCCTCATCGCCGCCGGCCTCCGTTGCCCCATCACGACTCATATTCGCCGCGAGATCTGGGTCAAGATTCTCGGCAACGTCGTCTTCAACCCGGTCAGCGCGCTCACCGGGGCCTCGCTGGTACAGATGGCCCGCCACCCGGCGGTTTCCTCCATCGTGCGCGAAGTTATGCGCGAAACCGAAGCCGTCGGCCGCAAGCTGGGCTTCGAATTGCCCATCACCATCGAACAGCGGATCGCCGGCGCCGCCCGCGTGGGCGAGCACAAGAACGTCCATGCTCCAGGACCTGGAAGCCGGCCGCCCGCTGGAACTGGATGCCGTGGTCGGCGCTGTGGTGGAACTAGGCAGCCGGCTCAAGGTTCCCATGCCGCACACGCGCACTATCTATGCCTGCACCCGGTTGCTGGCGGAAACCCGCGGCCTCGCCGCTCCCATGCCGGAGAAATCCGTGACTGCTGAAACCGCCAAACCGGTCACCGGCGCGGATGTCGAATCCGTCGCGCGCGAACTCCTCACCGCCTATGAAACCGCACAGATGGTCCCCGTGCCGCCTTCCGCCCGCGGATTCGACCTCGACGCCTGCTTCGCCATCGAATGGGAAATCAAGCGCCTGCGCGAGCGGCAGGGACATCGAACCACCGGACGCAAAGTCGGCTATGCCAACAAGGCGATGTGGCGCATCCTGAAGCTGTCTACGCTGGTCTGGGGCCACATGTACGAGGACACGGTTCACTATGCCGACAGCAACGATTTTTCCCTCTCTCTGCCCCATGCGCGCTCGCTCAAGGTCGAGCCGGAAATCATGTTTGGCCTGAAGCGCCCCATCACCGCTGATCTGGATGCCGCTGCCGCGCTCGAAGCCTGCGAATGGATCGCCTTCGGCTTCGAGATCATCGACTGCCCCTTTCCCGACTGGCAGTTCCAGCCCGGCGACTTCGTCGCCTCCCTCGGTCTTCATGCCGCGCTGGTGGTGGGCGAGCGCAAGCAGGTGACTCCTGACCTGGTCCCCGCCCTGGTTGAACAGCTTCCGAAGTTCAAGGTTCGGATGAGCAAGGGCGGCGAGTTCGTCGAGGAAGGCGCCGGCAAGAACTCCTTGCGCAGTCCCGCCCTGTGCCTGGCCGAGCTTGGCGCCGCAATCCTGAAACGCGGGCAGCCGCCGCTGGCCACCGGCGAGATCATCAGCTCGGGCACGCTTACCGCCGGGCATCGCACCGGCAAAGGCGATCTATGGACCGCCGAACTCGAGGGCATCGCCCTCCCCAACCTGACTCTGCGCCTGGTGTAGACGACCCCCATTCACAGCCACTCAGGAGCTTTCGTCCGCCTGCCGGTGTCCAATTCATCGACAGCAAGCGTGCGGCGAGCCCCCCATCTCTCGCCGTCATGCGATGGGGAGATTGGACGCGAGCGTGTTCACTCAGACTTTCGTGGAGACGTTTGCCCTAGGCCGCCGCCGCTGGACCACACTCTTGTCTTTTGTCGTGCAGACAGCCGCCGTGGCCGTCCTGGTCGTGTTGCCGATCTTTTATACGCGAGCCTTGCCCGCGATCGTGGCCCTGGGTCCGGTGATCGGCCCCCCGCCGGGCCAGGCGCCGCCGGTTGCGTCAAACGGAAACCGGGCTGCCGCACGCTCCAACTCGGAGATCATCGACGACACCCTGCGGCCACCCATGCGCATCCCCAGGGGCGTCCCCCTGATCCGTGATCAGGCCGTCCCCTCGCCCTCGCCGGATAACGGCTTGTTCGTTCCCGGCGCAACCGGTTCCCGCGAAGCCGATGCGCGCATTCTGTCGCTGCTCACCGCCGGCCCGCGCCCGCCTGCGCCACCACCGTCGCCTGCGCGCCGCATTGCCGTCTCCAGCGGCGTGCTGCAGGGTCTGCTGATCCACCAGGTGCGGCCGGTCTTTCCGCCCCTCGCCATCGCCGCCCACGTGCAAGGCGCGGTCGTGCTTGGCGCGGTGATCACCCGTGCCGGCGCCATTGAAAATCTCCGCGTCGTAAGCGGCCATCCCATGCTCGTGCGGGCTGCCGTCGAAGCCGTGCGGCAATGGCGGTATCGCCCCTACCTGCTGAATGGCGAACCGGTGGAGGTAGAAACCCGGATCACCGTCAATTTCACCCTCGGCGGCGGCTAACTTCCGGTCGTTGAGCGCCGGATAGCCCTTGCGCTTCGGTCTTGCAAGGTGGGATCGGGCAGGTTCAAGGGCCTGCTGAAGGAACTTGGCCCCCTGGCCACTGACCACTGGCCACTGTCTTTTGTTTCTTTCTGGTTCCGCCCCAAAATCGGAATCCTTCTGCGCTGACGCGGCGCGCCCTGGCGCGCTCATTCGCTTGACTTCCCCGCCGCCGGGTCTAAGCTTCCGTCGCGCAAAAGTCCGTACCCGAGCGCGCCCAACCAGCGCGCCGGTCCCGCCCCAGCGCCGCGACGAAGCCAGCGCCACGCCGCTCAAGCGCGGCTCCAGCAACCGCGAGCGTTGATGGCGGATCGCCCCGTGGTGGACAACCCGCCCGCCACGGGGCCCATTTTTTGCGGGCAATTCGGCATCCGCTCGAAAACCAAAGCATCTGCAAAACCTGCTCTGGCTGAAAGCTGATAGCTGATAGCTGACAGCTACTGTCAGTCGTAATACTCCAGGCCCAGGTGGGTGATCAGCGGCTCACCCTTCAAGTGGCGCAGAGTGTTCTTCAGCTTCATCAATTGGATGAACAGGTCGTGCTCGGGATAGAGCCCGGGCGCGGTCATCGGCGACTTGAAGTAGAAGCTCAGCCACTCCTGGATGCCGATGTCCCGCAACTCCGAGCTGCGTTGCGCCAGGTCGAGGAACAGCACCAGGTCGAGCACGATGGGCGCCGCCAGGATGGAGTCGCGGCACAGGAAGTCCACCTTGATCTGCATCGGGTAGCCGAGCCAGCCGAAGATGTCGATGTTGTCCCAGCCTTCCTTGTTGTCGCCGCGCGGCGGGTAGTAATTGATGCGCACCTTGTGGCAGATCTTCCCGTAGAGCTCCGGGTACAGCTCCGGCTGCAGGATGTGCTCCAACACCGAGAGCTTGGATTCTTCCTTGGTCTTGAACGAGCCGGGATCGTCCAGCACTTCCCCGTCGCGGTTGCCGAGAATGTTGGTGGAGAACCAGCCGTTCAGGCCGAGCATGCGCGCCTTGAATCCGGGCGCGAGGATGGTCTTCATCAGCGTCTGCCCGGTCTTGTAATCCTTGCCGCAGATGGGTGCGTCGTTGCGCCGCGAGAGCTCATGCATCGCGGGCACGTCCACCGTCAGGTTGGGCGCGCCGTTGGCATAGGGCACCCCTTCGGAGAGCGCGGCGTAGGCGTAGATCATGGAGGGCGCGATGTTCTCGTCGTTCTCCATCAGCCCCTTTTCGAACGCCTTCACCGACTGGTGCACCGCCGACGCCCGCAGAAAGGTCTCCGTCGACCCGCACCAGATCATGATCAGCCGCGCGGCCCCCGATGTCCGCCGGAAATCGTGAATGTCGGCCCGCAGTTGCTCCGCCAGCTCCCTCTTGTTCTTGCCCTTCTTCACATTGGGGCCGTCCAGCTTCTTCACGTAGTTGCGGCTGAACACCGCCGGCCGCGGCTTGATGGCGGACAGGAACGGCCTGATCTCGTCCAGCAGCTCCCGCTCCAGCACCCCCGCCTTGCGCGCCGCCGAGTACATATCGTCCGGGAACGGGTCCCAGCCGGTGAACACCAGGTCGCCGATGGAAGCCAGCGGAACAAAATCGGCAATGCGCGGCGAGCGTCCCTCGGTCCGCTTGCCCAGCCGGATGGTGCCCATCTGGGTCAGCGATCCGATGGGCCGCGCCAGGCCCCGGCGCACCGCCTCCACGCCCGCCACGAAGGTTGTCGCCACCGCGCCCATTCCGGGGATCATGATCCCCAGCTTCCCTTTTGCCGGCGTCACTTCCCCGGCCGCTGTTTCCGCCTCGCTTCTGGCGGTGGATTTGCCCGCACCTGTAGTTTTCTTCTGCAATGTCGCCATGATTGATTCCAAAGTGAAATGAAAACCACTCATCTTCTCGTATCGCGCCGTCTTTTGCAATTGCAGTTGCGGTTCGGGGGCTCTCGCAAGTTCGGCCGGGACTCCGCTCCTGCCACAATTCCGCCTTCCGCGCTCCGCCAGTTCCGGCGCTTACCGCGGCCGGAGTTTTAAAATAGCTCCATGCCCGACCCGCTTTACCTCAGCCTGTGGTTCCCGCAATTCGCCGAGGCCGACATGATGCCCCGCCTGCTTTCCGTCCTGCGGCAGTTCATGTTCTCCGCCTCCCGCCCCGGCATCGCTGCCCTGGCCGTGCATCCGGTTTCCTGGAGCGAAGCCACCGTCCTCGAGCGCCGCTTCCGGCCGGGCATCGAACCCGGGCAAGCGTTCGCCGTCTTCGGCGACATGATCCACGCCGACTACGCCTACGTGCTCGAGGCGTACTGGGATCTCTGGGTGGTGAGCGAAAGCGGGGAGTGGGCCATCGAGCCGCGCCCGGTGACGTTCATTGCCCAGGGCCTGGAATTCGACGACGCCACCTACCAGGAGAGCGGACACGTTCAGGTGGATCTCGGCCTCGACCCTCCCTTCCTCCTGGAAGACGTTCGTCTCACCGACGTTGCCCAGCAGCACGTGCGCGCCAACATCCAGAAGCTGCTGAACTTCACCAATGCGGTGGAGAAAAGCTGCGCCCCCACCAGCCGTCTGTTGTGGTCCGAATCAGAGGAGAATCTCGCTCAGAAGCTCATTGCCAGCCTGCAAAAGACGCACTGAGCCTCACCAGCTCAACACCCGGCCGCACACCGGGCACTTGCTCCCGCGCTTGCTGTTGTCGCCTCCGGCGATGCGCGGCGGCTCGCTGTTGATGATCCGCACCACCGCGTCGGAATCCGCCGGCAACTCCGGCGTGGCCAGCTTCTTGTTGTTGCTCTGGACCTCCCGCAGCGTGATCGCGATACTCGCCCCGTCCACCTTGCCCCGATACGTCTTCCAACCCTCCTTGTCGCTCAGCACCATCATGTCGTAGCCGCGTTTTCGGGTGTTCTCAATGTCCACCCGCGATCTCGCGCTCAAGCTCTTCACCTGGATCGAGCCGTGCGCGCCCGCCGCAAAGTCCACCAGGATCTTGTCGCCGTTGTCCAGCAGCAGGAAGTCTCTGTGCGCCGGCTGCGCCGACGTCATCACCGCCAACCAGCACACCACAAGCGCCGCCTCTACGAACTTCCACTTCATCGACCTGTTCCTCCCGGGCCCTGCACGATCCTACAACACAACTTCGAGCCTCGAACGCCAACTCGCACCGCCCATCCCATTCTGGAAATTTCGGTTCGAAAGTGAAGAAGGCCCGGCGCATTCCGCCGAGCCTTTCTTCTCTGACCACTGACCACTGACCGCTGGCCACTATTTGGTTCGGCCCGCCTCCGCGCCCAGCTTCTCTCCCGCCGCCGCCTGCGCCGCCGCCAGCCGTGCGGTCAGCACGCGGTAGGGCGAGCACGAAACGTAATCCATCCCCACCTGGTAGCAGAACTCCACCGAGGCCGGTTCGCCCCCGTGTTCGCCACAGATGCCCACTTCCAGTTTGGGCCGGGTCTTGCGTCCGCGCTCGATTCCCATCCGCACCAACTCGCCCACGCCCTCGCGGTCGATCACCTGGAACGGGTCCTGCTTCAGGATGCCTTCCGACACGTACTTGGGCAGGAACTTGTTGATGTCGTCGCGCGAGAAGCCGAACGTGGTTTGTGTCAGGTCGTTGGTGCCGAAGCTGAAGAACTCCGCGTCCTGCGCGATCTTGTCCGCCACGATGCACGCCCGCGGCAGCTCGATCATCGTCCCCACCAGGTAATGCACGTGGAATTCCTTCTCCGCGAACACTTCCTCGGCCACCCGCCGGCAGATGGCCGACTGGTTCTCCATCTCCTTCATCGTGCCGGTGAGCGGGATCATGATTTCGGCGTGCGTCTTCACCCCCTGCTTCTCCACCTGCACCGCCGCCTCGATAATGGCCCGCGCCTGCATCTCCGTCACCTCCGGCAGCGCGATTCCCAGGCGGCAGCCGCGGAAGCCCAGCATGGGATTGAACTCATGCAGCTCTTCCACCCGCGCCAGGATTTTGCGCAGCTCTTTCAGCTTCGGAGACTTCGGCTTGGTCGCCTCCAGCACCGCGATCTCCACCATCAGCTCCTCGCGCTTGGGCAGGAACTCGTGCAGCGGTGGATCCAGCAGCCGGATGGTCACTGGCAGTCCTTCCATCGCCCGGAACAGCCCGGCGAAGTCGGCGCGCTGCATGGGCAGCAGCTTCTTCAGCTCCGCCCGCCGGTCTTTCTCGTTGTCCGCCAGAATCATGGCGCGCATGTGCGGAATGCGGTCCTCGGCGAAGAACATGTGCTCGGTGCGGCACAGCCCGATGCCCTCCGCCCCGAACGCCCGCGCCTGGATGGCGTCGCGCGGAATGTCGGCGTTGGCGCGCACTCCCAGCTTGCGGTGCGGTTCGCTCCAGCTCAGCAGCGTCTGCAGCTCCGGATCGTCCACCGACGCCGGCACCGTGTTCAGCCGCCCCTTGATCACCCGCCCGGTCGTGCCGTCCAGCGAGATCCAGTCGCCCTCGTGGAACACCTGCCCGCGGACGTACATCTCCTTCCTGTGCTCGTTCACCTGGATTTCGCCCGCGCCCACGATGCCGCACTTGCCCATGCCGCGGGTCACCACCGCCGCGTGGCTGGTCATGCCGCCGCGCGCCGTCAGGATGCCCGCCGCCACTTCCATGCCGTGGATGTCCTCCGGCGTGGTCTCGCCGCGCACCAGGATCACCGGGTTCTTCTTCTTGCCCGTGCCCGCCTTCACCACCGCTTCATCGGCGGTGAATACGATCTGACCCACCGCCGCGCCCGGCGACGCCGGCAAGCCCGTGGCCAGCACTTCCACTTTCACGCCCTTCTCGTCCAGCCGCGGAACCAGGAAGTCGTACAACTGATTCGGCTCCACCCGCATGAACGCCTCTTCCTTGGTGATCAGCCCTTCCTCCACCATCTGCAGGGCTACCCGCACCGCCGCCCTCCCGGTGCGCTTGCCGTTGCGCGTCTGCAGCATGTAGAGCTTGCCGTCCTGGATGGTGAACTCGAAGTCCTGGATGTCGCGGTAGTGCTTCTCCAGCCGCGTGGTGATCTGGTGCAACTGGTTGTAGACCTCGGGCATGCTCTTCTCGAGTTCGCGGATGTGGATCGGCGTGCGCACCCCCGACACCACGTCCTCGCCCTGCGCGTTCATCAGGAACTCGCCGTAGAACTCCTTGTCGCCGGTCGCCGGATTGCGCGTAAAGCCCACGCCCGTGCCGCTGGTCTCGCCCAGGTTGCCGTAGACCATCGCCTGCACGTTCACCGCGGTTCCCAGGAAATCGTCGATGTTGTTGATCCGCCGGTAAGTCTTCGCCCTCGGATTCATCCACGAGCCGAACACGGCGTCCCGCGCCATCACCAACTGTTCTTTCGGTTCCTGCGGAAAGTCGCGCTTGGTGTGTTTCTTCACCACCTTCTTGTATTCCGCGATCACTTCCTTCAGCGCCGCCGCGTCCAGGTCGGTGTCCAGCTTGGCTTTCTTCCTCTTCTTCACGCCCTCGAACACCTCGTCAAAGGCCGGCTTCGGGATCTCCAGCACCACGTTGCCGAACATCTGGATCAGGCGCCGATAGCTGTCGTAGGCGAAGCGCGGGTTGTTGCTGCGCCGCGCCAGCGCCTCCACCGACTTGTCGTTCAAGCCGAGGTTCAGAATGGTGTCCATCATGCCGGGCATGGAGAACTTCGCGCCCGAGCGCACGCTCACCAGCAGCGGATTCTCTCCCACGCCCAGCTTCTGGCCCTGGATCTTCTCCAGCCGCGCCAGCGCCTCGTTGGTTTGCCGGTCCATCTCCGGCGAGACTTTCCCGCGCATGTACTCGCGGCACGCCTCGGTCTGGATGGTGAATCCCGGAGGCACCGGCAGCCCGGCATTGGTCATCTCCGCCAGCCCGGCGCCCTTGCCGCCCAGCTCGTCTTTCATCTTCCCGTTACCGTCGGCCTTGCCTTCGCCGAAAAAGTAAACGTACTTGGTCGCGCCTTCTTTCGCAGCCACCGTGTTGTTCTTCTCCACTTCCGTTGTAAAGGTACTCATCTCTCTCCATCCTTTTTATGATTTCGCTATGAATCTCAAGCGCCGCTACCGCCGCTGCAACCTCTAAATCTCCAACCTTCCGAAAACTAAATCCCTGTCATCCTGAGCGCAGCGAAGGACCTATGCATTTCCTCCGCGCTAGGGTGCCCCAGGTTCGCGCCCTGGTTTTGGGCGCTAACCTGGGAGAGCGCGAATTAAACTTAACCTCTGTCATCCTGAGCGAGGGCGAACGCCCGAGTCGAAGGACCCCTGCACCGCTCGCACCGCCCCCGCTGTTCACCCTTCCTCAACTCCACTCTCACTCCCTGTCACCTGAGCGCAGCGAAGGATCCATGCATTTCCTCCGTGCCCTCTGTGGCTATTTTTTCTCCGTCACGATCTCGGAAAAATCCGCGATCGTGGAAAACTCGTTCAACAGCGCCTGCAGAAGCGCCAGGCGATTGGCCCGCACCTTCTCGTCCTCCACCATCACCATCACTTTGTCGAAGAACGTGTCCACCGCCGGCCGGATGGTCGCAATCTCCGCCAGCGCGCCTGCGTAGTCCCGCTGCGAAGCCAGCTCACGCACCCGCGGCGCCAACCGCTGCATCTCCTGCGCCAGTGCGCGCTCCGCATCATCACTCAGCGCAGCGGGATCAAAATCACCGCCAATCTTCTTTCCCGTCTCTCGCGCCTGCCGCAAGATGTTCTTGATCCGCTTGAACGCCGCCGAAATCGCCTCAAAATCCTCCGACGGCCGCACTTTCGCCACCGCCTCTGCGCGCGCCACCGCATCCACCACGTCCTCGGTTCCCGCCGCAAGCACCGCATTGACCACGTCGTACGCAAACCCCAGCGCATCGCGTAGGTAAAACTCCAGCCGTTCTCGGAAGAACCCCTTCACCGCGTTCAGACAATTGCTTTCGCCGCCCGTGAACTTTGCCGCTGCTTCGGAATTTGCGTATGTGGCCAGTGCATCCCTGAATAGTTGATCCAGGCTCAACGCCAGCTTGTGCTCGGCGATGATCTTCACAATCCCGTTCGCCTGCCGTCTCAGCGCAAACGGGTCTTTCGAGCCGCTCGGAATCAGCCCCAGCGCGAACATCCCGGCAATCGAATCCGCCTTGTCGGCAATCGAAAGCACCGCCCCCTCCACCGTGCGCGGCACGGCGTCTTCCATCGACTGCGGCCTGTACTGGTCGTAAATGGCGGTCGCGATCGCGTTCTGCGCCTCCGCCGGCACCTCCAGGTTCTGCACCTCGGCGTACAGCCCGCCCACAATTCCCTGCAGCTCGGTGAACTCCTTCACCAGTTCGGTCGTCAGATCGGTCTTCGCCAGCAGCGCCGCCTTATGCACAATCCCTTCGCGCGCCATTTTCAGGGTGCCCCGGTCTGGGTGCCCCGGTCAGCCCGGTTTTGGCTAGGCCGGGGTATCGTTCAGCACTTCGCAATCTGGCTCGCCAGCTTCTGCACCCGCAATGTCTTGTCGAAGTAGCTGCCCAGATCTTTTTGGAAGGTGACATTCTTCAGCCACTCCACCCGCTCGCGCAGCGGATGCTTCTGGTCCACCTGCCAGAAAAAGCGCGCGTCGTTGAAACGCGCCCGCAGCACCCGCTCGTTGCCGTGCCGGATCAACCCCTGCGGATCGGAGTCGGTGTTCAGCACCGCCAGAAAATGCGGCGCCAGCTTGCCCGTGGAGTCCTCGACGGCGAAATACTTCTGGTGATCGCGCATCACCGTCACCAGCACCTCTTCCGGCAGCTCCAGAAATTCGCGCTCGAAGATTCCCAGAATCACCGACGGGAATTCCGTCAGATTGACTACCGTGTCCAGCAGTTCGCGATCTTCCCTCCAGCGCGCGCCGGCCACCGCGCGGCACGCACCATCCAGTTCCTTCCGGATGATCGCCTCGCGATCCCCGCGCCTGCCTACCACCGCCGCATTCTTCAGTTTTGCAACATACGACGCGGGGATTGTGATCTGTACTTCGTGCGTAGTTTCCTGGGTGCCCCGGTCTAGCCCGGGTTTGGCTAGGCCGGGGTCTTCTAGCCACTTAATCCTCTCCTTATCGGTACTCTCTGGGGTGCCCCGGTCTAGCCCGGGTTTGGCTAGGCCGGGGGTGTTCTCCGGACGACTCCCCAGAATCCTATGCCCGCGCGAACTCCGCCCTGCCTTCACCCCTCCATACTCCACCGGCACCACCTGCTCACCGAGCAGCGCCACCATCCATCTCAGGGGCCGCACAAACCGCTCCGGCTTTCCCTCGCGCCAGTACATGTTCTTGGCCCAGTACAGCGCGTTAATCTCCTTCGGCAGTGACTCGGCCAGGATTTGCTCCGCCGTGCGTCCCTTGCGCGTCACCGCGGCCGCCAGGTATTCGCCCTTGGCCGTCTTCACCGTCTTCAGTTGCGACAAATCAACATTCACCTTCTCTGCGAACGCCTGCGCCGCCCTTGTCGGCTGTCCGTCCTTGTACGCCACCTTCACCGACGGACCCAGCACCTGCTCTTCCGCGTCCGCCTGCCTGTCCAGGATCCCCCGCGCCAGCACCGCCAGCCGTCTCGGCGTCGAGTACGCCTCAATTTCAGGGTGGCCCACCAAACCAGACTCAGGGTGGCCCACCCTAGCCTCTTTTGCTAGGGTGGGGTATTCCTGGTGTGCCCCAGACAAGCCGGCTTTGCTTGTCTGGGCGGCGCGGGTGCCCCGGTCTAGCCCGGGGTTGGCTAGGCCGGGGGTGTTCTCGGAAATGATCAAAGACTCTCGTTCCAGCAGATCCGCCAACCGCTGGCGCAGCTCCGCCTCGGCGCCGTCAATCATCCGCGCCGGTATCTCTTCCAACCCGATCTCAAGCAGGAAATCAGCCATGCTTACAAACCGTTTATTGTCCCATCTCCCTTAACACCCGCCGCGTGACCCGAATCACTGCGGTGAGTGCACCAAATCACTGGTTCGCTAACCGCTAATTGCTAATCGCTAATCGCTAGAATGCCGGGTGCCCCACATCTGCCCTTTTGGCGGATGTGGGTCTTTTCCTTTGCTACCGCCGTTTCGGCTAATCGCTAATCGCTAATTGCTAATCGCTTACTCTTCCGCCGCCGGCGTTTCCTCGCCGACCGCCGGTACCCGAGAGCCGGCAGCCTGCTGCTGCGCCACCCACGCCTTCGCCACGCCCACCGCCAACTGCCGTATGCGCGCGATCACTCCCACGCGCTCGGTCACCGAGATCGCCCCGCGCGCGTCCAGAATGTTGAACAGGTGCGAGCACTTCAGGCACAAATCAAACGCCGGCAGCAGCGGAAACCGCCGCATCTGGGTGCCCCGGTCTGGCCCGCTGTTGGCCGCCGCCTCCCCTGTCTTCGCTTTGGCGATGGTTCCAAACTCCTCCAGCAGCGCCTGGCATTCCGACTCGTACAACTCCAGGTGCTTCCACGCGCGGTCCACATCCGCCGTCTCGAAGTTGTACACCGAGAACTGCTGCTCATCGGCCAGCCGCACGTCGCCGTAGGTCACCGTCTCGCCCGTCTTCGGATCGCGCGCCCACACGATGTCGTAGATCGAATCCACGTCCTGCAGAAACGCCGCGATCCGCTCCAGCCCGTAGGTCAGCTCCGCCGAGATCGGGTCCAGGTCCAGTCCGCCGCACTGCTGGAAGTAGGTGAACTGCGTGATCTCCAATCCATCCAGCATCACCTGCCACCCGATGCCCCAGGCGCCCAGCGTCGGCGACTCCCAGTTGTCCTCCTCGAACTTGATGTCGTGCTGCCGCAGGTCAATCCCGATCGCCTCCAGCGAGCCCAAATACAGCTCCTGCACATCTTCAGGCGGAGGTTTAAGAATCACCTGTAACTGCGTGTGTTTATATAGCCTGTTCGGGTTCTCTCCGTAGCGGCCGTCGGCCGGACGCCGCGATGGCTGCACGTACGCCACCCGGTAGGGCTGCGGCCCCAGCACCCGCAGGAAAGTCTCCGGCGCCATCGTCCCCGCCCCGACCTCCAGGTCATGCGGCTGCTGCAGCACGCATCCATAGTCGGCGAAGAAGTTCGAGAGCCGCAGGATCAGCTCCTGGAACGTGGGCGCGTTATTCTTTCCTTGGGTCACGGTTTTCCCGGACAAAATCAAACTCTCCCGCACCAAATTAAACGGCTGTCATCCCCGCACGAAATTAAACGGCTGTCATCCCCGTACCAAATTAAATGGCTGTCATCCTGAGCGAGGGCGAAGCCCGAGTCGAAGGACCCCTGTGCCGCTCGCGCCATCCGCACCGCCTGCGTCTTTTCAATTACAAATGCTTGGCGCTAATTGCTAATCGCTAATTGCTAATCGCTGAGTTTCTCCAGCATCGCCGCGGTCACCAGTTTCTTTTCCAAATGCCGCTCCAATATCTGGATCAAACACTTCCTCAAATCCGCCGCCTTCGCTTTCGGCCATGCCTGCTCGGCCATCGACTCCACCGGCGAGCGGAACATCTCCGCCGCCAGCGCCCGCGACTCCGCCGTCATCTCGCTCGACGCCAGGCGCTTGTCGCCCTGGCACATCAGCCCGTCCACCAGCGCATGAAGTAGGCGCGGCTCCCGTTCAGCGCTGCGCCGCAAACCACGCACTCACCAAAATCCGGCAGAAACCCCGCCAGCCGCGTCAGCCACAGCTCGAAGTACGTCAGCGGCATCCAGATGGCGCCCGCCCTCAGCGACCGCAGCACGGAAAGCGTCAGCCGGAACACGGCGTCGTTGGCCTCGCGCTCCGGCAACAGCTCGTCCAGCAGTTCCGCCACGTGCCCCAGCGCCACCGCCCGCGGATAATCCACCGCCGCCGTCAGCGGCGATTCCACCACCTCGCAGGAATCCACCCGCGCCAGCTCCTGGCCCTCGCGGTCTTCCCAGTAGAGGCGCACGCACGTCAGCGGCTCCAGCGCGCCGCCGAAACGCCGCTTCGACTTCTTCGCCGAACGCGCCACCCCGCGCACCTTGCCTTCCGCGCGGGTGAAGAACGTCACCAGCAGGTCGGCCTCGCGCATCGGGTACGTGCGCAGCACGACCGCCTCCGAATCCTTGAGCGCCATAGCGTTCGCGGCTGGTGTACAGGGTCCGTCTCGGACCGTGGGAACAACCCTCTGATTCTAGACGAGCCCGGCGGCCAGGGAAAGCGCCGCCTGCCTCGAAAAAGCGGAAAATTCCAAGAAAAACGGCGCGCCCTCTGCGCGAGGTGCGCGCCGCTGTCGCGCTGAAAACTTTTTTTACGCCGGTGTGCGGCCGTAGTAGGCCGCATTGCGCTCGGTAAATTGCTTCCACTTGTCCGGCAGGTCATCGAGCGCGAAGATCGCCGACACCGGGCACACCGGCACGCACGCCCCGCAATCAATACATTCTACAGGATCGATGTAGAGCATTTCTTCGGTGGCGTGGGCGGGTTCATCCTTTTTGGGGTGGATGCAGTCCACGGGACAGGCATCGACGCAGGCCGTATCCTTGGTGCCGATGCAGGGTTCCGCAATTACGTATGCCATGCTTGTCTCCCTCGCTCCTGGGTATACCAACGAATTTATCTGAACGGGCGATTTTAGCCAAGCCCCGCCCGTACAGGCCGTGACAAAAGTCACGGCAGCGATACCGCCGCCTAGGCGCTCACCGCTTCCCGTTCCTGGGCCGGCTCGTACTCGGTGATGTAGCCCGCCACGGCGCTGGCGGCCACCGTCAGCGGGCTGGCCAGGTACATCTGGCCGGGGCCGCTGCGGCCGGGGAAATTGCGGTTCTGGGCGCTGATCACCACCTGGTCGGGGCGAGTGGAAACGCCCGGCCCGGCATTGATGCAGGCGCCGCAACTCGGCTCGATCACGATGGCGCCGGCCTGCTGGAATGTCTCCAGATAGCCCTGGCGCAGGCAGTAGTCGCGCGTCTCCTGCGAGCCGAACTGGATGTAGAACTTCACCGAACCGGCGATCTTCTGCCCTGCCGCAGCGCCTCGGCGAGCACGCGCGCGTACATATCCATATCTTCATTCTTGCCGGCGGTGCAGGTGCCGCCGTAGGCGATCTCGACCGGCACCGGGGTGTTCAGGTCGCGCACGAACTTGCCGTTGCCCGGATCGCCGGGCGTCGCCACCATGGGATAGATTTCGCCGGCATTCAAGCTCGATGACGTGCGCGTACTCGGCATCGGGATCGCTGTACAGGCCTTCCATCAGCCGCTCGGCCTCGGCGCGCTTCATGCCGCGCCGTTCCACCAGGAACTCGACCACTTTCTCGTCCGGCGCGACAATGCCGGTGAAGCCGCCGATCTCGGCCGCCATGTTGGTGATGCGTGGCGCGTTCATCCACGCTGAGCTCTTCAATCGCCTCGCCGGCGTACTCGATCACCTTGGCCAGCGCTTTTCCGCTGCGCACGTAATCCAGGGCCAGCACTTCGAGGATGAAATCCTTGGCGGTGACGTTCGCGCGCCGCCGCCCGCGGATGACCACCTTCACCGACTCCGGCACCTTCACGCGAACATCTTTGGTGATCCAGGAATTGAACACGTCGGTGGTGCCGATGCCGAAGGCGATGCAGCCCATCGCGCCCACATGCGGCGTGTGCGAATCCGAGCCGACGTTCACCTGCCCGGGCAGCGCGTAGGTTTCCAGCATCACGGAGTGGCAGATGCCCTCGCGAGCCCTTGCGGTCCTTGAGCTCGCCGTGGAGCTGTGATGCCCTGCTCGCTGGCGAAATCCTGCTGCTTGAACTTGAGTTGCGTCGCCAGGTCGAGCAGTCCCATCTTGCGCTTCTCTTCCGACAATCACTTCGTCCAGAAACGTCAGATGATCGCGAAAGAACTTGATCGTGTCACGATCGTTCACCGGCACGTCTTTGCCGACGAAATGCTCGTAGAAGATGGCCGCCATCGGCGTGACGTACTCGTGGGAGAAGCGCAGGTCGACGCCGCGCGAACCGGTGTCGCCGGGCGGCGGTTCGAGGTCGCCGTCGACGGCACCCTTGCCTGACCGTCCCGCAGTCGGCGCATCACCATGTGCCGGGCAAAGATCTTCTCCGCCATCGTCATCGGGCGCGGCCTGGTCTTGATCGGCGGCAGAAAGACTTTGCCCTGCATGCGCGCCACGTTGAACGGGAACAGGCCGCCATACTCGATCACCTGGCGGGTGATCTCGTCCTCGCCCTGGGTGAAGTCCGCAAGCGGAATCTCTTCCCCGCGGCGAATGTTGTCGATCAGCGAAAAGTTGGTCGAGGTCAGCACGCCCAGGTTCTGGCAGTTCTGCTTGTAGATGCGCTCGATGTTCTCGGCGATCACCAGCTGGATGCCTGCCGCGCATCTCGGCATAGGGCGACTGTTCGCGGCTCGATCCCTTGCCGCGCCGCTTGCCGCTGACCGCCGCGACGAAGCCGCCGCTGCTTTACATCGCCGCGCCTGATCGGCAGTCTCGTTGCCGCACTTCAGCCCGGTGTAGGGAAACTCGCCCAGCGTCTCATCGAAGAAGAAGCAGATGTGCGCCGGGGTGATCTCGTCGGTCGAGATGTCGTCGCGCAGCTTGGGATTATTCGCCGGATTCGTGGTGTCCCAGGGCAGGTCCCAGCCGGCCAGCTGCTTGCCGGATCAGTTCGGGATCTTCGGTGAGAAACAGAATGCGGCCCTTGCAGGCGCACCCGGTCAGGACGCTTTTCGATTTTGCGGTTCAGCAGAGAGTTGATCATGGTGCCCTCGGAGTGTGAAGCCCAAACCCTTATTTTACGATGCGCGAGGGTGGGAGGGCGGTGCGACATTTGACTATGGCAATCCGAAATGTTAGTGGTTAGTGCGTCTTACCTGACCTTTTTCCGAAAATCACATGCGCTTTCGCCACAGCGATTCTGACGAACTTGAGGATCTTTTCGATGACGTGGACCACCCAAAGCGGGGCCGTCGCTTCGAGAAACTCCTCAGCTCTTTCCTGGCGTCGCAAAGGTTTGAAGTTCGTCTTAATCCACGAAGTGCTGCGCCGCGGCAGACCGATATTCTTGCAACTGACGGCAGCGGCGATTATTTAATCGAAGCGAAATGGTTAAAAAGACGCATCGATATTCAGGATGTTGACTCCCTTCGAAGCCGCTTGGCTCGCACTCCCGCAGATGTCGTTGGATGTTTGTTCAGCATGTCAGATTATGGAGAGGCCGCCCTGAAGGGAGTCCGTGACGACCGAACGAGAGAGATACTGCTGTTCAACGCAGCCGAAATATATGGTTCTTTTACCGGACGGTGGGAATTACGAGACTTACTGAGGAGAAAACGGCGCGCCTTGCGCGAAGATGCCGAAGTAGTGTTCCAGAGTATCGATGGGCCACCGGTTACAGACCATATCGCACTCCCCGTTTCTCCGGAGAGATTGGCGCTTGATAACCAATCATTGACGATCCATAGCCTAGTGACCGGTTTCGAAGATTTTCTTTTTTGTCGGCAAATCCCGGATCTGCCCTGGCTACGGGTCCACCGGTTTCGCCTTGCGCTTAACCGTCGATGTCGACACACACGATCAGCTTCGATACCTGATGAGCAAACTGCATTCTTATCTCAGGTTTTCAGGAAACGGAGCCTATGCAATTCACCAGACTCATGATGCGTGGTATGGGCTTGGAGCCGCCGAGTTCTTGAACGCAATCGAGACCCTAAACGACAGATACTCTCATCATTCGGAATACCATCATTCCGAAGAGCTGGTCTATTACGACGAGTCCGAATACGGTCCAGTCTTCGTCCGGGGCAGACAGAGGGTTGGAGATCCTCCCTTCTTTTTTGCACCCTTTCGAAGTCGAGCTCAGGACTGCAGGTATTCCTGTCGAACAGGGCCCCATACGACAGTTATGCGAGCACACGAAGGACGTCCACGCCTCTTTTGAGTTACTGGCGGAACACGACAAAGCCGTGCACCACTTTGGGAAGAAAATTCCACTTATCCCGACCGGTCATATATTCGACGGAACCGAGATGACAGGAATAATTGCCAAGAACCCGTTCTTCAGCGGCAGCAGCTCCAAGACTTCACGCGCAACACGGGATGTATTGTCCCTATGCTCTCATTCGGAGTTCTTGTTGTGTTACCTCAAGGACTGGATAACCGTGGGCGATGTCGTTGATGGGTTTCACTTGGTTCGTATCGAGCACATGGACTTCGACGGAGTTGGAATCATCCGGCCCATTTGCACATGGGGGAAGGTCTTGAAGCACGCGGAGAGTCAGACGGGTTTCGAAGGCGTGAGTAGGAGTGTCGAGAATGCATGGAACCGACGGCGGCGAATCGAAGAATTGATTTTCCGACGAGAGACTTCGAAGCATTAGACCGGGCACGAGCAATGAGCCGCGTGCCGGGTCAATAGTCCAGCGGCTGGGTGTCTGGGGCGACCCCGAATCGTGTTGGAACAACGGTTCTGGTTGTTGTTTGAAGAGGAGATCGCCGCCGGCACAATCAAAACCGGCTTGTCTGGGGTACCCCGTGGGCGTGTGTCAGAAACTGGCAATTCTGTCGCCCGCTGAAGCGGGCTCGCCCTTAAGCTTTCAGCGTACCCACGGCTTACGCCGTGGGCTAGGTTCTGTCGCCGGCTGCGCCGGCTCATCCCTTCGTCATATCTGAGAATGCAGGTTGCACTGTCGCCCGTGGGCGGACAGGCAGTTGTCTCAGGGCACAGCTTTAGCTGTGCCGCCAGCGCCGCGCCAGAATGGGCTCTTAGCCCCTGTCACAGCGGCTGAAGCCGGCTGCGGGCGTGAGCGATGCGGCACGACTGAAGTCGTGCCCTGATACAAACGGTCCGGGCTCGTTATTGACAGGTCGCGCACGGAGACTAAACAGCTATCAGCCCAAGGCTGATCTGAACAGCGATGTCAACCTTGCGCATGATTTCCGGCTTGAGTTTTCCCAAGCGCCGAACCAACCGCTGTTTGTCAACCGACCGAATTTGGTTCAGCAACACGACCGAGTCCGTGCGCATTCCACCTTCCAATCTGGCGACGGGAACTTCGGTGGGATAAAGAGGCGGATCATAGTGAGAGGTAATGGCGGCCACGATGGTAATCGGACTGAAGCGGTTGGCAATGTCATTTTGCAGGATGAGAGCGGGACGGGTTTTGCTGGATTTCCGCGCCTAGGGTGGGGTCGAAGTTGATGAGGAACACATCGCCGCGCCGGGGAGGTGATAGCGCGCTTTTCATTCGAGGAGTAACCACGCTTCCGCAAGTTGCTGGTCACGGGTGGCGCGCCGGCGAGCGCCTTCCTTGATTCGCTTTCGGAGGCGGGCCCGGCCTAGCTCGCGCACGTAGCGTCGGACCGCGTCATCGATGAGCCGGCTGCGATCGCCCTTGTTGGACACTCGATCGATTAAGGCGACAGTCTCCTCAGGCAAGGTAATATTGAGGCGGCGGTGCATAAAGCCATTATACACACCGCGAATATGTATAGCGGCTCAATTATTGACATGATGCGGGAGGGTGGGAGGTGGGCGATTATCGGTTTTCGGTTAGCGGCGGGTCGGCCGGGGTGCCCCGGTCTAGCCCGGGTTTGGCTAGGCCGGGGTGTTCACCTCATCACAGACAAATTCCCGTTCTTTTCTCTACCATCACCGCCATGCCGGGTGCCCCGGTCTAGCCCGGGTTTGGCTAGGCCGGGGGTGTTCACCTCATCACAGACAAATTCCCGTTCTTTTCACTACCATCACCGCCATGCCCTGGTCCCTTCAACGTTTTCAACAGGCCGGACACCTCCACTTCATCACCTTTTCTTGCTACCGGCGCCAGAAACTTCTTACTCCCGAGATCCGATCGATGTTTGAGCGCGCTCTCGAACGGTCGCGGCTGAAGTACGGCTTCTACATCGTCGGCTACGTCGTCATGCCCGACCACGTGCACCTGCTCATCAGCGAAGTGGAGAACCGCACTCTCGCCTCGGCGATCCAATTCATGCGCCAGTCCGTCGCAAGAAGAGTAGGAAAAGGACCGTTTTGGCAGCAGCGTTATTACGACTTCAATGTTTTCAGCCATCGGAAATATGTCGAGAAGCTTCGATACATGCACCGGAACCCGGTCCACCGCGGTCTAGTAGGCAGCCCGGAAGATTGGGAGTGGAGCAGCTTCCGCCATTATCTGACTGGAAGTCGTGGCGTGGTGGAGATTGAGTCGGAATGGACCGCCCGCGAACGTGAGCGGAGGGAAATCAGACCTCAGTTGCGGCTCAGAGAAAAACCCCCGGCCTAGCCAAACCCGGGCTAGACCGGGGCACCCCGCAGTTCTGTGGCGGTGCTAAGATGTGCGGTCAATACAACATCAAGGAAGCCTCCCCTGAAACCCAAGGGCAAACCGGATCTCAAGAAAGCCTATCCCGCGGACCAGAAGGAGCGCGGGGAATGGGTGGAGCTGCTGTTCATGGCGAACGCGGCGCGGCTGGGGCTGAAGGTGGCCGCCCGCATGGGGACAGCGCGCGCTTCGACGTGATCGTGGAGGGCGGCGGACGGATGTACCGGGTGCAGGTGAAGTCCACGACGTTCATCCGCAACGAATGCTACGAGTGCCTGTGCTTCTGGTCGCGGGTGTCGAAGAAACGCGAATCGAAACAATACTCGGAAGGGCAGATTGACCTGGTAGCGGCATACGTGGTGCCGGAGGACTCGTGGTTTCTGATCCCGGTAAGCGAGCTACGGACGAAAACGCTGTACCTGCCGCCGCGTCAACGGGCGGCAACCAGCAAGTATGGACGGTTCCTCGAGGCATGGGAGTTGCTGGGCGCGGGCGAGGGCGGAAGGCTGACGATCCACGCCTCGGCAGAGAACGAACTACTGCTGACGCTGATCAAGACCAAGCTGGCGGAGGCATGCGGACTCAAGGCTGAAGCTCAGTGACCAAAGAAAAACCCCGGCCTAGCCAAACCCGGGCTAGACCGGGGCACGCGGCAACCTGCGAAGCCGTGCGCTTCCACGGTGCGACAGGATCGTGAGAATTTCACTTATGTAGCCGCGGCATTCACTTCTTCCGTCGCGCTTAGCCGCGCGGTTTCAGCTCTTTAGCCCTGGCTGTGCACTTCGCTTCCCAAAAGCTGCAAAATCTTGCAAGTTGACAGGCAGAGCGGAAATCGTGCACTCTGCGCCGCGATGTGGTGTGGGTGTCAGCTTCAAGACAAGCAGCTCTCTCTCTCTAGTCGACAGCCCAAATCGTAGTGCCAAAAACTGCAGGAGGAAATGATGCGCAGGATACACCTCTCCCTGTTCGCTGTGGCCGTCTTGGTCTTCTGTCTCGCCGGACTGGCAAGCGCGCAAAGCAGCAGCACCATCACCCCGGCTCGCACCACGGTTCTACCGGCGGCACAAGTTGGGCCGGTAGTTCCTGGAGGCACGGAAATCAGCCCCCTGTCGCTGGGCGATGCCGACGCCGAGGAGCAGGAATCCAACGGCGTGGGGGTGAACCGTACCATCGCCAAGACGCATGGCGTGGGCGTGAAGATGAAATTGGGCAAGCACCCGAAATCGAATCCGCAGTTCAACTTCGGTTTCGAGGGCTTGAACCTGTTCAACCAGCGCTACGCCAACGGCGGCAATCAGTATTATCTGGAGCCGCCCGACCAGGGGCTCTGCGCCGGCAATGGATATGTCCTGGAGACCGTGAACACGGTGCTCCGAATGTATGACAGCAGCGGGAACCCGCTCACGGGTCCGATTGATCTGAACAGCTTCTACGGCTATCCGGACCAGTACAACCGCACAACCGGGGATATGGCCCGGCGCTCACCGATCCCTCCTGTTATTACGATCCGGACACGCAGCGCTTTTATCACGTGGTGCTCACGCTGGATTTGACGACGGGCGGCGCCTACGTGGGAACCAATCATCTCGACCTGGCGGTGAGCGACACCTCGGATCCGACCGGCTCCTGGACCATCTACGTGATCGACGTCACCGACAATGGGACGAATGGGACGCCGGACCACGGCTGCGGCGGCGGTTACTGCCTGGGCGATTACCCGCACATCGGCGCCGACGCGTATGGACTGTTCCTGACCACCAACGAGTATCCGTTCTTCGCCAACGGATACCACGGCACTCAGGTGTATGCGCTGTCCAAACGCCAGCTCGCCGCGGGAGGCGCGGTCACGCTGGTGCGCATCGATACCGCCGATGATGCGTATCTGTTCGAAGACCATCCCGGCTTCACGGTGTGGCCGGCGGTCTCCGGACAGGGCGAAAAGGTCGCCGCCAAGAACGGGACGGAGTATTTCCTCAGCGACCTGGCAAGCTGGACCGACGAAGGCATCGACAGCCGGGTGCAACTGTGGTCGATGAGTGGAACCAAATCGCTGGATTCGGCCTCTCCGAAGGTGAATCTGACGTACAAGATCGTGAACACGCTGCCGTACGCCGAGCCTCCCAATGTGGCCCAGAAGCCCGGGGATTACCCCCTGGGCCAATTCCTGGGCGATCCGCTGCCGCGATTGGATGCCAATGACACCCGCATGCAGCAGGTGTACTACGGCAACGGCAAGGTCTGGGCGGCGAACGGCACCGGCATCGTTTTTGACGGTGATCCGGAGATTTACGCCGGGGTGGTGTACTACGTCATCAACCCCAATTCCGGCAAGACGCAAGCCAACGGCTATATCGCCGTGCCGGGAAACAATTTGACTTATCCGGCGGCGGCGGCCGGCAAGGACGGACGCGGCATCGTCGCCTTCACCCTGGTGGGCGAGGACTTCTATCCCTCGGCCGCCTACGCCAGCCTGGACGCGGTTGCCGGAGCGGGCGAGGTCCAAATCGCCGGCGCCGGCGTTGGTCCGTGGGATGGCTTCACCGGCTATCCCCAATACCACACCCGGTCCCGGTGGGGGGATTATGGCGCCGCCGTGGTGGATGGCAACAGCTTCTGGATTGCCAGCGAATACATTGCCCAAACCTGCACGCTGGCGCAATGGATAGCCGACTCCACCTGCGGTGGGACCCGCGGCCAACTGAGCAACTGGTCAACCCACCTCGGCAAGCTGCAGATCAAGTAAGAGTGATTGCTTCCTTCAAGCCTGGCTGCGGCCAGGCTTTTTTGTTATGGAGAGGAAGAATGAGGCGTTGTCTTTGGAAGCCTGTCCCTCAGCCGATGGAGCGATTCCTGGCGTAGTCCACCGCGCTGGGGAGTTCTCCCAGGTTGCGGCCGGCGAGGATGTCCTCCATGGCGCGCACGAAATCGGCGTGGACCAGGCTGTTGCTGGCCAGGGTCTCGCGGCTGTCGAGGTGCCAGGGGCCGCCGGTCAGGTCGGTGAGCTGGCCGCCGGCTTCCTGCACCAGCAGCGCGCCCGCCGCCGTATCCCAGGGATTCAGGTTGAACTCCCAGAAGCCGTCCAGCCGCCCGGCGGCGACGTAGGCCAGATCGAGCGCGGCCGAGCCGGCACGGCGCACGCCATGGGTATGCAGCGTGATCTGGTGATAGAAGTAAATGTTGGGATTCTTGTGGCGCTTGTGGCTGGGAAAGCCGGTTGCGCAGCAGCGCATCCGCCAGTGGCGACGGTGGAGACGTGGATGCGCCGCTGGTTCAGGTAAGCGCCGCTTCCCTGCTCCGCGGAAAACAGTTCGTCGCGGGTGGGATCGTAGACCACGCCGGCCACCCGTTCGCCCTTATGCTCCAGCCGATGGAGACGCAGAACACGGGAAAGCCGTGCGCGAAGTTGGTGGTGCCGTCCAGGGGATCGATGTACCAGCGGTAGTCGCTGCCGGAATCCACGCGCGTGCCCTCTTCGCCGAGCAGGTCGTGGCGCGGCCAGCGGGCGCGAATGCGGTCGGTGATCAGCGTCTCGGACGCGCGGTCCGCCTCGGTGACCAGGTCGACATCGCCCTTGTATTCAAAGCCGATGCGGCGGCGGAAGAGGGTCATCAGCAGCGCGCCCGCTTCGCGCGCGATCTCGGCCATGGCGGGAACGAATTGGTCGGTGGAAGACAAAAGAAGTGAGTAAGAAGTAAGAAGTCAGAAGTGAAAGGCAAAATGCGCGCGACTCCGCTGGCGATTTGATTCTGGCTTCTTACTTCTGACCGCCTTTACTACTGATTTCCCTCGGCGTTCTTGGTCCGCTTCTGGGGCCTGCCTTCTTCCGCGATGTACATGATCTCGTGCTTGAAGATGAACAGATTGGGTGCGCCTTCGCGGGTGAGGCGGATCATGTTCTTGTCGTAGTACTCAACCCAGCCGCGCACCATTTCGCCGTCCATCAGCTTGACGGAGACCGTCTTCTGCTTCTCGCCCAGGGCCTTCAGATAGGCAGCCTCTTCGTACGTCTCCTCCGGGGGCGGCGTTTTGCTCTTCTTCAAAGGGTTGGGGATTCCGGCAATACGAAACGCCATGTCGGCTATTTTACACGCCGGGCGATGCCGCCGGCTGCCGGGTCTATCTCGATTTCGAAGTGTAGTATCCGGTGCGATGACGCGCTTTGAGGCCTTGGGCTCCGGGACCTTGCACGCTCGATCTGGATGGCGACGAAAATGCGGAATCGGGAAGCGGCGCACCGGGATAATAGGCCAGCAGGAATTGCGTGCGCAGCTCTTCGCTGATCTGGTGGAAGGCAGCTCCAGGCCTGAGTGCGTGGCATAGAAGTATTTTCCGCCGGTGTCGCTGGAAAGCTGGATCAGCGCGTGTTCGCCGCCCAGTGTCGCGGCCGGCGCTGGCCTCGATGGGCACCATGATGATGCTGATAGACGGATGGCCTCGGCCTGCTGGGCGGCGCGCAGCGCCTGCCTGATAGGTACTGCGCTCATGGTGTCGCCGCCATCGGTGATGACGACCATCACCTTGCGCCCCTGGCGTCCTGTAGAGGGCGCGCGAGCCGAGATAGATGGCGTCGTACATGGCGGTGGCCGAGCGCACGTGGACGCGGTCAATGCCGGCGTCGATCGCTTCAAGCTGGAGGTGAACGGCACCAGTTCGGTCCACCTCTTCGCTGAACTGGTAGAGGGCGAGGGCATCCCGCGGGCGCAGGATGGTCGTGGGCGAAGCGTCGCGCCGAGGCCAGCTCCAGCTTCAGGTCCTTCTTGGTGCTCAGGCTGGCGTCGACGCATGACGATGGAAAGCGGCAGTCTCCGATTCGCGGCTCGAAGACGGCAATGCTTCTGCGGAGACGCCATCTTCGAAGAGCGTGAAATTTTCTTGCTTCAGATTGCCGACCGGCGCGCCTGGGCGTCGGTGACGGTGACGAACACGTTGACCAGCTGGACATCGACCTGGAAGGTGGTGCTCCTGCTGCGAGATGGCGGTTGAGCCGCGGCGGGGAACGCCAGCAGAAGCACGGCTGCCAGGACGCGGAAGATTCGAATGCTCGGAACGGTTTCTCGTGATTTTCGTTATCCCCCTGCTGCCGTTGTCTCCCAGGTTAGCGCCCAAAAACAGGGCGGGAACCTGGGGCACCCTGCGATTCCTCTTTGGTTAATTTCCGATCTCCGGCGGAAAGGGCTCGCCATCGGCCCAGACCGCGCCATCTTCGAAGTACTCCTTCTTCCAGATGGGCACCGTCTTCTTCAGCGTATCGATCAGCCAGCGGCAGGCGTCGAAGGCGGCCGCGCGATGCGCCGAGGCGACCACGATGGCCACGCTGGTCTCACCAATCGGCAAGCGCCCGAGCCGGTGCGCCACCGCACGTCGCGCACCGGGAAGCGGGCCAGTGCCTGGGCGGCGAGCTGCTCCAGTTGCTTGCGCGCCATCGGCTCATAGGCTTCGTAGTCCAGGTACAAGGTACGGCGGCCGCGGCTGTTGTCCCGCACCACGCCTTCAAAGACCACCACCGCGCCGTCTTCCGGCCTCTGAATCCGCCGGCAGAGTGCGTTGCTATCGATGCGCTCCCTGGTGATATCAACCCGGCCGGCCATGGCGGGTTGCGCCGAATCCTGGCCGCCGCTCACCGGTGGGAGCAAGGCAACTTCGTCGGCATCGCGCAAGCCGGCGCCCGGCGCGGCGTATTCCTGGTTCAGGGCAACGGCGATGGAGCCCAGAAAGCCGCGGAGTTTCGCGTCCTGCGAGTAGTGCGCCAGCAGATCGCCGACGGTGGCGCCCTCCGGCAAGACCACTTCCTCGGCCGGCTTTCCGACAACGTCCTTCAGCATCCCGAAAAAGAGTACGCGAACGCGCATGGGAAGAGCAGCAACTAGCAACTAGCAATTAGCAAGGCTCTTAGGAAGTTAAGTGGCCTGTAGAATGACGGATCGCCAATGTCTACGGGCAAAAACAAGTACTACGTCCGTTCCCATATTTCGGAGAAGCTTTTTCGGCACTTGCTTCGCGTTTTCGCTTTGGATCTCACGGCCAGCGAAGCCGCGGCCATCACCGGTCTTTCGGTGCGTTCGGTGAACACGGTTTACCTCAAATTGCGGCGCCAGATCGCCCGTTGGTGCGAAGCGCAAAACCCGCTCGCGGGAGAAGTGGAAGTCGATGAGAGCTATTTCGGGCCGCGCCGAGTTCGAGGTAAACGCGGCCGTGGTGCGGGAGGCAAGACGATCGTCTTTGGTATCTTCCAGCGCCATGGCTATGTCTATACCCAGATCGTCCCCGACTGCCGGCGAAAGACGCTGCGGAAGGCCATTTTGGGCCGTATCAGCCTGGAGTCGGTCATCCACTCCGACGGCTGGTCCGGCTACGACGGCCTGGTCGATATGGGCTATCAGAAACATCTCCGGGTCAATCACGAGGCCCATCAGTTTGCGGTGCGCAAGAACCATGTCAACGGTATCGAGAGCTTTCGGAGCTTCGCCAAACGACGCCTGGCCAAGTTCAACGGCATCCCCGCTCACACCTTTGTTCTTCACTTAAAGGAAACCGAATTTCGCTTCAATCATCGCCGTGATAATCTCTACCGCGTCCTCTTGGATCAGCTCCGAAAGGACCCTCTGACAGGCCGCTTAACTTCCTAAGAGCCTTAGTAATTAGCAGTCAGCATCGAGTGCCTGGTTTGATTGTAGCGGAAGGAAGAACCGGACGGCGCGAGTCGGCGTGCCCACCTGCTAGGAGCTTTCAGCTATCAGCCATGAGTACAGCAAGAAATCCCGGAAGCGATCCGTTGAAAACAAAAACCCCGGCCTAGCTATCACCGGCTAGACCGGGGCACCCACTTCGAGTGCTCACTCACGCCACCGGCGCGCCGCTGAGCACTTCTTCGCGCTTTTCGGCGTCGCGCTTCTGGTCCGCCTGGGTCGCGGGCAGGGCGATTTCCAGCACGTCGTCGATGGTGCTGACGTACTTGACGTCCACTCCCTGCAACTGTTCCGGCGTCAGGTCTTCCTCGACGTTGGTCTTGTTGTCCGCCGGGACAATCACCGTCTGCACGCCGGCCCGCTTGGCGGCCAGAAATTTCTCCTTGATCCCGCCGATGGGCAGCACGTTGCCGCTGAGCGTGATCTCGCCCGTCATGGCGGTCAACGGCCGCACCGGACGGTCGGTGAGCAGCGACACCAGCGCCGTGGTCATGGTCACGCCGGCCGACGGGCCGTCCTTGGGGATGGCCCCCGCGGGCACGTGGATATGGATGTCGTGGTCCTTGAACCAGTCCTCGCTGATTTCCAGCTTGGCGGCGTTGGAACGCACCCAGGTCAGGGCCGCCTGCATGGATTCCTGCATCACCTGGCCGAGCTGTCCGGTCATGGTGAAGCCGCCCTTGCCCTTCATCTTGTTGGCCTCGACGAACAGGATGTCGCCGCCGGTGGGGGTCCAGGCCAGGCCCACGGCCACGCCCGGGCGCTTGGTGCGCTCGGCGATTTCGCCTTCGGTGCGGATTTTCTCCGCGCCCAGGAATTCGCGCACGATCGCCGGCGTCACCACCAGCTTTTCGTGCTTGCCTTCGGCGATGCGGCGCGCCTTCTTGCGGCAGATGGTGCCGATGTTGCGCTCCAGGTTGCGCACTCCCGCCTCGCGCGTGTAGTGCCGGATGATGTGCCGGATGGCCTCTTCCGGAAACTCGATCTGGTCCGGCGCGATGCCGTTTTCCTCCGTCTGCCGCTTCACCAGATAGCGCTCGGCGATGCGCACTTTCTCGTCCTCGGTGTAACCCTGCAGCTCGATGATCTCCATGCGGTCGCGCAGCGGGTCGGGCACCGGGTCAAGCTGGTTGGCGGTGGTGATGAACAGCACCTTCGACAAATCAAAAGGCACGTCGAGATAGTTGTCGCGGAAGGTGTAATTCTGCTCCGGATCGAGCGTCTCCAGCAGGGCGGAGGCGGGATCGCCGCGGAAGTCGCGTCCCAGCTTGTCCACCTCGTCGAGCATGAACACCGGGTCGTTGGTCTCCGCGCGCCGGATGCCCTGGATGATCTGCCCCGGCAGCGCCCCGATGTAGGTGCGGCGATGGCCGCGAATCTCGGCCTCGTCGTGCACTCCGCCCAGCGACAGGCGCACGAACTTGCGCCCCAGCGAGCGCGCGATCGATTTCCCCAGCGAGGTCTTGCCCACGCCCGGAGGTCCCACGAAGCACAGGATCGGCCCCTTCATGGTGGGCTTCAGACGGCGCACCGACAGGTAATCCAGGATCCGGTCCTTCACCTTCTGCAGGTCGTAGTGGTCGGCGTCCAGGATCTCCTTGGCCTTGGGAATATCCACCTCGACCCCGGACGACTTGCTCCAGGGCAGCATCGCCAGCCACTCGATGTAGGTGCGGGTGACCCCGTAATCGGCCGCCATCGGCGACATGCGCGAGAGCCGTCCCAGCTCCTTCAGCGCTTCCTTCTTCACCTCGTCCGGCATTCCCGCCTGCTCGATCTTCTGCTTCAGCTCCTCGGTGTCGCGCGTGGTCTCGTCGGATTCGCCCAGCTCCTTCTGGATGGCCTTCATCTGCTCGCGCAGATAAAACTCGCGCTGCGTCTGCTGCACCCGGTCCTGCACTTCGCTCTGGATCTTGTTGCGAAGCTGCATCACCTCCAGCTCCTTGGCCAGGTGCTGGTTGATCTTCTCCAGCCGCGAACGCACGTCCGCCGTTTCCAGGATGTCCTGCTTGTCGCGGGTGGAGAGCGTGGGCAGCGAGCTGGCGATAAAGTCCACCAGCCGCCCCGCCTCCTCGATGTTCATGGCCACCGTGGAGAGCTCGTCGGAAAGCGTGGGCGATCCGGCCACGATCTGCTGGAACAGGGTGAGAACGTTGCGCTGCAGCGCCTCCTGCTCCGAGCCCTTCTCCACCGCGATTTCAGCAATGGTTTCCACACTGGCGCGCATGAACGGCGTCAGTTGCGTGTACTCCTTCAGATGGACCCGGTCCAGGCCCTCGGCGAAGACGAACAGGCTCTGGTTGGGCATCTTCACCACCTTGTGCACCACGGCCAGCGTGCCGATGGCGTACAGGTCCACGGGCTGCGGGGTATCTACCCTGGCCTCCCGCTGGGCGACCACAATGATCGTCTTATCCTCTCCCAGGGAGTTGATCAGGTTGACCGAGCTTTCCCGGCCCACCGTCAAGGGGAGGACGGCGTGGGGAAAAAGAACCGTGTCCCGGACGGGCAGCACAGGCAGATTTCCGTTTCCCGACTTCCCTTCCGCAGCGTCTTCCAGGCGATCTAAGTTGCGTGTTTCGTTAGCCATATGATTCCCTTGAGTGACTAATACTCAACCCTTGGATGCGGGCTGGAGGGAAAAGATTCATCCGCTCCCTCCCGCCGTCATTTTTGCCCCGCCCGGTATCGGCGAAGTTTGCACCCCGCCCTGGCGCTTACCCCTTATTTCGCGCCCGGATTCTACGCCACCCCGCCCCCTGGGGCAACGTAACCCGGGTGAAATTGTCGGCGGCTGTTCCTCAAAGGGAACGGCGGCAGCCGCGGCACAGGATACCGTGCCTCGCGCCGGGGGCGGTATTACCAAAGTGACTCCCACAAGCCCGGTTTAGCTTTGCTAAACTTGCAAAATCCGGAGGTAACGCGATGCAACCCGCCCGCCGCGAGCAGAGGCGCTATGTAAGGCGGCGGTGCGCCCTGCCCATCGAGCTGCGCGTGGCTGCCGCATCGTTCCCAATCAAGGCGGAAACCAGCGACCTCAGCCCCGCCGGCTGCTACATCCGCTTGCTCTCGCCCTTTCCGGTCGGCTCCAGGCTGGACCTCGTGCTCTGGGTCAAGGACACGAAGATTAGCTTTCACGGCAAGGTGATAACCGCCGATCCGAACCTGGGGAACGGAGTCGAGTTCACCGGCATCAGCCCGGAGCACTCTTCCCTGCTGCAGAAATATCTCGACGAGACCCAGGCCCCGGCCACCGACTCCGACTTCATCTTTCACTGACTCCCGCAGCGCCTACTTCACCTTGGTTCCCTTGCCCTCCATCATCGTGGTCCAGGTCTTGCCGCCGTCCGGCGACGTGTCCAGGTGATAGGTGTAGGAGGCCGGCGACACTTCCTCGATGATGTAGCGGCCCTTGATCGTCTTGCCGCCCATTTCGCTGTCCGCCGTCCATGTCCAGGTCTTGCCGGAAACCGTCCCGGTGGAATGCTCGTGCTCGCCCCTGCTGGCAAAGGCGTCGTAGGTGTAGACCTTGTGCTTCTGGTCGTAGCCGAGAAAGGCCATCTCCTCGAACGAACCCATGGGGCCGTTCCCCTCGCTCTTGCTGGCGACGAAGAAATCCCCCAGCATGTGGGCGTGGTCGTTGCTGGTGAACTTTCCGCCCGCGCCCCAGGGCCCGGCTTTCATCTCGCCCTCGTGCTTCCAGTGCCCGAGAAAGTAATGCAGCCGCTGATGCTCGGGACCGGGTTTCGGCATTGGCGGCGCCTGCGCCAGGGCCGCCCCGGCGGTGAAGACCAGGGCCATAAGCAATCCGATGATCCTGAGTTGTTGACGCATAACTCCTCCTCTTTACGAAGCGCGCGGCAGGATAGCAGCAGAAGGGAGAGGATTCAACTGGAGTGGGATGAACCGCTATTGCGCTGGTGCCCTACATCTGCGCTGGTGCGCGGGTGCCCCAAATCTGCCCGGTTTGCGGTGGACCCCTGGGCTGAGACAACCAAGTAACCCACAGTTTACCGTTTGCTGCGTTTCAGTTGCACGACAGCCGTTCGCCGGCAGAGCATGGCGTCGGCCGGTGAAGCGGACGCGGGCTCTGCTGGAGAGCAACCCGCCAGGAATAACCGGCTGGAGACTCATCCATGGTGATGGGCGGGGGCACGGTCGCAGGATCGTGCCCCGATCACATGGATAGATTTCCCCATGCCTCGGAAAACTCACGCCCGCACCTCCCCCGCCGCGGCGGTCGTCAGCAAAGAACGCTCGAACTGGACCGGCGAGCGGTAGTCCAGCGCCGAGTGCAGCCGCTTCTGGTTGTAGATCACCTCCAGGAACTCGCCGATGCGAGCATAGGCGTCGGCTAGGTCGCGGTACTCGCTGCGGTACACCTCCTCGTACTTGAGCGTCTTCATGAACGACTCGCAGGCGGCGTTGTCCCAGGGATTGCCGGTGCGGGACATGCTGATGCGAATGCCGTGCTGCTCGAGGATCCGGGTGTAAGCGTGACTGGCGTACTGTACCCCGCGATCGGAGTGGTGCACCAGGCCCGCCGGCGCCCCGCGCTGCGCCAGCGCCATCTCCCCCGCCAGGATGGTCAGCTCAGCGCTCAGCCTGCGGTCCAGCGCCCAGCCGATCACCCGCCGCGAGTAGGCGTCCAGAATCACCGCCAGATAGACGAACTCCTCGGCCAGGCGAAGGTACGTGATGTCGGCCCGCCAGAGTTGATTGATGTCGGTCAGCACCATGGTTTGCGCCAGGTTGGGGTACACCGGCAGATCGTGATTCGAGTCGGTGGTCACCACGAACCGGCGGTGACGCAGGCAGAGCAGGTTGTCTTCGCGCATCATGCGCTGTACCCGCTTGCGATTCACCATCCAGCCGCGCTGGTGCAGTTCGCGGCTGATCCGGCGGCTGCCGTAAGCGGGCCACTCCAGCGCCACGCGCTGCACCGCATCGCGTAAGGCCACTTCGTCGGCTGGCACCACTGCTGGTAGCCATCGCCGGTAAAAACCCGCGCGACTGACTTCCGCCAAGTGGCACATGCCCTGCACCGTCAACCCCCGCGCCGCTTTCACTTCTTCCCCGATTTGTTCGTAGACGGAGCGCCGACAGCAAGCGCCCGCAGCTGGCGCTGTTCTTCCACACGCTGCAAGGCTCGCTTTAAAAAATCAATCTCCAGGGCCTGCTGCCCAATCTTGCGCTCCAGCTCCGCCACCCGCTCCGCCTCCGTCAACTTGTGCCCTCTGCCGGCAAAGGCGCGCTCCCCGAACTGCTCCCGCTCGCGGCACCACCGGTATAGCTCGCGGGGGTTGATCTCCAACTCCCGCGCCAGTCGCGCCACCGCCTCGCCCGCCTGCACCCGGCGCACCGCCGTCAGCTTTACTTCCTTCAAAAACTTCCTTCGAGACACCATCCAGTCCCCCTTCGCTGAATTCTATGGGTTACCTGGTTGTCTCAAAATAGGGGTCCACTCCAGTTTTGGCAGATGTGGGTCTAATCGCTAATCGCTAATCGCTAATCACTGCACCTCACGCCACAAAATACTTCGCCGCCGGGTGGTGCACCACCATCGCCGAGGTGCTCTGCTCGGGATCGAGCATGAAGCCGGTGGTCAGGCGCACGCCGATCGTCTCCTCCGGCTTGAGCAGCCGGAACAGCTTGGTCTGATCTTCCATGTTGGGGCACGCCGGATAGCCGAAGGAGTAGCGCGAGCCGCGATACTTCTGGTGGAACAGGTCGCCGATGCGGGGCGCGTCTTCGCCGCCGATTCCCAGCTCCTGCCGCATCCGGCGGTGCTGCAGCTCGGCCAGCGCCTCCGCGGTTTCCACGCTGATCCCGTGCAGGTAGAGATAGCGCGTGTACTCGCCGCCGTGGAACAGCTTCTGTGTCAGCTCGCTTGCCCGCGGGCCGATGGTGACCAGCGACAGGCCAATCACATCCATCTGGCCGCCGGATTTGGGCGCAAAGAAATCGGCAATGCACAGCCGCCGCCCTTCCCTCTGCCGCGGGAAGCTGAAGCGCAGGAGCTCCGATGGAGCGCGCTCGCCCCCGAGCGCGGGCCCGTACACCACGATGTCATTCCCCTCGCTCTGGCACGGCCAGTAGCCCCACACCGCTTTCGGCTCGAACCAGCCTTCGCGGATGATCTCCTCTTCCAGCTCTTTCAGGATGGGGCGGTACTTCTCCTCCACCGCACGCAGGTAATCTTCCTGCGAGGCGGTCTTCAACTGCCACTGGTTCTTGAACAGCGCCGTCTCATTGATGTACTGAAACACCTCGCGCAAATCGAAGTCCGCGCGCACGCGCGCGCCCCAAAACGGCGGATGGGGAATGTTGGGCGCCGGCTGCACGGCCGCGCTGCGCTCGGCGGAGACATCGGCTTCGGCGGTGGCCGCCTTGGACTTCGCCACCTCTTTCACCGCGCGGCCCTCCGCCAGGCGTGTCTCGCGTTTCCCATCCGACTGCGTCAGGTCGTCCATCACGTGCAGGCCGTCAAAGGCGTCGCCGGCGTAGAACACCGCCTCGGAGTACTCCCGGCGCAGATCGTCTTCCACGTACTTGCGGGTGAGCGCCGCGCCCCCGCAGACCACCGGGAACCGCAGCCCCTGCTGCTCCAGGTCCTGGATCACGTACTTCATCTCCAGCGTCGACTTCACCAGCAGCCCGCTCAGCCCGATGACGTCCGCGCGGTGCTTCTGCGCCGCCTTGATGATGCTGTCGGCCGGCTGCTTGATCCCCAGGTTCACCACCTTGTAGCCGTTGTTGCTGAGGATGATGTCCACCAGGTTCTTGCCGATGTCGTGCACGTCGCCCTTCACCGTGGCCAGCACCATCGTCCCCTTCTCGCGCCCCGCCACCTTCTCCATCTTGGGCTCGAGATGGGCCACCGCCTGTTTCATCACCGACGCCGAATCCAGTACCGAGGGCAACTGCATCTTGCGCGCCCCGAACAGCTCGCCCACCGTGCGCATGCCGTCGAGCAGCACGTTGTTGATCAGGTCCAGCGGCGTGTAGGTCTTCAGCGCTTCTTCCAGCACCTCCTCCAGCGACTGCTTGTGCGCACCCTCCCCGATCGATTTTTCCCCGTGCACGATCGAGAACTTCAGCTTGTCTTCCACCGACAGCGATTCGACGTGGACCTCTTCCTCCACCTTCTTTTCGCGTCCGGCGAAGAACGCCATGTAGTTCTGCAAGGGATCGCCCTGCGAGCGGTCCTGGTAGATCAGCCGGCGCGCGATTTCCACCTCGGCGTCGGGAATCTTGTAGAGCGGATAAATCTTGCCGTAATTGACGATGGCCATGTCCAGGCCATGATTCACCGCCTCGTGCATGAACACCGAGTTCAGCACCCGCCGCGGATACGTCGCCAGCCCGAAGGAGATGTTGCTTACCCCCAGAATCGTCTTCACCTCGGGCAGCTCCTGCTTGATGCGCTTCACCGCCTGCAGCGTCTCCATGCCGGCGGTGCGGTACTCCTCCTGGCCGGTGGAGATGGGCAGGGTGAGCGCGTCGAAGATCAGGTCCACCCCCCGCATCCCATATTTCTCGGTCGCAAGCCGGTAAATCCGCTTGGCAATGGCGGCCTTTTTCTCGGCCGTCAGCGCCATGCCTTCTTCGTCGATGGTGAGCGCGATCACCGCCGCGCCGTAGCGCTTGGCCATGGGCAGGACCTTCGAGGTCCGCTTTTCGCCGTCTTCCAGGTTGATGGAGTTGATGATCGCCTTGCCCGGAATCCGCTTCAGCGCCTCTTCGACAACGTCGGCTTCCGTCGAATCCACCAGGATGGGCGCCGGCACCCGCGTGGCCACCTTCTCCAGCACCTTGCTGACGTAGTTCTTCTCATCTTCGCCGACGATGGCGCAGCACAGGTCCAGCATGTGCGAGCCCTCGGAAGCCAGCTTCTTGGCCAGCGCCAGGATGTCGTCGTATTTGCCCTCCTGCAGCAGGTTGCGGAAGGTGGCCACGCGGGTGGTGGCGTTCATCTCCTCGGCCACGATCAGCGGCTTGGGATCCAGGTCCAGCGGCACCATGGTGTAGGCGCTGGCCGCCGCCGCCGTCGGTTTCACCTCGCGCCGGGCGGGCTCCAGGTTGCCGCATACTTCCGCGACCTTCCTCAGATGCTCGGCGGTGGTGCCGCAGCAGCCGCCGACAATCCGCACTCCGTACTCGGTGATGAACAGCTTGTGATACTCCGCCAGCTCTTCCGGCTTGAGCGCATACACCGCCCGCCCGCCCACGTTCTGCGGCAGCCCGGCATTGGGCAGCACGGAAACTTCCTTGGGCGAATTGATCCCCAGGTAGCGCACCGCATCGTTCATCTCCCTGGGCCCGGTGGCGCAGTTCAGCCCGATGGCCTCCACGTCGAAGGGCTCCAGCGAGGTCAGCGCCGCCCCAATCTCCGTGCCCAGCAGCATCGTGCCCGTGGCTTCAAGCGTTACTTGAACTTGTACCGGCAAACGCTTGTTCGCCAGCCTCATGGCGTCGAACACAGCGGCCAGCGCCGCTTTCGCCTGCAGCAGGTCCTGGCAGGTCTCCACCAGCAGGATGTCCACCCCGCCCTCGATCAGCGCCGTCACCTGCTCGCGGTAGGTGGCGGTCATATCGTCAAACGATATATGGCCCAGCGAAGGCAGCTTGGTGGTCGGCCCGATCGAGCCCGCCACGAAACGCCGCCGGCCGTTGGAGAAATCCGACGCGACTTCCCGCGCCAGCCTGGCCGCCGCCCGGTTGATCTCGGCGACTTTGTCTTCCAGTTGGTACTCGCCCAGCACAATCCGCGTGGCCCCGAAGGTGTTGGTCTCCACCACGTCGCAGCCCGCCTCGAAGTATCCGGCATGGATGTCGCGAATGATGTCCGGCCGGCTGAGCACCAGCAGCTCGTTGCAGCCCTCCTTGCCCCAGTAGTCGTCCACCGACGGATTCCTCGCCTGGATGGAGGTCCCCATGGCGCCGTCGTAGATGACCACGCGCTCGCGCACGGTTTTCAGGAAATCAGGCATAAGGCGAAAATCCAGTGTACTAAACAAAAGGCCCGACTCGCGCCGGGCGCTGGAAACTGGGCAGTGTCCCAAATCTGCGTTGATGTCAAGTCGCCGACCGTTCCGCAATGAAGTCCCCGACCGGACGATGGTGCTTTTGTGAATTGCAGTTCAGGCAAGCTGTCACAAGATTATCGAATGAGTTGTCGCCGCCTTCAGCCACGGCCCTGACGTGATCCAGCGTGGCCGTGAACCGGGTCAGTTGCTTTTCGCAATAGCGGCATTTGTAACCGTCTCGTTCGTAGACCTTGATCCGGTTGTCGCGGACGTTGTAGTAATCGATATCGGTTGCGGCCACTTCTGGCTTTGGTTCTGCCGCCGTTCGTTGCGCCCGGAAATTGCGGCACGCTTCAATTTCATCCGGAATGAACACACGGTACGGTGTTCCATCCCTGTTTGCTTCGCCTTCTTTGCGGATGGCACCAATGGTTTCCAACGCACGGAAAATCTCACGGACCTTGCCCTCAGAGATCGTATTTTCAATCGCTGTCGAATAGGATGACTGGACGACTCCACGACGAAGCGCCTTCCCGCTGAGTCTAAGGTGCGGATTGCCGTTCTTTGCTATGGAATGCCGGAAAGCGTACCAGTAGAACGCCGCTTCGTAAGGCGACAAGAGCGGCTGGAGATCGTCCACGATCTCCTGAATGACTACAGGCAATTCCAAGGCGGAAAAGTCACGGTCGCCACTATCCTGAGCCTCGGAACTGGATAGCGCCTCCATCTCGTTGAGAATCTCCCGTATTCGGCTGAGGTGCGCTTTCATCTTGGCTGCATCTTATTGTAAATGCAAACGCCGCCTTTCAGTTTGTTACAGCTTGTTTCAAAAATCCATTTGAGCGTAACCGCCGGGTTCCCTCAGGGGCTAAAGGCCACTGTTTCTGCGCGTGGTATCGGCCCGGCTGAAGCCGGGCCCTTTCAAAGCACCTATTTTTGAAACATGCTCTAGGACGGAAAGAGCACAAACTCCCTACCGGGATTTCGTCTCCTGAGTTAGGGCGGCATCGACGCACTTTTAGGGCATTACCGGAAACTGGAAACTAAAAACGGGAACCTAGATTTTCGCCGGCACGTCGCTCAACTTGTACCGCTCCGGATTTTTCTCCACCTCGGCGCGGTTGAAGACGGCGTTGGCGCCCAGGTGGGCCGGCATCGGCGCCAGCAATTGCTCCTTGCGGTACACCAGGCTGCTGGCGTTCAGCGTCGCAATCTCAAATCCGTGCCCGTGGGTGATGGCGTCGGTGGGACACGCCTCCACGCAATATCCGCAGAAAATACATCGATTGTAATCAATATTGTAGACGCGGGCGTAGCGCTCGGCGCCGCTGACGCGGTGTTCGGCGGTGTTCTCGGCGGCCTCGATGTAGATGCAGTTGGAGGGGCAGGCGGCGGCGCACAGGAAGCAGGCGACGCACTTCTCCAGCCCGTGCTCGTCCCGCTGCAACACGTGCACTCCGCGGTAGCGCTCCTGGAATTGCGCGCCGCGCAGCGGGCCCGGCCCGTCGGGATAGTTCTCCACGATGGTGGGCTGGAACAGCTCGCGCAGGGTCACGCTCATCCCCTTGGCGATGGCCGCGAGTTCTCTCAGCACGGGCATAGCCCAGCAGTATAAATGACCGGCTATCCGCCGGTCACGGGGTCTTCCACTGCCGCGGCCCCTTGACGAACCGCTTGTAAAGTTGGCCCAGGGTATAGGCGTTGCCCACCTGGAAGAACTGATACACCTTGTCCCAGTCCTCGCCGCTCTGCCACCCGGTCATGGTTTCGGAAACCCGCACCCGGCCCTTCCCCGCCGGGCTGATCCGCAGGACGGCCGACAGCCGGTCGGCCTTGGCCACCGGCTCGGGAAAAATCCCGCCCAGCTTGACGTGGATGGCCACCATCTCCAGCGGAATATAGGCGAGCACGGTGTTGTAGATGGTGCCGGGATCGCCGATCTTCGCCCGGGGATTGTAGTTGGTGTAGTAATGCCCGCCGGTCTTCATTTCGACATCGGTATTCGGCGCGACCCAGCCGCGCAGCCCCTCCGATGTGCTCATCGCCTGCCAGACCTGTTCCCGGGTGGCCGGCACCACGATCTCCAGGCGCTGCACGCGTTCCCCGTTGGGCGCCACGAAGGAGGCGTCGCGGGCGCGCGCGCTGTACTCCTTGTCCGGCAGTTGGTCGTGCATTTTGGAGATATCCAGCTTGGGCCGCTCGGCGATTTTCTGCTCCTGGGTTGCGTCGGAAGCCGGGCCCTTCGACGCGACCGGATTGCCAGTCTCCACGTAATTCCTGAACCTCGCGAACTGGAGGCTGAGCACGCTGTCGACCGGGCCTGCCCAGGTGTTCATCCCGCCCGGAAGATACCCGGTAACGGCGTAGGTGATCTCGAGCCGGGTGCCCTCTCCCTCCGGCGAAAGCTTCCAGGTCATGCTGCCGGTCGAGCCAAGGGACTGCAGCGGCCCCAAACCGCCGGTCATGACCAGCATTTTTCCCGGCATGGCGGCCACCACCTGCATGTGGCGCACGCCGCCGCCGTTCGGCAGCTTCTCGCACCAGCAGCCCATGGGGCGGGCGTCCAGGCTCATGTTGCGGGCGTCGCCGGAGAAGGTGTGCTCGGAGTTCCACCACTCACCCACCGCCAGCAGGCGCTGATACACCAATTCCGGCGCGGCAGGGAGACTGAGTCGGGCTTTGTAGGTAAAGCCGGAAGCGGCGGAATCGGCAATCTCCGCGGCGGCATGGCTGGGCGCCAACGTCAGCGCCAGGGCGGTCACCAGTACCCAGGATTTCATCACGATCCTCCTACGTTGCGGAACGGACTTGCTACTGCCTGCCCTTCTCCGCCAGCAAGTACCCGAAATAGGCCCTGAGGTTCGAAATCGACACATCGTAAAACGATATATCCCGGTGGGTGCGCGCCTGCATCACCGCGCCCTCCATGGTGGTCAGGACAAAAGTCGCCAGGCCCTGCCGGTCCACGCTCGCCGGCAACCGCTCGGCCGCCTCATCCAGGCAGTCGCGGATGTGGTCGCGCCAGGCGGCGAAGTTGGCGGCGATCTTCTCCCGCGCCGCCGGCGAGTGCCCTCCCACCTCCAGCGCCAGCTTGCCCACCGGGCACTCGTAATTCAGGTCCGTCATGAGCAAGCGGTGGCGGTAGCCGGCGAGCACCGCGAAAATACGTTCCACCGGATCCGGCTCGCGGGCAAAAGCCGGCGCCATCACCACCGGGTAAAGCAGCGTCTGGAAAAACTCCAGCCCCTCGATCAGCAGCTCTTCCTTGTTGCGGAAAAAGTAGTAGAGGCTGCCGCTGTTCACTCCCGCGCGCTTCAGGATTTCGGCCACGCTGGTCGCTTCATAGCCCTGGGTGGTGAAAAGCTCCATGGCGGCCATGAGCAGGCGGTCGCGGGTGGAGACGCCGGCCGGCAGGCTGGCAGAGGTCTCGCGAGTAAGGGCGGTGGCCGTCATTTGATTGGCTGTTCAACTAAATACCAAGCCGACCCTTCCCGTCAATGTTTATTTCGTCCCCGATTCTCGATTCGGGAACCGCCTGTCAAGTATCTTCGAGGTTACTGGGACGAAGTAAGTGTCTTGTTTAGAATTGGATGCGGTCATCATCCAAGTGGCCGGTTTCGCTCCTGAAAGTGTTATAATGGTAGTAGAAGATGAGAAAAGGCGCGGGTTCTGTCCCCGCGCCTTTTTGCTTTGTTGGGACCGAGGGGCTCGCTCGGCACGTTCTCACCAGTGTGCGGCGAACAGAAGGCGCACACCTACCATAAGCCCTGTTCGCGCCAATCATGGGCTTGAGAGCGTTTGTTTAAGCAGATCCTGGGGGAGAGCTTGCTCGAAACTGCCGGAGATCAATTGCGACAATCGAGAAGTTGGATTTGATTACCACCTGAACGGCATGCACGCGGCAGGCGAGGCTTAGACCATGATCTCCGGCACTTCCATGTGGCCGCGATTGAATTCCTTGACGAAAGCGTCGACGACCTTAGGATCGAAATCGGTGCCCGAGCCCTTGACGATAATTTCCTTGGCATCGGGGGGCGCCATGGCTTTGCGATACGGGCGATCGCTGGTGAGGGAATCATATACGTCGGCCACCGAGAGCACGCGAGCCTCCAGCGGAATGTTCGCGCCCTTCGTGGGAAAGTAGCCACTGCCATCATACTTGTCGTGGTGCGACAGGATAATGGGCAACACACGGCGCAGCGAGCCTCCGACCGGCTGCAGCAGGCTCATGCCGATCTGCACGTGCTGCTGCATCTTTTCGTACTCTTCCTCCGTCAGGCGGGCGGCCTTGTAGAGGAGGCTGCGGCTGACGTCGAGCTTGCCGATGTCGTGCAGCAGGGCAGCCGCGCGCACGTTTTCCACCTGGTTGTCGGAGAAGCCTAGGCTTTGCGCGATCCTGGCAGCGTACACCGACACGCGATAGGAGTGGTTCTGGGTGTACTTGTCCTTGGAAATGAAGTGCTGCAAGATCATCAGCACGCCATGATAGGTGTCGCGCAGCTCGTGGATGTGCGCCTGGCAGCGATCGTACAGCGATCCCATGGCATAGGCCGTGATCAGCAGGATGCCGGCCCAAACCGTCAGGTCGAACCACTTGTCTTCAATCGGCAGCCGTAGGCGGTAATTGGCGAACAGCGATGGATTAAGGTAGGTTACCAGCGTGACCACGAGGGCGCTGGCTAAGGCGGTGAGCACCGCGTGGCGGCGGCCGTAGACGTACGCGGAAAATACCGTCGGCAGGGTGTAGAAGCCGAGCACGACGCGCTGCCCTTCAACCGCGAAATTGAGGAACGCGGCCAGGGCGAGCAGCGAGAGGATGAGCCACAGCTCGCTGTTAACCGCGCTCAAGTTCTGGACAACACGCCGGCTCAAACCTGCGCTGGGTGCAGTGGGTTGCCGGGGCTCATAGGTTGTTGTCGACATGGGTGTTTTCCTGGAGACGATGCAGCCATCATGGTAGCGACTTTGGGCAAACGCCCGTAGTTACGTTAGGTACTGAACGCAGGGTCGCGCCTTGTCGGAAACGAACGAGTGATCAATCGGCTTATCACTTGTTACAACCCGGAGCGCGTCGGGAACGCTGCGCCAGCATGGCGGCCATGGAGGGCGGTGCAAGCACGATGATTCAGGCACTGGCTCATTAGCCCCACGGGCGGCATAATGGGCCTGGGGCGGACGAATGCTAAAAAAAAATACTTCTCCAGCAATATATAGGTGCCTTCGTAACGGCTTTCGTGGCGGCGCAGGGTATTGCGGGATTGGTGTCGCTGGTCATGATGCCGATCACATACCGGCTGTTAATTGCCGGGCCGGCCAACTACCGGGTTCCTCGGCGCACCGGGGCCACCGGCGGTGTTCGATTGGAACGAATTGATTGTCGTTCTCCTGCGGGTTCTCTTGCAGTTTGCTGTCGTGTTCGGATTGGTTCGCTGGCTGTTCTATGACAAGGTCGCTCCTCAAGAACTTCCTCCCCAGGACGACGATATCGTCGCCGGCGCGTGAGAATGCGAGACACAATTCGCGGCAGCTACTTGGGAGCCATCACGGTTGCTTTATGTTTCTCCGGGGCCATTACCAGCCTTATCAAGGCAGTCGAGTTGACCGTTTCTCCTCCGCTCACCAGCGGAATCAACCGGGTTCTCGGCAAGGATTTTCCGGATGTCTTTCCGCTCCGGGTAGACCGAGTGGTATGGCAGATGCCAATATTCGCCCTTCTCGGAGCAATTTCGCTGGGAGTTGTCGGATTCATCATTGGGGCATGGCTCTATGGCGAGCCACGCCGGCGCTGGCCAACAAACGGCGCAAACTTACGGTAAGCCCTGTTCACGCTCGTTAGCATGAATGGATTGGCACATAATCCGCGTAAGGCCATCACCATGAAGCGAATCACCGCCGTGCTGCTTCTGGTTGTCGCGCTGCCTTCAGCCGCTGCACAGTGGACCAGTCGCATCGATCTGACGCGAGTTTTAAATGATCCGGCTCTGCTCCATCGGCTGACGGTCTTCTACACGACTCCTGAAAGGCCGGGCCAGATTCTCTATATCCATGGCGACGGCACGCTGCTCTTACAACAATTGCCTATCCAGCCAGGCGTGTGGAACAGCTTGGTTCCAACGTGCACGGCGGGTGTTAGTGAGGACTCAATCAGGGGGTTGGTCGCGCTCTTCGTCAAGAACCGCTTTTTCGATCTGCCCCGGAAGAACTTCATCTTCGTCTACGTTTCTCAGGATCCCGTGAAAGACGTCCACATTCACACGATCATGATAGATACTGGGCAGGAACGGGCAGCAAGGTCGTTTGCAACCGGAACCTATGCGGGCCAGGTGCAGACAATACCGCCAGGTTTTGCTGAGATCGAAACTGCCATCCAGCGCATTCGGGATGACGCCTTTCCGCCTTCTAAGCGATGCACGTTTGCCGCACCACTGAAGTTCTGAGGTCTGCTCAACCAGTGTGAAATCCGCTTTCACGTAACTTACAGGTCGCGCAAACGGAGCACACTTACGGTAAGGGCTGTTATCACAGGTTATCGCCAGTAGTGGGAAAGGAGGAGCATATGTGGATTCCCTTAGTCCTTGCGATCGGCCTTCTTTTCCAAGGCGCACCGGCGCATCGTCCCGATGACGCACTCAGCTTACTGAACGATGTGGCCCAGCGATATGCACGGGCAGAGTCTTACCGCATCGAGGCGACTCAAGAACGGACGTTCACCGGTGAATTGTCGCGCAGTTGGCAGAAGACCATCCTGACGGCGATGGTTTCTCCCGGCGGGCGCTACCGATACGAGGGCAGGTCCGACATGGGTTCGGCGGTAATGGTCTCGGACGGAGCTACAGAGTGGATTTACCACGTCTACCAGCATCTCTACACGCAAAAACCGGTTGCAGGTACGGTCGCAACGCCGGGTCGCATGATCACGCAGCAGGAATCCACGGCTCAGGACGCGAAGGTCCTGGCTACGCAGCTTCGCGCAATTCCGAGAAAATTGAAATCCGCCACTCTTCTTCCCGAGGAAACCATCGAGGTCCATGGTCTGAGTGTTCATTGCTATGTCGTCCGGTATTCCGATAGCGACCTCAAAACCAGGTCTGCCGACTACAAAACCGAGGAGACGATCTGGATCGATAAGGCACGGATGGTCATTGTAAAAACCGCCAGGCATGCCGGGGTACTCGTTAGGTCAGGCGGGTCAGACGTACGAATTCCCGCATCCTTCGAGTCAATCACGATGTATACGGTTGTAGACATCGACCGGAAACAACCCGATAGCGTCTTTAGCTTTTCGCCACCGGCTGACGCCAAGCTGGTCGAGTCCTTCCCCGATCCGTTCCGACGCGCACCTGACATTCGCGCCGGTGATTTTGTCGGCAAGCCCGCACCCAATATTCACATCAAGAATTCGGATGGCAAGATCACCGATCTCTCCTCATTCCATGGCAAGCCGTTGTTCATCGATTTTTGGGCGACTGGTTGTGCGCCGTGCGTCAAGGTCATGCCCGATTTGAAGAAGCTGTACGCAGAGACCGCAGCCAAAGGATTAGCTTGGATCAGCATTGATAACGATGAGGATCCCGACACGGCGACAAAGTATGTCGCCGCGGAGCAGATCCCATGGCCGAATTACCACGACGCAGACGGCCTGCTGGGCAAGGCTTTCGGACGAGAAGGAATTCCACTTGGCATTCTCATCGGCGCAGATGGCACCGTCAGGTTCTACCAGACGGGATATAGCATTTCCGAACTTCGAAGCGCGATTTCCAATCTCGGCCCTGAGTTCAGCGCCGTTACTCCGGCAGCGCCCGATCCACGGTGATGGACGATAAATCCGCATGGCCGTAAGTTACGAATTGCGCTCCGCACCGGAACGGGTGCAAGCTTCGTAAGTTACGATAAGCCCTGTTATCGCCAATTACTCATTTGCAGGTTGCGTTTCAATGTCATGGCGAATGCGTTTAACCGCTGCCTTCGCGGGTATTGCCATAGCGGCGTTCGTGCTGCTAGTGCTCTTGATAACAGAGCTTGTCGTTTTGGGAACGGTCTTAAACAGTAACATCCCGGCAACGACCGGCACCGTGACATGGGATCCCGTCTCGCTATGGCATTCTGGTCTTGTCTGTAAAGCCTCAATCACGTTGGCCATTCTCATCCCGGTAATTATTTCCGCTGTTGTCGGCAAGTACGTACATGCTCGGCTGCTGCATCCGCATTGATGTCTGCAGCGGTTCCGACCGCTCAGTTGTTGTGAAATCCGTTTCACGTAAGTTACGGGTTGCCGCCGGCGGTCAAGCAGTGCAGACATTGCAGCACCTGTGAAGCCGTGCCCTTCTCCAAAGATTTTGCAGTTTTGCGGCAGCCTATAGGCCGAGTCGTCTGAAAGCTTTCTTTTCGAAACTATTCAGCCTTGCACAAAATAGTGACACTTTGTACTTGTGTCATCCCGAGCGCAGCGAGGGACCTGCTTTTCGTCCGACGAAGAAAACAGCAGGTTCCCCGGGGACTGAAAGGCACCCCAGCACGCCCAAAAGCGGGGCGGGCTGCCCGCGCTTGCACCGTTGTGCGAGCGCCGACATTCATGAAATTGCTTGTACTTCACTCATTCTCTTATGCCACGCGACCACGACCCCAAACGCCAGGGCGAGGTCGCCGAACTTGCGTTCGCTCACCAGGCGTCGTTGCTGGGTTTCACCGTCTCCAAGCCCTACGGAGACAGCACCGCCTACGATTTCATCCTGGACTGGAAGGGGAAGCTGACGCGGGTGCAGATCAAATCCACCAACCAGTTGTTCCAAGGCGGATACTTTCTGAATGCGCAACGGCGATTGCGGTGGGGCACTTGTCCGTACAAGCTTGAGGAAGTTGATGTGATCGTCGCCTATGTGGGTCCGGAGAAAACGTGGTACGTGATTCCGCTGGCGGCGGTGTTGCCGAGGAAGAGTTTGCGGCTCTATCCGCACCGCCCGGCCGCGGACGGCCGCTACGGGCGGTATCGCGAGGCGTGGGACTTGCTGCGCGAGTGACTTCTAGCCGCTGGCTGCCGCCGGCAGGTCATCCAGGACTGCCGGCGATGGTTTCCAGCAGAAATTGCGGGTCGCCTTTCTGCACGAAGGCGGCCGCCAGGGGAGCCACGTCGTCGGGCATGCCGAAAAGATCGGAGAGAATGATGATGGGCGCCGCCGGGTAGGCAGCCCTCACCTGCTGGGCCACGTCGGCGGCCTTGAGGCTGCCGCCCAGAGCGTAATCGAGGATGACGAGCGCGGGCAAAACTCCGTCGGGAAGCTGCAAGGAATTGCGCTGAGCCAGGGCGGTGACCGGCGCGTATCCGCCGCGCTCCAGGATCCAGGCGTAGAGCCGCAAGTGCGAGGGATCATCGTCGATGACCAGCACTTTGGTTTGAATTGGCAAACCCACCCACCCCAGGCCAGCACTTTACATTAACCTTAACCTCCACGATATGCAATCCCGGGGCAACGGGAATTCGAATTCCCGCATCTGACGTTGCCGCAGATTGGCGCACGGGCGGGGGTTTCGCTGGGAGGCGGTGTTCCGCCGCCTCACCGGCCGGATGGATCGCAGTTCCACGTGGCGCCGGAGGTGGGGGGACGGCACACCACAATTCCATGAAACCCAGGGCCGGTCTCCGGGTGGAGAACAGCGTGGGCGGTGGCGTGCGTCCTGCTGGCCGTGGGCCTGGCGCGAGGGCAGCAGCCTCCGCCGGAAAATCCGGTCAAGGGACTCAACCTGGAGCAGTTGGCCACGGTGGAGGTCACCAGCGTATCCAAGGAGCCGGAGCGGGCCTTCCGCACCCCGGCGGCCATCTACGTCATCACCCAGGAAGACATCCGGCGCTCGGGAGCGAAAACCATTCCCGACGTTCTGCGGCTGGTGCCGGGCGTGGAGGTGGCGCAGATCGATTCCAACAAGTACGCCATCGGCATCCGCGGCTTTGTCGGCCGGCTGTCCAAGCAAGTGCTGGTGATGATCGACGGCCGCTCCGTCTACACTCCCCTGTTCGCCGGCGTGTACTGGGAGATGCAGGACACGCTGCTGGAGGACGTTGACCGCATCGAGGTGATTCGCGGTCCCGGGGGGACCATCTGGGGCTCGAACGCCATCAACGGGGTCATCAACATCATCACCCGGCGTGCGCAGGACACGCGCGGGACGCTGGTCTCGGCGGGCGGCGGCAACGTCGACCAGGGATTCCTGCATTTCCGCTACGGCGCCGGCAGCGACACCGCCAGCTACCGGGTCTGGGGCAAGCTGTTCAGCCGCGGCCCGGAATTTCATACCGACGGGCGCAATTTCGACGACTGGCGCCGGGCGCAGGCCGGGTTCCGCACCGACCTGAAGCTCGGCAGCCGCGATGAGCTGACCATCGAGGGCGATGGCTACGACAGCATCGCCGGACAGAAGCTGGGGCTGAGCTTCTATTCCCCGCCGGCGCTGGTGAACCAGGAAGGCAATGCGAATCTCTCCGGCGGGAACCTGCTGGGGCGCTGGCGGCGGACCCTGAGCACGCGCTCCGACATCATGCTCCAGGCTTACTGGGACCGCACCGCCCGCGACGACCTGAATTTCCGCGAAATCCGCAACACCTTCAACGTCGATTTCATTCATCGCATCCGGCTGCGGCGCCACACGCTGATCTGGGGCGCGGGCATGCGGCAGAGCCCCAGCCGCTTTTTTCAGGTCGTGCCGACGGTGGACTTCGAGCCCCACCGGCAGACCTACAGCCTGTACTCCGGCTTCATCCAGGACGAGATCGCGCTCGCCCCGCGGCGCTTATCGCTGACCCTGGGCACCAAGCTGGAACACAACAGCTTCAGCGGCTTCGACGCGCAGCCCAGCGCCCGCATCCTGTGGACGCCGAGCAACCGCCAGTCGTATTGGGCGGCCGTCACCCGCGCCGTGAGGACGCCGTCGCGCATTGAGGACAATTTCCGCTTCGACTACCTGGCGGCGCCCTCCGTGCCGCTGTTCCTGCGGCTGATCGGCGACGGCCAGTTCACCCCGGAGCAGATGATCGGCTACGAAGCCGGATGGCGCGGGCGGCCGGCCACCAACTGGCTGATCGGAATTGCCGGCTATTACAACCAGTACGACGACCTGCTCAGCGTGGAGAACCTTCCGGCCGCAGTGGAGACCACGCCCGCGCCGCCGCACCTGGTCCTGCCGCTTTACCTGCGCAATGGTGTTCGCGGCAACACCAAGGGAGTGGAGATTTCCTCCACCTGGCAGCCCTTCCCCGCCTGGCAGTTGCGCGGATCGTATTCGTACCTGCACCTGAACGTGCGCAACAAGCTGGGCAGTAACGACGCCTCCACGGTGAAGCAGGAAGAAGGCGACAGCCCGGCGCACCAGGTGGTGGTGCGCAGTTCCTTCAACCTGCCGCGGCGTTTCGAGCTGGACATCATCTATCGTTACGTGAGCGCCCTGCCGGACCAGCAGGTGAAAGCCTACTCCACGGCGGACTCGCGCCTGGCGTGGCACTGGCGGCAATTCGAGTTCTCCGTGGTGGGCAGCAATCTGCTGCAGCCACACCACGCCGAATTCGGGGGCGATCCCGGGGGATTGGTCGAGATCAGGCGGTCCGCCTACGGACAGATCACCTGGACGGCCGGCGGTCGCTAATGCACGAGCCTGGGCGAAACGCGGACGGAAAGCGCGAACCGGAGAGGCCGCGCCCGCGGCCCAGCCCGCGCCCGCTGGCTGCTGCTCGCGCTGCTGCTGCCGGCCGCCTGGGCGGCGCCCGCCGACGCTCCCAAGGCCACCGAGAATGACGTCAAGGCGGCCTACCTCTACAATTTCGGCAAATTCGTGAAATGGCCGGGCGCGGCGGGTGACCAGTTCCCCATCTGCGTTTACGGCCACGACCCGTTCGGAGCGCTGCTGGACGCCACCGTGGCGGGAGAAAAGATCGACGGCAAGCCGGTGGTGGCGCGGCGGATCAGCCACTCCCAGGAGGCCACCGCCTGCCGCGTGTTGTTCATCGGCGATTCGGAACGAGACCAATTCCACAAGATTCTGGATGACGCGGGCAAAGGCGTGCTCACGGTCAGCGACATCCGCGGCTTCGCCCGCCATGGAGGAATGATCGAGTTCGTCAAGGAGCAGAGCCGCATCCGGTTCGAGGTGAACCTGGCGGTGGCACAGGAGGCCGGGCTGGTGCTCAGCTCGGAGCTGCTGAAGGTGGCCAGCACGGTGCGCGGGAAGGGCAGCGACTGATGCCGGAACAGCAATCCATCGCGAGGCGGCTGACGTGGATGAACGTGCTGGTAAGCGCGGCCGCGCTGCTGCTGGCCTGCTCCGCCTTCGTCACCTACGACCAGTTGAGCTATCGCCAGAACCTGGTGCGCTTCGTCTCCTCGCAGGCGCAGATCATCGGCGCCAACAGCGTGTCGGCGGTGGTGTTCAACGATCCGCAGGCCGCCACCAGGACGCTGGCGGCGCTGGCCACCTCCCGCAGCATCACCTCGGCGGGCATCTTCACCCCCGACGGGCGGATCTTCGCGCGTTACTCCCGCGACGGCGCCGAGCAGGTGGTGGCCATGCCCGAGCTGCGCCCCGGTCAAATGGAAGTCCACTGGATTCGCAACGGCTCGCTGGTGCTGGTGCAGGCCATGCAACTGGACGGCAAGACCATCGGCACGGTTTACATCCAAGCCGAGCTGAGCGCCCTGACGACTCGGCTGTTTCGCTACCTGGGCATCGCCCTGGTGGTGATGCTGGTGTCGCTGGGGCTGGCGGTGGTCATCTCGGCGCGCATCCGGCGCTCGCTGGCCGACCCCATCATCGGCCTCTCCCAGGCCGCGCGCGAGGTTTCTCGCGACCGCAATTATTCCCTGCGCGTGCCCTCGCGCGCCGAATACGCCGAGCTCAGCACCCTGGTGGAAGCGTTCAACGACATGCTCTCCCAGATCGAGCAGCGCGACGACGCCTTGCGCAAGGCGCAGCAGGAATTGGAACAGCGGGTGGAGGATCGTACCCGCCAATTGGCCGCGGCCAACCGCGAACTGGAGGCTTTCTCCTACTCCGTTTCCCATGACCTGCGCAATCCGCTGGAGACCATCAACGGCTTCAGCCACATTCTGCTCACCGAGTACGGCGAAAAACTGGATGCCGCCGGCAGGGAGTACCTGGCGCAGGTGCAGTCGGCCACGCGGCGCATGGCGGAGCTGATCGAGGACCTGCTGAACCTGTCGCGCGTCAACACCATGGCCATGCACCGCGAGCGTTGCGATCTTTCCAAGCTGGCGCGTTCCATCGCCGCCGACCTCGGCCGCCGCCATCCCGAGCGCAAGGTGGAGTTCGTGATCGCCGACTGTCCGCCGGCGGATGCGGACGCGCGCCTGCTGCGCATCGTCCTGGAAAACCTGCTGTGGAACTCGTGGAAATACACCTCCGGCCATGGCACGGCGCGCATCGAGTTCGGCTGCCGGGATGACGGCGAGCGGCTGGCCTACTTCGTGCGCGACGACGGCGCCGGATTCAACCAGCGCGATTCCGCGCGGCTGTTCAAGCCCTTCCAGCGCCTGCATTCGATGGCCGATTTTCCGGGCACCGGAATCGGGCTGGCCACCGTGCAGCGCATCGTCAACCGCCATGGCGGCGAGGTTTGGGCCGAAGGCGAGGTGGAGCACGGAGCAACTTTTTACTTCACCATCGCCTCGGAAACCGGCTATCGCCAGTTGCGCCAATGGGCAGGCTAGGCCGCAGTCTCGCGCGTAGCGGGATCGATGCGGAGCCTGGCGGATGGAATGCCGGTGTGGCCGCGGGCGGCAATCTTGGCCCTCGCGATACCACTTTCTGCAACCCGGGCCGGCAGCAAACGCCCGCAAGTCCTTTGTCCGCGTGCGTGGCAGAGACGCAGGTCTGGCATGGTGTGTGCCTCTACCGCGGGGAAAGCCTGAGAAGGGAAAGCCTGAGTCGCATGGAGGTGCAACTGTGCTTTGGACAATTTTCGTGATCCTGCTGATCGCCTGGCTGTTGGGATTGATCGGCATCTACCAGATCGGCGGGCTGATCTGGATCCTGTTTGTGGCCGCCATCGTGGCCTTGATCATCCAGCTCGCCACCGGACGCAGGACCGTGGCCTGACCAGAAGGCCCGGGCGCCTGGCGGCGCCCGGGCCTTCTGCGTCTTGCGCGCTTCCCTGCTTTTGCTACACTGACCCCAGCCGCATTCTTCGCGAGCGGGGTTGGTATACGAGCGGGTCGGTATATCGTGCCCAGGCTTCCCAAGCCTGTGAAACGGGTTCAACTCCCGTACCCCGCTCCATAATCTAGTTTGTACTGCCAATCTATTGCCGCTGACTCTCCTACCAGATTCCCTTGTCGCTGCCGGTGAGCTTGAAGGCGACGGCGGCGGCGGAGGCCAGCGGCGGCAGCAGCGAGAGGCGGAGGGCGGCGGGGACATCGCCGCGCAGGGCGGCGCGGGTGACTTGCCGGGTATAGAGCTGGGCGCCGTGGGGGATGACGGGCAGGCGGATGAAGCAGTCGCGGACGAACAGCGTGTCGCCGCCGAACAGCGAGGCATGGCGAACCGGGGCGGGGAGCGGGGGAACAACGTCGCGGTAGCGGCCGACGTAATCGCAGACCAGGCGCAGGTAGGTGGCAACGCCGGGCCAGATGCCGCCCAACTCGGCGGCGGTGCGCAGCTCCTCGAAATGGATGGCGTTGGACTCGAGCAGCGCGGCGCCGTTGAGAATGTCGGACAGGCGGAAGTAGAAATGGCGGTACATGCGCTGCAGGGTGGCGACCACGATGCGCTCCTCGGGCGCGGGCACGGGAAAGTTGTAGCCTTGCACGCCGTGGAAGACCCGGCGGCGGACGAAGCGCTCGGCCATGGCGGTGTGTTCGCCAGTCTGGCCGAGACGCCGGCAGTGGATCTCCACCGACTCGGGCAGGCCGGGGAGGGAGAAATTCCATTTCTGCGCCAGGCGGTCGCCCCAACTGCGCGGCTGGACGCTGGCATGGACGCGGGTGCGCATCAGGCGGACAACCGTGCGCTCGGCGGCGGTGGTGTAGAGATCGAGATCGCTGCCCAGGTCGGGCCAGTGGTCGAGCGACTTGATGATGGTGGTGGGACAGCCGTTGGAATTCAGCTCGCCGCAGATGGAGTCCAGGAACGGCAGGGCGTGGTCGATGCGGGCGCGCTCGCGGGCCATGGTGTCGCCCGCCCAGGCGACAACCTCGGGCTGCGCGGCCAGGGCGGCATCCTGCTGCAGCCGGGTGAAGGCCCGAATGACTACGTGATGCGAGTTAGCGGTCCGCAAGAGGGCCTCGCGCTGGGCGTCGTTCAGGCCGGCGACGAAGGCGACCGGGTCGATGGTGGTGGCAGGGTGCGTATGACGACCGAGCGTCAGCAGGGATAGAACGTGGACGTAATCCTGGTCGGACAATGGTGATGTGGCGGCCATGTGCGTGATTGGATGAGAGCTGCGGGCGGGGAGGATGCCGGTTGGCTGTTTCCGCCCAGGTCGGCGCACAAACCGCACCAGGCGTGGGGGTTTCAGTTTGAGTGTCAGTATCAGTTTCAGTTTCAGAAGCGGGCGGGGCGCCCGCCGCGATTGGCTGCGGCGCTTCCACCCGCGATCTCTCCAATATCTGCTGCGACACGGGCAGATGGGCATGAGTATTGAAACGCCTCTGAGCGGTGCGGGTCATGCAAGCGGCACAGGGGTCCCTCGGCGCGGCCTTCGGCCTTGCTCGGGATGACAGGCGTTTGAATTGATGACATGCGTTGAATTTTTGGTGATCCCCCGCTGCGCTGGGGATGACATGCGTGAAATTCCCACGATCCAAAATCCCGACGATTGCGCCGGCACCTTCTATAATCATCCGTCACTCCTTCTATAATCATCCGTCACGGTTCAAGGAACGACGATGGCTTACAACGATCTGCGCGAGTGGATGGCGGCGCTGGAGCGCGCCGGGGAGTTGAAGCGGGTACGCGCCGAGGTGGACCCGATCCTGGAGATCACGGAAATTACGGACCGGGTTTCCAAGTCGGCGGTCGACGGCCGACGGCCGGCGAAGGCAGGTCAAGTCGCGGGCGGCAGCGGGCGCGCCAGTTCCAACCCGGCGCTGCTGTTTGAAAAGGTGAAGGGGCATCCCGGGTCGAAGGTGCTGATCAACCAGTTCGGGTCGGCGCGGCGGATGAACCTGGCGCTGGAGGTGGAATCGCTGGAGGAGATCGCGGAGCGGCTGCGGATGTTCATGGACGTGAAGTCGCCGCAGGGGCTGCTGGAAAAAATCAAGATGCTGCCCATGCTCGCCGACCTGGGCAAGTTCTTCCCCAAAACGGTGAGCACGGGGCCGTGCAAGGAAGTGATCAAGAAGAGCGATTTCTCGCTGCTGGATTTTCCCATCCTGCAATGCTGGCCGAAGGACGCGGGGCGGTTCATCACCCTGCCGTGCGTGATCAGCCGCGATCCGCGGACGGGCAAGCGCAACATGGGGATGTATCGCATGCAGGTATACGACGAGCGCACCACCGGCATGCATTGGCAGCGGCAGAAGGTGGGGGCGGAACATTATCGGGAGGCGATGCGCAGGGCTGCTATCGCAGCCCAGCCGGCAGCCGGCGGTCGACGGTCGACGGCAGAAGAATCGGCCGAGGAAAACCCCCGGCCTGGCCAAAACCAGGCCAGACCGGGGCACCCAGTGCAGCATGCGCCGGCCGAGGGCGGCCGGGCTACATCCGTAGATGTAATGGCGCGCACGTCGGGCGGGGCGAGGATCCCCGAGGGAGAGCGGCCCAAGGGAAAGATGGAGGTGGCGGTGGCCATTGGGACCGATCCGGCGACCACGTTTGCCGCGATTGTGCCGGCGCCGCCGGACGTGGAGGAGTTCCTGATCGCCGGCTTCCTGCGGCAGAAGCCGCTGGAGCTGGTGAAGTGCGAGACCGTGGACCTGGAGGTCCCGGCGTCGTCGGAGATCGTGCTGGAAGGCTACGTGAACCTGGACGAGCTGCGCAGCGAAGGCCCGTTCGGCGATCACACCGGGTTCTATTCGCTGGAGGACCTTTATCCGGTGTTTCATCTGACCTGCATCACCCAGCGGCGGGACCCGATCTACGCCACCACGATCGTGGGCAAGCCGCCGATGGAGGACGGGTGGATGGGCAAGGCGGTGGAGCGCATCTTCCTGCCGCTGATGAAGCTGACCATCCCCGAACTGGTGGACGTGAACCTGCCGGTGGAGGGAGTGTTCCACAACCTGATGATCGTCTCCATCCGCAAGTCGTACCCGGGGCAGGCGCGCAAGGTGATGAACGCCATCTGGTCGCTGGGGCAGGCGATGTTCACCAAGTGCATCGTGGTGGTGGACGAGGACTGCGACGTGCAGGAGGTGCGCGAGGTGGTGCTGCGGGCGTTCAACCATATCGACCCGGAGCGCGACATCCAGTTCACGCTGGGGCCGGTGGACTCGCTGGACCACGCGTCGCGGCTGCCCGATTACGGGTCGAAGATGGGAGTGGACGCCACCCGCAAGTGGGCCAGCGAAGGGTTCACCCGGCCGTGGCCGGAGGAGATCACCATGGACGCGGGCACGCGGGAGAAGGTGGACAGGATGTGGAAAGCGCTGGGAATCGAGGAATAAGGATTTTCGGGCCGCCGGCGGGCACTCCGCCGGTGTGTGAACGATCACCCGCCACTGTGATTTGGCTCACTGTCTTATTGGCAGTTACCCCACACAATACCGCTGGCCGAGGCGCAGTTAGAGAAGGCTATTTTCCCCGGCAATTTCCCCTTCCCTCGTTGAAAGTGCCGCGATACCGCCTTAGAGCGCGAAAGGAGTTCTAATAACATGGCACTTAAGGACTTACTGAGACAAAAAGTCGAGGAGTTCCGTCCGCGCGTTACCAAACTGATTAAGGAACACGGCCATACGGTGATCGACCAGGTGACCATCGAACAGACCATGGGAGGCGCGCGGGATATCCGCAGCCTGGTCACCGATATTTCCTACCTGGATCCGCAGGAAGGTATCCGCTTTCGCGGCAAGACCATTCCGGAGACGTTCGCCTTCCTTCCGAAAGCCAGAAACTCCAATTATCCGACGGTAGAAGCATCGTGGTACTTCTTTCTGACGGGTGAGTCGCCGAACCAGGCGCAGCATCGTGAAGTTCTAGGCGAATGGAAGGTCCGGCAGATGGTTCCTTCCTACGTGTGGGACGTGATTCGCGCTCTGCCCCGCGACAGCCATCCCATGGTGATGCTGTCGGCCGGCATCCTTGCCATGCAGAAGGACTCCAAGTTCGCGCACTTTTACGGGTCGGGCAATTTCAACAAGATGGCGGCGTGGGAATACGTGTACGAAGATGCGTTCGACATCGTGGCGCGTATTCCGGTGATTGCGGCCTTCATTTACAACCTGAAGTATCGCAGCGATTTCCAGGTGGCCATCGATCGCGAACTGGACATGGGGGCGAATTTCGCCCACATGATCGGCCAGTGCGAGGAGTACCGGGACGTCGCGCGCATGTACTTCATCCTGCACTCGGACCACGAGTCGGGCAACGTTTCCGCGCACACGACGCACCTGGTGCACTCGGCGCTGTCGGATCCGTACTACGCCTATTCGGCCGGTCTGAACGGGCTTGCCGGCCCGCTGCACGGCCTGGCCAACCAGGAGGTCCTGGACTGGCTGCTGAAGTTCGAGAAGAAGTACTGCCAGGGCGCGGAGCCGACCAAGGAACTGGTGACCCAGGCGCTGTGGGATACGCTCAAGGCGGGACAGGTGATTCCGGGGTATGGACACGCCGTCCTGCGCAAGACCGACCCACGCTACATGTGCCAGCGCGAGTTCTGCCTGGCCACTCCGGGGCTGAAGGTGGATCCGCTGTTCAAACTGGTTTCCATGATCTTCGAAGTGGCGCCCGGGGTGCTGACCCAGCACGGGAAGGCCAAGAACCCGTGGCCGAACGTGGATGCCCAGTCGGGTGTGATCCAGTGGTACTACGGGCTGCACGAGTGGGACTTCTACACCGTTCTGTTCGGGGTAGGACGCTCGCTGGGGTGCATGGCCAACATTACCTGGGACCGGGCTCTGGGAGCTCCCATCGAGCGCCCGAAGTCGGTGACCACGTCGATGCTGGAGCAGTGGGCCGCGGAAGGCGGGCGGAAGCTGGGAACGGAGACGAAAGCGGCTCCCGGCGTGGCTGCCGCCACTGCCGCGATTACCGGCGTTCGTTAGTCTCGGAGCTTAAGACTTGGCGCGAGCGAAGGCCCGCGCCTTTTTTTTGGTTGCCTGAAGGCCCGCGCTTCCACGGTGCTGCAAGGGTCCCGGAGATAGCCTCTAGAACTTTGACATCCTGCTTTGGTGTTCTGCCGTGCCTGCGGGACTTGGTTCTGCCGCTAATGGGGTTGCGGCGGCCGAGGGCGGCCGCCGCGGCTGAGAGTCTGGGCAAGTCCAGGTGTGGCCCGGGCGAGGGCGCCGGGGCCTACGAATTAAAGCGGAAACCCGGCCGAGGGCGGCCGGGCTACATGTGTTCGTTTGAAGTTCGGTTCGAGGGCAGCCTAGTGCACTTCGAGAGACTTGACGGAGTGCTCGGCTTCCTCCACGGTGGCGGCCAGGCCCGGGGCGTGGCTCTTTCCGTACTCGAAGCCTTTGTCGTAGGCCTTGAGGTTGAGCTCCTTGAAGGCCGCGGGAACCGAGTCGGCCACCGCCTGGCGAAGCGAATCGGGTTTCACCAGGCCGGCGACGGCGGCAAAGAAGCCGACCATGACGATATTGAGCACCATGCGCTTGCCCAGGTCCTCGGCCAGGCGGGTGGCCGGGCAACTGAACACCTTGGTCTCCGGCGGAAGATTGCCGACGCGCACCAAGTCCTGCTCGATGACCAGGGTGCCGCCGGGCTTGAGTTCGGGAGCGAACTTGCTGTAAGCCTCCTGCGACATGACCACCAGGATGTCGGGCTGGGTGACGTAGGGATAAAGAACGGGAGCATCGGAGACGATGACCTGAGCGCTGCAGGCGCCGCCGCGGGCCTCGGGCCCGAAGCTCTGGGTCATGGTGGCGAAGTCGCCCTCGAAGATGGAGGCGGCCTTGCCGACGACGATGGCGGAGAGGATGACGCCCTGGCCGCCGAAGCCGGCGATGCGAATTTCGGTAACTGACATTAGATTCCCTCCTCGCAGCAGCAATCGGCCGCGCACTCATCGACATAACGGTCGCCGAGGGCTTCGGCGAACTGGTCATGCGCCATGGTGAGGTAATCGGCGCGGGCGCGGTCCACGAACTTGCCGACGATAATGTCCCCGTTGCGGGTGAGGCCGACTTCGGGAGTGGGCGCGCCGTTCTTGATCTTGCTGTGTTCCTTGTAGAACTTCATGGTGTCGAGGCCGTCGCCCATCTTGTTGCGGCGCTGGTAGAGCGTGGGACAGGGCGAGAGAATCTCGATGAAGCAGAAACCAGGCTTCTTGAAGACCTCGGCCATGGAGCGCGCGAGCTGGCGCACATGGAAGGTAGTCCAGCGGGCGACATAGACCGCGCCGGCCGCCTCCACCAGGTTCGGCAGGTTGAAGTTCGGATCGAACGTGCCGTAGGGGTGGGTGGAGGTGATGACGTGGCCGGGAGTGGTGGGCGCCGTCTGGCCGCCGGTCATGGCGTAGATGAGGTTGTTGACGCAGATGACCTTGATGTCGATGTTGCGGCGGGCGGCGTGGATGAGGTGATTGCCGCCGATGGCGGAGAGGTCGCCGTCGCCGGAGTAGACCACGACGTTGAGCTTGGGGTTGGCCAGCTTCAGCCCGGTGGCGAAGGGGATGGCGCGCCCGTGGGTGGTGTGGAACGAGTCCAGCTTGACGTAGCCGGCGACGCGGCCGGTGCAGCCGATGCCGGAGACGATGGCCAGATGCTCCAGGTCCACCTTGGAATCGAGCAGGGCGCGGGAGAAGCAGTTGACGGTGGTGCCGATGCCGCATCCCGGGCACCAGATGTGGGGCATGCGGTCGTTGCGCAGGAACGGCTCAACCGGATTGACCGGAACGGTGCTCATTGGTTCGCCTCCACGATGGCCTTGAGGATTTGTTCGGGCTGATGCACGCCGCCGCCGGCGTGCGCTACGTGAATGGTCCGGGCGGCGCCCTGGGCAGCGCGCTCCACCTCCAGAACCATCTGTCCGAGGTTGAGTTCGGGGACCACGAAGGCCTTTACCTTGGCGGCGATCTCGGCGATCAGCTTGGAGGGGAAAGGCCAGGCGACGATCAGCCGCAGGGCGCCGACTTTCAGCCCCTGCGCGCGGGCCATCTTGACGGCGCGCTGGGCGACGCGCGAGGTGATGCCGTAGGAGACGACGACCACGTCGGCGCCCTCCAGGTTGTCGGATTCGCAGACAACCAGGTTCTTGGCGTTGTCGATCTTGGCGCGCAGGCGCTTGACCAGCTTGTCCTGCATGGGGACGGTCATGTTGGGATAGCCGCGCTCGTCGTGGGTGAGGCCGGTGATGTGAAACTTGTAGCCTTCGCCGGCGTGGGCCATCTCCGGAACCAGCGAGCCGTCGCCGTTGCACTGGTAGGGGAGATAGTCGGCGGGCGCCTTCTTGGTGTGCTTGCGGGGGGTGATGTCGATCTGCTCGGCGGAGGGAATCACCACCTTCTCGGTCATGTGGCCGACGCACTCGTCCATCATGACCATCACCGGCACGCGATACTGCTCGGAGAAGTTGAAGGCCTTGATGGTCAGGTCGAAGCACTCCTGCGGGGAGTTGGGGCAAATGGCGATGATGCCGTAGTCGCCGTGCGAGCCCCAGCGCGCCTGCATCATGTCGGCCTGGCCGGGAAGGGTGGGCAAGCCGGTGGAGGGGCCGCCGCGCTGCACGTTGACGAAGACGCAGGGAGTTTCCGTCATGGCGGCATAGCCGATGTGTTCCATCATCAGCGAAAAACCGGGGCCGCTGGTGACGGTGAACGCCTTGGCGCCGCCCCAGACCGCGCCTTGCAGACAGATGGAGGCGGCCAGTTCGTCTTCCATCTGGATGAAGGAGCCGCCGACGGTGGGAATGCGGGAGGCGAAGCGCTCCACCACTTCGGTGGAGGGCGTGATGGGATAGCCGGAAGCAAAACGGGCGCCGGCGGCCAGACAGCCTTCACAGCAGGCGTGGTCGCCGTCGAGGAAGTGGGTGCCGGTAAGAACGCCGGCGGGGTCAGCGCGCATCGGAGGCCTCCTTCTCGGCCGCGTCCAGGCGGTAGCCAAAGATGGCGAAATCGGGACAGTACATGCCGCACAGATCGCAGCCGCTGCACTTCTCCGGGGCCACCATCTGCGGCGGGTGATATCCCTTGGAATTGAACGCGGAGGAGAGCGCCAGGACTTTGGTGGGACAAAACTCCACGCAGAAGCCGCACGCTTTGCACCGCTCGACATGAATGGAAACGCTGCCTTTGGCCATCAGATCCTCTCTCACCGGGGGCGGAGACCGGGATCACGAAACAAACTGTGACCTGTTAACGGGAGTCGGCTGGCCCGAACGGGAGCGAGCGCGACTTGCGGTCCGAGACCCCTTCTGGTTCGCGGTCAAGACACGGTGTGCGATGGCACATCCTCAACCATCTCCGATTGTGCTCGCCTGATGACCGAGGCGAGTATGACGCGCGTCACAAAACGGTGTGAGAAAGCGCACACGTTGAGGGAAGTGGTAGGACCAATTTGCGCGCGGGGCCGAGCGTGATTTGTATAGAATCGAAGGGATGCGCGAGGTGATTCATGGGATATGCGAACATCCGCTTCGAAACCGAGGGCCCGCTGGGAATCCTGACGCTGAACCGGCCCAACCGGCGCAACGCGCTCTCGCTGGAGCTGATGCTGGAGGCGATCGAGTGCCTGCATCGCGTGGGCGGCGACAGCTCGGTGCGGGCGGTGATCCTGGCGGCCGAGGGAAAAGTGTTTTCCTCGGGACACGATCTAAGTGAAATGGTGGGGCGGAACATCAACGAATACCGGCGCATCTTCGACGTGTGCGCGGAATTGATGATGAAGATCCAGGCCATCCCGCAGCCGGTGGTGGCCGAGGTGCAGGGGATGGCGACCGCCGCCGGATGTCAACTGGTGGCCACCTGCGATCTGGCGGTGGCGGTGGAGGAGGCGTCGTTTGCCACCCCGGGGGTGAAGATCGGACTGTTCTGCACCACGCCGATGGTGGCGCTGAGCCGCGCCGTGGGCCGCAAGCGCGCGCTGCAGATGCTGATGACCGGAGAGCCGGTGAACGCGCCCACCGCGGCGGAGTGGGGCCTGATCAACCAGGTGGTGCCGGCGGCGGAGCTGCGGCCGCGCACCAGGGAACTGGCGCTGAAGATAGCCGGCGCAAGCCCGCTGGTGCTGGCCATCGGCAAGCAGGCGTATTACACGCAGATCGATCTGGATCAGCCGAAGGCCTACGCCTACGCCAAGGAGGTCATGAGCATGAACGCGATGGCGGCCGACGCGCAGGAAGGGATGTCGGCGTTTCTGGGGAAACGGGCGGCCTGCTGGGCGGGGAAATGACAAGTCAGAAGTAAGAAGCAAAAGTCAGAGGCAAGAAGCAAAAAGCACCGCAGGCTATCCCAAATCCTGAAGCGCCGAGGCCAGCCGCTCCAGGCCTTCTCCCACCATGTTGGTTGGGCCGCCGACGCCGACGCGGAAATGCCGCGGCATGGAGAAGTAACCGCCGGGAACGACGCTGGTCTCGTACTTGTCGCGCAGGCGCTGGAACAACTCTTCGCCGGTGCCGTGGCGCAGCCGGGGAAAGGCGATGGCGCCGAAGGCGGGCCATACGGCCTCCACCGCGGAGCAGGAATCCAGAAAGCGCTTGAGCAGCGGGCGATTCGCTTGCAGCAGCGACTGGGCGCGCGCGGCGAGCGCGGGCAGGTGGTCGAGGGCGACCACGCTCAGCCGCTCGGCCACATGCACCGGAGTTCCGGCGTAGAGGTCGGTAAGGCGCCACATGCGCTGCGCCAGCTCCGGCTCGGCCAGAACCCATCCACAGCGAAGTCCGCTGAGGCCATAAGCCTTGGTCAGGCTGCTGGTGACCACGAAAATTTCGGGGTCGAGGTGGAAGGACGAAGGCGGAGCTTTCTCCAGCGCCATGTCGAGGTAAACCTCGTCCACCAGCACGCGAGCGCGGGCGCCGCGGGCAAGCTCACCGAGGGCGCGCAGGGTGTCCTGGGGGGCGAGCACGCCGGAAGGGTTGTGCAGGTTGGTGACGACGATCAGCCGGGTGCGGGTGGTGAGATGGGCGGCGATCTCGGCCAGGTCGAGGCGGAAGCCTGCTTCCCAGCGCCGCTCAAAGTGGTCGACCTCCAGGCCGAGGAAATGCGCGGCGGAATCGAGCAATTCATAGCCGGGTGTTTCGATCAGCACATGGTCGCCGGGCTCGGTGGTGGCGGCGAGGGCGAGATGATTCGCCAGCGAGGCTCCGCCATTGACGTACACCACGCATTCGCGGGAGACCTGGTTCCTGGCCGCCAGGCGCTCGACGAGCGGCGGGTAGCCGTAGGTGCTGGGCCCGGTGATCTCCAACTGCTCCAGGCTGACCGGCAGTTCGGCGAGCGTACAGGTATTGATGGCGCTGCTCGCCAGGTCGAAACGGGACCCGGAGTGCAGCCGGGAGAAGTCCATGAAAGGAGAAACGATGGCGCTGCGCGTCATGCTGAAGCCGCACTTCCCTTCCGGCGGGATTTGACCGCCTGCCATGCCGCCCCGGATGACGGGGAGGCATCGAACCAACCGAAGTTGCGGGCAGTTTACCGCGGTGGGGCTCAAGAGTATCGTTTCAACCACAAGAACGGAGGTTTTTTCAATGGCAACGTACGTGATTCTCAGCCGGCTGGCTCCGGACGCATTCGACGATCCGAAGGACTTCAAGAAACTGGCGGCCACGGTCGCGTCCAAGATCCGCAAGGAGTGCAAGGGCGTGGTGTGGAAGCAAAGCTACGCGCTCATGGGGCAGTACGACGTGATGGACATCGTGGAAGCTCCGGACCCCACCCAGGTAGAGCGGGCGGCGCTGATCATCCGCTCCTACGGCCATGCCACCACGGAGACCATGCCGGCGACGGTGTGGAACACATTTCTCGAAGAGTTGTGAGCCGGACGAAGATGCGCGCGCCGTGCGGCAAAGCACGGCGCGCGCGCGTTTGATCCAATAACCAAGAGGCTTCCCAACCCATGATGTTCCGGGACCGACACGACGCGGGCGAGGCGCTGGCGGAAAGGCTGCGCGAGTATGCGGGCCGTCCCGATGTGCTGGTGCTGGCGCTGCCGCGCGGCGGGGTGCCGGTGGGCTACGTGGTGGCGCGCGAACTGGGGGTGGCGCTGGACGTATTCGTGGTGCGGAAGCTGGGCACGCCGGGGCAGCCGGAGCTGGCGATGGGCGCCATCGCCTCCGGCGGCGTGCGCGTGCTCAACCCCGAGGTGGTGAATTCGCTGGGCATTCCCGACTGGGCGATCGAACAAGCAACCGAGCAGGAGCAAGCGGAGCTGCTGCGTCGCGAACGGCAATACCGGGGCGATCGGCCGCCGGTGGACGTGCGCGGGAAAACGGTGATCCTGGTGGACGATGGCCTGGCGACCGGGTCGACGATGAGGGCAGCGGCGGCGGCGCTTCGCCAGGAAGGCGCGGCAAAGATCGTGGTCGCCGTGCCGGTGGCCTCGCGCGCGACCTGCGATCAACTGCGGGCGGAGGGCAACGAGGTGGATTGCGCCAGCACTCCGGAGCCTTTTTTCGCCGTCGGCCAGTGGTACAAGGATTTCGCGCAGACCACAGACGAGGAAGTGCACGACCTGCTGGAACGCGCAGCCGTGAACCACGGCCGGTAAGACTTTCAAAGGGCCGCTTTGCCGGGGCGAGTGCTCCACATCCGCCCGCCCTGGGCAGAGGTGGAGCGGTTGTTCAACCTGCGCGTGTATTCACGCGATCTCTTATGCCACCGAGCTCAGCGCCCCGTCGCGCTGCCGCTCGAGCTTATCGATGGTGGTCCGCAGCCAATTCCCGAGCGCTTCCTCCAAGTCGAGCACGTCGTAGTCTCTCTCCATGGTTCCCACCGTCTCCCCGGCGGGCCCGATCTGGATGTGGTGGCAGGGGACATCCTCGGCTCGCGCCGCGGAGGGAACGAAGTCGATGAGCGGGCACTCGGTGCAAGGGCGGGTTCGTTGTGGACGGTTGAAATTGATGCAAGAAGGGGAATGTTGAAAGGTTGAGGTCCACTTCCAGGGAGTGCTTGCAGAACGGCCGTAGCCGCCCTGTTCCAGGAAATTCAACTCCAACCGGAGGACCGCAAGAAGGTCACGCTGCTCCTGCGACATGGGGGGTACCTCCCGAGGGGTCGATCACCTCAGTGGCGCTCATTCTGTTCCCTGTTCTCACTCGCGTCTGTGGGAAAGCTCACCGTACCAAGTGACGATTGGCGCTTGCTGGCGCACCGATTTGCAGCCCGTGCACCACGCCGAACCGACCGCGGATTTATACTTCCTTGCCGTTCATCACACCCGAAGGAGAGAACGATGAAAGCGATTCGCGTGCGCGAGCTTGGCGGCCCGGAGGTCCTGCGCCTGGAGGAAATGCCCGATCCGCAACCCGGGCCGGGCCAGATGGTGGTGCGCATTCATGCCGTGGGCGTGAATCCGGTGGACACCTACATCCGCAGCGGGAACTATCCGATCAAGCCGGCGCTGCCATACACGCCCGGCTCCGACGCCGCCGGGGTGGTGGAAAGCGCCGGCGAAGGAGTCGCCAAGGTGCGCGCGGGGGACCGCGTGTATGTCTACCGCTCCTTGAGCGGAACCTACGGGGAGAAGGCGCTGTGCCTGGAAGCTCAGGTGCACCGCTTGCCGGACAATGTTTCCTACGTGCAGGGGGCGGCCATCGGGGTGCCGTACGTGACGGCGTACCGGGCGCTGCATCACAAGGCGCAGGCACGGCCGGGAGAGACGGTGCTGGTGCACGGCGCCAGCGGCGGGGTGGGGGTGGCGGCGGTGCAGATGGCGCGCGCGGCGGGGATGAGGGTGGTGGGCACAGCAGGCACCGAGAGAGGGCGCGAACTGGTGCTGCGCGAGGGAGCGCACCAGGTGGCGGACCACGGCGCCGCCAACGTCCAACAGCAGTTGATGAAGCTGAGCGGCGGGGGCGGCTTCGACGTGATCCTGGAGATGCTCGCCGACAAGAACCTGGAGAAAGACCTGGAAATGCTGGCGCTGCGCGGACGGGTGGCGGTGATCGGCAGCCGGGGGACGGTGGAGATGAACCCGCGCGAGACGATGGTGCGCGACGCGGTGATCTGCGGCATGACCTCGTTCAACATCTCCGATGCGGACCTGGCCAGCATTCATGCGGCGCTGGTGGCGGGGCTGGAAAATGGAAGCTTGCGCCCGGTGGTGGGGCAGGAGTTGCCGCTGAAGGATGCGGCGCGGGCGCACGCGGCGGTGATGGAGGCGGGAGCGTACGGCAAGATTGTGCTGGTGCCGTAGGAGGCTGCTGAAAAACAGATCCTCGGCAGGTTGAACACGCTACCGGTTGTGGCCGCGTCGTGGGTTCATAGATTCATTTGCGCCTCGCTTGTTGCTTCGGCGCGTTTTTCAGCAGCCTGCTAGCCGGCAGTTGGCGGCTGATGGTTGGTCGTTTAGCCTGGAGGATTCCGACCGTGTATTGCAACGCGTGCGGTAAGGCGATTCCCGAAAATGCGCGCCTGTGCCCCTACTGCGGGCAGGCAGTGGCGGGGGCAGCCCCGGTCTCTGGTCAACTGGTGCGTCCGCGGCAGGGGCGCGTGATCGCCGGGGTGTGCGCCGGGCTGGCGCAACACTTCCGCTGGAGCGTGACCGCGCTGCGCCTGGTATGGCTGCTGCTGTTTCTGTTCGCCGGAGCGGGTGGCTTGCTGTACGTGATTTTGTGGATTGTGATTCCCAACGAATAGTCCGGAGCCGGCAGCCGGCAGTTTGCCCGCGGGGCGTTTCCGACATCCAACCAAAGGGGTCGGAGCGCGATGCAGATTCCTGAAGAACGCACGGTGAAACTGCTTCTGGGGTTGCGGGCAGTGCTGCTCCCGGCGTTGCTGGTGGCAGTGGCCGCCATGTCGGCGCGGTCGGGGCAAGCGGCGCCGGACCAGGCGCAGGAAGGGACGCACCACCAGATTGAGCCGTCGCAATTGCCGCCGCCGTTTGCCACGCACAGCGCCCGCAACCCACCCCAGATCGTTTCCCAACCAGCGAAGGCAAAACTGAAGCTGCCGCCGGGATTCCATATCGACACCTGGGCGGAGGGCGGGATGGAGAACCCGCGCCGGCTGGCCCTGGCGCCCAACGGAGATGTGTTTGTCGCCGACTCGGGCGCGGGACGCATTCTGGTTTTTCGCGACGCGCGCAACCAAGGCAAGGCGGACGAGCGGTTCGTGTTCGCTTCCGGGCTGCGGCTGCCCTTCGGGATGGCATTCCACGGCGACTATCTCTACGTCGGCGAGACCAACGCCGTGGTGCGCTTTCGCTATCGTTCAGGACAGACAAAAGCCGAAGGCGAGGCGCAGAAGATGGCCTCGCTGCCCGGACGCGGCTACAACGAGCACTGGACGCGTAACGTGCTATTCAGTCCGGATGGAAGCAAGATGCTGGTCACCGTGGGTTCGGAATCGAACGACAGCCCCAATGACGATCCAATGCGGGCGGCGATTTCCGAATTCAACCCCGACGGCTCGGGCCACCGGATTTTCGCCAGCGGCATGCGCAACTCCATCGGAATCCAGTTTTACCCCGGGACCAAGCAAGCGTGGACGGTGGTGCAGGAGCGCGACGGGCTGGGCGATGAACTGGTTCCCGACTACCTGACACACGTGCAGGAGGGCGGCTTCTACGGCTGGCCGTACGCGTACATCGGGCCGCATCCAGATCCGAGGAACAAGCAGCGTCCCGACCTGGTGAAGAAGACGATCACGCCGGACGTGCTCTTCCAGGCGCACTCGGCGCCCATGGACGTGGTGTTCTACCAGGGCGCGATGTTCCCCAAGGAATACCGGGGCGACGTGTTCGTCTCCTTCCACGGATCGTGGAACCGGGCGGAGCGAACCGGGTACAAGATTGTGCGCGTGCACTTCCAGGACGGCAAACCGGCGGGCGGCTACGACGATTTCATCACCGGGTGGATGCTGAGTGCCAGCAGCCGCGAAGTGTGGGGCCGGCCGGTGGGCATGGTGGTGCTGAAGGACGGCTCGCTGCTGATCGCCGACGACGGCGCCAACAAGATCTGGCGGGTCAGCTATGCGAGGTAGCGGCGTGAGAATTGGCGGCTTGGCAGAACGGCGGAACAAAGCGAAAAGGGCCTGCCGGTAACAGGCCCTTTTTCGCTCAAGGAGGATCCCCAGAAACGTGAGCTCCTAGAAACAGCTATCTAGATACCAGCCTGCGAGCCGCGCGGCAACTTACCACGGTAATGGCGCACAAGCCGCCACAGGCACGGGCTATCGGCGCAACCAGGTGGCGCCGCTGTCATGAGTGGTCCAGATTCGGCCCTGCCGGGTTGCGATCCAACCGTGGCGAATATCGAAAAAAACGATGCGGGCAACGTCGTCGGACAAGACTTGCCCGTTCGCGGAGGGCGCCACCGCGGTCCAAGTGTGCCCGGCGTCGGGGGAGTGCAGCAGCGAACCGTGGTCGCCGCCAATCCAAATGTCCTGGCCCAGGACGGAGACGGCACGCATGGATGCGGAGCTGGGAACCGGCACAGCAGCCCAGGTCTTGCCGCTATCGTCAGATCTCTGGAGCACACCCGCGTCGTTCAATGACCATACCGGGCCGATGGCGCGCGCCGGGACGGGCGGAAGGCTGGGCTTGGAGGGCGCGAGTTCCGGCTGCACGGGCTGCATCGGCTCCGGCGCGGCCGGTGAGACCTCGTTGGGCGTGCCGGCGCCGGAGATCACGGAAGTCTGGAAGGCGCTCCGGTCGCGCACATCGCCCGGAACCGCAGGACGGCTCTGGGCGGCGATCATCGGGTTGAACTGCGGTGGCTGCGCCGGGAGCGGCTCGGGCTTGGCTTTGGCCAGTTGATGAGAGCCGCGGCCCTGCCGGCGCGCACCGGGAGCAGTGCGGTCGGCCTGCGCGATGGAAGAAGGAACGGCCGGCAGCGGCGCCGCGGTGGTGGGCAATGCCTTCTCGACCGCGACCATCGGGGCAGCGGGCGGATTCACGGTTTGCTCAACGCGGCCAATCCAGACGGCGCTGGCCACTACCGCGACCGCGGCAGCGGCGCCCGCCCAACGCAGCGGAGTCCAGGAAAACCAGGGCCGGCGAACCGCAATCGGGGCCACCACGGGAGCGACTTGCGGCTCAGGGGCAATGAGGGCGACCAGCCGGTTGCATTCCGAGCAGGCGGCCAGGTGGTCGAAAATGTAGTCGCGATGAGTGCCAGCCAGGGTTCCCTCGACGAATGCCGTCAGCAGCCCAGCATCGGGATGATCCCCGGCCACGACGATGCGGCCTAACCGCCGCCGGGCAATCTCGGGGAATTCGTCCATAACCTTGCCTCCGTCACGAGTCATCATGACCCCGCCGCCTACTGGGTTCCTGTTGGTAAGACGGTTGAGTTGGGGATTCTTGCAGGTTTTCTTGCAGGCGGGCGCGGACGTTGGTTTGCAGGTCGCGAACGTCGGTCGCCAGGGCCTCGTCGGCCTGGCGGCGGCTCATGCCTCGCGCCATGAGAGCGCGAATGATTTGTTTTCTTAGATTTGCGGTTATTTTCTGAATGCGGCGGCTAACCGTGGATTCATGCAGCCGCAGGCTGCGCGCCAGCTCCGCCAGCGTGCGTTCATGCAGAAAGAAGGATGCCAGAATGAAGCGATCTTCGGCATCGAGGCCCAGCAGTGCCTGGTCGGTGGCCTCCTCCAGGCGAGGGTCCACGGTGGAAGCGGCTTCCACCGGCGGCGCGGCCAGTTGCAAGCCTTCCTCCGATTCCTCCTCCAGGCTGACCAGGCGGCGCTCGCTGCGATAGCGGTCGATGAATGCCCTGGCCATGATGGTACGCAACCAGCCCTCAAGCGAGCCATAGCCCATGTAGGAATTCAGCGGCGAGACACCATGGGAACTGCCGGCGCCGTACAGGTCGGCATAGAGGGAGTCGGCCAGTTCACGTCCGAGCTCGTAATCCTTGGCAATGGCGATCCCAGCGTCGTAAAGCGGCTCGCGGAAGCGCAGGAGAAAGGCTTCCCAGGCGGCCTCGTTGCCCGCGGCGCAAGCCCTGGCCAGGACCAGTTCAGACAGGTGGAGCTTGGAAAGGAATTCTCTAAGGGACGAGTGGTCCACGCCGGGGTCGAGGTACTTGGCCGCGGCCTCCGCCAGCAGCCCGGTAAACAGCTCCAGGGAGAGGCCGAAGCCGGCGCCGCCGCTGGCCGCAAAGAGTTCGGAAGGCAGCGGCTGGAGAGCGCTGAGGCGGGAAAGCCAAATCTGGCTGGGCGAAGCGGCAACCTGGCCTAGGGCATGGTCGGGAGCGGGTTGAGGGGGGCCCGTCATGAGCTGCAGCCCGATCATACCAATAATTATTTTGCAAGTTTGAGGGTTTCACTCGTCCTCGATAGTGAAGGTCGAGGAGTCGATTCTTATGGCGAAGCGGCGGATATGCGAAGATAAGCCGGGGAGAACGGGGGAAGCTGAAGTTCGGTTGGACGGATGGGGATCCTCCCTACTGAACGAATCAACCAACTCGTCTCCCCAACTGAGCGCGGGCACGCTGCGCGCGGGATGCCGGCAGGTTGAGCAGGAGCGTCTGCTGCGTGAGCGGGTGGCGCAGGTGATGAGCCGCAATAATCGCCGGAAGAGCCGCCGCCTGGTGCAGTCGGCGGAGATCCGCATCCAGCAATTGTCGCCGACTCCCGACAAACCCGAAGGCGCAATCTGGGGTGAGGTGAAGAATTTCAGCGACGGCGGAATATGCGTCGAGAGCCCGGTTCCGTTGGTGACCTCGGCCGTGGTGCAATGCCGGGTCGGGGTTCCGGACCTGCAGTTCGCAATCCCCACCCTGATGCAGGTGCTGTGGGTGGAAGAGACGGAGGCCGCCGAGTACGCCGCCGGGCTGCGGTACCTGTTTTAGTTCTTCCCAGACAGGAATCGCATGCAGGCGCCGGGGCGCGCCTGCATGCGACCTCTGGGGGAGGGGGGAGGGTTCACGCGGCGCTCGCAGAGTGTCACGGTGAGCCGACGTGGGCAATGATGCTCTCGCCCGGGCGGCAATTCAATTCCCTAAATCACCTAGCCTGAGCAGCTACTCCGATGGAGTCCGCTCCTCGGTGTCGCTTCGGAGCTTGCGATCGGAGCGCTACAGGAGATAAGCCAGGCCGCAGCGGTACTGGCCGGAATGGTCTCTTTGCACCCAGCGCACCTGGGCCATGGTGGGAATGGAAACGGCCACATCCTTGAGGTTGATGTCGCAGCGCACCACCGCCGCATGGGGAAGCGGCGCCGACGTGGTCAGCCCGATGCCGCCGTTGCTGACGTTGCGAATGAAGCCCCGGGCGGAGGTCTTTGCCAGCGGGGTTTTTCTGGTGTGGGAAAGTTCCTGCAAGATAACGACAACGGCGAGCGGGAACCGTTCCTCGGCACGCCTTTCGCTGATCTCGCTCGCAGATTCCATCTCCTGCTCAACGAACCGCGAGGTGGGGGAGAATTCGTTCGCCATAGGCCGGATCCAAGCCGCGCGAACTGCCGCTCGAAAGCCGTCGCCACACTAGCCGCTGTCCCCTGATGCCGTCAATACACAGAAGGAACTAGTCATCTCGACTAGATGGGTTGAGACGGGCAGGGGCAACCTTGCCGGGCGAAGCCTCCGGGCAGGAGTGAAGAACAGGCGCGGCGTCCATCCCCAACGTTAAGATGCGCCACCGCAAGGTTCGATCATCCGATCAGCGCTCGTACTGAATGAAGGTGACCTTGTTGATTTCCTGCAGCGTGGTCACGCCGGCCTTCACCTTGTTAATGGCCGATTCGCGCAGGAAATGCATTCCTTCCTCGCGGGCGGCGCGGCGGATTTCCGAGGTCGGTTTCTTGTCCAGAATCATTTCCCGGATGCGGTCGCTGAGCTCCATCAGTTCGCTGATCGCCGTCCGTCCGCGGAAGCCGGTTCCGGCGCACTCGATGCAGCCCTCGCCCTCGTAGAACGGCACCCGCGCCCACAGCGTCGGATCCAGCCCGCTGGCTTCCAGCGTCTCCGGCTCGTAGTAGAGCTTTTTCTTGCACGATTCGCAGATCACCCGCACCAGCCGCTGCGCCAGAATGCAGTTCAGCGCGGAGACGAAGTTGTACGGCTCCACCCCCATGTTCAGAAACCGCCCCAGCACGTCGACCACGTTGTTGGCGTGCACGGTGGTGAACACCAGGTGCCCGGTCAAGGCCGACTGGATGGCGATCTGTGCCGTCTCGGTGTCGCGAATCTCGCCCACCATGATCTTGTCCGGATCGTGGCGCAGAATGGAACGCAGCCCGCGGGCAAACGTCAGCCCCTTCTTCTCGTTCACCGGAATCTGCGTCACCCCGCGAATCTGGTACTCCACCGGGTCCTCGATGGTGATGATCTTGTCCTCGTCGGTCTTGATCTCGTTCAGCGCCGCGTACAGGGTGGTCGTCTTGCCCGAGCCCGTCGGCCCGGTCACCAGCACCATCCCGTAGGGCTCGTGAATGTAGCGGCGGTAGCGCCGCAGGGTGTCCTCATCGAAGCCCACCACGTCCAGATTCAGACTGTGGAACTTCTCGCTCATCGACTCCTTGTCGAGCACGCGCAAGACCGCGTCCTCGCCGTGGATGGAGGGCATGATCGACACCCGGAAGTCGATGGAGCGCCCGTTGTAGCGCACCCGGAAGCGCCCGTCCTGCGGCACCCGGCGCTCCGAAATGTCGAGCTCGCTCATCACCTTCACCCGCGACAGGATGGTGGAGTGATGCTCCTTGGCGATGGCCTGCATGGCCTGCTGCAGCACGCCGTCAATGCGGTACTTGATCTGCACCGAGTCGTCGCGCGTCTCGATGTGGATGTCGGAGGCCCGCCGCTGCAGGGCGGTGAAGATGGTGGTGTCCACCAACCGGATGATGGGCGAGATGTCGGTCTCGGTCGAGGTCAGCCGCTCGATCGAGATGTTCTCGTCGCTGGCCTCCTCCTCGCCCTGGATGACGTCCAGGGTGAAGCCCTCGCTGGCCTCCTCCAGCACCCGCTGCGACTGCTCCGTCTTCTTCAGGATGTCGCTGATCTGGGACAGCGTGGCCACCTTGGTGCGGATGCGCTTGTGCAGCAACAGGCCGATCTCGTCGATCATCATCAACTGGCTGGGATCGGCCATGGCGATGGAGAGCGAGCCGTCGGCCAGCTCCTCCAGGGGAATGAAGTTGAAGCGGAACATCAGCTCCACCGGCACCTTGCGCATCAGCTCGTGCTGAATGTGGTGACTGCGCAGGTCCAGAAACTCGCAGCGGTAGCGGCGGGCCAGGGATTGAGCCGCGGCCTCCTCGTCGGCGGAAGACACAACAAAGGGGGCAGGAGGGAGATTGTGTTCAACCACACGAATCGCGCGATTTGCCATGAATCGTCACCCAGAAACGAAGCCCGAACGATAATGTTTCCGCACGCGTGCAGCACACCCGCGCCGGCAAGCGGGGCGGGCCGCGCCGCAAGCTGCTGAACGCCTAAAACCCGCGCATGCCGCCCAGGTCGCGGTAGTCGGCGGTTTCCGCGGGCGTGGTCCCAGCAACGCGCCCGATCAGACCCGCGCGCGTGCTGACCCCCATTTTGGTCATCACCAGGCGCAGGAACGCCTTCACCGTGTTGGGGCTGATACTCATCTCCTGCGCGATTTCCTTGCTGGTCAGCCCGCGCAGCAGGTGTCCCATGGCTTCCCGCTCGCGCGCCGTCAGGTTGTACTTCCTGGAGATGCCGTACAGCGTCACCTCAGGCGAGGAAACCCGCTCCAGCAGGATGGCGGTCGTCCCCTTGCCCGTGCCCGCCATGTCCAGGCTGTGCCCGGTGCAGATATAGCGGCGCCTCCCGGAGATGAATTCGGCGATGGTCCTTCCCTGAGGAGCGGCGCGCAGCAGTTCCATGGGAATCTTGTCCGCGACCAGGGTGCCCAGTTGCCGTCCTTTGCCCGGTTTGCCGGGATAGCAGAGAATCTTGATCGCCTCCGTATTGGAAGCGATCAGGTCCTTCTGCGGACCCAGCAGCAGCAGTCCCGGCATCGACATCGCCGGCGCCCGCGCCTCCTGGCGCTGCGGTGTCACCGTGTTCTTCCTTCCCGCATCCCTGCTTCCAGGTTGCAGGGTCCCGGCCGGCTCACGGGTGGAACGACGCCCTGTTGCCGCATTACTGGAAGAGAATTGCCAGAAATATTCCCCCGTGGTACCAGTCATAAATGTCACCTCATAGTGTTAAGCAAGTCTTCGCATTTCCTCGCCTGCACCCGGCCGTCAGTTGGTGATCAACGTCAACGTATTGCCGGACGAAGGTGTACTGAAACCCGCCGGCGTGCCGGCGGAAAGAAGGGCGGACTGGCCGCTGAGCGCGCCCGCCTGGACAGTGATCTGACCACTGCCGCTGTTGGCAGCGATGGCCGCCGGGCTGTTGGTCACTACGCCCGCGGGGCTGTCGCTGGTAACCGGCACGGAGGCGGAGTATCCGCCGCGGATCACCTCATAAACCGCGTCGGGCGCCAGCGTACCGGGATCGAGGAGAACCGAACGAACGCTGATTGACACACCGGTGTTCACCGAAACCGCATAGCTGCCGCCGACATTGTTGTTCGGCGCTATCAGGACGAAACCGGCGGGCCGCAACGTCACACTCACCGGCACCGATTGGAACCCGGCGTCGGTATTGTTGAGCTTCTTCACCGTGGCGCTCAGTTGCGCCGTGCCCGAAGCGGCCAGCCCCTGGATGTAGTAGGTGGGGAAGGTGCCGCTCATTCCGCTGCCCGTGGGAACGATCACCATGATGCTGGAGGCGCCGTTGGCGGTGGGGCTGCTGGAAAGCCGCACGTTCGGGTTGTCGCTGGTGATGATCACCTGGAGGTTGTCGGGCGCGGGCACATCGAAGGAGCCGGAGGCCGACACTTGCAGGTTCTGCCCGACGTAGGCGGTCGGCGCGAGCAGGGTCACGGTGGGTTTGTTGACGGTCACCGTCATTCCGCCGCCCACGGCGGGCGCGGTGAAGCCGGCGGGTTGCGCCACGCTGACGGCGGTGGTGCAAGGCGTGGTGCAGCCCGGCTGCGGCTGGAACGACAGGGTCGTGTTGCTGTTATCGCCGGCGTTAAACAGGGCCGGACTGCCGCTGATGACGCCGGTGCCCGGCGTGCCGCTGGTGACCGCCACCGACGCCGACTGTCCCGGGCGCAAGGCGCCGGGGGACATGGGGTGCAGCGCCGAATCGAGCAGGTAAAGCGTGAGCGTCAGGCTGGTGGCCGGCGAGAGGGTGGTGGTGGTGAAATCTCCGGTGCCGCTGGAGCTGCTGAGAATGAATGCCGAGGGTCTCACGGCTACGTTCGCCGTGCCGCTCGAATAGCCACTCGCGCTGGCCGTCAGGGTCACTACACCGGAAGAAGCCAGAGACTGGACGTAGAACGCGGGCAGCGAGGTGGAACCGGCAGGCACGCTCAGGGTGAGGCTGGGCGAGCCCACCATGGTGGAGTCGGACGAGAGCAGGACCTTGCTGGGATCGCTGCTCGATACGGTGACGCTCAGCGTCCCGGACGCCGCCCGGTTCAGGCGGCCGATAGCCGCGGACTGCAAGTTGTAGCCGACGGTGACCGGATTGAGCGCAATGCTGGGTACGGTGACGGTGGCCGTCAGTTGCGCGCCCACCGCTGGAGCTGTGTGCCCGGCCGGCTGGCTGATGCTGAGGACGCTGGTTCCCGCCGCCACCGGGTGCAAGGCAACCAGGCTGCTGGTGCCGTTGCTGACGTTGCCGGGCTGCACTACCCCAGGGTTATTCAGAATGGTACCGACGCCGGTGGTGGCCGAATTCACGGTGATGCTGACCGCGCCTCCGCCGCGCAGCGCCTTGGGGCCTGATAGGACATTGCCGGAATTGTCCAACTGCACCAGGGCGACGCTCAGGGAATTATCCACACCGAGAACGGCGGTGAAGTTGGCGCCCGCGCCATTGGGTCCGTTCAATTGGAAACCGGAAGGCGTCAGCGTGACGGTGGCGGTTGCGGGCCGGTATCCCGAAACGCTCACGGTAATGGTTGCCGTTCCAGAACTCGCCAGAGCCTGAATCCAGAAACCCGGTAATGCGCCCGTATCAATGGTGCCCTTGCCCGCCGCAACCACGGATTGAAAGCTGGCCGAGCCCATGGTCAGGCCGTTGGCATCGGTGGCCACCGGAAGCAACAAGATCTTGCTGGGGTCGCTGCTGGTGGTGGTGACCGTGAGTTGCGACGGGGCGGACACGGTGAGAGCGCCGGCCGCCAGAATCTCCTGATTGAAGCCCAGGCTGGCGGAATTCAGGCTGACGTTGCCCACGTAGTAGCCGATGGCGCTGATGGCAATCGGCGCCACCGTGACCGGCGAATTATCGAATGCGTTAATGGCGGTGATGCTCAGCGTGGCGGTGCGCGTGCCGGTGTCGGCCGGAGTGAAGGTGAGGCTGATGCCCTTGGCGCCGCCGCTCTTGGCCACCACGATGGGATTGGCCACGCTCGCCGTCGATCCCAGGGTGAACTCGGATGCGTTGGCACCGCTCAACGACAACCCGGTGATCTTCAGGTCGGCCGTTCCCGTGTTGGTGGCAGTCACCGCCTGCGGCGCGCTCTGAATGCCCACCAACTGATTGGGAAAGACCGGCGGAGTGTACGAGACATTCGGCGAAGGGAGGGTGGCGTTGCCGGAAAGATTGACCACATGGTTCGCCGTCGTGCCTCCCGGGCCGGTGTTGTCGGCGAAGATCAGCATCGCCGTGCGGGTTCCCGCCTGCGTTCCGCCGGGCTGGAACGAAATGTTGACCCGCAGGTCGGCGCCCGCGGCCACGTCGCAAGGACAATCGCTGAACCCGGTTCCCCCGACCGGAATCGAGTAGGTGAAATCCTGCGGGTTGCCCGCCGGACCCTTGACGATGTTCGAGATATGGAGATTCACCTCGCCTGTATTGCTGATGGTTAGGGTCGCCGCGCTGTGGAAGCCGAGGGTGGTATCGGGAAACATCAACGGCGATGGGCTGGCGGAGAAAACCGGCGCGGGAATGTGCCCCACACCCTGAAGTGCGACCGAGTGCGGGCTGCCCGAGGCGTTGTCGGTGAGCACCAGGGTGGCCGATTCAGAGCCATCGACGCTCGCCGTAAAAGTGACGTTCAGGGCGCCGTTGCCGCCCGCCGGGACGGTCAGCGTCGCGGGCGAGAAGGTGAAGTCCGCCGCCTTCGTGCCCGACTTGCCAATGGCGGAAATCACCAGCGGCGCATCGCCGGTGTTGCTGATGGTGAGCGCCTTGGTATTGGCGATGCCCACCGCCTGGCTGCCGAAATCCAGCGGGCTGGGAGAGGCGCCGAAAATGGGCGCCGTGCCCGTGCCGCTCAGCGGGATGGTATGCGTGCCCGTGTTGTCAACAATGGTGAAGCTGGCACTGCGCGCGCCCCGCGCCGTGGGCTTGAAGGTGATGCTGAATACCTGGTTCTGACCCGGCAACACCGAGAACGACTGCGTCGGCGGGCCGGTGACGGTGAAATCCGTGTTCGGGCTGATGCTCCAACTGCTGACCGCCAGTGTGCCGCCGGCAGCCGGATTGGTGAGGGTCACCGTCTGCGGGCTGCTGGTCGAATTCACCTGTTGATTGGCGAACGTCAGCGACAGCGGGCTGACCGTGGGCGATGTGGCGGTGCCGTTCAAGTTCACCGTCTGCGCGGGCGCGGGCGTGCCATTGTCGGTGATCGTCAGCAGCGCCTGTCGCGAACTTCCGCCGCTGAGCCCCGGAGTGAACCTGATGCCGAAGGTGACGATGTTGTTCGGCGCCCCCGCGTGCACGGTGACCGGACTGGCCACCGAGGGCGGCGTGAAGCCCGCCGGGAAAGCAAAGTCGGAAGCGTTGGTCCCGGAGATCGTCAGGCCGGTGATGATCAGGTCGCCGGTCCCGTTATTGGTCACCGTCAGGTTCTGGGTCGCGCTGGTGGTGGCCATCAGTTGGCTGGCGAAGGTGAGGCCGGCGGCGCTCAGGCCCACATCGCCCGGCCCGATGCCCTTGGCGGAAAGTCCGACCGCGTGCGGATTGTCGTTGGTGTTGTTGACGATGTTCAGTTGCGCCGATTTGTCGCCCACCGTGGTCGGACTGAAGGTGACGTACACCACCCGTTGCTGGCCCGCTCCCAGAGTGAACGCCGAAGGTTTGGGAGTCATGGCGAAATCGGCGGCATTGGCGCCCGAGAAGGTGAAGTCGCTGACGATAAGGTTGTCGTTACCGCTGTTGCTGATGGTGATCGCGACCGGCGCGCTCGAAGTGTTGATGAGCACGCTGCTGAAGCTGGGCGTGGTGGTGCCGATCACCGGCGCCGTGCCGGTTCCGTCCAGGGTGACGGTCTGCACACCGGGGCTGGCGTTGTCGGTGATGCGCAGGCTTGCGCTGTGACTGCCCGAGGTCGTCGGGGTGAAGGTCACGCTGAGCGTGAGCGCCGCGCCCGGGCTCAGCGGCTGTGCGCTGGTCGGAGTAACCACGAACGCGCTGTCGCCGCTGATGGCGATGTTGGAAATGATGAGGTTGCCGTCGCCGTTGTTGGTCAGGGTGACGGTCCGCGGCGGCACGCTGGCGGTGTTGATCGGCTGATTGCCGAAATGAAGCGCGGTGGCGCCGAGCTGGGCCGCGGGCACACCGCCGCTCCCGCTGAGCGCAATGGCCGCCGCCGCGCCGGCGTTGTGCGTGACATTCAACGTGGCGGAACGCGAGCCGCCGGCGGTGGGCGTGAACGTGACATTGATGGTCGTCGTCGCTCCGGCCGATACCAGGATCGGCTGGGCCGCCGACGTGTATCCGAAGTCGCCGGGATTCGTGCCGCTGATGCTGATGGCCGTGATTTCCAGCGTGCCCGCGCCCGTGTTGGAGAACGTGATCGATCTTGAGCTGCTGGTGGTGTTGATCGTCTGCTTGCCGGGGAAGCTGACCAGGGTGCTGTCGGCGTGAAACACCGGCGTGCCGGCGGTCACCAGCACCGTGCTCGGCGCGCTGGTAAGGACGCTGTCGCTGACCACCAATTGCAAGACGTAGTCGCCGGCTGCGTCCGGCTGGAAAGTTGGATTCGCCGCGTCCGTCCGGTTCAGCGCCGCGGAGCTGCCGGCCGGCTTCCACAGAATCGACCAGGCGTAGGTGAGCGGGTCGTTGTCGGCGTCATGCGAGTTGCTGCCGTCCAGCGACACCGTGTCCCCGACGCCCACATCCTGGTGCGGCCCAGCGACCGCCACCGGGCCGGGATCGCCGGTGGTCAGCAGAGTGGTTGCCGTGCTGCTGGCAGTGCCGTCGCTGACCGTGAGCTGCGCCACGTACATGCCCATTTGATCGACGGCAAAGCTCGGCTTGGTGGAGCAGTCCGCCGGCCCCGCATTGCTGAGCTGCGCGGTGCTTCCCGCCGGCGCCGCCAGCAATGCCCACGAGCAGGTGATGGTGTTACCGTCCGCGTCGTGGGAGGCGCTGCCGTCCAGTTGCGGCTGGTCGCCCTGGTTCACTTTCTGATTGGGTCCGGCATCCGCAACCGGCGGTGTCTGCTGCGTGCTGATCAGAACCTGGTCGCTGGCGGTGTTGCCGTGGCCATCGTCGACCAGCAGTTGAACCACGTAATCGCCGGCGAGGTCGGCGACAAATACCGGCGCCACCGTGCTGCTGTCCAGCGTGGCATTGCTGCCCTCGGGCTTGGAGACGAAGCTCCACTGGTAGGCCAGGCTGTCGCCGTCCGCGTCGGTTGACCCGCTGCCGTCGAGCTGTACCTTGGTGCCGGCGGTCACAAACTGGTCGTTGCCCGCATTGGCCACCGGAGCGACTCGCGTCGTGGAGATCATCACCCAGTTGCTGGAGGTCTTGCCGTTCTGGTCGGTGACCGTGAACTGAATAAGGTAGGCGCCCGCCTTGTCGATCACGAAGCTGGCGCGGACCGAATTAGCGTCGGCCAGGGCGGTGGTGCTGCCGCCAGGCGCGCTCAACAGGGTCCACTGATAGCTGAGCAGCGGATTCGACGCTGAACCCGTGCTTCCGTTCGCCCCGGCAACCGCGATCGCGGCTCCCGCGACGGACCTGCTGCCGTCCAGGTACGCTGTCTTTCCCACCGGCACAACTTGCGACCGTCCCGCATCCGCGCCTGGCACATCACGCGGCGGGATGACAAAGGTCGCGGCCGACAGATGGTCGCCCGTCTTGACGATCACAAACCGCGGACCGGGCGCAACCGTGTCGTCGAAGCTCACCTGCGCGGTGGCGGTGGTATCTCCGGTCACCTGCACCGGGCCAAATCCGCCTGCCAGCCCGCTGGAGTTGCCATCGTCAACCGTGGCGCCGGGTCCGAAATTCGCCACCGTCGCGCCGTTGTCGAACAGCGTATGGGTCCCGTGAATGGTGACGCTGACGGTTTTCGGATAGCTGCCCGGAGCAGGGCTGATGGTATCCGGCGAAAGTGTGACCGAGGCGTCGTCCGGCTGTTGACGTCCTGCCGCAACTCCGGTGCCGGCAAGGCTGACGATGTGCGGACTGCCCGGAGCATTATCGCTAAGGGTCAGCGCTCCGTTGAGAGCGCCGGCCGCGCTGGGCGCGAAGGCCACGCTGAGCGCGGCGCTCTGACCCGGCGCCACGGTCATCGCGGTGTTGCCGGAATACGTGAAACCACCGGAGGCCGTGATGCTGGAGATGATCAGGTCGCCATCCCCGGTATTGTTCACCATCACCGGCCTGGCGGTGCTGCTCGCGTTGACCGGCTGCGTTCCGAACTGCACGGCGGATATCGAAGCCACCGCCGGAAGCGTGCCCCTTCCCAGCAGACTGATGGAGTGTGGACTGCCGCTGGCGTTGTCGGTGACGGTCGCCATGGCCGTGCGGTCGCCCGCGCCACCGGGAGTAAACGAAACGTTCACCGTGAGGCTGGCATTGGCCGCCAGCGTAACCGGCAAGCTGGGCAGATCGATCCTGAAATCCGCCGCATTGGCGCCTGATTTTGCAACCGCGTTGATCACCAGATCGGCGCTGCCGCTGTTGGTGAAGGTCACCGAACGCGTCAGCGTGGCCGGCGGATTCGCCAGTTGGTTCCCAAAGTTGATGGAAGATGCCGAGGAAGTGAATGCGGGCGTCTGGGTCGATGGATCAGAACCCCCGCCGCCGGGGCCGAACGCGTTCCCGCCCCCGCCCCCGCAAGACAGGAATGAAAAACACAGGGCAATGACGCAAATCAGCACCACTGCCAAGGCCGATTTCTTCATTCTTGGGAACCTCAGCCGACCAGGCTGGGGAGGCGGCCCGGGCAAAAATCGATTGCTTCCGCCGTGGTTTGTGCAATCCCTCCTCCAAAGCCCTCGCCGCCGTGAAACCCGTATATCTCCCGGTAACGGTGCGCCCCTGCCGAATATAGAAAAGGGTTAATGCTTTGGCCGTTATCGTTTCCCTCGCGCCAGCCGCAAACCGCGTTTTGGCCGATACTTCGGCTCGCAGCCGCGGATGGAAAACACGCCCGCCAGGGTCGAAGGCTGGAAGGCCGATAAATGCTTGCGACCGGCTACAACAGGCCCCTATGGCTTGACTTCCCTTGCGCCCCAGGGGAGGGCCTTGTGCACACCGTTGCATACGCAAGGGAACAACCTGGGAACTAGCCGGGCGGTCTAATGCGAACTGCATAAACTCGTACTGCAGGCTTTGCGGACGCACCGATATAGGACCAGACACTATCGGTTAGCCGCAACGCCTAACGGCGAAGGACCTTCGCGGCGCGGTGCCTCCGCGCTCGAAACCGCGGGGCGCGTAGGCGGAGCCGCGAAAAACCCGCGCCCGCGCCCTTCCCCCGCTCACGCAAGAGAGACTCGTGCGCGGCGCGAGATGGGTGGCGGAAGTAACCCCGGCAATGAGCGCATTTCAACCTGGCTGTGCGGAATGGCCTGGATGGATTTCGCTGGCGCGCCGCCTGGCCGGTGTTCCGCTCAGTGGTTGATAATGGGCTTCGCCATCGGCGGCAGATGCAGGTTAGGCAATTGTATTGGGCTTTGAATGAGCTGCATCAAGTTCCACGGATACAGCTTGCCGATGTTCGGATCGATGTTCGGCGGAAGCTCCGGCAGTCCGATAACCCCCTTCGGAGCAAATGCCGGGTCATAGGGATATAGCGCCGCAGACTGCAGTTGCGCGGGATTGATAAGCGACCACGCCGGCGCCGGCTGGCCATTGGGAAGCAGCGGTGGACCGCTCGGAACCACTCCGCCGTTGTCCACCAGTTGCGGATACAGTTGCCACATGCCGTTGGGAATTCCCTGCGGCAGCTTGGGCATCTTCTTCAGCGTCTCATCGTCGATTTCCCGGCGCGGCTTGTATTCGCCCGAATCCGCGGCGGAAGCCACCGTGTCGGGATCGACGGTCCTCTTCTTCTTGTCCGCTTGCGGGCCGGAAGCGGACGAGTGCGCCACCTGCGTTCCGTGGCTGAGGCCGGGCGCGGCCGCCTGCTGAGGCGCAGGCGGGAGCTTGTCAGGCACGAATGCCACACGGTCGGTGAGCACCACCCGGACCAGCGCTCCCGAGCCGTCCGCCTTGGCGGTCAAGGTGGAGTTGTAGGCGCTTCCCTCCAGCAACTCCGAAATCACGTGCGCCGGATCTCCCGGTCCCACCACCGCGAATACCGGTACGGAACCGGCCGAGGGCGGCACTACGCTCTCGATACCGGTTTCCTGGCTGACCGTCTTCATCACTTGCTGCAGCGAGCAGCCTTTCGAGGTGACGCTCAGCCGGCCCGCATGAAAGCTGACTTCCGGCTGGCTGCAAGTCGCGGCCAACATCTGCCCCGCGCCCAGAAACAGCACGACCATCCACAGCGCGGGAATGCTTCCTCGAAGACCGCTGACGACGCTTCGCATAAGCACCTCAGCCATTCGGGTGCGCGACACCCTCGATTTGCAGGCCGCTTCGTCGGCCGCAGGGCCAGGGCCGCCGCGCGGCACACGGCAGGCTTCAGTCAAGCACCGCGGCGCGGCGGAAGCAAGTCTCTTTTCGGTTTAGCCCGCCCGGTTAAACCGTCTTCGCTGCCATGGTTCTCCCGAAAATGGGTGATTGGGCGCTGCATTCCGGCGGCTAGCCGCAGCGGCTAGCCCCTCGGACTACTCCCATCGGGGTAGCAGTCCCGGTTAGCTCCTCTGGGGAATTGTCAGCCGCCTTTGCCCGGAGCAATCTCAGGGACGTTCAGCCGCGCCGATCCTCCCGGTGCGGGTGTTTGGGAGGATCCCCAATGAAAACTGCTGGTTCGCACCCCTGATGCTGGCGCGCGATGTGGCGGCGGCGGGGAGCGGGCGGCAGTTGCACCGCGCCGGGGCGCTGGTTTGGGTGATTGATGGTGGTCAACCCTCCGAGAGAAACCGCGGGGATCGCGTGCTGCGCGCCGTTATCCGTCTTCGGCGCGCCGGACGCGCACGGCAATACAGGGTTTCATTGCAGGACGAAACGCCTTCCCCTGATGTCTGCCGATCGAAGCTGCGCTGGTTCAAGGCAGAAACCAAAAAGAGGAGTCTCTACGATGCAATTTGCGCTCAGATTCACGCGTTTGGCTCTCGCGGTGGCGCTGTTGGCCGCCATGGGAGTTGCGGCCGCCCAGGATTCACAGGTCGTATCGGAGATCAACGGCCAGAAGATCACCCGGGGCGAGCTTTATCAGAAGGAAGCCGGCGCGCTGTTGCAGAAGCGCTACGACTTCTACCAGGCCGAGCAGAAGGCCCTCGATGACCTGATCGCGCGCCGCCTGCTCGACAACGAGGCCGCTCGCCAGCACCTCACGGTGGAAGAGCTGCTGAAGCGTGACGTCGACAGCAAGGTGAAGGACCTCACCGAGGAACAGCTCCACACCGTCTACGAGGTGATCGCCGGCCCCGAACCCTTCGAAGCGATGCGCGACAAGATCCGGGATTCGGTACGCGCCGCGCGCATCAAGCGGGCCCGTTCCCTTTACCTCGAGTCCCTGCGTGAAAAAGCCAACGTGGTGGTGCTGCTGGCGCCGCCGCGCACCGACGTGACGGTGGGCGATGCTGCCCGCCTCGGACCGGCCAACGCTCCCGTGCAACTGGTGGAGTTCGCCGATTACCAATGCCCCTACTGCGTCAAGGCCTATCCCGAGGTGAGGAAGCTGAAGGCTGAATTCGGCGACCGCATCAGTTTCGTGTTCAAGGATTTTCCGCTTCCCATGCACCCGTACGCGGAAAAGGCGGCGGAAGCGGCCCGCTGCGCGGGCGTCCAGAACAAATTCTGGGAGTTTCATGACCGCCTGTTCACCAGCAACGACATTGACGTTCCCCAGTTGAAGAAGTTCGCTGCTGACCTCGGGCTCGACACCGGCAAGTTCGGCACCTGCCTGGACTCGGGACAGCAGGCCGCGGCCGTGCGCAAGGACGCCCAGGAAGCCCAGAAGATCGGTCTGACCGGCACTCCCAGCTTCTTCCTCAACGGCCATTTCTTCACCGGCGCGCTGCAGTACGAGGAGATGCGCAAGATGGTGTTGCACGAGCTGAAAGCGGGCAAGGACACCACCAAGGCATTGGCTGCCAAGTCGGGCGAGTAAGCGGCGGCTGACCCGCAGCACAAAGGGAGGAAACGATGTGCAGGAAATCGATGATGGTGCTGCTGATCATCGCCGTAGCCGGCTGTGCCGGCGCCTGGGGACAGGCGGCAACGCCGGCCGGCGGTGCGCCCGCCGCTCCGGCCGCCGGACAGCAGAAGGCGCCGGCGGCGCAAGCCCCGGCCAAGTCAGCGCTTGCTTCCCTCAGGGAGCAGGCGCTGGCCGGTGATTTAGCGGCGCAACAGAGGCTGGGCGAGATTTACGCGCTCGGCCAGGGTGTGCCGCGCAACCTGGTGGAAGCTTTTAAGTGGTTTCAGAAAGCGGCGGAACAGGGTGACGCTTCGTCGCAGTTGAAGTTGGGAGTGATGTATCTGGGCGGCTTCGGTGTCACCGCCAACGCTGAACAGGCCGTGAATTGGTACAAGAAGGCGGCGGCGCAAGGCAACGTGGACGCCATGTTGCAGTTGGCAAACCTGTACGAGCACGGATTCAAGGTTCCCAAGAACACCCAGGAAGCGCTGAGCTGGTACGAGAAAGCAGCCGACAAGAACAGTGTCAAGGCAGATCTGAAGATCGGCTACTTCTACGAAAACGGCGTGGACGGCATCCAGCGCGACTACAAACTTGCGCTCAAGTGGTTCCAAAAGGCGGCCGATCTAGGTAGCGGCGAAGCCGAGTACAACCTCGGCCGCATGTATCAAGAAGGACTCGGGGTAGTTGCGAATGTGGAGCAGGCTGCCGATTTGTACTCGAAAGCCATCGAGCACGGATTTCCATCGGCGGGTATCGCGCTCCGCAATTTGAAGAGGAGGTAATGCGGCCCTCCCCCAGGCGAAGAACTGTGGCGGAATTGTTTCGAGGTTGACCTTCGGCGCGGCACCAACCGGAGGCAGCCTCAACCGCGTATTCTTCCGGGACGGGGGCGGCATCGGCCTGCGCCCCGTTTTTTTGTAGTGCGGCGGGGATGAGTCCTCTGGGCACGCAACTGCACCGGTCCGTTGGCATGATTGTTGCGGAGGACTTATGGCCCAGCGGATCAGGGCACTGTCGCTGAAGAACTCGCGTACCGTGTTGGCCGCCGCGCTGTTGCTTGCTAGCCTGGCGCTGACACTGCTGACCGGCGCCGCCGGCCCAGACGCAACCGCCAATGCCGGCCTGCCGCAGTTGGTTGTGGCCGGCGCAACCGTCCGCCTGGACGGCAGCCTGTCCACCAGTTCCACCGGCTCTCCGCTCTCCTACCAGTGGACCTTCTCCGCCGTTCCCGATGGCAGCGCCGCCGTTCTCTCCGATTCCGCCGCCGTCAATCCGGCCTTTGTCGCCGACTTGCCGGGCGACTATGTCGTCCAGCTCGAGGTCAGCGACGGCAGCACCAGCTCCACCAGCCAGGTAGCGATTTCCACCGTCGAGACTCCGCCCATCGCCGATGCCGGCCCCAACCAGGTAGTGGCCATCGGCTCGGTGGTCCACCTCGACGGCAGCCGCTCCGCCGATCCCGACGGCGACTCGCTGACGTTTCAATGGAATTTTGTCTCCATTCCCGCGAACAGCCGCGCGTCGATCGCCAATCCCACGGCCATTGCTCCCACCATGATGGCGGACGTGGCCGGGACCTACGTTGCGCAGCTTACCGTCACCGATTCCCACGGCAATGACGCCAGCGCCATGGTCACCATCAGCACCCAGGATGCGCCGCCGCTTGCCAACGCCGGCCCCGCTCAGTTGGTCACCGTAGGCAACACCGTCCAACTCGACGGCTCCGCTTCCTCGGACCCGGGCGGCGACACTCTGTCGTTTGCATGGAGCCTGCTTTCCTTGCCCTCCGACAGCACAGCATCGCTCGACTCCGCCTCCACCGCCAAGCCCACGTTCACCGCCGATGTCGCCGGCGTGTACGTTGCTCAACTCGCTGTCACAGATAGCCACGGCAACCAATCGCTCGCCACCGTGGAAATCACAACCGAGAATTCTCCTCCGGTCGCCGAGGCAGGAGACGCACAGTCGGCGTCCGTTGGAAGCACGGTGCAGCTTGACGGCCGCCGATCCATCTCTCCCAGCGGCGCGCCGCTCCAGTACAAGTGGGACCTGTTGTCGAAGCCCGGCGCGAGTGCGGCCACCGTCGGCGGCGGAGGTTCGTCGCCCACCGCCTTCTTCACCGCCGACCTCGCCGGCCAGTACCTTGTCCAGTTGCAGGTCTCCGACGGCGCCCTCACCAGCGCTCCCAGCACCGTGCTGATTACCGCGGGCAGCCCGGGGCCGAACCTGGTGATCTCTCCCGCCGCGGTCAAGTTCGGCAATCAGGCGGTGAACACCACCAGCAATCCGATCGGTGTCACCATCACCAATCTCGGCACCACCACCCTGCAGGTGAAAAGTTTCGTCGTCTCCGGCGCGAATGCCAGCGAATTCGCCATCCGTGGCCTGAACTCGACCAGCCTGGCGCCGAATACCGCTCTGATTTTCTCTGTCTTTTTCACCCCGCGCGCCGAAGGTGCGCGCACCGCTTCCCTCCTCATCTATGACAGCACCGGCGGTGTGCCGCACGTTGTCCCGATCAGCGGCACTGGCGGCAGCGGGCCCATTTTCAACGCCAGCCCTTCTCCGCTCGCCTTCGGCAGCCAGACGATTCAGACCACCAGCCCGGTCAAGTCGCTCACCGTCACCAATCCCGGCAACTCCGCGCTGCAAATCACCGGCCTCTCCGTCACCGGAATCAATGCGGCCGATTTCAGCTTCGCGCCCGGATTCGTGGTCCCGAGCCCCACCACGCCCATCAGCATCGCCGCCGTTAGCGGCTCGGCCGCGATACCGATGATCTTCCAGCCGGGCGCAACCGGGTCGCGTACCGCTGTCATCGTGGTCACCGACAACGCCTCCGGCAGTCCACACTCTATCCAGGTCACCGGCACCGGCGCTCCTGCACAATCGCCGATCACGGTGTCGCCGGCCAGCCTCACCTTCCCCGTGCAGGCGGTAGGCAGCACCAGTGCAGCCTTGAATTTAACGGTCACCAATTCCGGCAGCAGCTCTGCGCAGATCACCACCCTCACCTTTGGCGGCGCGAATGGAACCGATTTCTCAACCACCACCGCTCTACCTCTCATGGTCCCGGGCAATGGCGGGACGGCTGTCATCGCGGTCACCTGCACGCCCGCCGCGAACGGCTTGCGTTCCGGCAACCTGACTGTGACCGACAGCACCGGCGGCGCCCCCAATGTCATCACGCTGTCAGGCTGGGGTGCGGCGCCCGGAGGGATTTCCTTCACTCCCAGCCCGCTCGACTTCCATAACCAGGGCCTGAACACCACGGCCATGCTGCCCATCACCGTCTCCAACAACGGCGCGAGCCCCATCACCGTCAAAGGACTGCTTCTCGCCGGGACCAACGCCGCCGAATTCAACATCAATGGCTCGCGTTCGTTTAAGGTTGCGCCCGGCGCCACCGGCGTTATCAACGTCCAATTCACTCCCAAGGCGGAAGGCACGCGCAAGGCCTCGCTCATCGTCTATGACGACGCGCCCGAGTCGCCCCAGGCAGTCACCCTGACCGGCGTGGGCAGCACCCTCGCTCCCAAGTTCCAGGTCAGCCCCGGCAGTCTCGGTTTTCCTGACCAGGTGGTCGGGACCAGTAGCGCGGCTCTGCCGTTGACGGTGACCAACACAGGCAGCGCCGCGCTCCAAATCACCGGCATCACCTTCGGCGGCATCAATCCCCTCGACTTCGGCGTGCCCGCCACTTTCTCCCCGCCGACGCCGGCTGCGCCCATCACCGTCGCCGCCAACGGTGGAACCGCGGCCATTCCCCTGATCTTCAAGCCGGGTTCCTCCGGTTCCCGCGCCGCCACCGTGATCTTCACCGATAATGCCGGCGACAGTCCGCAGACGGTTTCCCTCCGCGGCTTGGGAACCACCACCCCGCCGGGTCCGATCTCCGTGACCCCTTCCCTTAACTTTCCCGATCAGGTGGTGGGCACCAGCAGTGCGGCCGCCATGGTGACGGTGGCCAACAGCGGCGCCACGGCGGTGCAGGTGACGGCGCTGAGCTTCGGTGGCGCCAACGGCACGGATTTCTCCACCCCCGCGCTGCTGTCTTTGACGGTGTCCTCCAACGGCGGCACGGCAACCATCCCGGTGGTCTTCAATCCCGCGGCCGCGGGCTCCCGCGCCGGCACCTTGTCGGTCGTCATCGACAACAACGGCGCCACTCCCTACATGGTCGCCTTGTCCGGCAAAGGTACGGCGGCGGCGCCCGGCATTTCCTTCAGCCCCACACCGCTCAGCTTCCCCGATCAGGGTGTGAAGACCATGGCCATGAAGGCGGTCGCCGTCAGCAACACCGGCGGCGCCTCGGTCAGCGTTACCGGGATGCTGCTCGCGGGAACCAATGCCTCTGACTTCAGCATCAACGGCCCGCGCTCCTTCACTCTGGCGCCCGGTGTCGATGGCGCCATCAACGTCCAGTTCACTCCCCAGGCGGAGGGATCGCGCAGCGCCTTGCTCATCGTCTACGACAGCACCCCCAACTCGCCCGAGGTAGTGCAGCTCTCCGGCAACGGCGTTGTGGCGGTGCCGCAGATCGGCTTCAATCCCTCGCCCTTCTCCTTCGAAGCGGGCCAGCAGGTGGGCACCACCAGCGCGCCCCAATCGGTCACCGTTTCCAATTCCGGCACCGCACCCCTGCAGATCACGTCGCTGTCCCTGAGCGGCTCCAATGCCGGCGACTTCCGTTTCGCCGCCGGTTTTTCCCCGCCCACGCCGTCCTTGCCGATCACCGTGGCCAACGGCGGGTCCGCCACCATCCCGCTGATCTTCAAGCCCACCGCTTCCGGGACTCGCAACGCCACGCTGATCGTTGCCGATAATGCGTCCGGCAGTCCGCACAGCTTGGCCGTCAGCGGCACCGGGACCGCGCCCCAGGCCGTCCCCGCTCCATCCACCTTGAACTTCGGCGACCAGAGCACCGGCGCCACCAGCGCCGCCCAGCCGGTCACTGTTACCAACCCCGGCACCGCGCCGCTGCAGATCACCAACATCGCCTTCAACGGAGCCAACGCCGGCGACTTCGGCTTCGCCGCCAGCTTCACCGCGCCCACTCCCGCCGCGCCCCTGACGGTGCCTCCCGCTGGCGGCAGCGCTATGGTTCCCGTGGTCTTTACGCCCACCGCCAATGGCGCGCGCGCGGCAACCCTGGTTTTCACCGACAACGCCGCCAACAGCCCGCAGTCCGCGGCCCTGTCGGGCAATGGCGTCGGCCCGTGCATCGCCTTCAACCCGCCCACCCTCAACTTCGGCCAGCAGCGCAAGGGCGTGGCCAGCTCTCCCATGCCCGCCTCGATCAACAACTGCGGCAATGCCGATCTGCTGGTCACGGGCATCTCCATCGGCGGGACCAATGCTTCCGACTTTTCCTTTGCCGCCGGCTTCACTCCGCCCACTCCCGGAGCGCCCGCCACCGTGCCCGCGGGCGGCAATCTCGGCTTCAGTGTGGTCTTCACCCCCGGGGACAGCACTCATCGCACCGGCTCGGTGAACGTCACTGACAACGCGCCCGGCGGCTCCCACGCCCTCGCCCTTTCCGGCGATGGCACCGACCCGAAGGTATCGTTGAGTGCCGTCACCATCGCCTTCCCGGATCAGGGGACGAGCCTCACCAGCAGCCCCAAGTCGGTCACGCTCACCAACACCGGTACGGCGCCGCTCACCATCACCAGCTTCAGCTTCACCGGCGCCAATGCAACCGACTTTGCCACCACCACCGCGCCCGCCACGGTTGCTGCCAACGGCACCCTGAGCATCGCCGTCACCTTCACTCCGTCGGCCATCGGCAACCGCAGCGCCACCTTGCAGATCAATGACGACGCCGCCGGCAGCCCGCAACCCGTGGCCCTCTCCGGCAAGGGAGTTGGCGTGCCGATCTTCAAGGTCGATCCCGCCAGCCTGGATTTCGGCCAACAGCAGGATTTGGAGCAGAGCGCCGCCAAGACGCTCACCATCAGCAACACCGGTACCGGCGATCTGGTCATCAACAGCATGACGATTGCCGGCGCCAATGGCGCCGACTTCAGCTACGGCATTGCCGGCGGCGGTGGCGGCGGTTTTGGCGACTTCCCCGAGACCATCGTCCCGGGCGCCAACATCACCGTGAACGTCTACTTCAAGCCGTTGCAGGGCGGGGCGCGCTCCGCCAGCCTGGTGATTTCCGATAACGCCACCGGCAGCCCTCACACGGTTCCAGTCTCCGGTACGGGCATCGCAACTCCAGCCCTGCCGGTCCTCAGCCCCACCGCCCTGGCCTTTGATCCTCAGCCGGTCAATACCACCAGTGCGCCCAAGACGTTCACCATCACCAATCAGGGACAGACGGATCTGCACGTCACCAGTGTTTCCCTCACCGGCGCCAACGCCTCCGATTTTCACGTTACCCCGGCTGGTCCGTTTACCGTCACCAAGAACAACGGAACCACCACCGTCAGCGTCACCTTTAATCCCGCCGGGCTCAATGGGCGCTCGGCAACCGTCAGGATCACCGACGATGCCACCGGCAGTCCGCGCACCCTGGATCTGAGCGGCACCGGACGAGGGCAGGGCCAGATCACGCTCCCGCCGCTAAGCCTGGGCGGCAACCTGGAGTCCTTGGCCACCGGCTCACTCGACGTTGCCCCCACCACTGATCTGCCGGTCACCATCACCAGCAGCGATCCCACCAAGGTGGTGCTGGTGCCTTACTCCACCGACCCCACCGGCGCCACGCAAGGCGTTGCCCAGATCACCGGAACCGTGCCCGCCGGCCAAGGCAGACTGGGATTTGGCTTCCCCGGATTCTGGGTGCAGGCGCTGTCCTCCTCCGGAACCGCCCAGATCACCATTGCCGCCGCCGGCTATGTTTCCGGCTCCGCCACCGTCACCCTCACCCCTTCCGGCTTTGTCTTGTCCGGTCCCGGCGGCACGGGCGCCAACTTCAACGCCATTCTTGGCGCCGATTCGTCGCTGACGGTTAGCGCCGTGCAACTGGATACCTCCGGCAACATCCTCTCCACCAGCCAGGGGCTGCGCGGCGGGTCGCTCGCTAATGTGACCGTGAACTCCAGCAACACTGCCACCGGCACCATCGTCGGCAATCCCGCCGTCGTACAACCCGGCAAGACTGTCAGTAACCCGGTTGCCTTCCACCCCGTGGCGGGCGGAACCAGCACTCTCAGCGTTAGCCAGCCGAGCGGATTCTCAGCTCCGGCCAGCGGCACCAGCATGATCGCCACCGTCGCCCAGCCGGCTATCAGCCTCAACCCCATTACCGTCGGCTACAACCTGCAAGCGCTGGGAGTTGGCCAGTTGAATCTGGCCTCCTCCAATCCCCTCACCGTCACCATCACCAGCTCCGATCCCGGCCGGGTTCTGCTCTCCGCCAATGCCGGCTCCGTGGGCTCGGGCAGTATCGCCCTCAGTGTCCCCGCCGGTTCCAGGTCGTTACCGCTGTTCTACGTTCAGGGTCTGGCCTCCACCGGTGTGGTCACCCTGACCGCCAGCGCTTCCGGCTACTCCACCGCCACCGGGAGCGTGGCTCTCAATCCGTCCGCGTTCCTGCTCAGCGGTCCGAGCGGGATGGCCAACTTCAGCACCACCACCATCTCTCCGCCGACCAGCCTCGTCCTCTCCGTGTATCAACTGGATCCCTCGACCCATCCCATGAGACTGGGACAACTGCGGCCCGGCGCCTCCGCCTCGGTAATCGTGACCAGCGGAAACACCAATACCGGCTCGGTCTCCGGCAGCCCGGCGCTGTTCAGCGCCGGCGACACCACCAACTCGTCCCTGGACTTCCTGCCGGCCCCGAACTGCACTACCCCGTGCACCACCTTGCTCAGCGTGACCCAGCCGTCCGGCTTCAGCCCGCCCGCCAGCGGCGGACAACTTACGGTCACCGTCAACAAGCCCGCGCTCTCCGTGCGTATGATCGAGACTACCGTCGGCGGGAACCTGGAGGTCCCGGCCGCCGGGGCGCTGGATGCTCCCGCTCCCAACAATCTTCAGGTCACCATCGCCAGCGACAATCCCAACCTGCTGCTGGCCACCTCGCCCACCGCCGTTGGCGGCTCCAGCATCATGGTGATCGTGCCCACCGGCAGCGGCGTCAATTCCATTGGCTTCCCCAACTACTATGTCCAGGCGCTCACCAACTCCGGAACCGCGCACCTCACCGCCACCGCTTCCGGCTTCTCCCCGGGCACCATTACCGTGACCATGGCGCCGGCCGGCTTCGTCGTCAGCGGCAATAACGGGGTCGGAGGGAATTTCGGTGCCTCCCTGAACAGCGGCACCGCTTCTCTCACGCTCAGCGCGGTGGTGCTCGATCCGGCCACGCTGGCTCCCAGTCAGGTGGCGCAGCAGGTGCGGGGCGGGATAGCGCCGGCGGTCAGCATCAGCAGCGACAGCGCCGCCGCCACCGTCGTCGGCAACCCGGTCGTGGTCAGCGCCGGCAATGCCACCGCCATCGCGACCTTGCAATTGAATACCACCGGAGTGGCGAACATTTCGGTGGCCGCCCCGGCCGGATTCAGCACGCCCACCTCCGGCGCCGGGCTGTCGGTGACCATCGTCCCGTGAGCAAGCGCACCATCACGTGCACGCCTCCACCGCTTGCGTTCTGTTGTACAAAGGAGGTGAGCCAGGGAGGTGGTACTTGGATCGGAGATGGTTACGGGCGGCCTCGGTGGCGCTGTGCGCGGCGCTGATCAGCGCCTCCGCCGGCGCTGAAGTACTGGACAAGATTTTTCTCAACAGCACGGTCCTGATTTCTTACCCGGTCACCGCGCCCGGGCCGCCCTCCGCCAACGGCGCCTCCGCCAAGGCCCCGCATGTCGTCGGCGTGATGAACGGCACCGGCTTTCTGCTCTTCGACAAGGTCGGCTTTTCCAAGGCCATCGTTTACCTGGTCACCAACCGCCACGTGCTGCCGTCGGAGGGCGCAAAAAAGGACATTCAACTCCGGCTCGTGGTCCGGCAGAACGACGGCTCCGCCAGGATCGAGGAAATCTCCGTTCCCATCGTCGGCGCCAACGGCAAGTATCTGCCGACCGTCCGCCTCCACCGCGATCCCGCCACCGACGTGGCCGCCGTCAACATCGCCACCGCCGCCTTCGGATCCAAATTCCAGTCCCTGATCGAGGCCATCAAGACCGGCAAGTACTTGAACACCTCCATGCTCCTGCCCACCAGGAAGATGGCCTCCGAAGGCGTCGGCGTGGGCACGCAGGTGTACGTGCTCGGGTTCCCGGCGGCGATCTTCGATCCCCGGAATGTCTCTCCCGTGCTGCGCGTGGGCGTCATCTCCACCGACCCGCTGGACGGCTTCAACTTCAATGAGGAGCTCCGCCGCACCATGAACTTCCCCGCGCACATGAACGGGTTCCTGTTGGACGCCAACATCTATCCCGGTTCCAGCGGAAGCCTGGTCGTCCTCGGCGGTGAGCCCTGCGGCTGCAACCAGAAACAGCCGCAACGGACTTACATCCTGGGAATCGTCAGCGGCTCCATTCCTATCTTCGACGCTTCCCTGCACGCCTATTCCCGCATCGGCCTGGGCATGGTGTACTCGGCCGATACCATCCGCGAAGTGCTCGAAAGCTTCGGCCGCTAGCAGGCTGCTGAAAAACGCGCCGCCATAAAAACAAATGGCTGGGCACGGAGGATCCCCATCCACCACCCAGCCATTGAGTTTTGCGACCCGCGAATCTCTGGGGCGTCTTCTCTTAGCAGCCTTTTCTACGTCCTCCTTGGCTGCTCTCTCCGCCCTCTGTACCTAAGACGGAGCCCGCACCGGAACTTGCAAGTTTTTTTTTGGCTTTTTCTTTCTGGAGAGAAACTCCTCCTCATCGCGCCCCTGACTATGCAGTCCGCTGCGCATGAAACGGAAGCGCGGTAGTCCTTTCCTGGGGTTTATCGCAAACTTCTGCACACCATTTTTGCCTCTTCCGAAGCCTTTCCATTACCAAGGTAATGAAAACCCAAGTGCCTGAAATGGCGGCGCTTCTACACCGATCCGCCTAGCCTGGCGGGCTAGGCCGAAGAGCTTTGGGCTCCCTCTGCCGTCTATGGAACCCCCGTTGCTCTGTTAGGAGCTGCAACAGTTTTTCGCAGCGACACCGTTGCAGAGGTCAAGAATGATACGTGCTCTTCGGTGCTTGGCAATAACGGGTTGCGTGTTGGGACTGAGCATTTTTTCGGCGGCCGACCAGATAACCGGTAGCCTTTCCGGCCTCGCCAGTCCCACCACAACCGTCACCTTTGACCAGGTTGGCAGCCTGGTCACTCGCTCTCTGGTCACCAATCAATATGCGGGCGTCACCTTCTCCGGATTCGCCTGGGACGACGGCAATCTCGGTCAAGCCGGCGCCACCGGATTTTCCGGAGGGAACCTGACCAACGGCTTCCTGGGGTATCCCTCCGACAGCACCATGACCATAACCTTCGCCAGCGTGGTGAACGCCGCCGTTTTCGCCGCCGTTGATGCGGGCAAGCTCTTCACCATCCAGGCCTACCTGAATGGCGATCTGGTGGACACCTTTCAGTTGGCCGTTCCCACCAGTCCCGGCGCTGGCTTCATCGGCTTCAGCAACGAAAACTTCAACCTGATCACCATCACGCGGAATTACGACGGTTTCTCCTACATGTCGCCGTTGTCCATCGACAACCTGCAGTTCATCACCGGCGCCATAACCGATCCCGGCACTGGCACCGATCCCGGCACTGGCACTGATCCCGGCACCGGCACCGATCCCGGCACTGGCACCGATCCCGGCACTGGCACCGATCCCGGCACGGATCCGAACCAGCCTCCCGTTGTGGTGCCCGAGCCTGGCAGCATGTACCTGTTCGGCTCCGGAATCCTGCTCCTGGCGATGTTGCGCCGGAAGCGCGCGGGTGCCCCAGGTTCGCGCCCCGCCTTTGGGCGCTGACCGGGGATACTCTAATCGGCGGCTGGCCCATCCCTTCCAGCCACCATGCTGTTGGCGTGCCCACGGCTAATCGCTAATTGCTAAGGCTCTTAGGAAGTTAAGCGGCCTGTCAGAGGGTCCTTTCGGAGCTGATCCAAGAGGACGCGGTAGAGATTATCACGGCGATGATTGAAGCGAAATTCGGTTTCCTTTAAGTGAAGAACAAAGGTGTGAGCGGGGATGCCGTTGAACTTGGCCAGGCGTCGTTTGGCGAAGCTCCAAAAGCTCTCGATACCGTTGACATGGTTCTTGCGCACCGCAAACTGATGGGCCTCGTGATTGACCCGGAGATGTTTCTGATAGCCCATATCGACCAGGCCGTCGTAGCCGGACCAGCCGTCGGAGTGGATGACCGACTCCAGGCTGATACGGCCCAAAATGGCCTTCCGCAGCGTCTTTCGCCGGCAGTCGGGGACGATCTGGGTATAGACATAGCCATGGCGCTGGAAGATACCAAAGACGATCGTCTTGCCTCCCGCACCACGGCCGCGTTTACCTCGAACTCGGCGCGGCCCGAAATAGCTCTCATCGACTTCCACTTCTCCCGCGAGCGGGTTTTGCGCTTCGCACCAACGGGCGATCTGGCGCCGCAATTTGAGGTAAACCGTGTTCACCGAACGCACCGAAAGACCGGTGATGGCCGCGGCTTCGCTGGCCGTGAGATCCAAAGCGAAAACGCGAAGCAAGTGCCGAAAAAGCTTCTCCGAAATATGGGAACGGACGTAGTACTTGTTTTTGCCCGTAGACATTGGCGATCCGTCATTCTACAGGCCACTTAACTTCCTAAGAGCCTTGCTAATATTGCTAATCGCTAATTGCTCTTCACCAACTCCCGAGTAACCACCACCGATGACCATCGTGCCTTGACGACATTTACCAACTGCCTACAATGTTAGTGGCCGGTCAGTCCGGCGCCACATTCAGGGCCGCAGGGGAGGGCGACCACCTTGCGGCCCTATGTTTTGTCGCGAATTGTGGTCTCGCTCTTTGACAACTTGAGGCGCTTAGCAGGCGTGAGCCGGCTTCAGCGAGCGCGGGCAGCCCCTGTGGAAGCGGCCGCCCAGGTAACCTGCAGGTATCCCACGGTTACCGTGACGGTATCCGTGGCGTAAGTGGTTGATTCCATTATGCCGATGATCCTGGGAGGGGGGAGGGGGCGTATACCGTCTAAGGTTTACCGAGGGGTAATGCGCGACAGCTTTGTCTCTACTGCCCCGGACTGGAGCAGCCGCAGGTGCCTTTGCCGCTGCCAAGGTACTGCACGAATAAGCAGGAATTGGCCAGGAAGGCGGATTCATCGGAACTCAAAATCGCGCTCGGCAGAAGCGTTTCGGTGATGAAGGTGGCCCCGGCGGTGGTCTCGATCCGCGTGCCGAACCCGCTTACCAGCGAAGCATCGGGAGTGGCAAAGGGAGCCACCGGGCTGCATTGCGGCCCGGCGACGATGGGCAGGATCTTGATCACGCCGGAGGCGGGAACAACCGAGGTCAGCGGATTGTTGGTCAACTGGTGGCCCACGGAAGCGCTGGCCAAGGCATTGGGTGTAATGCGGCAAGAACAGCAGGCGATCAGTTCCTGGTTGTTGTCGAAGACGTAGATATTGGCGCAAACGTCGCCCACCGGGCTGGTCATGGGCGTGCCTAGTTGCCCCACATTGATCAGCCGCAGCAGTTGGTCGGCGGGAGCTCCGGGACCGCCATTGTTGGCATAGTGGGAGACCAGGTAAGTGGGGGCGCTGGGATCAGCCGCCAGCGCCAATGTCGGCAGGAGCAGGGCCAGCGCAACCAAGAGGAGCGATTTTTTCATGAGAGCGTCTCCGCAATCTGCGTCATCGGACGGGGCGGCGCAGGAAGCCACCTGGGAAATGTGCAAGCCATGGGCCACAACCGCGGCGAAGGGAACACTTGATTTCAGCAAGTTACAAGGTCATTCCAAGGTTCCCTGGCCGCCAATGTGCAGGCGCTTGCACTCCGGCTATGTACATTCGTGCTAACCGCGCCGAGTAGCCCTTCCGGGATGCGCAGGGCGGCTGAGCCCGCGGCAGGCTGTAAGAATCCCTTCCCCCGCCTGCGCATTTGTGCTATGGGGTCGAGCATGGGTTCCGCCACACCGGGTCAAACTTCCAGGGAAGCGGTCGAAAAACTGCGCCGCTATGCTGTTCCGGCGCTGCTGGGACTGGTGATGGTGTACGCGGCGCTGGCCGGGCTGCGGACGATTACCGACGCGGACATGGGCTGGCAACTGGCCAGCGCACGCTACATCGTCCAGCACCACCAGATTCCGGCGACCGACGTGCTCTCCTACACGGCGCGCGGGAGAGAGTGGATTTACCCGGTATTCTCCGAGTTGTTGCTGTACGGGCTTTACCTGCTGGGCGGATTTGCGGCGCTGTCGTGGCTGAATTCGCTGGCCTGCGCGGCCACCGTGGGGATCGCATTCCTGGGCGAAGCCGGGATTGCGGCGGCGGTGCTCGCCATCCTGGCGATTCCCAAGATCGCCTACCGCACCGCACCGCGGGCCGACCTGTTCAGCAGCGTGCTGTTCGCGGCCCTGCTGGTGGTGCTCTGGCGTTATTACCGCGGCCGGCGCGCGCCGCTGTGGCTGGTGCCGGTAATCTTCCTGGTATGGACCAACACGCACCTGGGCTTCATCGCCGGGTTCGGGCTGCTGGCCGCCTACGCCGCCCTGGAGCTGGCTGATTTTCCGTTTGCCGAGCGGCGAGCCGCGGCGCGCGCCCGCTTGCGGCGAGCCCTCCCCTGGCTGGCGGCGGCGCTGCCGGCAACGCTGTGCAATCCCTACGGCTGGGGAGTCTATCGCGCGCTGCTGCGCCAGGAACGCGACCTGGCGAGCCAGCAGAACGTGATCGCCGAGTGGCGGCATGTGCCGCTGAACGCCGCCACGCTGCGAGAGGCGCTGCACTGGCGCGACCCAGGCAGCAGCTATTACTGGCTGCTGGCGCTGGTGGTGGTGGCGGCCGTGCTGGCGCTCACGCGCAAGCGCGTGGGCCCGGCGGTCCTGCTGCTTGGCTCGGCGTATCTCTCGGTGCAGCACATCCGCTTCCAGGGACTGTTCGCCATCGTGGCCATGGTGGTGGCCGCGCCCTTCCTGGCAGGAGCGATGACGCCACGGCAACCGGCGGATGAGGCGGCGGCAAAAAAGAGCCGGGCGCAACGGCGGCGCGAACTTTCGCGGAAGCAGCGAATGCGGCTGCCCTCGCTGGCCCGCTATGGTTCCGCCCTGGCGATAGGCGCGCTGGCGCTGGCGGTGGCGCTGACCGGCGTTCACGCCTACGACCTGGTCACCGAGCGCGCCTACATTGCCGGCGGCGAGGTAAACCTGTTCGGCGCGGGAATCTCCACCTGGTATCCGGAGCGGGCCGCCGAATTCGTGCTCCGCGAAAAACTTCCCGGCAACATCTTTCACGATTACAACCTGGGCGGATTTCTCGCTTTCCGGCTGGGACCACAATATCCGGACTACATTGACGGGCGCGCCATTCCCTTTGGCGAGCTGATGGAGGAACAGCGCGGCCTGATGCGGCAGCCGCCGGACTCGGCGCAATGGCAGCAGCAAGCGGAGCGGCGCGGCATCAATACGCTGATTTTCTCGCTCGCCCGCTATTGGGGACTTCCGGGGAGCATCCTGCGCGGCTTCTGCGCCAGCACGAACTGGAAGCCGGTGTATTTGGACGAGGTGGCGATCGTGCTGGTGCGCAACCGGCCGGAAAATGCGCCGTGGCTCAGCCGCCTGAGCGTGGACTGCCAGCGGGCGCGGTTGGATCCTCCGGCGGCGCTGGTGGCCGACGGCTCCCGGCGCGGCCGCGCCGAGCTGTTCAATTACTACGCGCACGCAGGCTCTATTCTTTTCAAGCTCTCGCGCAACGCGGAAGCCGCGGTTGAGCTGGCCCGCGCGCTGGGAATGTTCCCCGAAGAACCCTACCTGCACCAGATTCGCGGGCAGGTGTATCAGGCAAACGGGCAGCCGCGGGAAGCCGAGCAGGAGTACCTGACGTCAGTGCGCCTGAAGCCGACCGAGGCCGGCTGGTATACGCTGGCCGGACTTTATTCGTCGCAGCAGCGTTACGCGGAAGCGGCGCACGCGCTGCGGCAGGCGGCGCAGGTCTCGGTGCATCCGAGCCAGTACTATCTCTCCCTGGGAACCCTTTACGTTGCCATGCGCAAGCCGCAGCAGGCGATCAGCGCCTTCAACGCCGCGGCGGAAAATTCCAGCTATGAGCCGCCGGAAATCAAGGCGCAGATCGATTCACAAGCCGCCGAAGGACGCGCGCGCGCCTGGAACGCGATGCGCGCCACCCCGTAACCAGATGCAGCACCGCACATCACGCAAGGGTGGAGAAGGGTCGTGCTAGGATTCGCGCACATGGGCCCCGGCACAGGAACCAAACCTGGAGCTTCCGAACGCGCCGCCCAGGCGCAGGATAGACGCAAGCGCGGGGCGCGGCGGGCACGGCGCGAGTCTTCCGCGGCGCGCTACGTGATTCTCTTCTGCGAACTGGCCCTTCTGGTTGCGGTGGGCTGGCAGGTGTACCGGCACGTGGCGGAAATCCGGCCGATGATCACCGCCCCCTTCCAGTTCGACTACGAGGAAGGAAACATTCTGAATGCGCTGGTGCGCGTTAGCCACGGGCTGACGCCTTATCCGGACCCGCATGGTTTTCCCAACGTTCTGAACCCGTATGGCCCGGTGGCGTATTACCTGCTCGCGGTTCCGGTGAAACTTTTTGGAGTGACGTTTGCCGGCCCGCGGCTGGTGATCGCGCTTTCCGTGCTGGCCATCTGTGTTTTCATCGCGCTCATGCTGGCACGGATGACGCGATCGCCGCTGCTGGGAGCGGTGTTCGGGTTCCTCTACGGCGGCCTCGGCCTGGTGCGCGACTGGAGCGCCATTCTGCGGGTGGACCTGCTGGTGCTGGCGCTGGCGACCGCGGGCATGTTCTTCTTCAGCCGCACGGCGGCGGCCCAGGTTGAGGAAGAGGACGCAGCCGGGAAAGAGAAGGACGCGACAAGGAAGCCGAGGCGCGCGTCGGTGATCACTTCGGTGAGCGCCTGGGCGGCAGCGGTGCTGATGTCAGCCGCTATCTTCGCCAAGCACACCTCGCTGGCGGCGCCGGCGGCGTGCGTGCTGTTTCTGCTGCTGCATCGGCGGTCGCGGCAGGCGCTCTATTTCGCGCTGATGGGCTTCGGTCTTTGCGTGCTGGGACTGGCGGCGTCGGTGGCGCTCACGCGCGGGACGATTATCACCGACCTGTTTTTTTCGCATCCCGATCCGTTTGCCTGGTCCGGGTACACGGACCGGCTGGCGGAGGCGGCGTGGCGATTCGCGCCGCTGCTGGCGCTGGCGCTGGTGGCGGTGGTGGAGCAGATGGTGCGCAAGAAACCGTCGCTGCCGGCGCTGTGGTTGATGCTGGCGACGCTGACGGCGGTGACGGCGGGAAAGCTGGGATCGAACTGGAACCACTTCCTGGAGTGGCCGATCGCGCTCTGCCTGTGTGCCGGCCTGGGATGGGCGTTCCTGACCCGGCTGGAGCCGCGGCCATGGGCGGCGACCCTGGCGGTGGCGGCCGCGGTCGGGGTGGGATTCATGGTGATGACGCAGCGACCGAGCAAGAACCAGTTTGCCGCGGTGCGCGAATGCCCGGCGGCGTATGAGTTCGTGCGCTCGCAGGCGGGAGACCGCATCCTTTCAGAAAACGTAGGCGCGCTGGTGCTGGGAGGCAAGAAAGTCTGGGTATCGAACCTGTTTGTCTACAACCAACTGATCGAACACGCGGGCTGGCAGGACGTGGGAATGAAGAAGATGATCGAGGCGCGAGGATTTGACCTGATCGTTGCCAGCCGCAACTATGCGGGCAACAAGGCGTATTCGATTTTGGGCGTGGACCGGTTCAGCCCGGAAGATATTCAGGCAATCGTGGGAAACTACGATCTGGCGGCATCGTTCGATTGCCGGGATGCGGCGTACATGTTCGAGCCTAAGCAGTAGCCGGAGGGGAAAGTTTCCAGTTTCTAGTTTCCGGTTTCTAGTTTCTAGTTTCCGGTTTCTAGTTTCCGGTTTCCAGTTTACGGAAAAACATCTCTCCCAGGTTAGCGCCCAAAGGCGGGGCGCGAACCTGGGGCACCCGCGCACCCGCGCGAAAGCAATTAGCGATTAGCAATTAGCGATTAGCCGTGGGCGGGACAATAGCATGGTGGCGGAAGGGATGGGCCAGCCGCCGATTAGAGTATCCCAGGTTAGCGCCCAAAGGCGGGGCACCCGGGCCTCTCAGGATGACATCTGGGGCCGAAGAGCCTGTAAACGGCAAGGTGAGTGCAAACGAACGCGGGGTCCTTCGACTCGGGCGTGCGCCCTCGCTCAGGATGACAGAGGTTGAAGAACGCGAGAAAAAGTCACAAGGATGACACAGGTTGAAGAACGCGAGAAAAAGTCACAAGCTCAAGGATGACAGTTACGTTCATCGGCACATTAACGACGCAGCACCTGTGACGCATCAGCGGCGGTCCAGGGGCACGTAGGGCTGCGGGTAGGCCGGGCCGACGTACTCGGCGCGGGGGCGGATGAGGCGGTTGTCGGAGAGCTGCTCCATGACGTGCGCGGTCCAGCCGGCGATGCGCGATACGGCAAAAATCGGGGTGAAGAGGTCGAGCTCGATGGCGAGCGTGTGGTAGGTGGAGGCGGAGTAGAAATCGACGTTGGCGTTGAGCTTCTTTTCCGCCTTCATGAACTGCTCGATCTTGTGCGAGTACTCCCACCACTTGGCCTGGCCGCTGGATTCGCCGAGCTCGCGCGACATCTGGCGCAGGTGGGTGGCGCGCGGGTCCTCGGTGTGATACACGCGGTGGCCGAAGCCGGGGATTTTCTTCTTCTGCGCCAGCAGCCCCTTGACGTGCTCGACCGGGTCGGCGCCGTTCTTGTCGATTTCCTCCAGGATTTTGAAGACCGCTTCGTTGGCGCCGCCGTGCAGCGGGCCCTTGAGCGCGCCGATGCCGGAGGTGATGGCCGAATGCATGTCGGAGAGAGTGGCGGCGGTGACGCGGGCGGCGAAGGTGGAGGCGTTCAGCTCGTGGTCGGCATGGAGGATGAGGGCGATATCGAGGGCGCGCTCGGCGGTCCGGGAAGGCGGGTCGCCGTTGAGCATGAGCAGGAAATTGGCGGCGTGGGAGAGGGAGCGGTCAGGCTCGACCACCGGACGTCCCTTGCGGATGCGGTCGTAGGCGGCGACGATCATGGCGAGTTGCGAGGTCAGGCGCAGCGACTTGTGATAGTTGGCCTCGGGGGTATTCAGCTTTTCCTCGGGATCGTAGAAAGAAAGCGCGGAGACGGCGGTGCGCAGCACGTCCATGGGGAGGGCATGGCGCGGCGCCTGGCGGAGCAGGTTGACGATGGCGGGATCGAGCTTGCGTTCCCCGGCCAGCGCCTGTCCGAACTCGCGCAGATCGTTGCGGGCCGGGAGCTTGCCGAACCAGAGCAGGTAGATGGTTTCCTCGAAGGTGGATTTGCCGGCGAGCTCATGAATGTCGAGGCCGCGGTAGGCCAGAATTCCGCGTTCCCCATCGATAAAGCAAACGCTGGATACGGCCGCGATGACGCCTTCCAGGCCCTTGGGAGTGAGTGTGCTGGTGGACATAGATCCTCGCAATTTCATGGATGCCGAATCAAGACATGACGCACGGGCGAAGCTGGCCCCACACCAACGGGCTACCATACCGCAAACCCGGATCAATACCAAATGTGGCCCGCGCTTGACCGGCTCACATCTCCGGGTGACGAGCGACGTCGCGGGGGCCCCCGGCAAGGGTATACTCGAAGGTTTTGCGAGAGGTACCCGGCAGGTTAGCGGTGCGAGGCGCAGGGGACATCCAACTTAGTTCAGCACACATGGGAGACACGCAATGTTGAAACGAGCGGTTCTGCTGATAGCGATCGGGCTGATGCTGGCCGGCATAGCTCCGGCTGATGAGGGCATGTGGCTGTTCAACGCATTTCCCAAGGCGCGGGTGAAGGCCAAATACGGGTTTGCGCCGACACAGGCATGGCTGGACCACGTGCGGCTGTCGTCGGTGCGCTTCAATAACGGGGGCTCGGGGTCGTTCGTTTCCGCCGACGGCCTGACCTTCACCAACCATCACGTGGGCGCGGTCTGCATCCAGCAGCTTTCCACGGGCGGCAAGGACTACATGAAGGCCGGCTTCTACGCCAAGACGGAAGCGGAGGAAGCCAAGTGTCCCGACCTGGAATTGAACGTCCTGGAGAGCATCGAGGACGTGACGCAGAAGGTGCAGGGGGCGGCGAAGCCGGGGATGCCGGCGGCGGAGGCCGGGGCAGCGCAACGCGCGGAGATGTCGGCGATCGAAAACCAATGCACAAAATCCACCGGGCTGCGCTGCGACGTGGTGACGCTGTATGCGGGCGGCATGTATCACCTGTATCGCTACAAGAAGTACACCGACGTGCGGCTGGTGTTCGCGCCCGAGTTCCAGACCGCGTTCTTCGGCGGCGATCCGGACAACTTCGAGTATCCGCGGTGGGACCTGGACATCACGTTTTTCCGTGTTTATGAGCACAATAAGCCGGCACACTTGACCAATTACTTTAAGTTTTCCAAGGCCGGGGTCCGGGATGGCGAGCTGATCTTCGTGTCGGGCAATCCCGGTTCCACGGGGCGGCTGCTGACCATGTCGCAACTGGAGTTTCTGCGCGACACCAGCTATCCCTGGAACCTGCAGGCCTACAAAGACCAACTGCAGGCGCTGAACGAGTACGCGTCGCACTCGGCGGAAAACGCGCGCCGGGCAGAGAGAATTATCTTCGGGCTGGAGAATTCGTTCAAGGCGGTGAACGGCTACCAGTCGGGCCTGCTGGACAAGAAACTGATGGCGCAGAAACAGCAGGAGGAAGACAAGCTGAAGCAGACAGTCGCCGCCAATGCCAAGCAGAAACAACAATTCGGCGATCCGTGGGCGGAGATTGCCAAGGCCGAGCAGACCTACAAGCAGTTCTACATGCCGTATGTCTACCTGGAGCGCCGGGCCGGCTTCCGCGGAGAGCTGACGGAGTACGCGCGCATCCTGGTGCGGGCCGGGGTGGAAAAGCAGAAGCCCAACGGGGAGCGGCTGCGGGAATATCGGGAGTCGGCGCTGCCGTCGTTGGAGCAGCAATTGTTTTCGACCGCACCCATCTATAAGGACCTGGAGACGGCGCGGCTGAGCGAGTCGCTGGCCGAGCTGCAAAGCCATCTGGGCAACGATCCGGTGGTGGCGCAGGTGTTGCAGGGAAAAACCCCGGCCGAAGCGGCTAAGGCGGCGATCGAGGGCAGCAAGCTGAATGATGCCGCGGTACGCAAGCAGCTCTACGAGGGAGGCGCCGCGGCGGTGAAGGCGAGCACCGATCCCATGATCGTGATGCTGCGCACCATCGATCCGGAGGCGCGCAAATATCGCAAGCAGCACGACGACGAGGTGCAGGCGGTGGAGCGGCGCAACGGCGCTACCCTGGCCAAGATCCGCTTCGCCGTGTTCGGCACCGATACTTATCCGGATGCGACCTTCACGCTGCGGCTGAGCTACGGCGCGGTGAAAGGCTTCACCGAGGATGGGCGGGGCAACGTGGTCCCGGCCGGCACCAAGGTGCCGTACTTCACGGAGATGGGCGGCGCGTACAAGCACGCCGCGAAGCACGGCGACAAGCCTCCGTACCAACTGGCGGAGAGCTGGATGAAGAACAAACAGAAGATCAACCTGAAGACTCCGTTCAACGTGGTGGAGACCGCCGACATTATCGGAGGCAACTCCGGCAGCCCGGTGGTGAACAAGGCGGGCGAGGTGGTGGGCATCATCTTCGACGGCAACATTCAGTCGCTGCCGTGGAATTTCCAGTACGAAGACGTGATCGGGCGCTCGGTACACGTGGATTCGCGCGGCATTCTGGAGGCGCTGCGCAATATCTACGGCGCAACCCGGCTGGCGAACGAGCTGACGGGGACCGTGCCGGCGAAGGCGCACGCGGCGAAGGAAACGAAGTAAAAACGAGAAAAGCGAGCCACGGATTTCCGCGGATGAACACGGATGGGATTTTCAGATCCGTGAACATCGGTGGCGATCCGTGGCTTTTTTGCGGTTGCAGCCCGATCGCCTGGCTGATTCAGGCGGGCCAGATGGCGAGCGAGGTCTTGCCCAGAATCTGCTCTTTGGCGGCATCGGAGAGCGGCAGGGCGCGAATGGAGTCAAGGTTGCGGCGGATATCGATGCCGCCCGGGCCGGGCCAGTCGCTGCCGAACAGCGTCTTGTGGGCAATCTCCTCCAGGCGCGGGAACCAGTTCAGCAACTGCCGCGGGGGGATGCTGCTGATGTCCAGGTAGACGTTGGGGTGGCGCCGAACCAGGAAAAACGCGGTCGACATCCATAACGGACGGCCGCCATGGGCGAGCAGGATCCTGAGGCGGGGGAAATCCACGGCGACGTCGTCGATGTGAATCGGGTCGCCGAACTTGTTGCGCGCTCCGGGAAAAATGGAGGTGCCGGTGTGGAACATGACCGGCAGGCCGTTGGCCTCGGCGGCGCGGTAGAGGAGCTCGAGTTCGGTGAGGCCGTTGAGGTAGTCGTTGGGATAGAAGAGCTGGTGCGGGGGATGGATCTTGATGAGGCGGATGCCGAGGCGCAGCAGTTCGTCCAGATCGGCGAGGAAATTTTCCGTGTGCCGGGGATGGAGGCCGCCACCGGGGATGAGGCGCCGCGGGTTTTCGCGCGCGAAGCCGGAGTAAAAGGAATTGATGCGCGCGTCCAGTCCGATGACCTCGGGCGAAACCGAGCCGATGAGCACGGCGCGGTCCACGCCGATGCTGTCGAGGTATCTCAGGAAACAGGAGGGGGAGCGCGCGAACTCGCGCATGAGTTGGTAGTCGGCGCCGCTGGCCTGCATCAAGGCCTCGGCCTCCGGTTTCAGCTCGAGGCCGGCGGGCTGGATATGAATGTGGCAGTCAGTGATCATCGGTCGGCGGTGGACGGTCGTTGGCCAGCAGCTTCCAAGACCGCGCGCTTGGTGAACACCCGAATCATCTCGCGGCGATATTCGGGAGTCAACGCGGAAGTCGTCAATGGCTTGGCGTCGCGGGCGGCGAGATCTCCCACCTGCGCCGCGAGTTCTTCGTTCAGTTCCCTGCCGGTGAGCGCGTCGGCCGCTCCTTTTACCAGCAAGGGCGCGGGATTCACGGCGGTGATGGCCAGGCGCGCATCTTCTACCACCCCAGAGCGGGCAAAACCGGCGCGTTCTGAGGACCCCGGCACAACATGGCCGTTGCTACGCTTCAGCGCCACGGCAACGCCGGCCAGCGGATAATCAATGGATCCGCGGATGCGCAGCTTGCGGTAGGCGCCACGCCAGCCGGCGGTTCGCGCCGGCAGCAACACGCGCGTGAGGATTTCGTTTTTTTCCAGCTTCATGCGCGCATCGCCCAGGTTGGTGTAGAACTCGCTGAGCGGAACGCGCCGCGTGCCCTGCGGGCCGGCGATTTCGATCTCCGCCTCCAGGCAGAGCAGCGCCGGCGGCGTGTCGGCGGAAAACGCCGCCCAGCATTTCGTCCCGCCGGGCGCGACGTGGCAGAGGTCGCCGTCTTTCTTGATACAAAAGCCGCAGGACTTCCGCCACGCGAGCGACTGGTTGTACCAGAGGCAGCGCGTGTCCAGGCAAATGTTGCCGCCCACGGTGCCCATGTTGCGCAGCAGGGGCGAGGCAACGGTCTTGGCCGCCTGGTGCAGGACGGCATAATTTTGCGCAATCTCCGGCGAACGTTCGATGGCGGTGAGCGTGGTCAGCGCCCCGATTTCCAAGCCGCCGTCGAGCGGGCGGATGCCGCGCAGATCGGCGATGCCGCGAATGTCCAGCAGATAGCGGGGCGCGAACAGGTGTTGGCCCAGCGAGGGAAGCAGGTCGGTGCCGCCGGCGATGATCTGTGCGTTGGAGGCGTGTTTGGCCAGCAGGTCAATGGCCTCGGCCAACGTGCGCGGACGGAGAAGCTGGAATTCGGGAAGCGCCATTTAGTCGTCGCCTCCCGCTTCCGCTGACGGCTGTGGCGCGCGCGCCGGATCCAACTCATGCCGTGCCGGGCCTTTGCCCTTGAAGCAGAGCGCGCCGCCGTGCTCGGGAAAGGTCGCGGGCGCGGTGGGATCGACGTCGCGCGTCATGTTCAGTTTCTTCCGGCCCTGTTTCGCGCGCAGGGCGGCCAGCACGCGCTCCGGAGTGAACGGGGCCTCGCGCAGGCGCACGCCGACCGCATCGTAGATGGCGTTGGCAATCGCCGGAATGGTGGCGGCAAGCGAGCCTTCGCCCGCCTCCTTGGCGCCGAATGGGCCTTCGGGATCGATGCTCTCGACAATGAAGCACTCGATCTCGGGCGACTCGGCGGCGGAGGGCGAGCGGTACTCGAGCAGGCCGGGGTTCATCAGCAGGCCGTCTTTCCATATCATCTCTTCTTCCAGCGCCTGGCCCAAGCCCATCCACACCGAGCCGATCACCTGCCCCTCGACGCCCACCGGATTGAGCGCGCGCCCGCAGTCGTGCGCGGCCCAGATCTTGTGCACGGTGACTTCGCCGGTCTCTTCATCAACTGAGACCTCGGCCACCTGCGCCGAATACGAATAGGCCGGCGAAGGGCCCACGCCCGCGCCCTTGAACTGGCCGCCACGAGCCTCCTGCGGAGGAGCGTACGACCCGGTGCCGGTGAGCGCGCCGCTGAAGTCGATGGCGGCGACCACCGCCTCTTCGAAGCTCATGGAGTCTCGGGGGCCTTCGTCCTTTCTCTTCTGCTGCACCGAGCCACGCAAGATCTGGCCCTCAACGCGGCCTTGGGCTTTCGCGCCGGGGGGCCAGGCCGAGGGCGGCCGGGCTACATCTTCTGGAGCAGCCGAGGGCGGCTGCTCCCACACACTTTTCCGAAAAACCTTATCGCCGCGAAAGACCACGTCCTCAACCGCGCAGCCCATCTTCCGCGCCGCCGCGGCGGCAATCTTCTTCTTCACGTCCTCGGCCGCGCGCATGGCGGCATTGCCCGCCATGAAGGTCACGCGGCTGGAGTAGGAGCCAAGATCGATGGGCGTGAGATCGGTATCGGCGGCCACGATCTTCACCCGTCGCAGATCGCAGCCCAAGACCTCGGCGATGATCTGGGCGGTCATGGTGTCGGAACCCTGCCCGATTTCCGAGGCCCCGGTGTAGGCCACCACGCCGCCGTCGCGGTCCACCTTGATGTTGACGGTGGAGTGCGGCATGTCGGAGCGAATGATGGAATTGGAGGCGCCGCTGACGTAGTGGGAGCAGGCGAGACCTAAACCCCGTCGACGGCCGACGGTCGACGGTCGATGGCCGCGAAGGTCGCGAGCGGTTTATCGCTTCTCGACTCCAACGTGAAGCACCAACTACTTTCTCAATGCATTCGGGCAGGCCGTAGCTGAGGACGCGCAGCCCGTTCACGGTTACGCAGGGCGGCTGCAGCAGGTTGCGGCGGCGAATCTGGGCGGGATCGAGATGGAGGGCCGCCGCGATCTCGTCGAGTTGCGACTCGAAGGCGAAGCGCACGTTGACCGTGCCGTGCCCGCGCATGGCGCCACAGGCGGGCTTGTTGGTGAGCACGCGATAGCCGTCGTAGCGCACGTGGGGAATGTCGTAGATGGCGCCCAGCAGCGCGCCGGAATAAAGAATGGTGACCGGGCCATAGGAGCAATAGCCGCCACCGTCCTGAACGACGCGCGCCGCCACCGCCACGATGCGCCCATCGTTCTTCACTCCGGTCTTCAGATCGACAATGGTGCGCGGGCGGCCACGATGCGCCCAGAAGACTTCCTCGCGCGTGTAGGTGATCTTCACCGGCGCATTGGCCGCGCGTGCGGCGATGGCCGCCGTGATTTCCAGCGGAATGACTTCGCTCTTGCCGCCGAAGCCGCCGCCCACCAGCGGCTTGATGACGCGGATCTGCGACATCGGCACATCCAGCACCAGCGAGAGCTTGTGCTGCAGGTAGTACGGCACCTGGGTGGAGGACCACACCGTGAGCCGCCCCGGGTTTCCGGTGTGCGGGTCGAGTTCGAAGGCCGCCAGAGTGGAGTGCGGCTCCATGGCCGCATGCGTCACCTCGTTGGCGAGGTAGCGGGCCTCGGCCACATAATCGGCTTCGGCAAACGCCGTGTCCGGGTCGCCAAAAACGTGGTGGTATTCCTTCTCGACGTTGTGCAGGCGCTTCTCGTGAATGAAATCGCTCTGCGCTTTCATCGACTGCTCGGGATCGAACCACGCCGGCAGCAGTTCGTAGTCCACGTCAATCAACTCGAGCGCCTTTTCCGCCGTGGCTTCATCGACGGCAACGACGCAGGCAACGTTGTCGCCGACGTAGCGCACCTTGTCGAGGGCCAGCGCGTGCTCGTCGTGGCCGATGGGCAGAATGCCGTAGGTGGTGGGCGCGTCACGGCCGGTTACCACTGCCATCACGCCCGGAAGCGCCAGCGCGCGCGACGTGTCAATGCTCATGATGCGCGCGTGCGGATGCGGCGAATGCAGGATCTTGCCGACCGCCATGCCGGGCACGCTGAGATCGTCGGTGTACTTGCCGTGGCCGGTGGTCTTCTGCGCCGCGTCCACGAAAGCAACCGGCTTGCCGATGGTAGTGAAGTCGCTCATGCGCCGCTCTTCCGAGGATCCATATCGATGCCGGCCTCTTCCGGATCGCGCACCAGCACGATATTGGCGTCGATGGCCCGGGTGCGAATGGGCACGATTGCCTGGTACTCGGGCGAGTCATAGAACTTCTGAGCCGCCGCCAAATTCGGGTAGGCAACGATGATGGTGCGCACGTAAGGCCAGTCGCCCGAGCGCACCTCGGGCGTCTTGTCCACCGCCACGTAACGGCCGCCATAGCGCTCGATCATGGGCTGCGCCTGCACGGCATACTCGCGGAAGGCTTCGAGATCGATGATCCTCTTGATTGTGACCACGACATAGGTCATGTGGCCGCCACCGCGTGTTCCCTGCCCTTGCGCTCCGCCTCAATCGCCGCCTTGATCGCCTGGAACATCTGCATATAGCCGGTGCAGCGGCACAGGTTGCCGCTGAGGGCGTTGCGTATATCGTCTTCCGATGGATTGGGATTCTCGGCCAGCAGGTGGTCCACGGTCATCATGAAGCCGGGCGTGCAGTAGCCGCACTGGGCGCCGCCCCAATCGCCATAGGCCTTTTGAATAGCGGCCAGCGAGCCGTGCTCGGCAATCCCTTCGACGGTGGTGATCTCCTGCTCCTGGCAGGAGGCGGCCAGCAGCGTGCAGGAGAGCATGGGGACACCGTCCAACTGCACGGTGCAGGCGCCACAGGAGGAATCGTCGCAGCCGCGCTTGGAGCCGGTCAGGCCCAGGTCCTGGCGCAGCACATCCAGCAGCAGCCGGTTGGGGTCGAGGGCGAGCTCATGCGTGCGGCCGTTGATTTTCAGGGTTACGAGTTGTTTTTTCATGGAGCTTTTGGCTTTTAGCTCTTAGCTCTTAGCCGAATCGGTCCAGCTAAAAAGCCGAGAGCCAACAGCTAAGAGCTTCAGTACGTCGGCACGTTGGGATCGATTTCCCGCGCCCAGCGATCAATCCCTCCGCGCATGGACTGCACCCGCTCGAAACCCTGCTGCCGCAGAAAGTTGGTCACGTTGAGGGAGCGCACACCGTGATGGCAGATGACCACGATGTGCTCCTCCGGATCAAGCTCCCGGGCGCGCAGCGGAACTTCGCCCATGGGGATGTTGACCGTCCCCTCGATGCTCGCCATTTGCAGCTCCATCGGCTCACGCACGTCGAGCAACACCGGATGGCTGCCGTTTTCCAGCTTCCGCTTCACTTCCACGGGTGTGATTTCATGTTCCATTTCCATGCTCAAAACCCAACACAGAGACACGGAGACGCAGAGTTCACAGGCCTTTTCGAAATCCTCTGCGTCTCTGTGTCTCTGTGTTCATCATTCAATACCCATAGTCCGCGGCGGCTGCGTACGCGTGCCGCTTCACCCCGAGTTCCTTCACCCGGCACTCGCCCAGCAGGTCAACATATCCGGCCCGGTCCGCGACGCCGTACACCCAGCGCTGCGCCCAGGCGTCAAAATCCCCTCTTGTCTTCGTCTGCTCATGATACTGGCGGAAGAAGGCGTCGTCGCGCTTATAGTAGCCCTGCACGGGCGAGGGATGCGCGCCCATGGGCGCCTCCACCACGGCGCTCACCAGGAAGCCGGGAATGACGGTGCGGTTGGGATCGCTGGCGATCACCTCCGGCGAGACAATCTCTTCTGCCGTGACGATTACCGTCTTTGCGGCCTTCACCGCCTCCAGCATGACCCCGAAATTTCCCCAGCAGTGCGCGTTGCCCTGCTTATCGGCACGCTGGACGTGCACGATGGCAACGTCAGGGTGCAGGGCTTTGACCGCGTGCAGCTTCGAGTTCTGAAGTGTAGGCCGGTCGCCCTCGACCGGCGCAATCGTGGACCCGGCCGAGGGCGGCCGGGCTACATCCGTCAGGGGAAACGGCGACTCAATCTCGGCAAAAAATTCGTTCTGCTTTGCTACGTCGCTGCCCAGCGCGGTCAACGTCGGCAGGAACGGCACGCCCATGGCGGCTGCCTGCAGCGCCAGCGCAACAGTGAAATTGGTCATGTCGGTGACCTTCAGCCACTCCTGCTCCACCGCGCGCCGGAAGTTGTAGGCCGAGCCCATCATCACGTTGCCGACCCAGGCGGCAAGCACGCGCTCGGCGCATCCGGCGCCGATGATCTGGTCGAACAGGATATCGGAGATGGGGCCGATCAAGGTCAGCCCGCGACGTGTCTGCCGCATGATCTCGTGCCCGGCGGCGAAGGGGATCATCTGCTCCAGTTGGCAGCCGAGCACGACACTGCTGCCGTCCGGCACGAACCGAGTGATGGCCTGCCGCATGGTGCAGAGCTTAGATTTGCTCGTTCGGGACACGGAACCTCTTATTCCCTCCACCAATCTACAAAACTGTGCAGCAAGAAGATCCCCAATGTTCTTCCCATGACGGTGTCTTCCGAGCCAAGTGACGGATCCCTTTTGAGATTACAGAGCACCCAGCACCCCACCGCAGTTGGCGGCTCCACTCCCAAGCTATCTGCTCGTTTCAAATAACCGATAAAGTCCACAAGAGCTGCGTAAGCATCCGGGTTCCATCGTTGGAGGCAGCGAGCAACACACGCTGATACCTCCTGTTGCTCGGCTGCTGGACAACGATCTGCAATTGCGGCAAAGGCACACCCTGTTCCGGCGACGGTGACGAAGAAATCCCAATCGTGCGCTCCCACCGCCTCAAGTGCAGGGTATTCCCTCGCGAACTGTGCAAAGGCCGAAACAGCAAGCACATTAGCCGCGCCGACTAACGATTCAGATCTTTCAAGAGACTGCGATCTCACAGAGCTCTATTTTCCCTTCCACACCGGCTGCCGTTTCTCCATGAACGCCCGAATTCCCTCGCGCGCATCTTCCAGCTTCATCAGTTGTTCCAGATAAATTTCCTCGGCGCGCCGCAGGCCCTTGTCGAAGTGGATGGCGTCCCACGCGTACAGCGCCTTCTTGGCCATGGCCAGCGAGGCGGCGCTGAGACGGCCCAGGCGCTCCGCCGTCTCGTCTACCAGCTCCGACAACTCGTCTTCCGGCACCGCCTCGTTGGCTAGCCCCATGCGCATGGCCTCTTCGCCGCTGATGCGGCGGCCGGTGAGGATGAGGTCGGCGGCGCGCTTCTGGCCCACGATGGCCGACAGCACCACCGAGGCGACCGGCGGAAAGCATCCCAGGGTGATCTCCGGAAATCCCCAGTTGGAATTATCGGTGGTAAACACCAGGTCGCAGACGGCGGCCAGTTCGGCGCCGCCGCCGAAACAGTTGCCGCGTACCGCCGCCATGGTCACCTTGCGCGTGGCGATCATTGCGCGAATCACGGAGTGAAACTTGACCAGCATGTCGCGCACCTTGTCGGGCGCATGGGCCGCCACCTCGACGCCCGCCGAGAAGGCGCGATCGCCGCCGGCAAGCACCAGGGCGGCAATGTCGGGCCGCGCCTCCGCCTCCTCCATCGCGACCAGCAGCTCCTCCATCATGGGCATGTCCATCACGTTGAGCGGCGGATGCGCCAGGATGATGCGCGCCACCGGCGGCTGCATCGAGACCATCAGTCGCTGATAATTCAAATTTCTCGCGGTTGACATGAGTGCACCAGCCTTATTTACGAATTGGAGAATTTTCGAATTGACGAATTTTGCGTGGCGATGAGCTCTCGGTCTTCAATTAGTCAATTCTGCAATTCGTCAATTCTTCAATCCTCCTACTTCGTCCAGAACCCTTCCGGATCGTACTCGCGGATGGCGTTCAGCTCCGCCGCGCTCGGCAACTCGGTTTCCGCCACGCGGTCAGCGACGCGCAGCTTCCACCCGGTGTTCGCCGCCACCTCCTCCACAGTGATGCCGGGATGCACCGACGCGAGGTACGCCTCGCCGTCTTCCGCGAAGCGCAGCACGGATTTGGTGGTGATCACCGCGCTCGGACCGCCCCGGGGCAGACCCACTCGTTTGCGCCACCCGGCGCCGTCTCCGTTTCCCGGGCTGGTGATATAGGAGACTCGCTCCGGCAGACGGCGCTTGGAGTGTTCGAGCAACACAACAAAGCGTTTCGCCAGCGAAGCAATGTCACAGGCGCCGCCGGAGCCGGGAAGGCGAGTGAGGCTGTCGATGGTCGACGGTCGATGGTCGATGGCCGCAGGGGCCGGAGCCCCAGTTTTTTCCGAGCGACGGGCGGCACGGCAGAGGTCACGCCCTTCCACGGTAGCGCCATGGATCGCACCCGGTTCATCTTTTCGGAAACCGTGCACGACGGTTGAATTCAAATTGCCGAATTTATCCACCTCGGCCGCGCCGAGGAAGCCCAGGTCTACGCGCCCGGATTGCAGCAGGCTCATGACGCTCAGCATGTCCAGGCACTGGGTCGCCCCGAGAATGTTGGGGGGATCGGCCATGGTGTAGATCAATTCCGGGGCGGGCGTGGCGCGGATCACACCGTTTTCAAACAATCCCACAGCATTCGGCGCCTGCATGCGCTTGGCCACCACGAAGGCGATGAGCGGCAGGCGCATGCCGACAAAGACCACCTCGCCGTCGCGAATCTCGCGCGCGGCGCTGGCGACCATGAGCTCGGAGAGGGTGCAGCGCTGTGCGATTTCCGTTTTTGGACTCGACATGCAGGATCGGTTTTGCTGATAGCTGATGGCTGAAGGCTGATAGCTAGAGATTAATCGCCGTCTTTCTAGGCTCCGCGATGGTTTCAAAAGGATCGCGCGCGCCCAGCTTTTGGGCAATCCAGTTCTTCTCGTTGCTGATGATGTCCACCAGCAACTGCTTGTCCGCGGCGGTGGGCAAGAATTCATTCAACTGCTGCGAGTAAGCCTTGTCCTCCATCGGTTCGCCGGACTTGGGGTGGAAATTCTGCCCTGCCCAGCGCCCGATGGCGCGGTTGAACCTGATGTCGGGCGCATACAGCGGTTCGACGCCGGGCGGCAGACACCTGTTGATGCGTGCGATCAGCCCCGCCACCTCGTCGCGATAGAGCTGGCGGTTGTAATCGTTCAGGTCTTCCAGGTTCGGCTGGTTGGGGTTCTTGGGCTCGTCGTAGCGCCCCTTCAATCCCCACACGTACGCCCAATGCGCCGACGACGAGTTGTCCGTGCCGAACAGGTCGTAGGAGCCCGAGATCCACTTGTTCAGATACTTTTGCATCAACCAGGCGGGCACCTTGCCGGCCTTGACCACGCGCGCCAGGCCGTCGTTGCCGGTGCCCATGTGGAATGCCTCTTCGCGCAGCATGTACGACATGGAACGCCCCAGGGGAGCGAAGGCCGAATACTTCAGCATCTGCAACTGGAATTTGCCATCGCGATCGACGAAATCGGTGTAGGTGAAAAAGTCCATCCAGTTGTCCACGTCGACGTTGAAGGCGCCCAGCAGGCGCTTGTTCTCGAAGGCGCGGCGCTCCAGCATCTTTTGCGCCTCCACCTTGCCTGAATGGCCGAAGTGGTCCACCAGCAGGGCGCACATCTGCCAGCCGTGGCGCATCTCTTCAATCCACACGCGCAGCAGGGCCTTGCGGTCGTAATCGGTGGGCGCGGTCTCATAGAGCCAGCGCTGCTGCTCCACGCTGGCAAACTCGGTGTCGCCCTGATAAACGATCAGGTTCATCAAGGCATCGCGCATCTGCTGCGTGGGCACCTGGCGCAGATTTTCCCATTTGCGGCGGCCCTTGTAGTGGCCGAAGGTGATCTCGTCGGTGTCGATCGCGCCATAGAGCGTGTCGAACTTGAAATCGGACACCTCATCCTGGTTGACGCCGATGTCCTTGCGCCACTCGTCAAACAGTCCAACCCAGTCGCTGAACGTGCCGATCCTCAGAACTTTTCCTGGCATTGCTCACCCCAACTGCGTCGATGGCCGATGGCCGGCGGTCGACGGCAAAGACTCACGCTGCTACAAGCTCAGCCATACGCTCTTGACTTCCGTATAGCTCTGCAGCGCCGCGTCACCCAACTCGCGCCCGAAGCCGGACTGCTTATAGCCGCCGAAGGGCAGCGCTGCGTCCATCAGTCCATAGGTATTGATCCAGACAGTTCCCGCGCGGAGGCGCCGGGAGAGCGCGTGCGCCTTCTTGATGTCCCGCGTCCAGATGGCCGCCGCCAGACCGTAGGGATTGCGGTTCGCCAGCTCCGCCACCTGCTCAACGTCGTCAAACGCCAGGGTGGCCAGCACCGGGCCGAAAATTTCCTCCTGCGCGATTTTCATGTCGTTGCGCACGCCGCCGAAGATGGTCGGCTCGATGAAATATCCCTTGCCATTGCCGACCTGCACGCGATTGCCGCCAAGCACCACCTGCGCGCCCTCGTGCTTGCCCGCCTCGATGTAGCCGAGCACGGTCTTCATCTGCTGCTCGCTGACAATGGCGCCCAGCTTGGTTTTCGGATCCAGCGGGTCGCCGGGTCGCAGCTTCTTAGTGCGCTCCACCAGCTTGGACAAAAACTCGTCTTCCGCTTTCTTCTCCACGAACAGCCGCGACCCGGCGCAGCACACCTCGCCCTTGCCGTAGAAAATTCCGTTGATGGCGCCCTTGACTGCCGAGTCGAGATCGGCATCGGCAAAGACGATGTTGGGCGACTTGCCGCCCAACTCCAGCGTGACCCGCTTCAGGGTGTCGGACGCCGAGCGCATGATCTCCTTGCCCACCACGGTTGAGCCGGTAAATGCCACCTTGTCGACTTGCCCGTGCTGCACCAGCGCCTTCCCTGTTTCCGGGCCTCCGGTGACGATGTTCAGCACGCCCGCGGGCAGTCCGGCCTGGCAGCACAGTTCGCCGAAACGCAGTGCGGTCAGCGGCGTCTGCTCCGCCGGCTTCAGCACCACGGTGTTGCCGCAGGCCAAGGCGGGCGCCAGTTTCCAGCTCGCCAGCAACAGCGGAAAATTCCAGGCCACAATCGCGACCACCACGCCCACCGGTTCGCGCAGGGTGTAGGTGAAGGCGCTTTCGTTGATGCCAATGGTCTCTCCGTGAATCTTCGTCGCCCAGCCGGCATAGTAGCGAAACACGTCCACCACCATGGGCATGTCGACGTAGCGCGACTCGAAGATCGGCTTGCCGTTATCCAGCGTCTCTAGTTGCGCCAGCTCGTCGATGTTCTGCTCCAGCAAGTCCGCAATTTTCCAGAGCATGCGCCCGCGTTCGCTGGCCGACAGCTTGCGCCAGGCGCCAGCCGTGTCGTCAAAGGCCTTGCGCGCCGCCTGGACCGCCGCGTCCACGTCGTCCGCGCCGGCGTCGGCGACCGTGGTCAGCACCTCAGCGGTGGCGGGATTGATGGTGTCGAACCGCTTGCCGCCCGAGGCCTCGACCCATTCGCCGCCGATCAGCAGCTTGCCGGGCTCGATCTTTGCTCCGATTGCAGTCGTTGGCATAACCCCTCAGCCACTGAGGTCACAGAGGGAGGCACGGAGGAATTCTTTTTTCTAAGTCCTCCGTGTCCTCTGTAGCTGAATATGTCATTTCGCCTTAAACTCCGCCGGCCGCTTATCCACGTAGGCCGCCAGGCCTTCCTTCGCGTCCTGGCTGTTGAACAGCAGCGCCTGCAGCTCGCGCTCCACGGCCAGCGCGGACTCCATCGGAATCTCCCACCCCGTCTGGATGGAGCGCTTGATGCTGCCCACCGCCTTCGCCGCCTTGTTGGGCGGGCAGAACTGGCGCGCGTATTCCAGCACGTTGTCCATGAAGCCTTCGCGCTCGAAGATGTCGTTCACAATCCCCAGCTCCTTCGCCTCTTCGAAGGAGAAGGTATTGCCGGTGACGATCAACTCGATGGCCTTCGACTTACCCACCAGCCGCGACAGGCGCTGCGTCCCGCCGGTGCCGGGCAGCACCCCGAGGTTGACCTCCGGCAGCCCGATCTTGCCCGCGTCGCGGCGCGCGATCCGCAGATCGGCCGCCATCGCAATTTCCAGGCCGCCGCCCACGGTATGCCCGTTCAGCGCCGCAATCACCAGCTTGGGCGTGTGCTCCAGCCGCAGCAGGGTCTCATTGGCGTGCAGGCAAAAGTAGTATTTGAAGGTGGGATCCACCGAGTTCAGCATCTTGATGTTGGCGCCGGCGGAGAAAAACTTGTCGCCCGCGCCGGTGAGCACGATCACGTGGACATCATTGTCCATCCTCGCCTGCAGGACGGCATCGTCCAACTGGCGGTTCATCTCGTAGGTGTAAGTGTTGGCCGGCGGGTCATCCAGGGTGATCATTCCGATCCCGCCCTGGTTGCGGTAGTGGACCAGCGGTTTGGTCCCTTCAACCGATTGCGTGGTGGTTGCCATCCTCAGCTCCTTATTTCAGCTTCACTCAGTTCAGACGTTGGATGCAGCAGAACGCTGCCGGCGGCGCGCCGCGCTCCCCACAGAGCCCGGCTTGGCATCCGATTTTTCATGATTCGCCGCTTTGGCAGCCGATGCGCCCGCGGTTTCGCGTCCCATCAGTCCGCGCAGAAAAACGTCCGCCATCTGCCCGGAAATTCCCTCGGCGCCCGGATCGCGCCGCGGGTCGTGCCAGGTGTAAATCCAGTTCATCATCCCGAACAGGCTCACCGCCGCCAGGCGCGGCGAAATCTCCGGATTGAATCCTTCGGCACTTCCCCTGAGATCCTCGACCAGCCCGCGAATGATGCGGTAATAATCGCGCTTCATGGCGGCGATCTCCGCCGCCAGCGGCCCGGTCAGCGCCTCGTCCTCGTGCGAGAGCACCTTCATGGCCTTCAAATTGGCGAGAAAATACTCCAGGTGGTTGTGAATGAACACCCGCACCCGCTCCTCGGGATCGGCGATCCCGCGCAGCCTCTTCCGCACCTGTTCCATGACGGTGGAGAAGGTGTGCTTCTGGATCAGGTAGAGCAGCTTTTCCTTCGATTCGAAGTAGTAATAAAGCCCGGCCAGCGACATGCCGCTGGTGCGCGACAGATCGCGCATGGAAGCGCCGGCGTAGCCCTTGGTGTAGAAACGTCGGTGGCGTGCGCGAGAATCTCGCCGAGCCGGCGGTCAAAACGGCTTTCGCCGTTCTGCTCGGGGTGGGCGCGGGACCGGCGGCTGTTTTTCCGGGCTGCCATGGTGTTCTCTCCGGGACCGAACGGACGTTCGTTTCAATTTTAATTGGATGCCTTTGCGCCCCGCAAGATGCTGAAAAGCGGCCATCAGCGATTCGCCGGTCGATCCTGTGTGGCGGCGGAATTTTATTCCCCCGCTCCTTAGTGTAGCAGCGAACTTTTTTCCGCCGACGTGGGGTGTAGCGGCGGAATTCATTCCGCCGGCCTCCAGGGCTAAGGCTCTGCCCGCGCTTCTCCACGGGCATCTATCGCTTTTCCTATCTCGAATCTAAGCAATCGCCGGTCCGCCTTCCGATCTTGTCCGGCAAGCGAGGATGCCATGCCACAGTTTGTTCAGGACGTCGAAGAACTCCGTCAACGCGCCATTCGCAGAATTGAAGACGGTCCCATCACCCGCGCTTACGGCGTGGATACGGACCGCGCCATCACCATCCTCAACGAGGCTCTGGCCACCGAGATCGTCTGCGTGCTCCGTTATATGCACCACTATTTCATGGCTACCGGCGTGCACGGCCGCGCCGTGGCCAACGAGTTCAAGGAGCATGCCGATGCCGAGCGCGACCACGCCGACCAGATCGCCGAGCGCATCCAGCAACTCGGCGGCAAGCCTGACTTCAGCCCGCAAACCCTGCTGCAGCGTTCCGTTTCGCAGTACGTCGAAGGCGAAACTCTCGGCGACATGATCCGCGAGGACCTGATCGCCGAGCGCATCGTGATTGAAGTTTATACCGATATGATCCGCTTCTTCGGCAACGATGACCCGACCACGCGCGTCATGCTGGAGGGAATCCTCAAGGATGAGGAAGAGCACGCCAATGACCTTGTCGACCTGCTCTACGTGGTCGATCCGCACACCGGCGAAGCCGAAGGCCAGGACCCCGGCACCCGGCCGCTGGCCATGCATCCGGAACCGAGCCGGCGAGGCCAGCAGCGCGGCCAATCCAGCTCCGGGCAGCGTCCCGCGGCAGCCGCTGAAGAAGGCGCACCCACGCCGGGAATGCACGGGCATCCGGCGCGCAAAGCACGCGATATCGACGAAGTGCTGGAGGAACCAGGCGAAGTTCGCGCCGGCGGAGAAACCGGCAGCTCGCGCTCGGTGCATATAACCAACCCGAATCGCAAGCGCAAGAAGGTAGCCTAGGCAAGAAACAACCACGGATCTCACGGACTTGCACGGATCAGAAAATCAGATCCGTGATTGTCCGTGGCGGTCCGTGGTTCGCCCTTCCGAAAACCGACAGCTAGTTTTTGATCCTGGCCATCAACCACTCCACCTTGCCCTTGTCTTCGGCGGTCAGCGGGAGCAGCGGCAGGCGCACCGGGCCGCCGTAGTAGCCATTGAGGTCCATGGCGTATTTCACCCCCGGGATGCTCATTTCGCCGACCACCTTCACCGATGGCTCGGCGATGCGCTCCTGTTTCTCATGCGCCACTTTCTCGTTCATCTCTTTCCAGGCGGCGTAGATTTCGAAACACGCCGTAGGGGCGCAGCAGGCAAAGGCGAGGATGGCGCCCACGGCGCCCACCGCCAGCGATGCTTCCAGTTTGTGCGCAGCGCCCACCATCACCTGGAATCCGACTTCCCTCTGCCGCGTCTTCAGCCCGCCGACCACGGCCACTGCGGAAGAGGACGGCTGGGCGGCGATCGGCAGGCTTCCGCTGGAAGCCGCCGCCTCGGCCGCCTTCCTCATCCGTCCGGTCACCGCTTCCTGCACTTCGGTGACGGCCACCGTGCGCTGGATGTGGCGGGTGTGCGCGACCATCTTCTGCACCTTCTCCACCGAGCCGCTGGATTCCTTGATGGCGATGATGTTCGCATGTTCGGCCAGTTCAATCACCACCTCGGCGGGTACGTCATAGCCGGTCGCCTGCGGGAAGTTGTAGATGATCAGCGGCAGCGGCGACCGGTCGGCCACCGTGCGGTAGAACGCCAGCATGTTCTGCGGCCGGTTCATCTGGGCCTTGTAGTAGTGTGGGGTGCGCACCATGGCGGCGTCGTAGCCGAGCGAGGCCGCGTACTCCGTCAAAAGCAGCGTCTCCCTTGCCGATTCGATGCCGGTGCCGGCGATCATCACTTTCTCGGGGGCGGCCGCGGCCATGGCCGCCTTCAGCACGTCGCGCCGCTCCTGGTCGCTGAGCAGGATGGCCTCCCCGGTCGATCCCTGCACGACCAGCCCGGAGACCGGTGATTTCGAGTAGCGCTCGACGTTGGCTTCGAGCTTGCGATAGTAGACATCGCCCTCGGGGTAAAAAGGCGTCGTAATGGGAGGAAAGATTCCGTGTAGGAGCATGGATTTCAGCCTTGGGTCAGGGGAACGATAGGCGCACCCGGTTGAATTGCAGCGTCTCGGATCGCCGGCAGCCGCGAAACCGTATTCGCCGGCCGGCACAATGACAAAAGTACGAAAAAGATTCTAGCTCATTCCTAAAGCCGAACAGGTGACGCAAATCACTGCTGGTCAATTGTTTTTGCGAAAAAATTGGGTCTGGAAGCGGCAGGTGTTTAGTCCAACGGGTGATTACGGAGGTAGCGGGCATCCTCGCGGGCAACTTTGCAGCACGCCATCAGCGTTTATAATGACAAGGTCGTGCCCGTGCGGGTGGGGCAAATCCCGGCGCAGGGTCGAAACGAGGTCTAGGTGAATCAAGCTAAGGAAAAATTCGAGACGCGCAAGTTGCCGATGATGCCCATACGGGATGTGGTGATCTTCCCGTTCATGATGACCCCGTTCGTGGTCGGCCGTGAATCCAGCGTACGCGCGCTGGAAGAGGCGCTGGCCGCCGACAAGAAGATTTTTCTCGCCACCCAGCACGATGCCAGCGTCGATGAGCCCAAGCCCAACGAACTGTTCCAGGTGGGCACCATCGTCAACATCGTACAGTAGCTCAAGCTTCCCGACGGCAACATCAAGGTGCTGGTGGAGGGCCTGGAGCGCGGCAAGATCCTGCAGATCACCGACGCCGACGGCTACCTGGAGGCCTCGGTCCGCAGCGCCAAGTACACGGTCGAGCCCTCGCCCGCCCTGGAAAGCTTCCATGCAGCGGGTGACTTCGCTGTTCGAGCAGTACGTCAAGCTGTGCCAGTCGCTGAACTACGAGACCATGATCGCCGCCGTGCGCATGGAGGACCCGGCCAAACTTACCGATACGATTGCCGCCAACCTTCAGCTCTCCATCGAGGAAAAGCAGGAACTGCTGGAGATCTTCGATCCCGCCGAACGGCTGAACCGCGTCGCCGACGTGCTGGAGATCGAGATCGAGAAGCTGAACATGGACCGCACCATCCAGTCGCGGGTGAAGCGGCAGATGGAGCGGGCGCAGAAAGAGTACTACCTCAACGAGAAGATCAAGGCCATCCAGAAGGAACTGGGCCGCGGCGAAAAGAGCGAGTTCGACGAGCTGAAGAAGAAGATCGACACCGCCGGCATGCCCAAGGAAGTGCGCGACAAGGCGATGCAGGAGCTGAAGAAGCTGGAGGCCATGCCGCCCATGTCGGCCGAGTCCACGGTGTCGCGCAATTACCTGGATTGGCTGCTGGCCGTGCCCTGGAAGAAGCGGTCGAAGGAAATCCGCAACATCGAGCGCGCCGAGAAGGTCCTGAACGAAGACCACTATGGGCTGGAAAAAATCAAGGAACGCATCCTTGAATTCCTCGCCGTCCGCCAGTTGGTGAAGAACCCCAAGGGCTCCATCCTGTGCTTCGTCGGGCCGCCGGGCGTGGGCAAGACCTCGTTGGGCATGTCGATCGCCAAGGCCACCGGGCGGAAGTTCGTGCGCATGTCCCTGGGCGGAGTGCGCGACGAAGCTGAAATCCGGGGCCATCGCCGCACCTATATCGGGGCGCTGCCGGGGCAGATCATCCAGATGATGAAGAAGGCGGGGACCAAGAACCCGGTCTTCATGCTGGACGAAGTCGAGAAGATGTCGATGGACTTCCGCGGCGATCCCTCGGCCGCGCTGCTCGAGGTGCTCGACCCCGAGCAGAACCACATGTTCGTGGATCACTATCTCGACGTCGAGTACGACCTGTCGCAGGTATTCTTCATTGCCACCGCCAACGTGCTGCACACCGTTCCGCCGGCGCTGCTGGACCGCATGGAGGTGATCCGGCTGCACGGCTACACCGAGGACGAAAAGATCCAGATCGCCAAGTTGTTCCTGGTGCGCAAGCAGCGCGAACAGGGGGGATTGACGGAACAGAACTGCGGCTTCACCGACGACGCCATCACCACCATCATCCGCAGCTACACGCGTGAGGCGGGTGTCCGCAACCTGGAGCGCGAAATCGGCAACATCTGCCGCAAGGTGGCGCGCAAGGTGGTCAAGGACAAGAGTTTCAACATCAACATAGCCGGCGAAAATGCGGACGAGTACCTCGGCGTGCCTAAGTTCCGCGATACTCTGGCGCACGAGCGCAGCGAGGTGGGGTTGGTGACCGGCCTGGCCTGGACCGAAGTCGGCGGCTCCATTCTGGCGACCGAGGCGACGGTGGTCGACGGCAAGGGGAAATTGCTGCTCACCGGCAAGCTGGGCGACGTGATGCAGGAATCGGCGCAGGCGGCCATGAGCTACGTCCGTTCGCGCTCCCACCGCCTCGGCCTGCCGCGCGATTTCTACCGCAACATCGACATCCACGTGCACGTGCCCGAGGGCGCAATCCCCAAGGACGGACCCTCGGCGGGCATCACCATCGGCACGGCGATTGCCAGCGCGCTCAGCCGCATCGCCGTGCGCCGCGATATCGCCATGACCGGCGAGATCACCCTCCGCGGCAAGGTGCTGCCCATTGGCGGTCTGAAGGAAAAGCTCCTGGCCGCGCATCGGGTGGGCATCATGGAAGTCATCCTGCCCAGGGATAACGAAAAGGACGTGCCCGATATTCCGGAAAACCTGCGCAACGTCATGACGCTGCACTTCGCCGACACCATGGACGACGTGCTGCGCATCGCCCTGGAAAGCCCGCTGCCGGTGGAGCAGCAGGAACAAGAGGCGCCGATGATGGCGCCCAGGCCGGAGCCGGGGACGCAGCCGGCAACCCATCAGTAGGAGCTGCTAGTCGTGCAGTTAGCGGAAGCCCGCGGAAAATGCGGGCTTTTGCTGCCTGTCCGAGCGGCAGGCGCTGGGGTGAACGCCATCTTCCGTCACCTGCAACCGGCCACTTGAAACTGAGAACCGAAAACTGGAGACTGTCCCGGTGAAGGTGAACGCCAAATTCCTGCGCTCGGCGGCGGATGAGGCCCACTTTCCCCTCCCCGGACCGCCGGAGATCGGTTTCCTGGGCCGTTCCAACGTAGGCAAGTCCAGCCTGATCAATACGCTGCTGGGCGAAAAGATGGCCAAGACCAGCTCCACCCCGGGACGCACCCGTACCATCAATTTTTTTGAGGTGAGGCGTCCGGGCAAGCCACGCCCGGAGTGGCTGTTTGTCGATCTGCCTGGCTACGGCTACGCCAAGCTGCCGCGTGAACAGACGGCGGAGTGGCCCAAGTTTATCGAGCCCTACCTGCAACAGAGAGAGACACTGGTCTTGTGTGTCGTACTGGTCGACACCAACGTCCCCACCCAGCACAGCGACAAGCAACTGGTGGAATGGCTGCAACATGTCGGCCGCCCTTATGTGATCGTGGCGACCAAGGCAGACAAGTTGTCGGGCAACCGCCTAAGCCATTCCCTGCAGCGCTTGCGGACCGATTTCCACACCGAGCGGATCGTGCCGTTTTCCACACGGACCGGCGCCGGCCGCAACGAGTTGTGGGACGAGATCTTCGCCAGTTGTCAGTAGCTGTGTCGGACACGCCCCACCGCCAGACGGGTGAATTCTGCAACAAGGGGCCCTCACAAAAAGCTTCTCCACCCCTGAAATCGCTGAAAATCGCCACATTCGATGGGGGTTTCGCCGCTGTCCGGTGCTGAAGATTGCAACAGAAATCACGTGCACTGGTGATTGGCCTCACATCCCCCCGGCCCGTCGGTGGTTGAAAATTTCATCTGTTGGGACACCGACCCGGGTGTGGTGACAAGCACCCCTCCAAGGAGACTGCCAATAATGAAGACTTACAAACTGACGATTCTGGTGCTGGCGATCGCCTTCATGCTGTTCATCGCCCTGCCGAACCTGTCGTGGGCGGCGGACGACGGCGCCGCGCTGTTCAAGGCTAATTGCGCTATGTGCCATGGAGCCAACGCGGAAGGCAAGCCCGCGCTGAAGGCGCCGGCGGTCAAGGGCAAGAACGCCGCCGACGTGAAGAAGGCGATGGCGCAACCCAAGCACGCCATGGTGCACAAGAAGTTGAACGATGCCCAGGTGAAGGCCATCGGCGATTACCTGGCGACCTTGAAGTAAGGGCGGCAGTCAAGCGGTGCGGCAAACCGGCCGCACGCAAACACGCCGGCCATGGCCGGCAGAACCGAGGGTGGCGTGAAAAGCTCAGCCGCATCTCGGCTGACCCGCAGCGCACGCGCTGCGGACGCGAAAATGCCCGAAGCACAAGCGGGGGACTTGGCGCCAGACACAGTCCCCCGCCCACTTGTTCGAGCGTTCGCTCTATTCCCTCCCGCGCGGTGGTCCTGCCTTCCTTCTCTGTTTCCTGTCTGCAATTTCGCCGCCCAGGCGGGCCTCATCCTGCGCGCCCGCGCCCGAGCGCGGCGCTGTTCTTATGCCGGACATTTATTCCCGCCGCTTCCGCGGCGGAAGGCCGTACAGCAGTTTGATTATTTCCGGAGAACCTCATGAGCAAGGCACTGTTATATGACGCCACGCTGTGCATCGGCTGCAAGCAATGCGAGCAGGCGTGCGCGGAGCACAACAAGCTTCCCTATGACGACAAGATTGCCGCCGAAGAGCGGCAATCGGACCACAAGTTCACCGTCGTCCTGAGCAAGGAGGACAAGTTCATGCGCCGGCTGTGCATGAACTGCAACGATCCCGCCTGTGCCTCGGTCTGCCCGGTGGCGGCCCTGCGCAAGACCTCGGCCGGGCCGGTGATCTACGAGGCCAGCCGCTGCCTGGGCTGCCGCTACTGCATGCTGGCCTGTCCTTTCGGCGTGCCGCGTTACGAGTGGAACAGCGTCAATCCCAAGGTCCGCAAGTGCACCATGTGCTCGGACCGGGTTCTGGCCGGCAAACAGACAGCCTGCGCCGAGGCCTGCCCTACCGGCGCCACCAAGTTCGGCGAACGCAGCGAACTTCTGAAGGAAGCTCGCCAGCGGCTGCGCGACAATCCCGGCAACTACGTGGACCACATTTACGGCGAGCAGGAGGTAGGAGGAACCAGCGTGCTGCTGCTCTCCAGCGTGCCCTTCGAGGAGTTCGGTTATCGCGCCGACTTCCCCCACGACCCCCTGCCCAACCGGACCTTCGCGGTGCAGTCCCGCATCCCCGATTTCGTGCCCCTGTGGGGCTCGTTGCTGGGCGGCATCTGGTGGATCACTCACCGGCGCGAGGAAGTCGCCAAAGCTGAGGGCAAGAACGACAGCGAGAAAGGGGGTGCGAAGTGAGGATTCCCAACATCAAGTGGCTCAGTTTCTGGAAGCTGGTTCTGTATTTGGTGCTGGCGGCCGGTCTCTACGCCACCGTGTACCGCTTCGCCTTCGGCCTCGGGCCGTCGACCAACCTGAGCGACCAGTTCCCTTGGGGCATCTGGGTCGGCTTCGATGTGCTCTGCGGAGTGATGCTGGCGGCCGGCGGATTCACCCTCACCGGCGCGGTGCACATCTTCAACATCAAGCGCCTGCACCCCATCGTGCGGCCCACGGTGCTGACCGCGTTCCTCGGCTACCTGCTGGTCTCGGTCGCCCTGATGGTCGACCTCGGCCGTCCCTACAACATCTGGCACCCGCTCGTCATGTGGAACCCGCACTCGGTGATGTTCGAGGTCGGCTGGTGCGTCATGCTGTACACCACCGTGCTGGCGCTGGAGTTCTCGCCCATCCTGTTGGAGCGCCTCAATTTGCAGAAGCCGCTCCAGTACATCCGCAAGGCGCTGATCCCGCTGGTCATCGCCGGCGTCATTCTCTCCACCCTGCACCAGTCCTCGCTGGGGACGGTGTACCTGATCGTGCCCACCAAGCTGCACCCCTTCTGGTACACGCCCCTGCTGCCGGCCTTCTTTTTCCTGTCGGCCATCGCCGTGGGCCTGGCTATGACCATCTTCGAGTCCTGGATGAGCGCCAAGCACTTCGGCCGGCAACTGGAGCTTCACATTCTGATTGACCTGGGCCGCGCGCTGATGGTGGTGCTCATCGTCTACGCGGTGCTGCGCCTGGAGGACCTGATCCATCGCGGCGTGCTTAAGCAAGTGCTGGTGCCCGGCTACGAGCGCAACCTGTTTTTGCTGGAGATCGCGCTGGCGCTGGTGATTCCCGTCATCCTCCTGTCGTTCCGGAAGGTACGCGAGACCCCGGGCGGGCTCTACCTGGCCTCGGTGATCACGCTGATGGGCTTTGTCACCAACCGCTTGAACGTGGCGGTCACCGGAATGGAAGCCTCGGCCGGAGTTCGCTACATCCCGCGGTGGACGGAGATCGCGGTGACCGCGGCCATGGTTGGCGCTGGTTTTGCCATCTTCGGGCTGGCGGCCAAGTATCTGCCCATCTTCCCCGAGGAACATCAGAAGGCAGCCGCTCCCGCCAGGCAGGAAGCCGCGGCGCCGGCTGTGGTGATGCAAAATGCCGAATGAAGACAAACCGACGGCGGCCCCTGGCCCTCCCGCAGTGCTGAAGCCCGCCATTGCGGCGGCCACGCGGATCGGGTGGGACCCGAAATCCACTTCTCCGCCCGACCCAACCGATCCCGAGGCTGGCTGGCGAAGGCGCGGCCGCAGCCTCAGCGCCAAGCTCATTGGCCTGATTTTTGCGGCCATGGTGGTGATCTTCGCGCTCCTCGGCTACGCCAACATCCGCCTCCACCGCCATCACCTGGAGGCGGCCACCCTGGCCAGCGCCGAGCGGGTCAGCGACGTCATCAAGCGCAGCACCACCTACTACATGCTGCGCAACGACCGCGAGGCCCTCTATCAGGACATCACCACCATCGCCACCGAGCCGGGAATCGTGCGGATCCGCATCTTCGACCAGGAGGGGAAGATCGGCCTACTCCAGTGATCTGGCCGAGGTCAACCACACGGTCAACAAGAGCGCCGAGGCCTGCTACGGATGCCACGCGCAGGCCCAGCCGTTGGCCAAGCTCAACCGCCCCGACCGCTTCCGCATTTATCATGCTGCCAATGGTTCGGGACGGGTCCTGGGCATCATCACTCCCATCGAGAACGAGCCCGCCTGCTCCAACGCCGCCTGCCACGCGCATCCCGCCAGCCAGCAGATCCTCGGCGTGCTCGACACCAACCTGTCGCTGGCCGCCGCCGATGCCAGCCTCGCTGAAAGCACCCGCATGATGCTCATCTACACCGTGCTGGCGGTGGTCATCATCTCCGCCCTCACCGGCGTGTTCGTGCTGCGCCTGGTGCATCGCCCGGTGCAAATCCTCAAGCGCGGCACCGAGGAGCTAGCCCAGGGCGATCTCGGTTACCAGATCGACGTGCACTCCAGCGACGAACTGGGGGACCTGGCGAATTCCTTCAACATCATGAGCCTGCAATTGCGCGCCGCCAACGAGGAGATCACCTCCTGGGCCCGCACCCTGGAGGAGCGGGTGGAGGAAAAAACCAGCGAACTCAAGCGCGCGCACGAGCACGTGGTGCAGGTGGAGAAGATGGCCTCCATCGGCAAGATGGCGGCGGTGGTGGCGCACGAGATCAACAACCCGCTGTCCGGAATCCTCACCTACGCCAAGCTGCTGAAGAAGTGGGTGCAGCGGGTGGAAAGCGACGAGCAGAAGCGCACCGAGATTCGCGAGTGCCTCGACCTGGTGGAGTCCGAGAGCCGGCGTTGCGGCGAGCTGGTAAAGAATCTGTTGACCTTCTCCCGCACCGCGCCCATGAACCTGGCGTGGGCCGACGTCAGCGAGGTGGTCGACCGCAGTATCCGCCTGGTTCAGCACCAGCTCGATCTCGGCAATGTGCAGTTGCAGCTCGAATCGGCCGCCGACCTGCCCCTGGTGCATTGCGATCCCGCCCAGGTGGAGCAGGTGCTGCTGGCGCTGGTGATGAACGCTATCGACGCCATGCCTCGCGGCGGCAACCTGCTGGTACGCACCCGTTCCCTGCCCCAGAGCCGGCAAATCGAGATTCAGGTACGCGACGACGGGGTCGGCATTCCGCCCGACCTGTTGCCGCGCCTGTTCGAGCCCTTCCTCACCACCAAGGAAACCGGCAAGGGCGTCGGGTTGGGCCTCGCGATCAGCAAGACCATCGTCGAACGCCATGGCGGGGTCGTCGAGGTGGAGTCGCAGCCGGGACGCGGCACTACCTTCACGTTTTTCTGCCGGTGGACGCGGTCGGCGGACAGCCCACGCCCGCCGAGGCGGGCGCGGCCAAAGGCGCTCGTGGGTAAAGCCGCGGAGCCAGGACCTGAGCCGGCAGACCGATTGACCGATAGAGCTAGAGGAGACCATGGAAGCCAACAAAGGCAAACTTCTGATCGTCGACGACGAGCTCAGCGTGCGCGATTCGCTGGGCAAGTGGTTCCGCGAAGAAGGCTACGAGATCGGCATCGCCGAGGGCGCCCAGGAGGCCCTGGGACGCATGGCCGAAGGTCGCTGGGATGCTGGCGCTGGTGGACATCAAGATGCGCGGCACCGACGGCATCGAGCTGCAGCGCCGCATGCGCGAGATCGATCCGGAGATGATCGTCATCATGATGACCGGCTACGCCTCGGTGGAAACCGCGGTGGCGGCGCTCAAGAACGGCGCCTACGACTACGTCACCAAGCCGCTCGATCCCGACGACATCGCCCACCAGGTGCAGAACGCGCTCTCCCATCGCAAGGTGCAGCAGGAAAATCGGCGCCTGCGCGAGACCGTCGCCGAGGTTCAGCGCCCCCCCAACCTGGTCGGCCAGAGCAAGGCCATGCAGAAGGTGTTTGACGCCATCGAAACCGTCGCGCCCACCGATGCCACCGTGCTCATCACCGGCGAAAGCGGCACCGGCAAGGAACTGGTGGCGCGCGCCATCCATTCCGGCAGCCAGCGAAGGTTTCAGCCCATGGTGGCCATCCACTGCGGCGCGCTCACCGAAACCTTGCTGGAAAGCGAACTGTTCGGCCACGAAAAGGGCGCCTTCACCGGGGCGCAGTATCGCAAGAAGGGCAAGTTCGAAATCGCCGAGGGCGGGACCGTCTTCCTCGACGAGATCGGCGACATCAGCCTGAAGACCCAGACCGACCTGCTGCGCGTCCTGCAGGAGCGCGAAATCGTGCGCGTCGGCGGCAATCAGCCCATCAAGGTCGATTTCCGCAGCGTCGCCGCCACCAACAAGGACCTGGAAAAGCTCATCGAGGAGGGCCGTTTCCGCCCCGACCTGTTTTACCGTCTGAACGTGTTTCGCATCGAAATTCCGCCACTGCGCGATCGCCGGGACGACATCCCGCTGCTGGTGGAGCACTTCGTGCACAAGTTCTCCCAGGCCATGAACAAGCGCATCAGCCGTGTCGCCCCCGCCGCCATGTACCAGCTCCAGCTTCACGAATGGCCGGGCAACGTGCGCGAGCTGGAGAATGCGGTCGAGCGCGCCATGGTGGTCGCGCAGGAGCCGGAGCTGCGCGAGCCGGACTTCATTCTTAAGCCGCGCAACCACAACGGCGCCGAGGGAAAAACGCTGGAGGAGATGGAGAAGGCGCACATCCTCCGGGTACTGGAGGAGTGCGGCGGCAACCAGACGCGCACCGCCGAGGTGCTCGACATCGACCGCGTCACCCTCCACAATAAACTGAAGAAATATGGCTGGACGAAGTCCGGGGCTACGGTCGCGGCCGGCGCGGAAAAATGAAGCAGTTGCACCTGCTGCCGATCGGCGACATCGATCGGGGCGCCCTGGAAGCCGTGGGGCCCCTCGTCGCCCGCCAGTTCCGCGTCCCCTGGGACGTGCTTCCCCAGCCCTTGGATCCCCAGTTCGCCTATCACGCCGAGCGCCGCCAGTATCATTCCACCGAAATTCTCGCCCGCATGAACTCCCACTTGGGGCCGGAGTGCTGGCGCCTGCTGGGGGTCACTGAGCACGACCTCTACATTCCCATTCTCACCTTTGTCTTTGGCGAGGCACAGATGCCCGGCCCCTCGGCGGTGGTCTCCACCCACCGCCTGCGCCAGGAATTCTATGGACTGCCTCCGGATGAGCCTGTGTTTCGCGGCCGCCTGTTGAAGGAAGCGCTGCATGAGCTGGGCCACACTCTCGACCTGCGCCACTGCGAGGATTACCGCTGCGCCATGGCCGCCTCCCACGCCGTCGAGTGGATTGACCTCAAGGAGCCCAGCCTCTGCCCGGAGTGCCTCTCCCGGCTCGCGCCCCCTCCCAAACCCGCGCGCGCCAGTTGGTTCTGACGTCGTTGCATCCGTCATCCCCCGCCAACGCGGAAATCCATTTCTGACCAGATCTGCCGCGAGCCCTAGTTAGAACACCGAATCCAACCGTCTGCCGTCCCGACCCTGACCCCGAATCCGCGCGGGGGAAGGGTCGGGACCCTGCTTCATGGCTATGCCAAGCCTGATCGCCCGCCCCAAACGACAAATTGACAACCTCTCTGCGATAATGCTCACCACAGGAACGTCACTGGAGGAGTACAGGCATGCGACTCTCAACCCCGTACAAGGCACTGCTCTTCGTTGTCTGCGCGCTCTCCGTAGTCCTCACTGCCTGCCCGCAGCACCCAAGCATCGGGGAGTTGACCAGCAATCCCGCCCGCTACGCCGGCAAGGAAGTCGCGGTCGCCGGGACCGTCGTCTCCAGCTTCGGCCTTCTCGGCTCCGGCGCCTTCGAGCTCGACGATGGCACGGGGAAAATCTGGGTGCTCAGCCAGAGCTACGGGGTCCCCGGCAAGGGCGCCAAGGTCGGCGTCACCGGCCGGGTCAGTGAAGGAGCGACGATCGCCGGCCGCAGCTTCGCCGTAGCCTTGCGCCAGACGCGGAAGCCTCACTACTGACTCATCCACTCAGCGCTTACTGCGGGTGTCCCCATCAGCAGGGGGTTGTCCGCCCGGGGGAGATGAGAGCAGCGCCTCCTGCCGCGGCACAGCGAGCTACATCTGGACCGCTTGCATTGAATCCCTCCGGCGGCGCGTGGTTGTCAGGGGGCCCATGATCAATCAAGCTCGTTCCTCTAAGCCGTGTGATAACAATGCGTTGGCTGGAATTCATCGTTTAACACTTGATCGCCGATGTTCCCAGCAGGGAGGGGTATCTGCCGATGCGCATCACCCTCCGCCGTGCCTCCCGTCACAGCTTTCGCGTCCGTCTGGGGCCAAGGTTGTCATGAGAAACTATGCCGGACAACGGGCCAGAGCGTAGCGTGGCGCCGGAGGCGCGGGTGCGCCTTGAGATGCTGGGTATTGCTGCCGTCCTGGCGGTGGTTGTGCTCGGCGTCTTTTACCTGCTGGTGCCGCCCGAGTGGCTCGACTTCCCTCACCTCTTTTTCTGGACCGTGCCCTCGCTGGTCATCGCCGCCGGGGTGGCGCTGGCGGCCGCCCAGCACCGCCTCGAAAAAGAAAAGCAGGCGCGGGCGGAGATCGACCACCTGCGCGAACTGGTGCAATATCGCGAGCACGAGCGCGATCTGGCCCAGGAGGAGCTGCTGCAGAGGATCCAGGCGGAGCGCAACCTGACGCGCGAGAAGATGCAGTTCGACGCCCAACTGGCGGCCTACGAAAAATACGCGGCGCTGGCGCAACTGGCCCTGGGCGCCGCGCACGAGATCAACAATCCCCTGCTCGGCATCCTCTCCCACCTGGAATTGGAGTGGAAGGCGACCGCCGACGCGGAAAGGCGCGAGGAAATCGAGCAGTGCATCGCCGGCACCAAGCGCATCTCCTCCACCATTCGCGGCCTCATCAACTACGCGCGCCCCGGGCCGCTGCAGCTCACCAAGATTCACATCGGCCGCCTGCTGGAGGATACGCTCGGCTTCCTGCGCCACCAGCCCATGTTCCGCGCCATCAAGCTGGAGACCAATATAGCCAACGATCTGCCGGCCATCACCGCCGACGCCAATCAGCTCTCGCAGATTCTCATGAACCTGCTGCTGAATGCCGCCGAAGCCATGCCCGAGGGCGGCGGCATCGCCATCGACGCGCACAAGATAAAATTCACCGAGAGCGTGGAGGTCTCGGTCAGCGACACCGGCTGCGGGATTCCTGCCGACATCCTGCCCCACGTGCTGGAGCCGTTCTTCACCACCAAGCGCGGCAAGGGCACCGGCCTGGGGCTCAGCATCAGCCAGGCCTACGCCCGCAGCCACGGTGGTGATATCCGGATCGAGAGCATCCCCGGCCGCGGCACCACGGTGCGCGTCGTGCTCCCCATCCGGCAGGAAGGAAAGCTGGCCGCCGAACAGGAAGAGGACCAGGAATCGGGTGATCTGGTGATCGGGTGAAAAAGGATCGGCGAATGGTGGAATCGGGTAATCGAAGAATCTGCCGCCGTTCTTCAATTCCGCAATTACCCGATTCCGCAATTCCGCAATTACTAGAGGCAGTATGTCCTATTCCATCTTGGTTGTCGACGACGAGGCGCTGACCCTGCGTACCATCTCGCGGGCCCTGCGCGACGAGGGATTTGAAGCGCTGCTCGCCACCAGCGGCGAGGACGCGCTGGAGATCTTCGCCCGCGAGCATCCCACGCTCTGCCTGCTGGACGTGGTCCTGCCCGGAATCGACGGCATCGAGGTGCTGCGCCAGATCAAGCGCCAAAGCCCGGGCACGATCGTCATCATGATGAGCGCCCACCACATGGTGGACCGCGCGGTGGAGGCGATGAAGCTGGGCGCCTACGATTACCTGACCAAGCCCTTCCACCTCGCCGACATGGTGAACACCATCCGGCGCGCGCTGGAGATGCTCTCCCTGCGCGTGCGCGTGCGCGACACGGTCGAAAGCGCCAAGGGACGCTACGACTTCGACCTGGTGAAGACCGGCAACCTCTTCATGCGGGAGTTGCTGGAAGTTTGCCGGAAAGCGGCGCAGTCGGAGCACACCACCATCCTGATTCTGGGCGAAAGCGGCACCGGCAAGGGCGTCCTGGCCAAGGCCCTGCACTACAACAGCCCGCGCGCGCAGATGCCGCTGCTGGAACTGAACTGCGCCGCCATGCCCGACACGCTGCTGGAGAGCGAGTTGTTCGGCTACGAGCAGGGGGCCTTCACCGACGCTCGCCGCCGCAAGGAGGGCCTGCTGGAGCGCGCCCAGGGGGGCACGGTGTTCCTGGACGAGATCGGAAACATGTCGGCCAACGTGCAGGCGAAGATCCTGCGCGTGCTGGAGGAAGGCACCTTCATGCGCCTGGGCGGCACGCGTTCCATCAAGGTGGATGTGCGCATCGTCGCCGCCACCAACTGCGACCTGAGGGCGGCGGTCGCGCGCGGCGGCTTCCGCGAGGACCTGTTTTACCGCCTGAACGTGCTGCCCATCACCGTGCCCCCGCTGCGTGAGCGCAAGGAGGACATTCTGCCCCTGGCGCTGGGATTGGTCGCGCGCTTCAACAAGGAAATGAAGAAGAACTTCACCGGCTTCACCCCCGCGGCGGCCGAGTTGATGACCCACTATCCCTGGCCGGGAAACATCCGCGAGCTGAAGAACGTGATCGAGCGCACCATGATCCTCTCGCCGGAGGGTAACATCGATGCCGCCTACCTGCCGGAGGAGATCCGCGACTACATCGAGCCGGTGGATGCGCACGAGCCGGCATCGCACATGGACCTGTCGCCCACCGGGCAGCAGTGGCTCACGCTGCGCGAAATGGAGGAGCGCTACATCCACGAGGTGCTGGCGCTCACCGGCAACAACAAGGCGCAGGCGGCCCGCATCCTGGGCATTCACCCCACGTCCATCTTGCGGCGGCTGAAAAAAGAGCAGGAAGAGCACGAAGACGTCAAAAGCGAAAGCGCCCCCGCAAAGTAGCGGCGCGAGGCCTGGCTCACGCGATCAGCTTCGGTTTCAGAGTGTGCACCAGGACCACGGTGTCGCCGGAGATGATTCCGTCCACGCCCAGTTGGGCGAACTGGCGCATCTCGCGCTCGCGGTCCACGGTCCAAACGAACACCTGCTTCCGCGCGCCGTGAAGAGCTTCCACGATCCCGGGCATCACCAGCCCGCGCTCCAGGAACAGCGCCTGGATGGGCAAGCTGGTCCAGCCGGCGAGCTGGCGCTGCGATTTGCAGATCAGGCCCAGCGGCAATAACTTGTCGGCCGCGTACAAGCGCTCGATCACCTGCGGCAGGAACGAGGAGAGAAAAAAGCCGCGCTGCGGCGGGTGCGTCCGCACCGTCTCTGCCACCTCCGCCTCCAGCCCGCTGACCTTCAACTCGATATCCAGGAAAGCGCGCGCCGCGAACTGCTCCATGACCTCGGGAAGGCAGGGCGCCTCGGAAGGAAATTGGTCGTAGCGCGAGCTTTCAATCCGGCGGCCGGCAAGGCGGGGATCGTGGCAGACGATCAGGCGCCGGTCGGCGGTGAAACGCACGTCGAACTCGAAGCCGTCGCAGCCGTGCTCCAGCGCAAGCTCGAAGGAGGCGAGCGTGTTCTCCGGGGCGTAGCAGCGCGAGCCGCGGTGTCCGAGGAGCCGCATCGCCCTAGTCGAGGTCGAAGTCGCGGATGCGCGGCGTGTCCGGGGCTTCCTTGGCGCGCTTCATCGCCTCCTGGAATTTCTTTTCCAGCACGTCGGCCTTGTTCTTTTCCGCCTGCACCGACTGCTGGAAAATCGATTCCTTGCGGCTGTCCTGCTCTTTCATGGCGCGCGCGGCCTCTTCCAGGTCGGCAAACATCTTCGGCTTCACCGGCGCCGTGTGCGCGATCACCGCCTGCGTGGCCGGGTCAATCTTCAACAACCCGCCGCAGCAGGGACAGCTCACCTCGAAAATGGAAGCGGGTTTGGAGGCGTTCTTGGCCATGGGGAGATGATAGCAGTTGGCGGCTTCGAGGTGCGAGGAGATCGATGGCTAAGGGCGCCCCCTGGCGGTTAAGATTGCTGGCGACCTTTAACTTGTCCTATGGGGCTGATTATCCGCTCATCCCACATCCACAACGCCGGCTGTTACACCACTGCGCCTATCAGCAAGGGCGCCAGGGTGGTCGAATACACCGGCCGCCGGATCACCACCGAAGAAGGCGACCAGCTATACGGAGGCCAGGACATCACCTACCTGTTCGGCCTGCAGGACGGCAAGCACGCCATCGACGGCTACGGGATGGCCATGTTCATCAACCACTCCTGCGCCCCGAATTGCGCCTCGGAGGAAGAGGATGGGCGGGTGTGGATCGTGGCCGAGCGGAACATCGCCGCGGGCGAGGAACTCACCTACGATTACCTGCTCTACGACGGCGAGGGCGATGCGCCCTGCTTCTGCGGCGCCAGGAATTGCCGCGGCAGCATGTACGCGCCGCGGGAGATTCGCAGGCGCAGAAGGGCAGAAGCAGAAGCTAAAAAGTCTGAAATAAGAAGTAAGAGGTCAAGAACGAAAAGGTGACCGTCGGCATTCTTACATCCGTCCCCGTTGATAACCGTGATGCTGCGAAAAAATCGCTTCAGCCGTATCTAGGCCTCTTTTCCGGAAGATTAGGGCACCGGTGTTTTGAGAACCCCTGTGACTTTGTTGCTCATGCGGCCACCCGACGTCTCTAGCGCGACGGTAAACGGAACGTCTGAACCGGCAGGAAACTCCAGCCAGAGCCCCGCGCCCGCGCATCCCCCCTCCCACATCGGCTTCGGTTTGGGAAAGCCTTTTATGCCAATCCCCCACTCAAAGTCGATCACCAGCCTGCCGCTCGTTTGATCCGGCGACCCCAATACCCGCAGCTTGTTCACGCCTTCTTCGTCTGATTTCACCACAGGGCTCGAAGAAACGGGTGGTCGGCCGACCTCAAGGTGAAGACGCAGCCACCCTTTTCCGGCCTGCCCAGTCGGGTCCTTGAAATCTAAAGAGATCGGTACGGTGACGGTCTTGCAGGCGGCGAGCGCTTCGCGGAGCTTGCTTGGGTCAATCGCGTCCATCTTAGGGTTCGCAACGATGAAAGAGGGATCAACACCGAGAACCATCAGCTTCAAATCGTTCGACTGCCGATCGCCGGAAACCGCCGCCACACGGACTTCCCCGAAGAAATTCAAAGGGAAAGTGACCTCGGCTATCACGAAGTGGTTGGTAGCACGCAAGTTGGTCACCGTGATGCCCTCGGATGGCATGAACTTGAAGGCCGTCACTTTCCTGAGATTGTTGCCTACCACCTGAAACTCGTGATAGGTCTTACCGCCGGTAACCTCCTCGGGGACAACCGAGGTGAGTTGTAGCGGGTCGGCTGCGTTCGCACTTCCGGCACTCAGGCAGAGAGCGATGAAGAGAATGCGAATGCCGCTCTTCATGACCATCTTTCTAGGCCACGGCTCCCCGCCGGAAGGAGCGCACCGCTCGGTCCTCGCCATCAAAGACCTCGAACACGGTCACCAGTTTGGTCACCTGCAGCAGTTCACCGACGCGATGCGTGAGGTTGGCAAGTTTGATGTGGCCGCCGGCGTTGCGCGCCGAGGTATACAGGCCCACCAGCGTCCCCAACCCGCCGCTGTCGATGTAATTCACCTCTGCCAGGTTGATGACGATATCCTTCGAGGTCTTCAGCAGATCCTTGATGAACTCGCGCAGCATGGCGGATTCGTCGCCGAATACGATGCGGCCGTGGCAGTCCACGACGATGATGCCGTCAATAATGCGGGTCGCCAGCTTCAGAGTCACGAGACACCTCCTGCTAACTCCGAGCCGCGCAAATGTAGCCCGGTCCGGCGGGGAATGCAAGCGGAAGCGCCGTGGAGGGTGCCCGGCCCACGCGGCCGATTTCCCGTTCTCGCCGGAACTTGAAAATCCAAGCCCTTCAGCCGGTTCCCAGTTACGGACGCCTTCCACAACCCGGAACTCACACGCCATAAACCGTTATAATCGGAAATCCGATGGCTTATCAGGTCCTGGCTCGTAAATACCGGCCGCAGCGCTTCTCCGAGGTGATCGGGCAGGAGCACGTCACGCGCACGCTCAAGAACGCCATCGAGCAGGGGCGGATCGCGCACGGCTATATTTTCAGCGGCCATCGCGGCATCGGAAAGACCACGGTGGCACGCATTCTGGCCATGGCGCTGAACTGCCGCTCCGCCGAACACCCGGTCTCGGAGCCCTGCGGGGTGTGCGAGTCGTGCACTGAAATCCGCGCCGGAAATTCGGTGGATGTGATCGAGATCGATGCGGCCACCAACCGCGGCATCGACGAAATCCGCGAGCTGCGCGAGGCGGCCCGCTACCGCCCGGCGCGCGACCGCTTCAAAATCTGGATTCTCGACGAGGCGCACCAGATCACCGACGCCGCCTTCAACGCCCTGCTCAAGACCCTGGAAGAGCCGCCCGGCCACGTGGTGTTCATGCTGGCCACCACCCAGCCGGAGGATATTCCGCAGACCATCCGCTCGCGCTGCCAGCACTTCAGCTTTCACGCCGTGCGCTTCGATGAGATCGTGAAGCAGCTCCGCGGCATCGCCACGCAGGAAAAGGTCGGGGCTGACGACAATGCGCTGGCCATGCTGGCCGAGGCCGGCGACGGCTCCATGCGCGACGCCCTCTCCATCATGGACCAGGCAATTGCCTACTGCCCACCCCAGCAAGCCAAAAGCGGGCTTGCCGGGGACCCCGGCTGCGGCGAGCGCTTGACCGCCGACACCGTGCGCCAACTGGTGGGCGCCGTCCCCTCCGAGATCCTGGAAGAACTGATGAACGCCGTAGCCGCCAACTCCGCCGAGGAGGCGCTGCGCCAGGTGGACCGGCTGCTCACCGAAGGCCACAACCCGGCGCACTTCGCCCGCCAGTTGCTGCGCTTCCTGCGCAACGCCACGGTGGCCAAGGTGGCGGGCGTGGAGTCGCCCTTGTTGCAGATTTCTGAGGACGAACGGGCGCGCGTGGGGCGGGTGGCGGCGCAGTTCAGCGAGGAAGACCTGACGCGCTTCCTGCAAATCATGCTGCGCACCCACGGAGAGCTCGGATACAAACAGGAGCAGCGCTTCCACCTGGAGCTCGGCCTGCTGAAGCTGGTGCATGCGCAACGCCTGCTTCCGCTGGAACAGATTCTCAGCGAAGCCGGAGCGCAGTCGCAGCCCGCGCCGGCGCGCGCCGGCGGGGTACCGCGCGGCGAAGCTCCGCGCGCCGCGGCTTCGTCGCCCGCACAGAGCGCATCGCGTCCATCGCCGTTGGAGAGCGATCGCGCGCGTAAGAGCGCCTCGCCGCCGGGACGGGAACCGTCGCCGGGCCCCAAGGCTTCTTCCGGCTTTCCCGCTCCCGCCGCCATGGTCGATCCCGACGGCGGCGCGGTGGCGGTGGCGACGGAGCCCGACAGCGACGCTCTGCGGCTGGCGGTTTTGGCGGCGCTGGAGAACGCCAATTTCCGCGCTCTGGCATCCACCATCCTGGAGCCCGGGGAGTGTGCTCTGCAAGGCGCGACGCTGACCTTCAAGGTGCCGGCCACGCAAACGGTGGCCGACATGTCGATGAGCGCCGAGGCGCAGCGCGTGGCCAGCCAGGCGGCGTCCCTCGCCGCCGGACGGCCGCTCAAGGTGCAGGTGACGGGCGGCGCGGCCCGCAACGGCGCCGCGCGAACTGCTGTACCTCCCGCCAACGGCCCGGGCGCGCGCAACCGGGCGGCCAACGATCCGGTGGTGCGGCGCATGCAGGAAAAGTTCGGGGCCCAGATACGCACGGTGATCGATCACCGCGAAAAAAGGTAGCTGTTAACTTGGTTGTTGGTAGCTGGGGGCCGCCGCCAAAGCCATCGACCAACGGCCATCGACCAACGACGGGGTGATAATGGGCGGATTCGATCCGAAGCAGCTTCAGGAACTGATGTCGCAAGCCAAGCGGCAGTACGACGATCTGCAGCGCAAAATGCAGGAGATGGTAGTAGACGCCTCCTCCGGTGGCGGATCGGTAACCGTTAAGATGAACGGACAGAAGCGCGTTCTTTCCATTACCATCGAGCCGGAGACGGTGAAGAGCGGCGACGTCGAGATGCTCCAGGACCTGGTGACCGCGGCGGTGAATGCCGCGGCCCAGAAGGTGGATGAGCAGATGCAGTCCACCGTCGGCGGAATGCTGGGCGGCATGGGAATGCCCTTCTGAATCGGGTAATTTGGTAATTGTGTAGGCTCTTAGGAAGTTAAGTGGCCTGTAGAATGACGGATCGCCAATGTCTACGGGCAAAAACAAGTACTACGTCCGTTCCCATATTTCGGAGAAGCTTTTTCGGCACTTGCTTCGCGTTTTCGCTTTGGATCTCACGGCCAGCGAAGCCGCGGCCATCACCGGTCTTTCGGTGCGTTCGGTGAACACGGTTTACCTCAAATTGCGGCGCCAGATCGCCCGTTGGTGCGAAGCGCAAAACCCGCTCGCGGGAGAAGTGGAAGTCGATGAGAGCTATTTCGGGCCGCGCCGAGTTCGAGGTAAACGCGGCCGTGGTGCGGGAGGCAAGACGATCGTCTTTGGTATCTTCCAGCGCCATGGCTATGTCTATACCCAGATCGTCCCCGACTGCCGGCGAAAGACGCTGCGGAAGGCCATTTTGGGCCGTATCAGCCTGGAGTCGGTCATCCACTCCGACGGCTGGTCCGGCTACGACGGCCTGGTCGATATGGGCTATCAGAAACATCTCCGGGTCAATCACGAGGCCCATCAGTTTGCGGTGCGCAAGAACCATGTCAACGGTATCGAGAGCTTTTGGAGCTTCGCCAAACGACGCCTGGCCAAGTTCAACGGCATCCCCGCTCACACCTTTGTTCTTCACTTAAAGGAAACCGAATTTCGCTTCAATCATCGCCGTGATAATCTCTACCGCGTCCTCTTGGATCAGCTCCGAAAGGACCCTCTGACAGGCCGCTTAACTTCCTAAGAGCCTTGTGTAATCGGGCAATTTCCCGCCGGCTGCGGAGCAGGCACCCGAGATTTGCAATTACCCAATTACCCGATTACCCGATTACGCAATGACGAAATTTGCCGAGCCCATGGCTCGCCTGATTGACGAACTGAAGAAGCTGCCCGGCATCGGCGGCAAGAGTGCCCAGCGGCTCGCCTTCCACATCCTGCGTTCCAGCGACGAGGACGCCGACGCGCTGGCGGACGCGGTCCGCGAGGTAAAAGCCAGGCTGCGGCTGTGCTCCATCTGCAACAACATCACCGACGTCGAGCCCTGCACCTACTGCAGCAGCCCGACCCGCAACCTGCGCCTGGTATGCGTGGTCGAAGAGCCCACCAACATCGCGGTCATCGAAAAAACGCGGCAGTATAACGGCGTCTATCACGTGCTGCACGGCACTCTTTCTCCCCTGCACGGCGTCGGGCCGGAGCATCTGCGGATATCCAACCTCCTGCGGCGGATCGACTCCGGGGAGGTGGACGAGGTGATTCTGGCGACCAATCCCACCGTCGAAGGCGAGGCCACGGCGGTCTATCTGTCGCAGCAGATCAAGCGCCCCCATCTGCGGGTCACCCGGATCGCCACCGGACTCCCCGCCGGCAGCGACATCGAATACGCCGACGAGGTCACCATGCTGAAATCCATGGAGGGCAGGCGCGAGGTCTGAAGGCGCGCTCGGCCGCCGCCTCAAGTCCGCCCTTAGTGGCCTCTGGTGGCCACACCTTTTCCCCGGCAAGTGCAACAGTTGTGTCTTCTCCGCGCCAGGCAAGGCTGAAGCATACAAATTTCGCTGAATACAAGTTGCTTATTGTCAATCATTTGAATGGAAGTACTGTAAAGGAATTCATCAATTCTAGACTGGTACGCGGAATGCAGACATACACCTTCGCCATGCTTCGAAGCGGAGCATGGAGTTGGGTTTAGACGGGCGATGCGAGCGCGGCCGAACCGAGACCACCGGTTGCTCGCCGCCCCGCCGCCGTGGCTGTAAACGCAGCCCGGCGGCCAAGAAGGAAAGTCGGGCGAACCAGCCCGGCTTTTCTTTTTTGTAACTCGGCTAGCCCCGCAGCTTGGCCAGCAGGTCCTGCGGGTGGACTGGTTTAGCCAGGATTTCGAACTCGTGCCCCTGGGCGCGGGCGCTTTCCAGCAGGTCGGCGGTTGCCGCCTGGCCCGAGAAAAGCAGGATTTTGCAGCCAGGCAGAAATTTGCGGATGTTGATTGCCGCCTCGATGCCGTTCATGTCGGGCATGATCACGTCGCTGATCACCAGGTCGGGCTTGACGCTGCGCGCGCGTTCCACCGCGGCCGTTCCGGTGTACACCGCGGAGGCATCGAAGCCGTGTTGATTAAGAATGATGGCCAGGGTATCGGCGATGACACGCTCGTCATCCACTACCAGCACCTTGGGCTTGCCTCTTTTGACAGTCATCCGAGCTGCTGCCTCTTTCTAGGATGCACAGAAAATCTTAGCCCGTCCGGCAGGACACCTTTGCGCTATAGCGAAGCTTCATTATAGCAATCAGCATAAAAAAGCATCGCCGGGGCCTGCCGGTGCCGCCCGCAAGTGCCCTGCCCGGTGCCCGTTCCAGGCCGCGGACGGGAGCATGGATGCGGCCCCGAAACTCGGGGTGCGCCGGGCACGGCCGCTGCTACTCAGGGTTGCAACCGCGCAAGGAACCAAGTAGGCTTTGCTTAACCCGGCCACCTGGCGGCCATGGCCGCCGGTTTCCAACCCAGAGGGAGCGCACGCTCATGTCCGTGTCGGCCACCTTGCCCGCGCCCGCCGTCGGCACCGCGCCCGTCCTGCTCTATGTGGAAGGCGCCGAGCAGCGCACCATCAGTCTGGAGCGCGTGCCCTTCAGCATCGGCCGCAAGAGCGACAAGGACCTGGTGATCGCCGACTCGCGCGTCTCCCGCGATCACGCCCAGATCATCTGCGAGAACGGCGAATACTACATCGTCGACCAGAACAGCCGGCACGGCACCTTCGTCAACGGCATCCGCCGCGAGCGCCACAAGCTGGAGCGCAACGACCGCATCGATTTCGGCGCCCGCGACGCCGCCTACGTCATCTTCAATCCCGACCGGCCGCACTCCAGCGCCGCCGCCGAGTTTCTCAGCCAGATTTCCATGATGCCGGTCAGCACCGGCAGCTCCGACCTGGAGAAACTGCGCCTCTTCCTGGAGGCCGCCCGCAAGCTGAACACCACCGGCGTGCTCTCCGATGTGCTGATGACGCTGCTGGATTCCACCCTGAAGCTCACCAAGGCCGAGCGCGCCTACGTTTTCCTGCGCGCCGCCGACGGCAAGTTGCGCCTTTCCGCCGGCCGCAACTCCAAGGGTGAACAGATACTGGACGACAGCACCATTTCCCGCTCCATCCTGGAAGAGGCCGCCCTCACCGCCTCCGAATTCATGGTCAGCGATACCAGTTCTTCCAGCGATCTGTCCGGGCGCAACAGCATCATCGCCTATGACCTGCGCACGGTGATCGCCATCCCGCTGCGCCGCCGCCAGACCCAGTTCGCCGAAAATACCGCGCAGGATACCGGAGAGGAACCGCTGGTCCGCGGCGTGCTCTACCTGGACAGCCGCTTTGCCTCGCATGACATTTCCGCCATCGGCCACGACATCCTGCGCGCCATCGCCACCGAGGCCGCCGCGCTCGTGGAAAACGCCTACCTGGTGCAGGCCGAAGAGGCGGCCCGGCGCTACCAGCAGGAATTGACCATCGCCGCCTCCATCCAGCAGCGCCTGATGGCCGTCTCCATCCCCAATGTTCCCTTTGCCGCCATCCGCGCCACCAACCTGGCCTGCAAGGACGTGGGAGGCGATTTCTTCGACGCGGTCATGACCGAGCAGGGACTGGCGGTGCTGGTGGCCAACGTCTCCGGCAAAGGTATTTCCGCGGCCCTGCTGGCTTCCATTCTCCAGGGCATGATCTACTCGCAACTGCTCGCCAACATGCCCCTGGCCGAGATTGTCAGCACCGCCAACGCCTTCCTCTGCCGCAAGGTCATGGGACAGAAGTATGCCACCCTGCTGCTCTGCCGGCTGAAGCCCGGGGGCGAAATGGAGTACGTCAATTGCGGGCACGTGCCCCCCGTGCTGGTCTCCGGCCAGACCATCGTCCGGCCCCAGGCCTCCAATGTTCCGGTCGGCCTGCTGGCGGGAGCGGAATTCGAGTGCGGCGCCATCCAACTCTCTTCCGGCGCCCGCTTCGTCATGGTCACCGACGGCGTTACCGAGGCGGAAAACGTCAACGGCGAATTCTACGGCGATGAGCGCCTGGAACAGTCCGCCAATTCCGACGCTCCCTTCGACAGCATCTTCGCCAGCGTCAAAACCTTCTGCGGCAATACGCCCCTGAACGACGATTGCACCATCCTGGAGTTGCTCTACAAGGGATAAACGCGCACCGCGCCCGCATCTCTGTCGGTCAGTACATCAGTATTTCAGCATCTCGATGTTCATCAGGAGGAGGCCGGGTAGAACCCGCTCCGAACTTACCGATCTACTGGGTTCCTGATCTGCTGACCTACTGAATTACTGAGTTACTGATTTACTTCTACGAGCAGGCGACCGCATGGCACAAGACGATTTGTAATTTGTAATCAGTGCTGTCCTAACGTTGCACTCGTATTTTGCCGTAAGTCACAGCTGTTATGTGAGTTGCCGGCCAATTCCGGCGGAATCGATTTGAATTTTTCCGGTACTCTGACGGCCATTTTCCCTCGCGAGGATGATGGCCATGAATGCCGGTCGGACTGTGTTCGCGCAGCTGATGGACTTTCTCCCGTGGCGTGAGTTTCGGCGTTGTGTCGAGCGCTACGGCGGTGAGTACAAGATCCAGCACTTCACCTGTTTGGACCAGTTCCTCTGCCTCGCCTTCGCGCAGCTGACCGCTCGCGAGAGCCTGCGCGACATCGAGGCCTGCCTGCGAGCGCAAGACTCCAAGCTCTACCACATGGGCTTTCGCGGTGACATCTCGCGCAGCAATCTCGCCCACGCCAACGAGCATCGCGACTGCCGCATCTTCGCCGACTTCGGCCGCGTGCTCATTGCCATGGCGCGCGATCTGTACCGCGACGAAAGCTTCTCGGTCGAGTTGGCCGAGACCGTCTATGCGATGGACTCGACCACCATCGATCTGTGCCTCTCGCTGTTCCCCTGGGCGCAGTTCCGCCGGCACAAAAGCGCCGTTAAAGTGCACACGCTGCTCGATGTCGCCACCTCGATTCCAGCCAGTGTTTACGTGACCGGCGCGCAAGTCGCCGATGTGAACCTGCTCGACTGCTTGCTGCTGGAACCCGGAGCCTTCTACCTGATGGACCGCGGCTACTACGACTTCGCTCGTCTGTACCTGTTCACTCAAGCCTGCGCCTACTTCGTTACTCGTGCCAAGCGCGGCATCCAGTTCCGCCTGCGCTCGCATCGCGTCGTCGATCGCACCACGGGCTTGCGTTGCGATCAGACCATCCGCCTGATCGGGCCAAAAACTTCCGATCGTTATCCGGCACCGCTGCGCCGCATTCACTATGTCGATCCGGAGGAGCATCGCGACCTCGTGTTTCTCACCAACAACTTCCTGCTGGAGCCACTCGCCATTACGGAACTGTATCGCGCGCGCTGGCAGGTCGAGTTGTTCTTCCGCTGGATCAAGCAGCACCTGCACATCAAAGCCTTTTACGGCACCTCGCGCAACGCCGTGACCATCCAAGTGTGGGTCGCGCTGAGCGTTTACCTGCTGGTGGCGATTGCCAAAAAGCAACTCGCGCCCCAGGCCAGCCTGTACAAAATCCTGCAAGTGCTGAGTATCACGATTTTCGAAAAAACCGCGATTTTAGAGGCTTTCTCGCACATGCCTGATCCGATGCCCTATACTGCTCCCGCTACTCAGCTGCAAATGTTCGACTTACGTTAGGACAGCACTAATTTGTAAGGCTCTTAGGAAGTTAAGCGGCCTGTCAGAGGGTCCTTTCGGAGCTGATCCAAGAGGACGCGGTAGAGATTATCACGGCGATGATTGAAGCGAAATTCGGTTTCCTTTAAGTGAAGAACAAAGGTGTGAGCGGGGATGCCGTTGAACTTGGCCAGGCGTCGTTTGGCGAAGCTCCAAAAGCTCTCGATACCGTTGACATGGTTCTTGCGCACCGCAAACTGATGGGCCTCGTGATTGACCCGGAGATGTTTCTGATAGCCCATATCGACCAGGCCGTCGTAGCCGGACCAGCCGTCGGAGTGGATGACCGACTCCAGGCTGATACGGCCCAAAATGGCCTTCCGCAGCGTCTTTCGCCGGCAGTCGGGGACGATCTGGGTATAGACATAGCCATGGCGCTGGAAGATACCAAAGACGATCGTCTTGCCTCCCGCACCACGGCCGCGTTTACCTCGAACTCGGCGCGGCCCGAAATAGCTCTCATCGACTTCCACTTCTCCCGCGAGCGGGTTTTGCGCTTCGCACCAACGGGCGATCTGGCGCCGCAATTTGAGGTAAACCGTGTTCACCGAACGCACCGAAAGACCGGTGATGGCCGCGGCTTCGCTGGCCGTGAGATCCAAAGCGAAAACGCGAAGCAAGTGCCGAAAAAGCTTCTCCGAAATATGGGAACGGACGTAGTACTTGTTTTTGCCCGTAGACATTGGCGATCCGTCATTCTACAGGCCACTTAACTTCCTAAGAGCCTTTGTAATTGGCAATTTGTAGCCTGCTGTTGCCCTCGGAAATCGTGAAGCGGCATGCGCGATACACGCCATCGAAAATTACAAATTGCAAATTACAAATACGAGGTTCTCATGCTCAAATTCGAATCGGTAAAAATGGAGTTCCCTGCCGACGCCAACATCATCGTCGGCCAGTCGCATTTCATTAAGACGGTGGAGGACATCTACGAGGCCATTGTCACCACCGTACCCCAGGCCAAGTTCGGCTTGGCTTTCAACGAAAGCTCCGGCCCCTGCCTGATCCGCTCCGACGGCAACGACGACGATCTGCGCAGCGCCGCCGTCCACAACGCCGGCCAACTGGCCGCCGGCCATGTCTTTGTCGTGCTCCTGCGCGACGCCTACCCGGTCAACCTGCTCAATGTCGTCAGGCATGTGCCCGAGGTGTGCGACATCTTCTGCGCCACCGCCAATCCCGTCGAGGTGATCGTGGCCCGCAGCGAACAGGGTGGCGGCGTCATGGGTGTCATTGACGGCAGCGCGCCCCGGGGGATCGAAGGCCCCGACGATATCGTCGCTCGCCATTCCTTCCTGCGCAAGATCGGCTACAAGCGCTAGAGGCTATCTGGCTATCTCATGAATGCCGGGAGGTTTGCAGCACCGTGGAAGCGCGGGCCTTCAGGCCCGCGAAATTTGGGGCTCTTAAGGCTTGGGCTTTAGCCCCTGTGCCAAACCGCGCGCGTTTATCAGATGGCTTGTAGCCAGAGGACATGCAATTGACCGAAGGACGCAGGTGCCCCCACATCCGCCTGCCTTTGTCTCTCCTCTTGACCTCCGCCCCTGGAACGCGAAACATTCAATCGCTCGCCTTTTCCCAAGGAGGTGGTTCTCATGCACAAACTTCAGCCGCCCACCGCGGGCGATTTCATGTCGGCCATGAAAAGTCCCGCTCCCTTACTCAAATCAGGAGGCGCTCCCATGCTGAAAGACTTCCGCGAATTTGCGCTGAAGGGCAACGCCCTGGATATGGCGGTCGGCATCATCCTCGGCGTGGCCTTCGGAAAAATCGTGACCTCCCTGGTCGAGGACATCATCATGCCGCCCATCGGCCTGCTGTTCGGGCACGTCGATTTCACCAACCTCTTTCTCAGCCTCACCGGCAGACACTTCGACACCCTTGCAGCCGCCAAATCAAGTGGCGCTCCTACCATCAATTACGGCTTGTTCTTCAACAATATCTTCAACTTCTTGATCGTCGCCTTCGCGGTCTTCATGCTCGTCCGCCAGGTCAACCGTTTTCGTCGCCAGCAGGAGGAGGCGCCGCCGCCGGCAACTCGCGAGTGCCCGCATTGTCTTTCGCTCATCCCCGCGAAAGCCACGCGCTGCGCCTGCTGCACCGCCGACCTCGGCGCGCCGGCGACGGCCGGGACATGAGCGCCCTCGTCATCGTCAAGCAAATCTAAAGCCCTGTCACCCCGAGAGCTTGGGACTTTTCTCGCGTTCTTCAACCTGTGTCATCCTGAGAGGCTTGCAGCGCCGTGGAAGCGCGGGCCTTCAGGCCCGCGAATTTAGCCTCTTTAACACAAGGGGCTTTAGCCCCTGTGCTAAAACAGCGAGCATTTATGAGATGGCTTAGAGGAATCCGTGATCATCACGGCAACTCCAACACCCAGTCATCGCGATTTCAGTGATCAGCGGGTAGCCGCCCGGTTTGCGGGCCCCGCAACCTTTCTGTTACTTTAATGACTGGCTCGCGGGGACGTAGTTCAGTTGGTTAGAACGCTGCCTCCTAACAAGTAACACCTATAATCAACAGTTTACATCGCTTACTGTCCATGTTACTGTCCATAACAGAGCAGGAGGCGATGTTTTTTTATGCCACGGCCCCGTCTGTACGCCGACCGCGTCAACGTCCTCAAATACGTCAAAGTCAATGATGCCTGGCGCTTTGCTCCCGTCGTCGAAAAGAACGGCAAGATCGTCCGTGACCAGGTGAAGATCGCCGGCAATGCCGAGCATCACGCCGAAGGCAAATACTTCATTGAGTGGTACGAAGACGGAAAACGTCGCCGCCAGTCGGTCGGCGAATTCCCCGACATAACGGACGCCGCGCGCAAGAAGTCCATCGAGTTGAATGCGCGTCGTGAGGGCCTGATCGAGCCCGCGCTGTCTACTCCTGAAGACAAACAGGCTCGCCTCACGATGGGCAAAGCGATTGACGATTACTTGGATTTCATCAAGACGCACCGCAAGCCCCGCACTTACCTGACGTACCGCTATACGCTCGACACCCTGTTGCGTGAATCGTACCGGAAAACCTACGTAGATCAGGTCACGCGCCAGGATGTCCTGCAACTCATGACCGACTGCTACAAGAAGGGTCTCGGCAAGCGCACGGTGTACGACAAGGTCGTCGTGGTGCTTCAGCTCTTCAAACGACACGGCAAGACGCGCTTAATTGAGGCCAACGATTGGCCGGATTACGTTGAGGCGATCCGCCCGATCTACGAGGCAGAAGAACTCGAAGCGATGTTCAAGGTCGCCACCGATCAGGAAGCGACGCTCGTGAAATTTCTCCTAGGCTCCGGCTTCCGCGATCAGGAGATTCGTTATCTGCTGTGGCGGGACATCGATTTCAAGAGCCACACTGTTCGGGTGACAGCAAAACCGCAATGGAGCTTCACCCCGAAGAACTGGGAAGAGCGCGCCGTGCCGATCCCGACGGGCCTGCTGGACCGTCTCCGCAAGCTGAAGGCGGAACGCGATGCTGTCCCCACGCAACTCGTCTTTCCGAACGGCCGGGGAAAACCGGACAGCGAGATGGACACGATTATTAAGAAGCTCGCCGAGCGGGCGAAGCTGAATTGCGGCCATTGCACGACCCAGCACGGGAATAAGTGCTCGAAGGGGCCGTACTGCCAGAATTTCTTCCTACATAAATTCCGGCACACGTTCGCAACCGAGCACCTGCGACACGGTGTGGACATCCGAACGCTTCAGAACTGGATGGGCCACCGCGACATCAAATCTACGATGGTTTACTTAAAGGGCGTGCAGTCGAAGGACGCCCTTGCGAAGGTGAATGCCGGCGCCTTGGCAGCTTACGTTTCATGACGTTGTGGAGATATTGTCTGTGTCATTAGCCGCGCTTACCGCAAACCAAAAATTTGGGCTCTTAGCTATCGAAAATGTATATGCGGATCTACCCAAAGCCGATTTTCGACTGGCAGACGGAACGTGGGTCTTACAGCGAATACCGGTCGAAATCGAAGCTCACTGGGTGGAATGGATTGGAACTATCCGAGCCGGCAAGATGCTCCAGGGCAACGTGGTCCTGCTGAAGAGCTTGGATAGCGCCAGTCCGGAGATCGCTGGAGACGATGAACAGATCGCGATCACCAACCAACTCACTAAACTCTTCTACGTGCTCCAGCTTGAAAACGTGCTCGAATATGAGGGGGCTGATTTGCTCGCGGGAGGCGTGGTCGCCGGCGCGCCGATGGTCCGAAGCATAAGCACGTTGCCAAAGTTCTTGCCGAGTCGCGGGTATTCTCGCGTTTCGATCACGGAAGAGCGGTTCCGGAGAGCTCTTGATCTGCGCAGCGGGCTCGAACAGATCGAGCGTCAAACTCCCAAGTTTGCGAGATTCATCCGCGGGTTAAACATATTGATGGCTGGATTGCGCGAGCAGTCCGGACAGGAGCGGCTGCACCAGTTCGTTAGGTCGCTGGAGGCGCTCATAATTCCTGACACCGGAAAGACGAGAAGGCAATTTGTTCACCGCTGCCAGACTTTCGCAACAGCCGCTCCTCAGATCGCAGCGGCTTTGGCGGAAGCCTTTGACATGCGGAGCGACGCTGAACACCTCCACGACTGGAATCGCGCTCTTGGATCTCACTCTGCGGCGGAACGGGAAAACATCGCCCTCCTGCGCACCCGTCAAATGGAGCGACTCGCCGCATTTTCGTACGAACGAATCATCGGGAACTCATCTGTTTGGTCCCATTTCGACACGGATGATTCTCAGAGTGCATTCTGGTCGTTATCTGAGGCCGCCCGCATATTGGTATGGGGAGCTCAGTTGAGCCTCGCGGCTATTCCGCTCGTTACCGATTACGACCAGTGGGGACGAGCCGCTTTCAACGTCAACTCGCCCTAGAGCGATTTCCCTTGCTGTGGCAGCACTGGTCGTTTCCGCACAGGCTTGCCGGCAGCTTTCTTCGCCCAATATCCGCGGCCCGGAACCGGCACTTGGAGCCACTTGCAGACCTTCGACAGCCACACGTCGGAGACCCCGTAGGACCGCGCGACTGTTCTGGTCGGTTCCGCCCAGACTTTTTCGTACAGCTCCTCGCGGTTGAATCGCTCCATCAGTGCTGCCGGAGGCTCTCGTTTTGCTTTCTTTTTCGGATCTTCGAGCTGCATTTTCAAGCGCGAAAGATGCCACTGTTGCGAAGCCAGGTGTGTCTTCATTGTGGGCGCGAGAATCAACCCCCGAATCGTCTCCTCGGAGCAAGCGTTGTTCCTTCGCAGCAGTTGCACCACGTCAATCGTGACAGACGGCTCGCATTCGAGCAGTGCGCGCCGAACCCAGTTCATGTCCCGTTTCCCCTCGGGTTTCCACTGTGCGCCGTGCTCAACCAGCGCCTTAATGCATGCCAGCGTGCGATGCACGGCGTAACGGGGTTTCTGCTGGCGATAAAGATTGAACGATTCCCACGAGAAGTGCGTCAAACACGAGTTCAACGCTGTTGACCCGCCGTCGGTTCGGTCGTTCGGATTTGCTCCGAGTTCCAGCAGGTACTTGACCGTGTCTTCGCGAGCAATTCCTGCACAGCTTCGAAGCAGCGATGCTAGATCGTCCCGTTGAGGATCAGGCTTCAGCCGCTTCAGGACTGCCACGTCTTGCGCATAGCAAGCCGCTTCAAGCGCCGTGATAAACGATTCAGGATCATCCGCCCACTTCTCATCGAGCGTCGGTCCCTTCGCTCGCGGATTTGCTCCCGCCCAAAGCATCAGGCTGACCCACTTCAGATCGCCCTTTTCACAGAAATGGCGGAGCGCTCGGTCCACCTGCTCCTCGAACTGTTCCGCTAATTCCGGGTGTGCTCGCTTCTGTTCGAGGAAGATTCCAATTGCAGTCCGAATCTTGGCCGCAAAAGCATGAGCGAACGGCGCTCCGCTGATCGGGTCAGCTCCTCCAGCCAAGAACAGCCGAATCAACTTGGGATTCCAACTGAACAGAACCTCGTGAAACGGCACCGACTTGAGATTTGCGCCTTGCGCGAGCAGCACTTCGACAAAATCCACTTTTGCCTCGCCCACCGCTTGACGCAAAGCGGCATCTTTCGTCTCTTGATCGACATGGCGCGCGAGTAGGTCGATCAGGCTGTGAAATCCGTTTTCCAGCGCGACACGAAGCGGAGATCTCCTGCATTCGGGAGGGACACGCAAGGACTTGCCCGCGGCGATCCACTTCTCGACCTCATACAGCCGCCCACTTCGGCAGAGGGACAGGAGCGTTTTTCCTTCTTCGCGACTGAGAACCTCGGGCATTTGCCGCGATTTTAATCCAGCAGTCTCGCGGGCGAACATGTCGCCGGGATCAGACGGCCCTGCTGCTTTCGACTCGATTCGACGGGACGGCGTGAGGTGCCTTCCGCTGCAGCCACTGTGCAAGATCTTCTGGATCAAACCGAACAGCCCCAGCCACCCGGAACGAAGGCAACTGCCCGCTCGCGGCCATCTTGTAGATGTGCTGCTGCGTTACGCCGAACATGTCCGCGACCTCCGCAACCTTCAGGGCAGAGGTTCTCTTGGAGAGCATTTCCAACAATTTCATCGGCCGACACCCACCTGTCCGTCAGAGAACCGCCCTTCCATCCACTCGTTCAGATGTGACGCCCGGAACCGCCACAGCTTACCAATCTGCACGCCTCTAATATCGCCGTTACGGGCCATGCGCTGGAGCGTCTTCGGGTGAATGCGGAGCAGCCGAGCGGCTTCTTCGCTGTCGAGCAACCTCTCGAACGGCTGCGTGTCCGCTTCAGACCGGTCTGTCGAGAACCGCTCTCGGACAGACGGGTATTGATCGTTGAGATTGGATTGCAAGAATCCTCCTGGGGAGTGTGGAAGTCGTTTCAGAATAGGAGGAACCCTGCGGAACGTCTAAGACTTTAATGGTCGGCTCTTATGCCCTATGGGCATAGCGGAATCGCCAACCGAGGCAACCGACACTCTGTGCGAAAAGAACATATCCCGCATTCTATTCGCGAAATCGTTGTCTGCGGGATGGGTCAGGGTTATCGTCGCCGGATTCACCGAACATTGTCATGAAGTCTTCTTGTTTGTTTTCGGTTTCTGAGTTCCGGTCGACGATTCCGCCGCCTTTCGGATCCAGTCGCTTGGGCGCGAGATCACGACGGCATCAACGATGTTCGGCAGCTTTCTCAGACCCTGCTTCAAATAGTCATGTTCATGTGATCGTGCGCTATCGTCCCAGATTACTGGAATAATCCCATCGCAATCATTGCCCATGGCGCTGTATAAACTTGCGTCGGATGAGATCTCGTCGATAGCCTTCTGCATCTTGTCTCCGGACCTGAGAAACTTGGCCTCTACGATGATCCGCATGGAAGGAATGTAGAGATCAGCACGGGGATTCTTTTGGCCGATCTTCGCGAGATATTGTTCATCATCCAAATCCGGGAAGATGGGCGCCAGCATCACCCAGAGTAGATTTTGGACGTGATACTCGTGGTCGATGTGCCAGTACCGCGAGGGAACGCTCGGAGTGCGCGGTTTTTGCTCCCACGTCCACTTCCTCAGACCTGCAGGAATGCGTTCGAGCAGGCGTACAAGATCCAGTGCGGAGATCCGTCCGGGAACCACAGCGGGAGCAGCGCGTGTGACGTACTGCAATGCAGCGAGTCTGATCGCGGCACGCTCGTAGGAGGTAGCGCCTGTTCCCTGGAGAAGAATCAATCTCAGTGCTTTTTCCTCTTCCTGCTCCGCATCCTTACCCTGGTTTCGGCGAAGAACATTCTTGGCTGCTAGGGCAACGGCGACATCTTCCGTTTGGCTGATAGTAGACCCAGGAATTCTCATCTTGCTTCCCAGAACGTAATCCGCAGCCTGGAAGAGGCAGCGTTGCCAATCTTCAGTGCCATCAAGGCGGTAGATAGTTGGCAAGAAGGATGAAAACCACGTCACAATCCGCGACAAGACTTGATCATCGCCGAGGAATCTGGTCCCGATCGCGACGCCTAGAATGCCGATGGCGTCGGAACAGAATGGCATCGGAATTTCGTCAACAAACGGCTAACGTCCCGCTAGTCTCTCCAATCCTTGTCTCAGCGTTCCGAATGATTCTGGCCCCAAGAACCGGGACTCCGCGGCAAAGCCCAATGTGGCAACAGTCTGGAAATCAAGCTGCGCTCCGCTTCTCTGCACAGCAGCTGTTGCAATTGTGTGAGCTTCCGGAGCGTCCGTGGACCTCATCGAGATCCAGTACCCAAAAGCTATCGCGTGATCGGCCTGAGGGCGGCGCGACAGAGCGCGCTCAAGCGCTGCGCGCGCATCGGCGAGTAGAAAGTCGGACGCACTGCTCACAAAAACCACCGCGTCATGCCGATGCGTCCGAGCATGACATCCGGGTCCCATTTATCAAGCAATGAGAGATGTCCAAGCGACTTGGCGATCAAATCGGAATATTGGATGGTGACCGGTACCGATGCCGGCAGAAACGTGCGCCAAGAGTGGCAGGCGAATGCAAACACTTGGCGCGTGAGGTACGTCATATCGGTGAAGGATGAGTCCTTGTGCAGATTCAGCAGAAGCGGGCTCGGCATGCCATCTTCCGGCCGCTTTACTTCATTTGGCCCGGTGAGGCACAGCAATACGTCGCGGTTAGAGAGCTGGAGAGTCGAGGCGCGACACGGGGCATACACGCCCTTGCTCTTCTTGGTATCGAAATCGACAATGCCATTCTGGCCTTTGTCAAAAATCAAGTACGGATGGTCCCCACTGAGCTGAAGGAAAGCATATTCGACTTCATAATCCCCCAGCTCCACCATAAGCGCCTTCACGGCTTTTATCTCATCTTGGTTGAACCGCTTGAAAGACGCGTGAAACACGAGACGGATATGATCCTTGGGCTGCCAGTTCATGTCCTGACGGACTTTAGAAACTGCCTTGCGAAGCGCCTCCAGAAAAGCTGACTGGTAGACATCCATTCTTACGGCCCTGGAAACGTTGGTGAGATGGTAGTTGCCGTCGCCGCTGAAGACGGTTGTGATACCCACGTAACGTTCGCGATCACCGAAGCGGCCTTCAGAAACATTGGCGCTTCCCAAACCTATGACGAGCTCATGGGCAATTGTTGGATTCGCCTTTAAGAGCCACGGTATGCCATTCAATTTGGCGTAGGCGGCGAGGGCCATATTATTCAAGGAGAATTGCAGCTCCCGGTCCGGTTTTTGAGCCGTTTCAATCTCAAACTCCTGCACCGGAATCTGATGAGCGAGAAAGCTCTCTTTCGTGATGAAGTAGGGATTCTGCTCCACAGGTAATTCGTGAAACTGCTCCTCGATCTGAACGAGCGCAAGGTCGCATTTGGTGCCCGCACCGTGTTTCTCTAACGCTTGCCTGCATGCCTCTTTGTAGGAGCGCGGCAGGCGATCCTCCGCCAAGAAAAATTCGTATGTCACATCCTGCAGCGCGTATTTCCGGAGGAAGCCCTTCTCGAAGTAGTTTCTCTGAGGTTTCCCGCGATGGTTTGCCGACTGCGGGGGGAGCACGATGCCATTGATAAATTTGTGCAAGAACTGCTCCACCCGCCCCTTCTGTGCCTTTTGGCAAATGACGCAGAGCCTTGGACGATTGGGTGTGAACACCTTCGAAGTGTAGGGGCCGTTCTGGTTCAGGCCACGATCGTCCACGTGTCCGTCTTCGAGCCGGTCTGATCGAAAATGTAGGTCGGCTTGGGCGCCGATTCCAGGGTAGGAAATCCCTTTGAGCTGTCATTCAGCAGTGGCGAAAATGTGAAAGTGATGCCCGGTGCTAGGAAATGCGGTTTTGACCCAAAAAATTCAGCGACGGTCGTAATGCGTTGCAACTTGGCAGGACCGGAGCGCAGATCCGCACGCGCCTTGTCCAGAGCGGCGGCGACACGCTCGCTATTGGCTTGGAACAGATGATCTAGGTAGTCTGGAAAGGCTCTTTTTTCCAGCCACACCTTACAAGCTTCAATTGACGGTATTTCATCTTTGGAATCCTCAAGAACAAGGTCGGAGCCACTGACCCGCTGTACCTTGCCCACAAGATCGATGTGTGGAGCTATCCTCGGATCTTCGTACTTTGATTTGCGCAGCCCAACGTAATGGCCCACAGGTGAAAATCCGTCCTGCAGTAGATCTGCAACGTTGCGATTCAAAATCCGTGTCGTCCGGACATCAAAGACAGCGGCGATGAATGGCTCATGCTTGAAGAAGTAGATGGGCCGTACGGCCATTTCGTAGAACAGCCGCACCCCCACCCAGTCAGGACAGTTGAGGCCAGGCGGAAGACAAGCGCGCAAGATATCGTCGTGCGCAATGAAGCGGATCGGGTCGTAATTAAGAACGGCACGCGGAAGTCCGGCCAGATAGGTGACGAGAGCATTGCGAATGAGAGCGGTAGTGAGGCCGAGATTCTCTTTCAAACGGATCTTCCGCTTTCCGTTCCCAAGCGTCGGCGCTTGGGCAATAACTGGAACCGCGACGATCTGATCAGGGCCGTCGCGGCGGAAAACATGTGTTGACCAGTGCTCCTGTCGTAGTTTCTTCAGCGCCTTCTCGCCATCCGCGCCATACGCAAACAGTCCCGCGTCCACGTCGGCATCGTCAAACCTGATTGGCGAAAAATTCAATAGGAAGCTCAAGGTAGAAAATCCTTTCGAGCCGGCGCAGGATCATAAGGTGAACACGGCGCGCTGTTCACTCGCTTGAGCGCTGCAAGCGCCGATTCGGCGCAGGGGTTGCCGGTCAATTCAGACATTTCAGAACCTCAGATCTGCGCGACTGCCCTGGGTTCAGCTGAACGGTCGATTCGACAGCAACGCTCATCGCTCCTTCGCTATTCGGCCTTTGTCGAAAGGAGTACATTCAGAATAGACTCGGGTTCATTCGGTGTCAAACGTGCTACACTTTCAGCCTGTGGAAATCTGTTCCATGGACATCGGTTTCACACCGCGACAAATAACGCGTTTGACTGGGGTTCCGTATTCAACCCTGAACCTTTGGGCGAAGAACGGGCTCGTTCGACCGAGTGTGTCTCCAGGAGTCGGAAGCGGCAGCGAGCGTGTGTACAGCTTCAGTGACGTGGTCGCTCTGAAAGTAGCATTCGAGCTGAGAAAATCGGGCGTCACCACAGCTTCGCTCAAGAAGGTCGTGCAGTTTCTCCGCGAGAATGAAGGAATGGAGAAGCCGCTTGCAGAGGCCCAGCTGGTAGTGAGCGGACGAGATGTGTTGGTCGTCCGAAATGAACAGGACTTGGTTAGCGCGTTGGCGAGACCCGGCCAAAGCTGTCTAAGCTTCGTTGTGGACTTGCCGCGTACGATTGGGAGACTAATCGAGGTCGCCGATGCAGCAAGAACGTTCGCGATAGGCGTGGTGACGCCGACCACAAAGGAATCGAGCGATCGCCGGAAGCAGCCGGTGTCATCGAGCAAGACTCAACGGCAGAAGCGCACCCAGCTCTAAGCACGCCGGGCTCAGTCCTCCCTCACTTTTTTGCCATATCAGGCGAATCTCCATTCCCCAGCAGCAGCAATGTCACTAAAATGATTTCCTCAAGCACGACAATTCTGCAGTCTGCCGCTGCTGTTTCTGAGGGCTAATGGGCTCTGCTGCCGTAGCACGCTCTGTCGGATCAATCGTCCACGTTCGTGGACGTGACTGGGTCGTCACTTCTGATGACGGCGAAATTCTGGGCCTCAAGCCACTCAGCGGCGGAGAAGAAGAGGCGACCGCCGTTCACCTGGCCATAGAGGGCAATCACGTCCGGGATGCCCAGTTTCCACCGCCATCGCCAATCCAGAGCAGCGATCTCATATCCGGCAAGCTCTTGCGGGACGCGGCTCGCCTCGCTCTGCGGAGCGGCGCCGGGCCATTTCGCTCGCTGGGACGACTCTCTGTCCGTCCACGTCCATACCAATTCGTTCCGCTCATCATGTCTTTGCGACTTGAGATGGCCCGTCTACTGATTGCGGACGACGTGGGCATTGGCAAGACGATCGAAGCCGGTTTGATCGCTAGTGAACTGCTTGCACGTGGCGAAGCAAAACGGCTTTGCGTTCTTTGTCCGCCACATCTCTGCGACCAATGGCAGGAGGAACTCCGGGATAAGTTCCACATCCATGCAGAGGTCGTTCGCAGCAGCACGATTGCGCGGCTAGACCGTTCTACACCTCAGGGGCGAAGCCTCTACGAATATTTTCGCCACCTAATCATCAGCATTGACTTCGGAAAGGGCGACCGGCACAGGCCACTGCTGTTGCAGCACTGTCCAGACCTGGTGATCGTGGACGAAGCCCACTCCGCAGCCGATCCTGGATACATCGGTTCCAAAGACCAGCAACAGCGCCACGCTTTACTAAAGGAAATCGCGAGCGACCAGTCGAAGCACCTGCTGCTGCTTACCGCGACGCCGCACAGTGGAGTTGAGGCCAGCTTCCAGTCGCTGCTCGGTCTACTGCGGCAAGATTTTCTCGGCTTCGATCTGCAAGAGCCGAGCGAGGCCCAGCGCAAGGAACTGGCCAAGCATATCGTTCAACGTCGCCGCGGCGACATCGACGAGCGATGGCTTGGCGGAGATGGAGAAAGCCGGCCATTCCCGACACGCGTTCCGCCATTCGAAGATACATATAGACTCACGCAGGAATACGGCGCGCTGTTCAGCGATGTTCTCGCATTCACGAGACAAACAGTTACCGCATCTGGGCTCACGGAAACTCGCCAGCGGGCGCGCTACTGGGCCGCCTTGTCTTTGCTGCGATGCCTAATGTCCAGCCCGGCAGCAGCGAAGCAGGCGTTTTACGCGCGTGAGGAGTCGCTCCGAGCCAGCGAGGGTGAAGACATCGAGCCTGATGATGATCTGCGAGCCCGCGAGACGCTCGACCCGCTCGTTGAGCATGACGTTCTCGACACAGTTCCCGAAGCCGCTACGGACTTGAGCAAAAGCGATCTCTCGCAGACGGACCGTTCAAAGTTGCGGCAATTTCAACAGCGGGCAGAAAATATTGCAGCGTCAGGAAATGACCCGAAGATAGAGAAAGCCGCCGCCATCATCAGCGATTGGTTGAGGAAGGGCCATCGCCCAATCGTTTTCTGCCGATTCGTTGCGACCGCTCAGTACGTCGCCGATCAGCTCGAAGCAAGAATCAAAACGAAATACCCCAGCTTCCGAGCTACTGCCGTATCGGGCGCAACTGGTGGAGATGAAGAACGCAGAGCGGCAATCGAAGCCCTAGTCGATCCTGACAAGGGCGGAACTGAGAAGCGCGTCCTGGTCGCGACTGATTGCCTCAGCGAAGGCATCAACCTTCAGGAACACTTCGATGCGGTGCTGCATTACGACCTCCCCTGGAATCCGAATCGCCTGGAGCAGCGCGAAGGCCGCGTAGACCGGTTCGGACAGCAAAAACAAGAAGTTCGCGCCGTCGTCTTGTTCAGCGACGGATAACCCGATTGACGGCGTGGTTCTGAATGTCCTCATCCGCAAAGCGCGACAGATTTATCAGGATCTCGGCATAAGCGTTCCCGTGCCGACGGAAAGTGAAAGCGTCGTAAAGGCAGTCGTCAAAGCGGTCTTCGAAGGCTGGCGTGGCGAAGATGCGCAGCAGCTACGGCTCGATCTGCCCGAGATGAACACCGTTCAGGCGTTCCATGAGAATTGGAAACGTAACGCGGATCGAGAGGAGCGCCGTCGTTCCCGCTTCGCGCAGCACACGATCAATCCGGACGAAGTCGCGAAGGAAATTGAGGCGACTGACACCGTTCTCGGCGATCCGGAAGCTGTTCGTCATTTCATGGTGAACGCTGCTCAGCGCCTAAAATTCTCGCTTCAAAAGCGTGACGGCCATTACGAACTCGACCCAACTGCTCTTCCCGCCGAAATTCGGGACCGCCTCGGTTGGCGTAAGCCGGTCAAAGTAACGTTCGTTAGTCCGCCCCCCAAGGACCTTGAGGGCGCCGTTGTACTCGGGCGCAACCACCCTCTTGTTGCGTTTCTGAGCGACCGAATTCTCGGTCGAGCATTCCTTCCACAAACGGAGCAAGACTTTTCGCGCTGTGGTGCCGCTTACACGGGAGCAGTGAAAGCTCGAACGGTGATTGCTCTTTTGCGACTTCGGTACCGTTTGCAGCGCCGTGCGAAAAGCGAGCAGTTTGCAGAGGAGGTCATCGCGGTTGCGTCACGAGCGGAAGGGGGCGCGCTCGTTTGGAGCGCACCGAACGACACGGCGACGCTTGGGTTACTGGATGCCGCGCAGCCAGCCGGAAACATCTCGCCCCAGGAAAAGCAACAGCGCATCGAAAAAGCGCTGGATGAATTGTCAGCCAGCAGCACCCAACTCACGGCAATTGCAGATGCAAGGGCAGCCGAGCTTGAGGCCACTTACGACCGCCTGAAAGGCACGCTGGGCGGCGGTAAGGTGAAGGTCAGTGCCTATCCACCAGACCTGCTGGGCGTGTACGTTCTCCTGCCCGGGGGGAATGCCTAATGCGTTACGTGGCAATCCGCTCCGAAGGCGGTCTCCTACCGTATGACCTGCTCGACAAGATTGTTGCCGACCAAGCCGTAGGTCAGAAACCTGCCGATTTCGGCCTCACTAAAGGACAGCGGCTGATCGACGAAATCAGCCGTGTCTGGGCCGACGCACAGAATCTCTGGAGCAATTTCAAGCGCCGCAGGCAGTCACTTACTGAACGAGATCCATACGGCACGTCGATCACGCGAAGCTGGATCGTTTCGCTGCTTTCGGACCCAGAGATGCTGGGATTCGATCTCAAGCTCCAGACGAGTGCGGTTGTCGTCAACAACGTTACGTTTGCAATTTCACACCGTAACGGCGACGGCGAGGACGCGATTCCTGTTCATATCGAGGGCTGCAAGATCGACCTTGATCGTCGATTGCATACAAAGCTGCGCACCAGCCCACGGGCGATGTTGCAGGACTTCCTGAATAACTCCGAACAGTCGCCCTGGGGCATTCTGACGAACGGTGTAACGCTACGGCTGCTTCGGGATTCATCGCGCACTTCGCGTCCGACATACCTCGAATTCGATCTTGAAAGCATTCTCGAAGGCAATCGGTTTAACGAGTTTGCGCTGTTCTACAGGCTGTGTCATCGAAGCCGATTCCCGAGATCAGGGCAAGAACCCTCGGACTGCCTGCTTGAGAAGTATTACCTCGATTCTATCGAGCAGGGCCTGCGCATCCGCGAAAAGCTCAGTGGCAGCGTCAAAGAGGCTCTGGAAATATTGGGTGCGGCATTTCTTCAACATCCTGGCAATGAGAAGCTACGAGCCGGCTATGATGCTGGAAAGCTGACGCCGGAAAGACTGCATCGTCAGCTCTTATTGCTTGTTTACCGTTTGCTTTTCCTCATGGTCGCCGAGGAGCGCGGTTTGATTGTCTCCAATGGTGACCATTCTGACCGGAATCAGAAAATCTACGAGGAGTGGTACAGCATCGCGCGCTTACGTGAGCGTGCGGGCCGCATTGTCGAGGGGTCGCCGTTTAGCGACTTGTGGATTGGGCTCAAGGAGACGTTCTCATTATTCGAATACGGACTCGATGTCAACGCCCTCGGCATTCCGCCGCTTAACGGCGATTTGTTTGACGAGAAACGCGCAATTCCCGATTTGGCGGGCACCGATCTCTACAATCACGACCTCCTCTTGGCAGTGCGTCACCTTTCACTTTTCAAGACTGGAAATACATACCAACGCGTTAACTACTCAGGTCTGGACGTGGAAGAGCTCGGTTCCGTTTACGAGAGCTTACTGGAAT
>CAVUEZ010000003.1:0-395592 GCA_963740615.1 Terriglobia bacterium
CTGCTCGACGATGGCTTCCACTTCGTCGGTCTGGCGCCCGCCTTGTTTCCTGCGGAGGATTCGTCCATAGCCGGTTGGGTCGGGAAAGTCCGCCGAGAGAATGGTCATGGCCGCGTTGTTCTTAAGGTGAAAGTCGCGGATGCCGGCAATGGTTTCAGGGCGCAGCAGGGGCACGTCGCCGGAGAGCACGAGCAGGTCGTCGTAGGCGGACAAAGACTCCCGGGCGGACATGATGGCGTGTCCCGTTCCCAGTTGCTCCGCCTGGAGCACGAACCGCACGCCTGTTCCCGCCATGGCCTCGCGCACCCGTTCCGCCTCGTGCCCGATGATGACGAAAATATCCTGCGCGGGCAGCACCGCCTTGGCCGCCTCCACCACGTACTGAAGGAGAGGTCTTCCGCCGATTTCGTGCAGCACCTTGGGATGCCGGGATTTCAGGCGTGTGCCCTTGCCGGCGGCCATAATGGCGATGGCGAAGCGCGGCTGCTTGCGCCCGTCGCGCGATGGGGTTATGGACTTGCGGGTAGGCATGGCGCGATTCATCTTATCGCATCAGGCGGGAAGTTTGAGGGCGTCGGTCCAGGAAGCCGGCCGTTCCTTGCTTACGGCCGCCGCCGGGCGGGGGAGCGCTCGTGGCCGGTGGCCACCGGGGACGCTTTGCGAGCCGCCAGTTCCAGCAGGTCGCCGGCAATGGTGCTGTAAGCGTGCCGCGCCACCCCGTCCTCCTCGAACAAGTAATCGCCGGAGATCACCTGCACGCCCAGCTTGTTCAGTTCGCCGGTATCGGCCACGATCTGAAAGACCGCTTCCAGCGCGTACTTGGCCTTCAGCGCGGACGAGGCCGGGCTCCGATTCACCAGCGCATAATCGAAGATGGCGCACCCGGCATGATCGTAAATGGCGCGCACGTGATCGGCCGCCGAGAGCCCCAGACTCTCGTTGGCCTGGGTCATCAGGTTGCAGACGAACACCTTGATGGCCGGAGAGTCGGCCATCGCCTGCGGAACGCCGCGCACGAGCACGTTGGGGATGAGGCTGGTGAATAACGATTCCGGCCCGATGGTGATCAGGTCCGCCTCCGCCAGCGCCTGCAGGGTCTGCGGGAGGGGCCTGACATCCGGGGGCGACAGCTCCAGGCGCACAATGCGTTTCTGGCTCTTGGTGATGCTGGTTTCGCCGCGCACGCGCGAGCCGTCGTTCATGGCCGCTTCCAGCTCCACGTTGGAGGTGGTGGCGGGAAGATATGGCCACGGGTGGTGAGAATTTCCGAGGAGAGCTTGACCGCCTCAGCGAAGTCGCCGGTTATCGCGGCCAGCGCCGCGAGAAACAAGTTGCCGAAGCTGTGTCCATCCAGCTCCGATCCCCCCTGGAAGCGGTACTGGAACAGGCGTGAAAGCAGCGCCTGGTCTTCGGACAGGGCGACGATGCAGTTGCGGATGTCGCCCGGCGGCAGGATGTTGAACTCCTTGCGCAGCCGGCCGCTGGAACCACCGTCGTCGGTGACCGTAACCACGGCCGAGAGTTCGCCGATGGCCGCGGCGCCGGCCGTTTCCCCGCTCCGCCGCACATGTTCGCGCAGCCCTTTCAGCAGCGTCGACAGGCCGGTGCCCCCGCCAATGGCGACCACGTTGATGCCGCGGCTGCTCATGGTGTCCGGTGCGGGGGTTTAACTTGGTGGCCTTCATCGGTTCCCAGGGGGCCTTATCGGGGCGATTCATCCCACCTCAGGATAAATCAACTCCGTGAACCGGGGGTCGTCGGCAAGGTTCTGAAAGTCGGAATCATTCCGCGCCTGGAACCGGTTGGATGAGTTGAGCCGTATGGCTTCCGCCAGGCCCCTGAGGGCATCCTCATAGTGCCCGGTCAGGCAATTCAGCACCGAAAGCCCATAGACCGCGTAGTCCACCTTGGGGCTCTGCTTCAGGATTTTCTCCAGGTGCTCGCGCGCCCCAACATAATCCCCGATGTTCATCAGCGAGACGGCGTAATCATAGTGCTCCTCGGGGGTCTTGAAGCTGGTGGTGCTGCGAGACATGCGCTGATTACAGGTGCTCAGGTGAACGGCGGCGCGGTCCGCCAGTTCGCGCGGGGCCGAAGCTACCACCTTCTGCAACAAGCCCTTGGCCTTGTCGAACTTGTGTTCCTGCATCGCCTTCAGGCCAGCCTGATAGTTTTCCACAGCCTGTGCAAAACGTGGATCCCCCTGCGGCGAAAACTTTGGTTGGACCGGAATTTTCATCTTGACAACGCGACCGCCTGTGCTCGATTTAACCTTATTTTTCTGTGGCTTAGCAGATGGTCGCTTGACCTTTGCTGCCGCTTTTTTCTTCATCGAGTTGCACCTGCGCAACCGCCGACGGGAATCAAAATGGGGCAAGCGTGTGGAAAAAGCTTGCGCCGTCGAGAGCACGTTTATATGAGAAAAGACGGTGCGCGTCAACCCGCGGAATCTGCTTCCACCAAAGGACCAATTCGAGGACCTACAATCCAGAAGGGCGAGGTTCGCGAAAGCGCTCGATTGCGCGCGGCGACTCGCCCGTCACTGGATGGAGGCAGCCGTTTCCAGATCGATCTTCTCCCACTCGCCGCGAATGATGCCCTGGCGAATCTGCGCCGGGGTCTTGTGCTGCCGGGTCATCTGATAGGCGTAATAGAGCTCCTTCAGGCAGGCGGAGCAGTGCGCGGCGTGGGTGCTCTCGTAACAGCTATGCAGGCTGGTATGGCCGACGGAGCGGTCGCAACGGCAGTAACAGGGCTGCTGATAGAGGACCCCGGGAATTTTTTCCGCCAGCTCATAGGCACGAGTTTGCACCGGATACTTGAAGCTCGGTCCCCAGCGCTCGGTGGCGGGCAGAATCGGCGGCACCTTCTCGCCCTTGCGCGGCGGCGCGTTGTGATAGGCTGGCACGTCGCCCTGGCCGAATGTGGCCACCGCTACCAGGCCGATGATCATCAGCGAAATCAAGCGTTTCATCACAACCATCCTCCTCCAACGCTAACCATGTGGCTGAATGGGAGTCTATTATTCTTTGCATGTGCCAGGGGAATCTTTTCTTTGGAGGCAATATGAAGAGGTTGTTTGTGGTGGTTGCGCTGATGCTCTCCCTTGCAGCCGTGGCGAATGCCCAACGGCTGCCCGGAGACGTGGTCCCGGGTCACTACCAGATCACGCTGGCACCCGATCTGGGCAAGGCGACCTTCAGCGGCGAGGAAACCATCGACGTGCGCGTGCTGAAGCCGACCACGAAGATCGTGCTGAACGCCGCCGACATCCGGTTTCAGGACGTGAGCGTGAAATCGGGAGACTCCACGCAGAAGGCGCAGGCGTCCACCGACCCAAAGAGCGAGATGGCAACCCTGGCGCTGGCCAACACGGTGCCCGCCGGGCCGGCCACCATCCACATCCGCTTCACCGGGGTCCTCAACGATCAGCTCCGCGGCTTCTACCTGAGCAAGACCAAGCGGCGCAATTACGCCGTGACGCAGTTCGAGGCGACCGACGCGCGCCGCGCCTTCCCCTGCTTTGACGAGCCGGCCATGAAAGCAACCTTTGATGTCACCGCCGTGGTCGACACGGGCGATACGGCGATCTCGAACGGCAAACTGCTTGCCGATACGCCGGGGCCGGGCGCGGGAAAACACACGCTGAAGTTCGCCACCAGTCCGAAAATGTCCACTTACCTGGTGGCGCTGGAGGTCGGTGACTTCCAGTGCCTGCAGGGCGGCGTCGACGGAATCCCGGTCCGTGTCTGCGCCACCCCCGGCAAGAAAGACATGGGCGCGTTCGCGCTGAGCGCCGCCGAACAGCAGGTGAGGTTTTACGGCCAGTACTACGGGATCAAGTACCCGTTCCAGAAGCTCGACCTGATCGCCATTCCCGACTTCGCGGCGGGAGCGATGGAAAACACCGGTGCCATTACCTATCGCGAGGAGTTGCTCCTGCTCGATAACCAGCAGGCGTCGGTGGGCGCCCGCCGTGCGGTGGCCGGCGTGAGCGCGCACGAGATCGCGCACCAGTGGTTTGGCGACCTGGTGACGGCGGCCTGGTGGGACGACATCTGGCTGAACGAGGGATTTGCCACCTGGATGGCTCCGAAACCGGTCGCCGCATGGAAGCCGGAATGGAACTCGGAGCTGAGAGCAATCCTCGGCAGTTCCCAGGCCCTGAACCTGGATGCACTGCCGTCCACGCGCCCGATCCACGCGGCCAGCAACGAGGCCAATACCCCGGCGCAGATCGCCCAGTTGTTCGACGGCGTGGCCTATTACAAGACCGCCGCCGTGCTCAGAATGCTGGAAAGCTGGGTGGGAGAAGAAGGTTTCCGCCAGGGGGTGAGCCTTTACCTGCGGCAACACGCCTACGGCAACACGCGCGCGGCGGATTTCTGGAACGCGGTGGCGCAGGCCTCGCATAAACCGGTGGACAAAGTGATGCCCACCTGGGTGGAGCAGGCAGGCGCGCCCATGCTGAGCGTTACCGCGCATTGCCGCGGCAGCCAGACCGAGGTCGAGCTGTCGCAAACGCGCTTCTACAGCGATCCGCAGCGGCTCAAGCAGGGAAGTCCCGAGCTGTGGCAGATTCCGGTGTGCATCAAGACAGCGCCCGGCCAGGCGCCGCGCTGCGAGCTGATGACCCGCAAGCAGCAGACGGTGACAGTGCAGGGCTGCGCGCCCTGGGCATACGTGAACGCCGGCGGCAAGGGATACTACCGCTCGGCCTACACTCCGGAGTTGACGTCGAAACTGGCGGCCGACGCGGAGACAGCGCTGACCCCGGCGGAACGCATTGTCCTGCTCAACGACGAGTGGGCGCTGGTGCGCGCGGGCCAGCATCCGGTCGGCCAGTTTCTCAACTTGGCGCAAGACCTGCGGCGTGACGGCGTTCATGAAATCGTGCAATCGATTGCCGGGCCCCTGAATTTCATCTCCGGCCACCTGGTGTCGGATGCGGACCGCGGCGCGTTTCGCGCCTGGGTGGGGGATCAGTTCCGGCCGCTCTACGACCAACTGGGCTGGACCGCGAAGCCGGGCGAAGAAGACGAAGCCAAGACCACGCGCAGCACGGTGATCGGCGCCATGGGCTACGTGGCGCGCGACCCGCGGCTGATGCGGCAGGCCGCCGAATTGGCGCGGCAGTACATGAAGGACCCTTCGTCGGTGGATCCGAACATGGCCGGGATGGCGCTGAGTCTGGCGGCGCTTGGCGGAGACGCCAAGTTGTACGATGAGTTCGTGGCAGAGTCCAGGAGCGCGAAGACCCCACAGCAATTGCGGCGCTATACGGAGGCGCTCACCGCCTTCCGCCAGCCGGAACTGGCGCAGCGTACCCTGGAAATGGCGCTGTCGCCTGCCGTACGGTCGCAGGACATGCTGCAATTGATGGGTGGCGAGATCAGTAATCCGGAGACGCGCGACCTGACGTGGCGATTCATCAAGGCGCACTGGGGCGAGATCCAGAAGAAGGCTGGCCCGGCCCTGGGATTTGGATACGGCATGTTCGCGGGCGCGTTCTGCAGCGAGGACGCCAAGAAGGATATTCAACAGTGGTTCGCGCAACATCCCGATCCGGGAGGCAATCGCACTTTGCGGCTGGGAGTGGAGACCCTGGAAAATTGCGTGCGCGTGAAGCAACTGCAGGAACAGAACCTGATTTCCTGGCTGAAACAGCGTGGGAGCGCGGCCGGCAAATAAAACCTTCTCCTCGCCGCGCCTCAACTCGGAGGCTGGTGGCGCGGGCATCTTTCTGCTTAGCTGGCGCAAAAAGCTGAACCGCGGGTGCGGCGGCGCGGCGGAAAATACGGCGCCTGCCGCTGGCGCCCTGGTGCGCCGATTTGAGCGATTCCGAAGCGGTTGTTACAATGTTGTCTTCCGGAGACTGATCTGCCGCGTTCTGCGCGCCGCCTTCCCGCAATCTCCGGAGACGAGCGTGGCCAGGTAGCTCAGATGGTAGAGCGCAGCCCTGAAAAGGCTGGCGTCGGCGGTTCGATTCCGTCCCTGGCCACCATTCCTTTCAACAACTTAGTTTTTTTAAGGTCGGGTGGCGAGGGTTTGAAAGGGTTCGTTAAGCGGTCCTCCGCTCCGGACACAGGCATTTTATTGCCATCGCGATTCTCCGGAAGCAGCATCTGGACAATCTTGCTCTGGGCGTTGCGCTTTGCCGGCGTGACCGCCTGAGCATACAGATCCAGCGTTATTCTGCTGTTCGCGTGCCGCAGCGATTCCTGCACGGTTTTGATATCCTCGCCGTTGGCGACCAGGAGCGTCGCAACAGTTCGACGGAACGTATGCCAGCCAACCGTACCTTCCACGCTGGCCATCTTCGCCGCAGGCCGCAAATGCCAGCGGATAAGCATGCCTGGCAAATACGGCGTTTTGCCCTTTTTTCTCGGACTGGCGAAGACCCAATCTTCCGCTTGGTTGTAGGCTGATGTGAGCCGCCACTTCCAGAGCACTTCCGCCAGAAACGGATCGAGTGCGACAGGTTTCTTCGACGCCTTGCTCTTGCAGCGCCCGACAACGCCATAGACGATGGCCCGTCTAACATTGATTTCGAGTTTCTTGAAATCAATATCCTCCCACTTGAGCGCAAGCAGTTCGCTTATGCGCAAGCTTGTGGCTGCGTCGAGGAAAGCCATCGTGCGGCACGGTTCTCGCAGATTCGCAAGAATCTGCACGACCTGGTCCCCCGTGAGCACCGTGTGTGTCACTTCGCTTGCGGCGGTCTGACGCACATAGCGGATAGAATTGGCATCCGCGTCGCGCGGCAGCAGCCCATAACGAATTGCGTGGCGAAACACTGCGCTCATGATGTTGCGAATCTTCGCCTTGGTACCATTTGCTGCTTTCAATCCAAACAGCCAGTTTTCGACTGCAATGGGCTGAATGTCGCGAAGCGCATATCCCGTCCAGCGTGGCACGATCCATTTGTTCAAGTAGCGCCGGTACGTCACCGCCGTGGAATGCGCTTTGGGCACCTTGGCATTCGTTGGGTCCTCCGTCAGCTCATTCAGCAGATAGTGCGAGACCAGTGTCTCGAACGTGAACTTCGGAACGGTTACCGCGGGAGCTTACTGGTTACGGTGATGTGTAAAGCGTCAACCGCCTGCCGCGCGTCGCGTTCGGTTTGTACTTCCTCGACCGTACCGATCACGGTTCTGCGGTAAGCCTTGCGGCCGTCTGCCTGGACCTCATACCAGCGGAAAATCCAGACTGCTGGCCCTTTCTTGCGCTTTACGCGCTGCAAACTGCCTTTCTGATAGCGAGCGCGCCTGAACAATCGTCCCCTTCCCTTAGCAGCGGCGTATTGGACGCACTCAGAGTGGAACCGGTGGGCGTGCTCCGTCCAAGACTTTCAAAGTGCAAAGTTATAGCCAGTCGCAATGACGGCGATACGAGATTCTCTCCAGTCAATTGGGTGAATGCCAGACGCCGCCGGACCACCCCCGCTGGCCGTTAATGGCTTTTTAAGGGATCGCTTATTCGACGTTAAGGAGGTTTGTAATCCAAATGGGCGCAGGGGTCGTGTCACCACCAGTTCGACGCACCCGCCGGCAAAGGCGGCCATCATTGCGATGCCCCTTCTTGCAGGATCTGGCCGAGTCGGTGCATCGCCTGAGCGTGGAGGTGATTTTATGCTCAAGAAGGTTGTTCCACGGTCCGCCACGGTTTTGCTGGTCATGGGTGCAACATTCATCTGGGCGGGGTTGATTCGCATAGCGACTCTGGACGATCAAAGTCGACTCAGTTGGGGTCCCTTGATTTTAGGGACAGCCATGCTTGTTGCCGCTTATCTGATTCTGCTTGCAAAGGATAAAGGGTAATCGAGGCGCCTCCGCCCGTGCTGCAAATTCCATGCGCTAACGGTTTCTTAAGGAAAGGTTTATTCGACGTTAACGCCGCCTGTAATCCAATCGATTGAGGTAAGGAGGTTGGCAATGACGGCGAGCGTGGTCGTAATCGGCATTTGCCTTTTTGGCGTGGTGTTCCTGATCCGTTTTCTGATCGCTCTCTACCAAGAGGACAAAAAGCATGTGCGCCAGGTCGCACGTGTATCGCCATATCTCCACTCGCACGTTGAAATCATTGAGATTGAAGACGCGGACTCGACTAGCGCCTTGCCCAGATCTCCGCAGAGAACCGAACTTCACGAAATGTATAACGCCGAAGACGGGCAGCAACTGATGGCGGAGTATCGGTGAGACGAACGTGTGGACGCCGTCTGTTGAAGCCGCCTCCGCAAAGAAATAGGGAAGGGCTTCGCCTATGGCAACGAATTCACAACGCCTTGGGGAACGAACAGTACTGCAGAGTGCCCGGCATACGTGGGATTCCGTTTTACAACCGCGGGCGGCGCGCTCAGGCGTCTTGGCGGCGGGAGACTTCCGCATTGACCTGGAGACGCGGATGGCTACAGTTCGCGGCCATGAATTGCACTTGAGCCGCGATGAATTCGATGTGCTGGTTTTTCTGATGTCCCACAAGAAGCGCCTCGTTACCCCGGGCACGCTGTTGAAGACCAAGTCAGATGAGACCGGAGTACATCAAACAGAGTTTTTGCCCGCCCTCGTGTCGCTTCGACGGAAGCTTCGAGAAGAAGTTCCTGACGTTGAGTACATTCGGAGCGAGGCCTGGGTTGTTTACGACTTTCGTCCTCGCACGTAAGCACGTCTGGAAGCGAGTGCAGCACAAGCCATGGATTGTACGCAAGGGGGCCCCGCTATGGTCATCGCTACTGCAGGGTTTCTGGTGCTGGTCATTATTCTTCTCGTCGCCCTGGGCGCGGTTCAAGGACAGCAGAGCCGGAATGAATCGAAGGCAGCAGGTTCGGAGACCGATGCTGGAGAGAAGACGGACGAACAGCAGGCCGGCTGATTCTCAGGCAATTCCGTGTCGGTGCGGGATGTCGCGTTAACGGTTATTTAACGAAGCGCTTATGCCGAATTAATGGCGAATGGCATTCAATCGAAGTGGATGGCGAGAGCGACTGCCTTCCGTATGGACTGGAGTAGCGAAGTGAAGCTAGATGGCAAGTACGACGTAAACCATGCAGGTCCGACGATGGTGTTCCGGGGACGCAGGATTTCCGATACTCCAGGGCAGTCCGCGAGACTCCGGAGGTTACTGTGGCTTCTGACACTTGTGCTATTGGCCGCGTCCACGCGGCTGCTGGCGCAAGTGGAACCGGCGGGAACGGGTACCGACGCGACCCAGGAGGGTCCGTCAACGCAAATGTCAGCCGAGCGGTCCAGCGACGCAACCGCGTCAGCCTCGGCGCCGAGCCCGTTGCCGACCCCGACCTTCGTGGGGCCGCTGCGCGCTGGCCCGCCAGTCACATTTGATGCCGGACCTCTCGGCAAGCTCAACTTGAACGGAGTAGTCAGTGGGACGGGCTTGGTGCAGGGAAATCCCGTCGGCGGTGATGACAAAAAGCAAGCCGCACTGAGTGACGGCCAAGTGTTCATTCAAAAAGCCGACGGATGGTGGCAGTTCTACGTCCAGGCAGGTCCCTACAATATCCTATCCTTGGGAACGCCCTTCCTTGCGACCGATAAAGCAATCACCAATCTCTACGGTCCAGTGCCGGTCGCGTACCTGAAGCTCGCGCCGACGAAAACGTCTTCGATCATGGTTGGCGCACTGCCCACGCTGATGGGTGCTGAGTACACGTTTGACTTTCAGAACATGAATATCGAGCGCGGGCTGCTGTGGAACCAGGAGAATGCCATCAACCGCGGCATTCAACTGAATCAGACCTTCGGTAAGTTCACGGCTTCCTTCAGTTGGAACGACGGGTACTACTCCAACCGCTACTCATGGCTGAGTGGCTCCTTGACGTACGCCAATGGACCCCACAGCGTAACGTTTGTGGGCATGGGCAACCTGGGACAGACAGTCTTTCAAAAGCTGGCAACACCTGTGCAGAACAACAGCACGATGTACGCGGTGATTTACACATATTCAAAGGGGAACTGGATCATACAGCCCTATTTTCAGGCGAGCGAAGTGCCTACCAACCCGAATGTAGGGGTTGTGAAGGGCGCCTCGACCTGGGCCGGGGCACTCCTGCTGAGCCGGACGTTCAAGCACGGCTTGTCGGTCGCGGGGCGCGGGGAATACATCACCAGCACGGGAAGCGCGGCGGAGCAATCGGTCAACCTGATCTATGGGCCGGGCAGCGCGGCTTGGTCGCTAACTGTCACCCCTGCGTTTCAGCAAAAGCGCTTCTTCGTGCGCGGCGATCTCTCCTTTGTTCGGGCGAGCGACTACACGCCGGGCTTCGCGTTCGGGCCCGCAGGTACCGACCGCAACCAGCTCCGTGGGCTGGCCGAAGTGGGATTCATTTTCTAAGGAGTGGGGCACAGGACGCCGGAAATGATCACAGTTTACAAATCGGTACCGGAAGGCAGCGGAGCGGAACTGCGGTCGGAAGAACGCAGGCCGGATCTTCGCTTGCGCGTGAACGTCGTTTACACCACTGCGGTGGCGACATTGGCCGCTTTGCGCGCTGCTGGCGATTTGTCCAAAAGTCTGGAGGCTCGCATCGCATTGGTGGCAGTCGAAGTTGTTCATTACGCCCTGCCCTTGGGGCGCCCTCCCGTTCCGATCGGTGTATTCGCGCGCCAGTTGGGTGAACTGGTGACAAAGGCACAGTTGGAGGAAGGCGAAGTAGTGATCGAAATTTATGTCGGCCGTGATCGGAGGTCCTGTTTGCAGCAAGTGTTGCAGCCGGGTTCGCTGGTCGTGGTTGGTGGTAAGCCGGGATTGTGGTCCCGCGAGCGCAGCCTGGCACAGTGGCTTGGCGTCCTGGGGCGGAAAGTGCTCTTTGTTGACCATCCGACGCGGCGTCGGGCGTGGTGGTTTCTGGTGTTCGTGTCGAAGCGCGTGACGACATCTCGCCGGAAAGGCGGGACCTCTGAGCAGGAGGAAGCCCGAGTCGAGACCCTCGCGAACTCTCATCGCCGCTAGCGGCGGGGAAAGGATTTTCGCAATGCTTATGATCGGGATGATTTTGCTGGGGCTGGCCACGTTTGCTGCCCTGGCGGGCTTTATCGAGCTTTGTGACCGGGTATAGGTGAAACCGATGATGATTCTACTGTTGGCACTCAGCGTCGCTGTGTTCGGCTACCTGACGTACGCAATGCTGCGACCGGAACGGTTCTGAGGTTGGTATGACGAAGGAATACATTGACGTTGCATTCACTATCCTCTTCACCATTGCCACCAGTCTGCTGGTCGGGAGGTACATGTTCCGCGTGTTCACGGGAAAGCGGACGTTCCTGGATCCGGTCTTTGGACCCATTGAGCGTCTGATCCTGAAGCTGATCGGAACGGACCCCGAGGAGATGCAGGATTGGAAGCGCTACGCGCTTTCGCTGATGATCTCAAACGTCATCATGTGGCTGGCGACATTCGCGGTCGTCGCCCTGCAAGGACACCTGCCGCTGAACCCCGACAAGATCGGCGGCATGGAGGCGACGCTCAGCTTCAACACCATTTCGAGCTTCGTGACGAACACTAACCTGCAGCACTACAGCGGCGAGACGGGTCTGTCGTATCTCTCGCAGATGATTGCCATCACATTCCTGCAATTCGTGACGGCCGCAACGGGCGTTGCCGCTTGTATTGCGATCATCCGGGCTCTGGCCAGAAATCGGCTTAAGCAGATCGGCAACTTCTACGTGGACGTGACGCGCGCTACGGTACGCGTGTTCCTTCCCCTGGCGCTGCTGGTGGGCGCCATCCTTATTTCCCAGGGCACGCCCATGACGTTTAATGGCGCGGCGAAGGCGAAAACGGTGGAGGGTGCGGAACAGACCATCGCACGCGGGGTAGTCGCGCCCGAGGTGGCAATCAAGCAGCTCGGAACCAATGGCGGCGGCTATTTCGGGCCGAACTCGGCCCATCCTTACGAGAACCCGACACCTTTCTCCAACTTCGTCGAGACCTGGTGTATCACGGTTATTCCCATGGGTATGTTGTGGACGCTGGGCATGTTCGTCAACCGGCGAAAGCTGGCTGTCGTCATCTTCGTCGTGATGCTGGCTGTGTACATCCCGATGGTGATCTTTGCGGTCAACCAGGAAGCTCATGGCAACCCTGCGATTACAAAGATGGGCGTGGACCAATCCACTGGGTCGATGGAAGGAAAAGAAGTACGTTTTGGCGCCGCCCACTCCGCGTTGTGGGCTGTCACCACTACGGTCACCTCAAACGGCTCCGTGGACGCGATGCATGACTCGCTGACTCCGCTTGCCGGCATGATGCCCATGATCGGGATGTGGCTCAACAACATCTTCGGTGGCGTCGGGGTCGGCTTCATTAACATGCTCATTTTCGTTATCGTCGCGGTGTTCGTGGCGGGAACGATGATTGGGCGAACGCCGGAGTTTCTGGGCAAAAAAGTTGAGCCCAAGGAAATGAAACTGGCGAGCTTGGCCCTACTCACACATCCCCTGCTGATTCTAGTGGGCACGGCCATCGCTTGTTACGTGTGGGTGCACACACCCAATGCAGATCAGGTCCTGAAATGGTTAAACAATCCGGGTCCCCACGGATTTTCGGAGATGTTGTACGAGTTCAGCTCCGCGGCGGCCAATAACGGGTCGGGATTCGAGGGTCTGGGCGATAACGTGCCGTTCTGGAACATCGCAACCGGCCTGGTGATGTTGCTGGCGCGCTACATTCCCATCATCGCGCCCATGGCACTGGCAGCTTCGCTGGCCGCCAAGCCCGCGGCGCCGGAGACGGCGGGATCGCTCAAAGCGGACAGCGTAACCTTCGGATTCACCCTGTGGTCGGTGGTGTTGATCCTGGGCCTGCTGATGTTCATGCCGGTTGCGGTGCTTGGTCCGATTGCGGAGCATCTGCTGCTCCATTAGTGAGGAATACTATGTTCAAGGAAGTGAAGCAGGCCGTTTTGTTCACGATGGTAACCATGGTGCTGCTTGGTTTCGGCTACCACCTGGTGCTGTGGGGCTTTGGGCGGGTTTTCTTCCCCTCCAAAGCTGAGGGGAGCCTGATTCGCCGCAGTGACGGAACCATCCTCGGATCGCGGCTGATCGCACAGAAATTCACGCGAGACGAGTATTTCCATCCTCGTCCTTCTGCGGTTGACTACAACGCCGCGGCCACGGGCGCAAGCAATCTCGGCCCGTCCAATCCCGTGCTTCTCAACGCTGTAAAGGAACGCCTCACAGCAGAGACGAAACTTGATCACGTGCGGCCCGGCCAGGTGCCTTCGGAAATGGTGACAACCAGCGGAAGCGGCATGGACCCGGACATTCCGCCGGAGGCGGCGGAAATACAGGCTGCACGTGTTGCGCACGCAAGAAATGTTTCGGTCGACAAAATTCGTGAATTGATCCGGGCACATATCGAGCCACCAACATTTGGATTTCTCGGGCGCGCGCGCATCAACGTCCTGGAATTGAATCTCGCGCTGGATGAGTCGTTCCACGCTTCGGCCACGCACGGCAAATAGGAGAGACGTTCGTTATGGCAGGTCGAATTCGCAAGAAAACGTCGATTTGGGACCCGAAGATCGTTCGCCAGGCGATCCTGGATTCTTTGCGCAAGCTGGACCCTCGAATTCAGTTCAAGAATCCCGTCATGTTCATCGTTGAGATCGGCAGCGTGATCACCACGGTTGCGTTCATCAACGACCTGCGGGCCGGGACAGGCGCCTTGTTTACCGGCCAAGTGGCAGCCTGGCTCTGGTTCACAGTCCTGTTTGCCAATTTCGCCGAGGCGATGGCGGAGGGCCGAGGAAAGGCCCAGGCCGCCACACTCCGTAGGGCACGCTCGGAAACCGTCGCCAACCGGATCGGCCCCAACGGGGAGCTGGAGAAGGTGCCGAGTTCACAGTTGCGCTCGGGCGATGTTGTGTTCGTCTCCGCCGGCGAATTCATTCCCTCCGATGGCGAAATCCTGGAAGGTGTCGCTTCCGTGGACGAGTCGGCGATCACGGGCGAATCCGCTCCCGTCATCCGCGAGGCGGGCGGAGACCGATCGGCGGTAACCGGCGGCACTCGCGTGTTGTCGGACAAAATCAAAGTGAAAATAACCTCCAACGCGGGGGAGACATTCCTCGACCGCATGATTGCTCTGGTAGAGGGTGCAGAGCGCCAGAAGACGCCGAATGAGATCGCGCTCAATGTGCTCTTGGCGGTGTTGACTCTGATCTTCTTGCTTGTGGTCGTCACGCTACAGCCCTTTTCAGCGTACGCCGGCGCGGTGGTTTCCGTGACGGTGCTGATTGCGCTCCTCGTGTGCCTGATTCCCACGACTATTGGAGCGCTCATCTCGGCGATCGGCATTGCAGGCATGGACCGGCTGGTTCAGCACAATGTCCTCGCCATGTCGGGCCGGTCGGTGGAGGCCGCGGGCGATGTGGATACGCTTCTGTTAGATAAGACGGGCACGATCACGCTCGGGAACCGGGAGGCAGTCGAGTTCTTTGCCGCGCCGGGAGTCACCCCTGCCGAAATGGCGAACGCTGCGCAACTTTCCTCGCTGCCGGATGAGACTCCGGAGGGACGCTCGATCGTGGTGCTGGCGAAGGCGAAGTATGGTTTGCGCGGGCGCGAGTTGGCGCAGCATGAAGCGCAATTCGTTCCCTTCAGCGCGCAAACCCGCATGTCGGGCGTGAACATGAACGGGTTTGAAATCCGCAAGGGAGCTGCCGATGCCATCACCAGGTACGTGGAGGGGAACGGCTTGGCCGTCCCCACCGAAGTCATCGCCAGAGTTGAGCAGATAGCGCGCTCCGGGGGCACGCCGCTGGTGGTCGCGGAAAAAGCCCGTGGGGCACTGGGTGTGATTGAGCTGAAGGACATCGTCAAGGGCGGTATCGCTCAGCGGTTTGCCCAACTGCGAGCCATGGGGATTAAGACCGTGATGATCACCGGGGACAATCCGCTTACGGCTGCCGCCATCGCGCGCGAGGCGGGCGTGGACGACTTCCTTGCGCAGGCTACGCCGAAGGAAAAAATGGACCTTATCAAGAAAGAGCAGGCCAGCGGCAGGTTGGTCGCTATGACTGGTGATGGCACCAACGACGCCCCTGCATTGGCACAGGCTGATGTCGGAGTAGCCATGAACACCGGCACTCAGGCGGCCAAGGAAGCCGGCAACATGGTGGACCTTGACTCCAATCCCACCAAGCTGATTGAAATCGTGGAGATCGGCAAACAACTGCTGATGACGCGTGGGGCCCTTACGACGTTTTCCATCGCCAATGACGTGGCAAAATATTTCGCGATCATTCCGGCGATGTTCGCGGGCACGTTTCCGGTCCTGAACGCCTTGAACATCATGCATTTGCGAACACCGCAGTCGGCGATCCTGTCAGCGGTGATCTTCAATGCAGTGGTGATTATCGGTCTGATTCCGCTGGCGCTCCGCGGCGTAAAGTATCGGCCCCTGGGGGCCGCTGCGCTATTGCGCAACAACCTGATGATCTACGGGTTCGGCGGGGTTATCGTGCCGTTCCTTGGGATCAAGCTGATCGACATGCTGATCGCAGGCATACACCTCGCGTAAGGCGGTTCCCAGAGGCTTCGTGAAGGCCGGCGTGGAGCAAAACGACGGCGCTAATCCCCAGGCTCAAACCGGTAGCCCACCCAAGGCTCGGTGATGATGTAGCGCACGGAACCGTCTTCGGGCTCCAACTTCTTTCTAAGGTGGTTGACAAAGACCCGCAAGTGGTCTGCTTGCGCTGTCGGTGTCTCACTCCAAACCGCTGCCAGCAATTTTCGGTGAGTGATCACCTTGTTCGGATGTTGCGCCCAGTAAAATACCAGCTCAAATTCCTTGGGGCTGAGGTGGACCTCTCGCCCGCGGACCGTGACGCGGCGTGTTTCCAGATCGATTACGAAATCGCCAATCTCAATTCTGGTAGCCTCCCGCGAAACCGGCGGCATCCCGGCCCGGCGCAGCAGAGCACGTACCCGCGCCAGCAGTTCCTTGGGCCCGAACGGCTTGGTAACGTAGTCGTCAACGCCTGCGTCGAGGGCCTCGATCTTGGTCTGCTCCTCGCCGCGCACGGAGAGCACAATAATCGGAATGGCGGACTTTGCGCGCACCCGGCGACACAATTCCAGGCCTTCCATGTTGGGCATGGCCAAATCGGTGATCACCAGATCCGGGGCCCATTCACGCATGACTTCAAGGGCTTCATCACCGTCACCTGCCGTGCGGATGGTGTATCCGTGGCTGGAAAGAGTCGTGCGCAGCACACGAGTGATCTGCGGCTCGTCATCGACCACTAGAATCCGACGTTTTTCAGGGCCAGGCGCCGTATTCATCGCGCTTCCTGGGTCACGATGTGAATATCCACCGGAGGAGCATCCCGGAGGAATCTATGAAGGGCGGACAAGTAGAGGTACTTCCTCCATCCTCTCAGAGCCGAGCGGCCCAAAACCACCTGCGTGATGTGTTTCTCGCGCACGATTTTCGCCATCTCCTCGGCCACACTCTTTCCTTTCACCGTCACGATCTTGCCTCCCAGGTGTTCGGCAAAGCGGATGTTCTCCGCCAGCGTACGCTTGTTCTCGGGGCTCTCGTCGGCGCCGATATCCACGTAAATGACGAAAAGTTCGCCGTCGGCGCGCTCGGCCATGCGTGCGGCACGTGCCATCAGGTATTGCGCGGCGGGGTTGGAACTGATCCCAACGGCAATTCGCTCCGTTACCGGCGTGCGCTGCTCGATGTGCTCCTTTTCCAGGTACGACTCCAGGCTGCGGTCCACCACCTGGCCGACCTGCCGCAGGGCCAGCTCCCGCAACGCGATGAGGTTGCCGGGGCGGAAGAAGTGCGAGAGCGCGCGTTCCGCACGCTCGACGGGATAAATGTCCCCCCGGCGCATGCGAGCGTGGAGAGCCTCGGGTGTCAAATCGGCAAGCACGATCTCATCGACTCGCTGCATCACGATGTCCGGAACTGTTTCTCGCACCACCACCCCGGTGATCCGCTGCACAAGCGGAGTCACGCTTTCAAGGTGCTGCACGTTCATCGTGGACAGGACGTCAATTTTCGCATCCAGCAGCTCCATCGCATCCTGGTATCGCTTGGGGTGCTTGCTGCCCTCGATATTTGTGTGCGCCAGTTCGTCTACCAGCGCAACGGAGGGCTTGCGGGCCAGGATGGCGTCCACATCCATCTCCTCGAAGATCGTGCCCTTGTAAGTGAGCTGCTTGCGAGGCACCGATTCGAGGCGTGACGCCAGCTCGGCGATTCCTGAGCGTCCATGGGTTTCCACCACCCCAATCACCACGTCCTCGCCACGGCTGTGACGGCGTATTCCTTCGCTAAGCATGTTGTAGGTCTTGCCGACGCCCGGCGCATAGCCCAGGAAGAGTTTGAAGATGCCGCTCTTCTTCGTGGGCGCGGTTTCCTCCAGCCACTGCTCCGGTGTCTTCGTGGGCACGAGCATATTCTCGTCCAAAGAGACAGCAGGTGTCAGTTACAATCTGCGGCGTGAACAGACGATTGCACAGCTCGGTGTTGTATTTCGCGCTTAGCGCAGCCGTAGTGGCGGCGATCACGCTGATCTATTTCAAGTTTGTCCACGTGAACCCGGCAACCGTAGGCTTCACTTTTCTGCTGGCAGTCCTGGTCGTCTCGACGAGATGGGGCCTCACCTCTGCCGTATTTATGGCCGTCCTCGCCACCCTTGCCTACAATTTCTTTTTCTTCCCGCCGGTTGGCACGTTCACCATCGCCGATGCCGAAAACTGGATTTCACTCGCTGCCTTCCTGATTACGGCGGTGATTGCGAGCCACCTGTCCGATCGCGCTCGCAAGGAGGCGTTGAATGCGAACCGCCGTCGCCACGATGTCGAGCGCCTTTACGCGTTTAGTCAGGACCTGCTGGCGATCGACAATGTCCTGGAGCTTTTGAATGCCATTCCTGGCCAGGTGGTCGAAGCGTTCGGCGTGACCGCCGCAGCCGTATACTTGATCGACGGCGCGAAAACCTACTATTCCGATCTTGCTGCCCAAGGAATGATCGATCGCGAGGGCCTGCGTGCCACGGCCGGGCGCGGCGAGCCGAGTTCTGATGAAGCCCGCAGCAGGTATTTTGTCCCGCTGCGTATTGGAGTTCGTGCGGTCGGCGCCGTTGGAGTGATCGGGGGATCTCTCTCGCGGGAAACACTTGAGCCGATTGGGACCCTGATCGCGATTGCCGTGGAACACGCGCGTGCGGTCGAGCAACTGGGCCGGGCTGAAGCGGCGCGGGAAAATGAGAAGTTGAGGACTGCTCTGCTGGATTCCGTTACCCATGAGTTTCGCACTCCTCTTACCTCGATATTGGCGTCGGCGAAGGCGCTTCTGTCGGATGATCAACTGAATGACGCCGCCCGCAAAGATCTGCTGACCGTGATCAATGAAGAAGGCGAGCGTCTGAATCGACTGGTCGGCGAAGCCGGCGAAATGGCGCAGCTCGACGCTCACCAGGTGGAACTGCAATTTCAGCCGCACGATATCCACGAAGCTGTGGAAGGGGTTTTGGAAACGTCCGGCAAAATCCTGAAGGGACATCCGGTTGAGGTGAACCTGCCGGACAACTTGCCCAAGGTCCGCATGGACCTCAAGCGAATTGAAGAAGTGTTGTCTCACCTCGTCGACAATGCTGCCAAGTACGCCCCGGCGGGAACACCGATCTATATAACCGCTGAAAGCGAAGACCGCGCCTTGAAAACGAGCGTTGCGGATCGGGGTCCCGGAATCGACAGCTTTGAGCAGGGGATGATCTTCGAGAAGTTCTACCGCGGTCGAGGTCAACGCTCCGTCCAGGGGACCGGGATGGGCCTTGCCATCGTCAAAGCCATCGTGGAAGCGCACGGTGGCACTGTCGGCGTCACCAGCCAACTTGGACATGGATCGGTGTTCTCTTTCACCATTCCCTTAAGCCGAACTGTGTATGGATAAAGTCATTCTGAGCTCATGCTTACTGCTAGCCTCCTGTTGCAGACGAGGGAAGTGCAGAGGCGGAAACGGCCCGGTCCAGCAGCGCGTTCCACCGTTCCCGGGTCGACCAGGCCTGCGCATTCGCGGCACGCGGCCCAGCCGTGGTCGCTGCGGTGGGTGATCCCGAGGCGCACGTAATCGAATTCGTGAGCGGCAAACAGTTTCCTTTGCTGCGGGTACGCGCAGAAACCGGAGAGCGAGCCGGTGGGCGGGGCTTCTCTGTGCTGAAACCCCAGTCTGCGCCGTAGTACGGACCATCCCACTCGCCAGTGTTGGCAGCGTGCGGTAGAAGCTGGCGACAATGTGCTTGCCACGCATGATTCGCGCGTTGCTGCCGCCAACGTCATCCGTTATGTTTGACGTACAGCATAACGAACGCTATGCTACGTCATGATCGTCAGCTACCGGGACAAGCGGACCAGAGACTTCGCAGCCGGTAGACGGATAAAGGCATTCTCTGGAGTTGAGCGTGCTGCCCGCCTGAAGCTGGATCGCCTGGAGGCAGCTGTCGAGCTTAAGGACCTGGCGGCGTTACCCGGCAATCGTTTGGAAGCGCTGAAAGGCGACCGCAAGGGTCAGTACAGCATCCGCATCAATGAGCAGTGGCGGATTTGCTTTGTGTGGCTCGGAGATGCGCCCGGCCCATCCAACGTGGAGATCGTTGATTACCATTAGGAGAACCATCGTGGCCGTAACCGCTATTCACCCTGGCGAGCATTTGGCCGAAGAGCTGAAAGAGTTGGGCATGAGCGCGGCGGAGCTTGCGCGGCAGCTCGATGTTCCGACCAACCGCGTCACCGAGATCTTGAATGGGAAACGCGCCGTGACGGGCGATACCGCTCTGCGACTCGCCCACTTCTTCGGTACCACCGCTGAGTTCTGGCTCAACCTGCAAAGTCTCTACGACCTGCGTATCGCCAAGAAGAAGGCGGGAAAATCCATTCGGCGGTTGCCGACCCTGAAGCATGTCGAACAAGCACACGCGTAGAGTCCGACAAATGTTGATGCGAGACCTGGCACAGGCTCCTTGGTTCAAAAATGAAATTAACGAGCGAGCAATTGACCATGGGGTGGGTCTTCTCTTTGTCCGCGTTTGAACCCACGATTTGCACCCACGATTCGCACGCCTTTTGCGACTTCTCAATGACTTAGGCGGCCACCTGGAGTCACGTAAGTTGTTCAAAACACTCGTTAATGAAGCCCTGAAAAGGCTGGCGTCGGCGGTTCGATTCCGTCCCTGGCCGCCATTCTCCCGCCCTCTTCCTGCCGAGTTGCCCGCTTCGCTTCCGCCTACAACGTACTCTTTTTCCGAGATTCCTCACTGGCTGCGCAGGAGGATGACGGTGGCGTCGTCCTTCTGCTCACACTTGCCGCGGAATTCCTTGATCGCTTGCATCAACCGCGAGGGGCTGCAATCGTGCGCGGCCACGAATTCCATGAGCCGTTCGCTGCCGAACTCCTGGTTTTCGCGATTCATCTCCTCGGAAATTCCGTCGGTGTAGAACAGCAGGCGGAAATCATGGCAGAGCTTCACCGTGTGCTCGGTAAACTCGCCGGGAAGCAGGCCGAGGGGCAAGCCGGCGTCGGTGTGCAGGGGGCGCACGTCAGTCCCATGGCAGAGCAGCGGCCAGGGGTGGCCGGCGCTGGCGAAGGTGAGGGTGCGGCTCGCCGGGTCGAGCACCGCATAGATCATGGTGACGTAGCGGCCGGTGGGGACGTTGTCGAGCATCATCTGGTTGACGCGCGCCAGCACTTCGCCCGGGCCGCTGGCCAGAGGCGCCAGGGAGCGCACGATGCCGCGGGTGGCCGACATCAGCAGCGCCGCGGGCATGCCCTTGCCGGAGACATCGGCAAGCACGATCGCCACACGCCCGCCGGCGAGCGGAATGTAATCGTACCAGTCGCCGCCGACCGCCCCCGCCGGCATGCACTGCGCTTCCACTTGGAAACCGGGCAGCGACGGGGCCGCGCGCGGCAGCAAGTTCTGCTGGATGCGGCGGGCCTCGTCCTGCTCTTCGTTCAGCCGGTGCATCTGCCGGCGCTCGTGCTGGATGCGCTGGGCGTTGTCCACGGCCACCGCGACGTGGCCGGCCAGCGCCTTGAGAATTTCAACTTGCGCGCGGGGAAAGGCGTCCAGATCGTGGTGCGAAGCCCCAAAAACTCCGATCACCCGGTCGCGCACCGTCAGCGGAATGACGACCTCGGAGCGAGTGTGAGGCTCGCATGCGCGGTAATGCAGCTCCTGCGAGACGTTGGGGGCGTAGTGCGCCCGTCCGGTGGCCACGACCTGCCCGGAAAGGCCTTCCGTAATCGGCCAGCGCTCCCCCTTCTTGGATTGGGTGCAGCCATGTACGGCGGCGAGATGGAACTGATCGCCCTCCACCAGCAGAATGCTGGACTCGATGCAGCCGAAATCCAGCGCGATCCGGTGCACGATGTAATCGAGCAACTCGTCCAGCTCAAGAATGCTCCCGATCTCCTGTGCCGCTTTCTGCAGAGAGACCAGTACGTCCACGCGGCGCTGCTGAAAGACAGCCGGGGAAGGGTTCAGAGAGAATGGAGACGGTGTGCTCGCCACGAGTCGGCCTCCTTACTTGTCCCTATTTAGATTCTCCGCCGGGCTGCGGGATGCGAAATGCGTTTTGACGGTAGAGCCGCATGGCGAGCCGGAAGCTGCCCTTATCGACGGGCATTCGAGCCGCAGCGGTGCTGCAGCAGCTCTTCTTGCGCGTTGACCGGCTCCTCGCCGCGTACTGGGGCTTTGCGCCTGTAGGTGCCGTCGACCAGCATCTCCCGGGCCTTCACGTTGTCCCGGAGATAGAGTTCCAAGACCCGGTCCCGCAGATGCCGGACCAGCCTGCGGTCCTCGATAGGGAAGAGCGCCTCGACCCGGCGGTTGAGGTTGCGGGTCATCAGGTCGGCGCTGCCGGCGTAAACAACTTCGTCGCCGCCGTTGTGAAAATAATAAATCCTGCTGTGCTCCAGAAAACGTCCGACCACGCTGGTCACCCGTATGTTTTCGCTGATGCCCGGAACTCCAGGCCGGAGCGAACACATGCCGCGTACCAGAAGATCGAGCTTCACCCCGGCCTGCGAAGCTTCATAGAGCAGGTGAATCATCTTCGGATCGGTGAGTGAATTCATCTTGAAAATCAGGCGGCCGTTGCCGCCGGCCTTCTGGTGCTGAATCTCTCTTAGGATCATCTCCTCAAAACGGGCGCGCAGATTGATGGGCGCCACCAGCAGCTTGCGGTAATCGGTCTTGGCGGAATAGCCCGTCAGATAGTTGAACAGGTCGGTGACATCGGCGCCGATGTCCTCGTCGGAGGTCAGCAGGCCGACATCGGTGTACAGGTGCGCCGTGGTGGGGTTGTAGTTGCCGGTTCCCAGGTGGACGTAGCGGCGAATCTGGTCTCCCTCCTGGCGCACGATCAACGCCGCCTTGGCGTGGACCTTCAAACCCGGTAGGCCATAGACGACGTGGCCCCCCTGTTTTTCCAGCGCCCTTGCCCATTCGATGTTGCTTTCCTCGTCAAAGCGGGCCTTCAGTTCCACCAGCGCCGCAACCTGGGTTTCCTCCGCGATCGCCTCCAGCAATTGCCGCACCACCGGCGAGTTTCGTCCGATGCGGTAGAGCGTTATCTTGATGGCCAGCGACGCCGGGTCATGGGCGGCTTTGTCCAGCAGGTCGATCACCGGAGCGAACGAATCGAAGGGATGGTGCAGCAGCACATCGCGGTGCCGGATGGCGGCGAACAGATCGTTTTCCTCGGTTTCGGCGGCCAACGGCGAGGGGATGCCGGGAACAAAATTCGGCCATTTCAGATCCGGGCGGTCAATCTCGGCCACGTGCCGGAAACGCGAAAGCGAGAGCCGGCCTTTCAGCCGGAAAACACTCCTGCGGTCCACCTCCAGATTGCTGATCAGGATTTTGAGAATGTGCTGCGGCGTCCCTACGCCCACCTGCAGTCTGACGACGTCGCCGAACCGGCGCTGTTTCAGGCCCTCCTCGGTGGTTTCCAGCAGATCGCCGGCCTCCAGTTCCTGGATTTCGATGTCCGCGTCGCGGGTCACGTGAAAGGGATGCGACTCTACGATTTCCATCCCCGGAAACAGCGCCTCCAGGTTGGCCGCGATCAGGTCTTCGAGCCAGATGTATGCCTGGCTTTTGATCGCGGCTTTCTTGCGCGTCACGCGATCGACCGGAACAATCTGCGGCAGGCTGTCGGGGACCTTGAGGCGCGCGAAGTGCTCCTGGCCCTTGCTGTCGCGAATGAGGATGGCAAGATTCACGCTCAGGTTGGAAATGTGGGGGAAGGGACGTCCCGGATCGAACGCCAGGGGCGTCAGCACCGGAAACACCACGTCGGTGAAGTACTTTCCCGCCTTGGCGCGCTGCTGCGCGTTCAATTCGGAGTACTGAAGAAAATGAATTCCCTCGCGCTCCAGGGCAGGCAACTGCCGGTGCAAACAGCGCTGCGCGTTGCCCAACAGGGTGCCAACCTCGGTGCGAATGGCGTCAATCTGTTCGCGGGCGGTCAGTCCGTCGGGACCCACTTCGGTGGTGCCGGCATCGATCTGCCGCATCAGGCCCGCCACCCGGACCATGAAGAACTCGTCCAGGTTGGATCCCACAATGGAGAGGAAACGCACCCGCTCCAGCAATGGATTGGATTGGTCCACCGCCTCTTCCAGGACCCGCCTCTGAAATGCCAGCAGGCTCAGTTCGCGGTTGATGTACAGCGCCGGATTGTCCAGATCAGCGGCGGGGACGGGAGCGATCTCGACGACGGCCGGGCGGCCGTTGGCGGGCTTGCGAATGGTGGCGAGTTTGAGTGCCATGGGGGAGCCCAGCCGATGCGCACCCGGACAATGAACATGAATGATGCGGAAAGACCGGGCTTACACTCGGCCTGGGACAAGCAGTATGAGAGCAGAAAAATCATCTGATTGCAAAGTCCGTCTGCCGCCGGCTCACCGCATCCGGCAAGTCGCGCCGCGCGCCCAGGCGGCCTCCCAAAGTAGTTGCGTTTTTGGCCATATGGCCATATAGTAAGATAAATGACGAAATCGAACGTCTTCGCAAGGCAGGCAATGGTGCTGAAAGCACTAGCCAACGAATCTCGTCTGATGATCGTGGATCGTCTTAACCGCGGGGAATGCTCGGTGGGGGAGCTCACCGGGCTGGTGGGAACCGATGCCTCGACCGTGTCGAAGCATCTTGCCCTGCTTCGTGCCCACGGAATCGTTGGGGACCGCCGTGAGGGAAACCTTGTGTACTACCGGCTGCTGACGCCGTGTGTTTGCAACTTCTTTACCTGCGCTACGCAGGTCCTTAAGGAGAGATCGAGGTAAATCATGAAAGTCTAGAGAAAGGCACTGCGTGTAGCAGATGCAATCCCCTGGCGGCGACGCTTGAGAAAGCCGTACAGGACCTTGGGCTCTGGACGAAAAAGGAGAAACGATCGCAATGATAGAAGCAAAAGATTATTTCGAAGTAGCGCGAACATTTCACGGCCACAAATGTCCAGCCATGCCGCTCGGACTGCGGGCTGGAGCCGCGGCCCTGAACGCTCTTGGCGTGAAGCGCTCACAGGACAAGGAACTGATGATGCTGGTCGAGACTGGCGACGATCACGCTGCAGGCTGCTTCGTCGACGGTTTGATGACCGTTACCGGCTGTACATATGGCAAAAGCAACGTCAAAAAGACCTACTACGGCAAAATGGCTTTTACCCTGATTGATACGAAACGGCAAAAGGCGGTCCGGGTCCAGCTCAAGCCCGAATTTTTCGGCAAAATGCTCCAATCACCTTTCGTGCAGCAGCGCAAACAAGGTGTTCTTCCCCAAGACGTGCCGCCGAGTATTACCGATCCACTCGTGGATGGCGTTATGAACCGGGCGGAAAGCGAGTTCCTGAATATTGGTCCCGTGCGTGATTATCCTTTTCAGAAATCCAAGGGAACTTTTGACACCGACTTGTGCGAAGTATGTGGCGAAAGGGTGTTTGTGCATAAGTTGCAAAGCGTAAAGGGCAAACGGGTATGTGTGCCCTGCGCTGAACGGGCCTGACGAACACCAACTGGACAGGACGGATGCCTTCGGGTCCACCTCGCCGCAACGGCCCAGAGGCTCGCCGAGGGCGCGAAGACGACCGGACTATGCGATGACCACCTTACTATTTTTTTTCTTTTACGTAGCCATGTTCCTCAACGCGGTAGTGTTTTCGGCCTTGGGCCAGGGTGGCGGTGTGCTCTACACCCCCATCCAGCTTTTCTTTGGGATTGATTTCCACATCGCGGCCACCACCAGCCTGTTCTTGATCATGGTTACCTCTCTATCTTCCACGGTCGTCTTCCGAAAGGCAGGCATGGTGGACTGGCCCATGGCTCTTGCGCTGGAAAGCACCACGACCGTGGGCGCCTTCGTCGGAGGCTTGTTTTCCGGACGGTTCACCGGGCGCTCATTGACTTATTTTTTTGCTGCTGTCATCACTTTCGCTGCCATCTTCATGGTCAAGCACTTCAAGATGAACCACGATTGCGCTGCCGAAGCCAGGAGTGTTTTTCAGTGGGCACGGTACGTCGGCAACGACACCTACTGCATCAACCTGGCCCTGGCTCTTCCCATCTCCTTTGTGGCGGGGGCGGTCAGCGGGATGATCGGGGTGGCAGGGGGGATTCTCAAGGTCCCAATGATGGTGCTGCTGTTCGGCGTGCCCATGAGCATCGCTGTCGGCAGCTCTGCGTTTATGGTGGGACTGACGGCCTTCGGCGGCTTCTTCGGCCATCTGGCGGCGGGGCAATTTGATTGGCGCGTGGCCCTCGTCCTGGTTCCCGGCATCTTCCTGGGTGGGCAGATCGGGGCCCGGCGGGCCGTGAAGGTGGATAAGGTACGCATGAAACGCTACTTCGGCTACTTCCTATTTGCTCTGGCGGGCTTCTTGATTCTCCGCACAGCGCTCAGGTGAACTCGACAATGCGCTGAATGACGCAGCGGTCATCGCAGAAGAGAGCGCCGCGGCCGGGGTGCCCCAGGTTCGCGCCCCGCTTTTTGGGCGCTAACCTGGGAGAGAACCCGTTGAAGCGCGAAGGACACCGTCTGACTCTAATCCCAGGAGGAGAGAGTCCGACAGGAGATCCACCATGGCAGAGAAGATTCGCAAGACGGAAGAGGAGTGGCGACGGGATCTTACCCCGGAGCAGTACCACGTCCTGCGCGAAAAAGGCACGGAGCGCGCCTTTACCGGCGAGTACGTGGACACGGAGACCGAGGGTGTTTACCGCTGCGGTGCTTGCGGGCAGGAGTTGTTTGCCTCGGACACGAAGTTCCACTCCGGTTGCGGTTGGCCCAGTTTTTTCCAGCCCCTTGCCGGGCAGCACGTCGAGGAACATGAGGACCCGTCTTTCGGCATGCGCCGCATCGAGGTCACCTGCTCCCGTTGCGGCTCCCACCTCGGGCATGTTTTTCCTGATGGGCCTCGTCCCACCGGGCTCCGCTATTGCATCAACTCGGCTTCCTTGAAGTTGAAGCCGAAGTAGAAACGTGGCATTTCCACAGCTTTGTGGAAAAACCTGTGCAAAACCTGGAAGGATCACCCGTAGACGGATGTATCGCCAATCACTTCAGCAGTTTGCACTGACCCACGTGCGAAGTCGCAGAGGCGGTTTTTCCTCTGCTCTTCAGGACTGCGGAACGGCTACCAGGCTCTCGATCCTCACCCCGATCCCATATTGTTGCCCGCCCGACGACTCGGTGCGGACCACGCGTCCATGGCAGTGAATCATTCCCTGGAACGGCAGACCCCGCTCTTCCGGCAGCACCAGCACGATTTCGATTTCTCCGCCCGCGACCAGCGGCACGTCGGTAAAGAAGAACAGCCCGCTGGCGCTGATGTCCCTGGCGGAGGCGGCTACCGTGTGCTGGCCCACCGTGATGGTTGCCGGTGATTTGAAAGCGATTCGCGGCTGCTGTCGCCGGTCGTTGAACGTCGGGGTGGCCACGGGTATCTCCGCGCCTGACGGTGATTTTTTGATAAGGCCGCTGCACTGCGATGATTCAAATCCGCCGACTGCAGGCTGCGCGTGGTGAGAAACGCTAGCGGGAAGGAAGTTAAAGAGGCTGCGACCTTGGTTATGCCCTAGCCGCCGACTCCTGCGAGGGAGCCAACGGCGTGGAACACGCACCGTCACAGCCTCTTGACGCGACCACTGCTTTCGCAGTTCCAGACCCCAATGGCGTCTCGCAGCGCCATCGGCTTTTTCGGGTCCGGTTGTCCGGCGGATCGCTCCGCCGTTCTGGTCACCCAGCCTATTTCGGACCGGCGGCGATCGCCGCCAACCCTTTCAGCCGTCGACGGCCACGCAGATTAGACAGTGCACCATTCGCTGTCAATGACCGTTTCTTGTGCAATTGTGGAAAAACACGGCGCAAATTGCCCAGCCCCCGGGGCGCTTCCGTCAACCCACTCAATTCAGGCGCAATAAAGTTGGAGAAATGGCATTGACTTGGCTGCCGGTTGGGAACATATGTGGAGCTGCGGATATATCGCAAGCCTTACGCCCTCATTTCTGCCGCAGCGGGGACCGCCATGTCCGACGAACTGGACTCGCTAGTCAAACGCATGTACCACGGTGGCATTCTCTATCATGAGGCGGTCCGCGAATTTCAGAAGGCCTTCATCGCTTCCGCTTTGCGCGAACACCGGGGAAATCTCTCCAAGACCGCGCCCCGGCTGGGTCTTCACCGCAACAGCCTGACCCGCATCGTGGCTCAATTGGGATTGCAGGTCTCCGCCTTTCGCTCCTCCCGGCGGCCTCCGGGCAGCGTCAGCTTGCCCGCGCGCCGTAAAGTCTCGCGCCCGTGACCGCCGAACTCCGGCCATTCTCGCTGCGGGCTTCATCGCTGGCCACGGTAGAAGCGGGCCGGCTCTGCGGGCGTGAGCGCCCGCTCCGCCCAGGCATCGCTCCGCTCTCCCTTGCGGGTAATTTCGTAACACGCTCGGAATCCCCGTGCCCAACTGCGGCAGGCGAGGCGCCCGGGCGGGAAAGATGTGCTCTCCGGGACGAAAGATCGTTGCACGATACATAGCGGCTCCGGCCTTCCATTTTCCACAGATTGCGGGTTGCGGGATTCGGTTGTTGGTAGGCAACATATCGTACTGCGATATATCAAGGTGGTGTAATCGCAACAAAATGCGGCCTAAGCCGCGCGCCCGCTCCTCCGGGCGGCTGTGGCAGCTCCCGTGCTCTTCCGCTGCGTGAATGTGGGGGTGAATCCCTCTCTGGGCGGCTTATCCCTCTGTTCCCCGTTTGCTTGCGCCAGCCTGGAATTCCCTTGCAAATACCAGGGGGTGTATACAGCTATGCGAACCAGCCCAACCCGGGCGACGCTACTTTCGCTCCTCTTCGTCGTCGTTCTGTCCCTCACCCTGGCCGCGCAGGAGACGGCAGTGCGCGGCAAGATCAACGTCACCGTTCAGGACCCGCAAGGCGCGGTCATTCCCGGCGCCACGGTGAGCGTCTCCGGTCCCAACGGCGCGGTCACTCGCACCACCAGCAACGCCGGCCAGGCCACCTTCGAATCCCTGCCGCCGGGCTACTACTCCGTCAAAGCCAACGCTCCCAACTTCAGCACCGTGCGGAATCGCAGCGTCGAAGTGCTGATCGACAAGACCAGCTACCTGACCATGAAGCTGCAGCCCGGCGAAGTCACCCAGACCATCGAGGTCACGGCGCCGGCCATCACCGTCGACACCGGCTCCACCGCCAGCGGCGCCAACCTGCCTGACAGCTTCTACTCCAAGGTCCCGGTACAACGGAACGTGACCGGATTGTTTTACGTCGCCCCGGGCACGGTCTCCGGCGGTGCTTCGGGGGCCGCCAACCCCTCCATCTCCGGAGGTTCGGGGCTGGAGAACAGCTACGTCGCCGATGGCGTCAACATCACGGACAGCGCCTTTGGCGGGATCGGTGTTTTCTCCCGTGTCTACGGCTCCGAGGGCACCGGCATCAACCTCTCTTTCATTAAGGAGGTTCACGTCAAGACCGCCGGCTTTGAACCGCAGTATGGACGCGCCACCGGCGGTGTCGTGCAGATCGTCACCAAGAGCGGCAGCAACGAGTACCACGGTTCCATCTCCACCTACATTCAGCCGGAAAGCTTCCAAGCCTATCGCGTCAACCCCGACGACTTCGGCTTGGTAAACCCGGCTGGCAGGCTGATCAACAATGCCTCCTTCGATGCCGCCGGTGAACTGGGCGGGTACGTGCCGGGTCTGAAGAACCACCTCTTCTTCTTTGGCTCGTTCAACCCGTCCTGGGGACAGCGCTTCGTGCAAGCTCCCGCCAGCGCCGGCTTGGCCAACCTGGGCACCTTCAATCTGCGCACCGACACCTACAACTATGCCTTCAAGGGCACCGGCAAGCTCAACGAGAACAACACGCTGGAGTTTTCCGTCTTCGGCGATCCGGCGCACACCAGCACCGGTCCATTCCGCCGGATGACCATGGGACAACACCACCGCCTTCAGCAAGCTGAAGTTCGGCACGCGCAACATGGTGGCTCGCTACAATGCCACCCTGTCGCCCACCTGGCTGTTCAATGCTTCGGCAACCTGGAACCACTCCACTTTCGACGAAGGCGGGTTCCCCAACCTCAACGAGATCATTGACCAGACCCAGGTCGACGGCCTCCCCGGCCAGCGCGGCCAGTTCATTCCCCAAGGCCTCGGCTTCGTGGAAAACACCGCCACCGACAGCTATGGGGTGGAACTCGACACTCAGAAGGTCTTCCATTTCCTGGGTCAGCACACCTTCTCCCTCGGCTACAACATGCAGAAGCCGATCTACGACGGCTATCGGCAGTACAGCGGGCCCACCATCACCATTCCCTCCGCCAATGCCGACGGGAACACCAACGATCTGACTGCCTCCGCCAACGCCTTCGGCCTGCCCGCCAACGCCAGCTGGCGGCTGCTGCCGGCGGACGCCAGTTGCACCCTCTGCCCGTTGATGAACGTGCCCGGATACGGCATGACCCCGGTATTGCTGCGAATCTTCCGCAGCGAGTGGGGTGTCAACGCTGACGGCCAGAAATTCTTCAACACCAGCGGCCGTTACCACGCCGCCTACATCAACGACTCCTGGTCCCCGAGCAAGCACATCACCTTCAACCTCGGTCTGCGTTGGGAGCAGCAGCGCCTCACCGGCCAGGCCGTTTCCTACACCTTCACCGACAACTGGTCGCCCAGGCTGGGCGTCGCCATCGACCCCATCGGCGACCGCAAGACCAAACTCTGGTTCAACTTCGCCCGCTATGACTACGCCATTCCGCTCGACATGGCGGAGCGCTCGCTGACCAACGAACTCGATTACTTCGGCCTGCGCGTCGCCCCCGCCTTCACCGTCGTCAACGGGCAGCGCATCGCCACCATCGACCAGTTCGGTAGCGTTACCCCGATTGTCGATGCGGCCCATGTGCTGAACGGGGCTGCCGGTGGAGTGGACAGCTCCGTCGCCGTCTCCAGCGAAAGCACCACCGCCATCCTGCCGGGCACCAAGATGTCCTACGAGGATGAATACGTCGGCGGAATTGAGCACGAATTCCCCGGCGGCCTGATTGCCAGCGTCAAGTACATTCACCGCGGGCTGCAGCGCATTGTCGAGGACGCCAGCGGCATCCCGCCGGAGGCCTACCTGGCCGGTGTGAACCAGGTCTACAACATCTCCAACCTCAATGCCTCCACCGACCTTTACACCAATCCGGTGGAATTCCCGTTCCCCAGCGGCGGCGCTCCGCCGGCTGGTTGCGACCCCGCCACCGTCCTCGATCCCGTCCAGAACAGCCTCGGCCAGACCGTTGCCCCCGGTGCGGTCTGCTTCGCCCCCCTGGGCGTCAACGGCCAGCTTCCCGGCTCGCTTGTCGCAGACGGCATTCCCGACGGCTTCCCCAATCCCGTCCGCAAGTATTGGGCCTGGGAATTCGAGGTCAACAAGGCCTTCTCCCACAACTGGCTGGCCCGCGTCAATTACCGCTACGCCAAGCTCTTCGGCAACTTTGAGGGCGCGCTGCGCAACGACAACGGCCAAACCGATCCCAGCATCAGCTCGCTGTTCGACTTCACCGGCGGCGATTTCAACCTCCTCGGTGACCAGTTCAGGCCCGGCGTGCTGCCCACCGATCGCAGTCACGTTGCGAATGCCTATCTCAGTTACACCTTCTCCCGCCATGCCAAGGGGCTCACCCTGGGCACCGGTTTCCGGGTCCAGAGTGGAATCCCGATCAGCGAACTGGCGGCCCATCCGGCCTACGAAAATGCGGGTGAGGTTCCCATTGGCGGACGCGGGAAGCTGGGACGCACTCCGACCACCGAGAACTGGGATATGCACGCCGACTATGCCATCCCGGTCACCGAGCGCGCGCGCTTCGTCATCGCCGGTGATTTCTTCAACATCCTCAACCGCAAAACGCTTCAGTACGTGAACCAGGACATCGATCTGGGCTTCGGTACTCCGAACGCGGACTTCCTGAAGCCCACCAACGTGGCCAGCGCCACGACTTCGACCCTGCTGGGCACTGGCTTCCAGACGCCCTTCACCGCCCGTCTGGCGGTGAAGTTCGTCTTCTAGCTTCGCCATGAGCTTCCGCTCGGGGGAGGGCGCTCAGCCCTCCCCATTTTTTCTTGGGATGATCCAGTGTCCCGTCCCGCAAGTCTGTTGCATAGCTTCGAGCGTCTTTGCTTCAGCCGTGCCGCAAGCACATCAATACAGTTACGGCTTTAGCCGCTGAGGGAAGTCGACAGACCGACCGCGCGGATTTTCGTGGAAAGGCCGGTCGCTTGTTCTAGATAGACAAGTGTTCCAGATAGATTGGTGGAGGCGGCGGGAGTTGAACCCTAACGGGGTATTGAGCGCGTGTAAGTTACTGATTCTGTGACTCGCCTAAATTGCAAGAAACGCCAGAATCGCGGAACTGAGGTACACGGCGGGTACACGGCCGCGATTTGGCATGTATCGCGGTCGGGGGACCTGAGCGGCCAGTTCCGGCGAGCCGCCATCTCCTATTGTTACCTCGGGCGCCGCCCCTCAGAATGGGATGTTTTCATTGGTGATGAGCAATTCTTCCTGCTGGACCGCCGCATCGACCAGCCGCTTCAATTGCCGCAGAAGGGCGATGCCGGCCGCCTGGACGTGCCGAACGAAATCCGCCATCTCAGACGGGCTAGGACCGTGCGCGCGGCGCGCTGCAGCCATCCAGGCGCAGGAATCGGCGCTTCCCATCTCAGTGACAATTGCCGATCACAACAGCGGCGCCCTCGCGCTTCGGCAGACCGCCCTAGCGCCATAGCCGCACCTCGCAATCCGACTTTCATTGCATACGCATGTGCACGTCTCGGACTCGCAGGGTTGATGGTGGCCGGTGAGGCAATCGAAGCATATTGTCGGGCGCCCTTGGGTCCGTAATTTCTGCCTTTGGTGCGCTCTGTGGTGCCAACACAGGAAAGACATTAGTCAGTCCGCCTTTTTTGATAGCTCGAATCGAGTTCATCGGCTCGGATCTTCCACCCGGTAGAAGTGGGTTTCGTCGGCAGCGCCGATTACCGCAGTCGCCGCGGATTCGCCCAAGCGGGCGATGAAGACTTCCTTCCATGCGACATCGCGCCGGTGCGCGGTTTCCTTGATGCAGGCGACAACATCATCGACCGCGATCCCCTTCAGCCGCACCGCTCCGCTCTTCACCCGCTGCCGGATCCGGCGGGCCAGTTCCTCCGGTCCCATGGCCTTCAGTTCCTCTTCGGTTTTGATACCGGCCAGAGGCTCAAGCACGGCCATGATGGCGACCTTCTTGGCGGCGCCGGCGATCTTGGCGTCTTTGTCGGTTTCAGTGGGCAGTTAAGCAGGCTTTGGCCGCAATTTTCAGGTCGGTGATCGTAATCGTCGCGATTTGTGGACGAACTTGTGAGATTTCGGCGGTTGCAGAGGCCATTCCGCGCCCTCCTCGGGCCAGCGACTCAGGATGTACCATTTTGAACACATAATAAAGGATAGCTTTAATGGTTACCCGGTTCATTATGAATCGACAGGATTTACATAGAAAAGCGGCGGCGACCCGGTAAGGGCGGTCACAATCCGGGAGGAGTTGGCGCCGGAGACGGCGCGCCCCATCGCGCGCAAAATCATGTACCCAAACGATAAAAACACGAGGCAGAAATGAGACAGAAAGAGCCCAAGCGCCGCCCGCCGAAGCATCTGCGGCCGGCGACGAAGGCATGGTGGTCAACGGTAGTTCACGATTATCACCTCGAGCCGCATCACGTTCTCCTTTTGACGGCGGCCTGCGAGAGCCTGGATCGCGCAGCCCAGGGGCGGGAAGCGGTTGAGAAGGACGGCGCGTTTTTTGTGGACCGTCACGGCGCGCGAAAGCCACACCCGGGGCTGCAAGTGGAGCGCGACAGCCGCGCGCTGTTCAGCCGGTTGCTAAGGGAGCTGGGCTTGGATGTCGATGCGCCGGATGCGCCGCGCGCGCGTGGAAAGGGGTACTGATGCCGAGAGTGTATCGGAAGGCGAAAAGCAAGCGGCCAGAGGTCAACCCGGCCGTGTGGAGTTGGTTGTGCGACGAGAATCCCGATGAGGTCGATGAGGAACGGAATTTCTCGCGGAAGATTTTCGAACTCCACGGCGAATGGATTAATTCCCGCGGCGGCAATGGAGACCAACTCAAAACACTCTGGCAGGAGGTCGAATCGGATGTGCTCGCCTACTTCATCGCGGAGCACCCGGGCACGCGCCCCGCGCGCTGGTGGTGGTACAGCGCACCGAGAAGTGCGCCCGGAGGTGACGCCTACCTGGACGGCAGACTCGCAGAGCCGCGGCTGCAGGTTTCGGGCGCTGGTGGTCCGCCTTGGGGAATGGGATTCGCGCATGTGCCCTGGCTTGAATACGGGATCCCGACGAGCTGGTCTGCCTTGACCCGAAGGACCCGCCGCAGTTCGAAAGCGAAGCGAACTATTTGCGGCGTCACGGACTGCTCACCGCACATGAACTGCGGGCTCTCACGGCAGAAGATTTCGAGCCCGAATGCCCGGAGATTCCAGACGATCAAGTTTTGACCGAGTGCCGCGAAAGAGAGGCAGCAGATGGAACAGCAAAAGGGAACGGATACGGAGCAGAAAAGCCCATTGCAGATCCTGTGCGAAGCGCTCATGCGGGTCGAAAGCAAACTGGATGAGCTGATCGAGGCGAACAACCTGACCGTAAACGCGGTTGCGTCGGCCGCTGAGAATCTGCGCGCGCAAAGCGAATGGTTAGCCGCAATCGCGAAACGCGCCGGCGCGGGAGGGCGCACGAAGGGAGCGCCCAATTAGTTATGCACATTTTCGCGCCGTTCGTCGTATTCTCTTCCTAGCACCCCCGCCCACTCGTTCAAGCGTCAGGGCAGAGCCGGTCGCGAGGCCGCCGCGACCAGTTGCAACGACTGGCCACCCGCCGAGAGCCGGCAAGTAGTCCACTCTCCCCGGCAAAATTCACACACTCAATATGAAAAGCGATTCGTGTGCGTAGCACACGCCGCGGGAGAAATGCATGACTACACAAGAACTTTTAGAAGCCGGGCTGAACGGTATTAAGGGAGACCTCGGCGCATGGATGAAGGAAGCCAAAGCCACCGTGCTCGAACAGGGCGAGCGCATTCATGCACTCGAAGCCCAACTGTCCAAGGGTCTAGCCTGTGGCCTCGGCGGGCACGTCCAGAAATCACTCGGTGACGTTATCACTGAGCATGAGCAGTTTAAAAATTTCGCTTCCGGCGGTTATGCGCGTTCCGGGCGGATCCCAGTTGCCTCATTCACCCCATATCTAACCAAAGCCGCCATCGTCAGCGACCCCAATACGTCGCCACTCGCGCAGCGCTACCCCACGATTGCCGCAGGCCGACCGGCATTGCGGCTGCGAGATGTTATGACCGTGCTGCCGGCGACATCGGATCACGTCGAGTATGTGAAGCTGGTGGCCGCGACAAGCGCCAATGCGGCCGCGCCGCAAGGCAAGGGATCGAGTCCCCAGGTGTACCAGAACGTGGCGAAGGCCGAGAGCACGATGAATTTTGTGCTCGCCAGTCAGCCCATCGTAACGGTTGCGCACTGGATTCCCGCATCGCGTCAAGTGCTCAGCGACAATCTGACGCTGGCGAATTTCGTCAACTTGCAGATGCTGTTTTGGTTGCTTCAGGCGGAAGAGAACCAGTTGCTAAACGGCACGAACGCAGGTGGCGACCTGAACGGCCTGATGAATGCGGCGACTGCCTACGACGGAAGCTACGACGTGGCCGGCGACACGCGAATTGATACGCTGCGCCACGCGAAAACCCAAGTCGATCTTGGCGGCTACAGTGCGACTGTGGCCGTGCTTCACCCGACGGATTACGAGACGCTCGAATTGACGAAAACGGTGTCTACTGGCGGCGGTCAGTACATCATCGGGGATCCCGGCTCACCTGATGGCCTCTGGCGCATGGCTGTGGTTTCAAGCGCTGCGATGACCCAGGGGCAATTCGTTGTGTTTGACGCCACGCGCGGCGCGGTTTCTACGATCGGCAGCAGGCGGCCGTGGAAATCTCGCGGGAGCATGAAAGCTTTTTCGTGAAAATCTATGCGCGATTCTCGCCGAGGAACGAATCGCACTGGTGGTTCCCGATTCGCTGGCAGTGGTCGCGGGTTCATTCCCGGTTTCGTAAGTTGTGGCCGTGCGGCGCATGCTGTGCGGGGAGATCCCGCGAGCGGGTGTGTTTGACCGTCAGAAACACGCCGCATTTTTCCTGCCGGGGCAGGAAAGATTTCACTGACTGCCCCGGAACTTTGAGATTGGCGGACCGGCTTTCGTGGTTGTGGTCGGCGGCGCATGTGTGGCGCGGGAGAGCCGCGTACGGGCCTTCACTTCTTCTTTGGCCTCCAGAAACACACCGCTATTCCGGGGCAGGAATCACTCCCCTGCCCCGGAAATTTGAGACCTGGGATGCTGGCGCGCCTGTTCATGTGGCGTCTAACGCAACCCGCTCTCATGCGAGTGAAGGGCTTGCGTCATTTCGGATCGTATCCCGGGCAGCCCCTTGTCAGGCTTGATCCCGGGCAATCGCAGATCATCAGATACTCGCACCCTCTTGCGTGCATCGCCTCTAATACTCCTCGAAAATCTTTAACCTGTGAGGCTGTGACCCATTGTTCGAATAGCTCTGGTGGTTGCTTGAGAACATCTTGAATCTTCGGAAGCTGATGCTTTTCCAAAATTCAACCCCCCCGCGCGAAAACGTTGTGGCGCGAACCTGGTCCACGCTTTTATCCTGACCGCTGGGCACGTTAACATTCCCGCCCATGACCAGCAAAAAGAGAAAGAACGCCGCAGCGGTATCGCTGGGCAAGCGCAGTGTCGCCGCCCGAATGAAGAAACTGACGCCCGAGCAGAGGAAGGCGATTGCCAAACACGCAGCCGAGACGCGGTGGGGAATCAAGGACGGCAGAGAATGAGCGCCGAAATCGACCCGAGTCGGCAGAAGAAATCCGAGGGCGCGCGCCGGACGTGGGCGAACTGCAATCCGCAGCCGGCGCCTCAATGCCCACGGCCGCGCCTTAGCGCGCCCGGAGGTACGTCAGCGCATGAGTAAAGCTCAGAAGCTTTCATGGGCGGATCCGGGAAGTGCAACAACGCCGGATTGAGGCACGGCGCGAGCGGGAGAGAAAGGCGATGGACCGGCTAGGCATCTCGCAGCCTTATATGGGCCTGGCAGAAGTCGCAGGCGCTGGGCGTTCTGATTTGGAAGGTACAGGAAGCGATCCGTGTGTTCGATCTAGCACTGTGCGACTCGGGCTGCGGCGCAGTGATCTTACTTGCTGAAGTCGACGCCTGACGAAATCCAAACAAACTTCAGCAGCTCTAACCTTACTGGCTGCTGCGAAGCGCCTAGGCTGACTCTGCGTCGGCTGGAGAGATTCTCAGCAGCGCGATGGCAGATCAGAATTTTCAAAGTTGGCTGACAGCGGTACTGGATTATCTGAGATCGAACGCGTCTGAGAAATACTGGCCGGGTTTCTTAGCGACTGATCTCGCGAACTTGTTGCGTAGATCGTGGCCTGCTACTCAAGTATTCATCACAGACAAAGATCAAACTGAGAAGATCGGCCGCTTCCGATACATTCCAAAAAGCGAAATCGAGCGCTCTGCGGCTGCGAGAGGGTCTAACCGGTGCTCAAGTTGCGGAGCGCCTAGGCATCAAAGTCTATGGTCGCTGTCTCCGCCGAATTTGCGGCGCGTGCGGAATCGAACGCTACCGGTTCGGGGCGAGCCGGCGGATTTCCTTGCACGATGCCGAGCGCCTCGATTGCATATTTTTTCTCGCCGAATTGGTCCTACATCAGCACGATCACACCGAGGACTGTCCATGTTTTGATTTGTATTACGAAACGCCTGGAGTTTGGGGAGCTGCTCTCTCGGTCGTGTTGAGGCTTGATCCAGAGGAACTCACCGAGTGGAAACGGAGGCGCGCGAACGAGACTGGATACCGATGGAGCAAGCAACACCCGGACGCCCGCCGAGCCGCCATAGAGCGACACCGTAAAAAAAGAGATGCTCTGAGGAAACGCGGACGGCGACTCGAAAACCTCTCAAGCGAGCCACAATGGGTGCGCGAGTTAATTATCTGGATGATTGCGAATCCGCTCCCCAAAACGGGAAGCATACGGCCATTTAGAGGATCTCGATCTAAGCCCACCGCGGAAGAACTTGGCCTGGCTGGAATACGGAGACGACACGAAAGCAGGGCGGAACAGGTTCGGAGAGATTGCAGAAAGGCTGGATTGGGGCCGTGGCCGCGCGAGTGAAAATCCCGGTCAAAGATTAATTTATCTTTAAAACGATCCCGTGGAAAAACAAAGAAACCCGCATTTTTTACGGGTCTTTTGCTAGTCGAATCCGGTTTGAACCCCCGCTCGCAGCCAAATCTGGGCCGCGCTAGTCCCGGTCTCGAAAGACAAATCCAAATCCGTATGGCCGAATGCTGCCGATGCAACATCGAAGACCGCTTCGAAATTCCCATTGCGCTGCTGAGTTCGCTTGCCTTGCGGCGGACAACTCCTGCGACGTGCGCTTGGAACACTCACGACAGGGACGCGACGGGCAGGGCAGGCGAACTGAGTGGCAAAAAGGAAGAGAGAGGGGAAACTGAAAATGAAGTGTGCACCTTCGCTTAACTACTGGCTTCGACTTCGTGACCACCTTTGCGCTTGCGACCTGGCGGAACTGAGGCCCGCTGACAAGTTCGCATTGATGTCCCTCCTGAAACCAGGAAATAAGACGTGCCGAGGAAGCCGAGTCCCGGTCGCCCCTGCCCAGAGCGGGATAAAGGGGTTCCCGGCGGGTGCGTTCGGCGGGACGCATACGTTACGTAAAAGCTTAGTTCACCCCAATACAGACTAATTGTTAAAAGCTTGAAAACACTGAGGTTCGTCTGCAATGAACGAGGTGAGACCGAAATTGAGAGATTTTGTTTCGCGTGCGGACTACAGCCGATACACCCAAGCCGTGCGGGAATGGTTGAAGGCTAGTGGTCGTTGTTCCGAGTTGTGGCCGTCCGGCTGATGCGTTGCCGTTGGTCACGTGTTCTCGTTGCCGGGAAGCCGTCAGGCGTCGTTGCAAGGGGAAGCGATGATCGGTGATTTTCACGCGACCGATGAACACGCGGTAATTCGCAAGCGCGGACACAACTGCGGCCGGTGGTCGATACATGGGGTGAATGCCACGGAACACCGTTACCACCGTCTCAATTGCAAGGTCTGGGATTGTTCATGGTGTGGTCCGCGGAAGGCTAGTCGATATAAGCGGGCCATTCGCGAGCAAGCCGAAAAGCACGGGTTATTCCGGTTCCTAACCCTGACTTTAGATCCGAAAACCGCTGGTGATCCACTGGATCGGTAGTACTCGCGCGTCTGTCGGAGTTCGGTGTTGCTGCCTACTGACGACGCGGGGGAAAAACTGGAATTCCGCGTTCTGGAATTCAAAGCGCCCGGACAGCTCCTACATCTGCTCGTCAGCGGCTGGATCGATCAGCATGGATAAGCAACGTGGCAAAGTGCGGCGGCGGAATGCCGTTTTTATCAAGTGGGTGATGTCACGACTTCAGTCGTTCCCAGCAAATATTGTAGAAAGAGCTGCTGAGCGCTCAACGCTCGCGGAGTGGTGGCCCGGGGAACGCTGAACGAGAAGCTAGCGAAACGCGTCTGGAAACTCCAGCGAAGTACGCGCTGTGACGATTCGCGGAGTGTCGCGCGGCTGATGACGTGGAGGAGCGTATCGGCTCGTCGTTCCGGCGGTCTCGCGTCTGAGTCAACGTTGCGAAAAACGCGCAGCGTGACGCCGCGGCGATAAAGGAGAATCAGATGTCGGTAGGAAACGGAACGGAAAAAGCGCTTCTACGTACGTGATCAAACGGCAAGACACAGACGTCTGGACGCGCTGGAGTGGCGTTCGAACAAGACGGCTCGTCACCAACTCGTCTCTCCGGCGGTCGTCAGCTCGCGAGCGGCGGAGAAAAAATAGCGGCGATCATAGGTAGCGAACACAACGTCGTCGTTGTCGACAACTCGCGGCGTAGTCGGTGGCAGACCATCCGTGAACGCAGCGATCACGCAGCCGCTGCCCCGTTGATCGCGGAGCGCACCGCGCCGAGGAGCTGGGCCGCGGGGATGTCGCAGATACCCGCGCTAAGAAGAGAGCTGAGGGGGTACTGATATCGAGCGACCGCAGAGCTGGTCACGGGGCTCTACCGAACTCTGCGGATTCCCGAATCGGCATCCGAGAGAGTTACGCGAGAGTAGGCCTGACGCTGACGAAACCCCTGAGTAAAGCGCTGAACAGCTCGTGAACGCACCGCCGAGCGAAAACGCCTGGAAGCGCCCAAAACGGGCGCCCGTCGCAGAACTCCGGCGTGCGACACCGCTACCCAGCGGGGGAGGTGACGCCGAAAACGACCGGCGCACGAAAAACTGTGAGCCGGAGGAAAAGGCGATGGAAGGGCGCGTACGCGGCTGCAAGCCGAATGGGTGGACGGGCGAACGGGCAGAGAGACGTCCTAAACTGCGCGACGGCAGAAGGCCAGGACAGGTACGAGATGGGAAGCGAAACAGACACCGCAGAGCGGCGCGCAAGACAGTGCGCAGCCGTGAGCCCGGAAGATGCCGGCCGCACGCGGAACCCGCCTCGAAAAAACAGCTGCTTTCGCGCCTGCAGGCTTTCACGCCGAGCGGGGACACTCAACCACAGTCGATGAGGCGCCGCCGCCGCGCAGCGGAAACTGAACACGGCGGCCTGAAGACGCTGGACAGGCCAGGCCCCCGCTCGCCCGAGTCGGCTGGAAGCGAAACTAAAAGAAGCTGAAGAACCGAAAATTACCGATCCGCCTACGCTGCCATTCTCGGCTGAACAGGTTCGAAGGTTCTGCTTACCTGTAACGAGTATCCGGATAAAGTGAACAGGGTACGGCTGCGCGCCCTGGTGCTGCTGCTGCGCTACAGCGGCCTTCGCATCCGCGATGCGGTGACACTGCAGCGCAATCGGATTCAGGCCGAAGAACTGAGCGCAACCAGACCGAAAAACCGAGCGGGAAACTTTTCCTGTACACGGCCAAACCGGGACGCCAGTGTTCTGCCCCTTGCCGCCGGCAGTGGTGCAGGCATTGGACGCGATCACGAGCGGCGGACAATATTCTTCTGGACCGGGGAGTCAAAGCCGAAAAGCGCGGTAGGAGATTGGCAGCGCAGCCTTCGGAGGCTGTTCAAACTGGCCGGCGTTCCCGATGGGCATGCGCACCGCTTCCGCATACCTTCGCCGTGGAGTTGCTCCTCCGCGGCGTTCCCATGGAACGGGTTTCGATGCTGTTAGGTCACAAGAGCGTGAGCATCACCGAGAAGCATTACGCGCCTTGGATTCATGCTCGGCAACAGCAGCTCGAGGCCGATGTTCGGCGCGCATGGGACACCGATTTGCTCGCCACAACCTCAACAGAAGCGAAGGGTACGCCTGAGGTACACGGGAAACGTCCGTGAACTAGTGAAACAGGGTGTTAATGGTGGAGGCGGCGGGAGTTGAACCCGCGTCCGAAGGTGTTACTGGCAGAGAGTCTACATACTTAGTCGCGTTCCCGCTTCCCACTCAAGGGAAACTTTCACGCCTCGCGCTCAGAACACGACAAGAAACGCGAGCCGCTAGCCCTGCATCTCGCTCCCCGGTTCGGGCCGCGCCCGGAAGCCAGCCTACTGTGCGACGCCCTTTCACGGCCCGTAGGCGAAGCCGTGGAGGACGGCTACTTAACTAATTAAGCAGCGTATGCCAGCTGTTGGTTGGCAATTATTGGTTGTGCACGCGATTGCGGGTGTGTGCACCCCGGTATGCCTCTCTGCCGCAAGCATCTCCGTCGAAGCCGTGACGCCCCCATGTCCAGCGGGGTCCCCGACGCGCGCCGATGTTGCGCGGGTCGGGGTGCCTTGGTGATGTGCGGCAGCTCCTTGCCTGTCTCCTGCCGCCTGACGCCCACTAGGGGCGCGGCAGAAGACGCTGTACAAGGAGTCTGCTTGTCAAAGAGCTACTTCCAATTATGGCAGTAAACCATTGGAAGTCAATCTATTGGATGAGCGCGACCTGCGGGGGATTCCGCTCCGCGCGGATCAGCCCATGTAAAATGCGTTTTTGCCGGAACCGCCACCCATGCCCGCACATCCAACCTGCGTGCCGACCGACTGTATCCCGTTCACCGCGATTCCGCACACCTCGCAGCTCTTCCGCGACTTTCTTTACGACTTTGAGCGGGTACGGCGTTTTTATTCCCATCCTCCGCGCCGGCGCGACTGGCTGCCCCAGGTGGCGGCAGCGTTGCCCTACGACCAGCAGCGGCGTGAGCGCGTAGCCGCCATTCTGGAAAGGCAGAACCGCGCCTGGGGCGCATCGCCTCAGGCTCTGGCCAGCATCCAGCGGCTGCGCCAGGGAGCCTGCGCGGCGGTCACCGGCCAGCAGGTGACGCTCTTCGGCGGGCCGCTGTTTTCGCTGCTGAAGGCCTTCACCGCGGTCGCCATCGCCGAAGAGGCTCGCGGCCACGGGGTGGACTGCGTCCCTATTTTCTGGCTGGCCACCGAGGATCACGATCTCGCCGAGGTCAACCACGTCACCCTGCTCGGCGAGGAAGGCAAACTGGAGCGGCTGGCGACGGAATCCCACGCCGCGCCCAACGCGCCCATCAGCGATATCCGCTTCGGAGTGGAGATCGAAGCCGTGGCCGGGCAGGCCGCCGGCATTCTCGGCGAAACTGAAATCACCGCTTTGCTGCGACAGGCGTACCGGCCCGGGGAGACTCTGGGCAGCGCCTTTGCCCGGCTGTTTGCCACGCTGTTCGGGGAGTGGGGTGTCATCCTGCTGGATGCTTCAGACCCGGAATTGCATGAGGTGGCGCAACCGGTGTACCGGGCTGCCATCGTGGGCGCCGAGGAGATCGACAACGCCCTGCTCGCCCGCGGCAAGGAATTGCGTGCCGCCGGATATCACGAGCAGGTGAAGGTCACGCCTTCCAGCACGCTGTTGTTTGAAAAGCGCAACGGCGCGCGCGAAGTCATCCACCGGCAAAACGGCGGCTTCGTCATTGGTCACGACCAGTTTTCGCGTGAACAACTGCTGGCGCAGATTGCCTCCGAGCCGCGCCGCTTCAGCGCCAACGTGCTGCTGCGTCCGGTCGTCCAGGATTATCTTCTGCCCACCATCGCCTACACCGGCGGCCCGGCCGAGGTGGCCTACTTCGCCCAGGCGGCGGTGGTCTACGAGGAAGTTCTGGGCCGGGTCACGCCGGTTCTGCCGCGCTTCAGCGCCACCCTGCTCGATGCGCGCGCGCAGCGGCTCATGAACAAGTACCAAGTCCCGTTCCCCGACCTGTTTCACGGCCCGGAGGCCTTCCGGGAACTGCTGGCGCAGCGCAGCATTCCGCGCGAACTGGACAGCGCCTTCTCCGAAGCGGAGCGGGCCGTGAGCGAATCCATGGCTGGGATCCGCCGCTCCATCGAGAAACTGGACCCCACCCTGGTGGAAGCCGCCGCCCGGGCGGAATCCAAGATGGCCCACCAGGTGCGCCGCCTGCGCGGCCGCGCCGGGAAAGCGGAACTTCGCCGCAACCAGGAACTCGACCGCCACGCGCAGTGGCTCAGTTCGGTGCTGTTCCCCAACAAGAGCCTTCAGGAGCGCGAGATCGCCGGCGTTGCCTTCCTGGCGCGCCATGGCCGGGAACTACTGCACACGCTCTACCAGGCGGCGCGCTCCGGCTGTCCCGACCACCAGCTCATCCGCTTGTGATTCCCCCCTGGTGACTGAAGCGTCCCTTCACACTCCCTTTTTTTCGATCAGGCGGGCGCTGAGCACGACTCCATCGCGGTCGTTGTGCAGCTTGATGGGGAAGACCAGCACGTTCCAGGTCCAGCGCTGGGATTTGCGCGGCAGGTTGGGCAGGCCGCGAAAGCCGCGGTCAATGTAGGTTTCGCGCGTGTCGGCCACCGTCTGCACGATCTCGCGCCAATCCTCCACATCCGGGAACTCCTCAAACTTGTTCTTGCCGACAAAGTAATGCGGCTTCTTCTCGAACAGCTTGGCGAAATACTCGTTCACGTACAGCCAGTTGCCTTCGCGGTCGAGCACCTCCATGACCACGTCGTCGCCGATCGCCTCGGAGATGCGCCGGTAATAAAAGTCGCGCGCATCCACCACCACCGGCTTGCCGCGGCGTTTGGCTTCGAAGGAACGCAGCGCGCCCAGCAGGTCGTCCACCGAGCTATGCCCCTTCAGCAGGTGCATGTCGGCGATGCCGCCGAACTTGCGCTCCAGGGTGGCCGACAAAATGATGATCGGCACCTGCGGCCGCTTCTGCCGCAGCGACTCGGCCACGTCGGTGCCGAACTTGCCCGCGCCCAGGTGATAGTCGAGCACCGCGATATCGATATCGTTAAGTTTCTGCTCGGCTTCCTCGATGGTGGAAGCCGTCACCACCTGATAGCCCTTCTGCCGCAGGATCGTGGAACGCAGAATCAGGTTGTCTTCCAGGTCGTCGAGCAGCAGGACGCGAATGCTGGTGGTCTTACCGCCGGAGCTCGTCAAGTCAGGCATGGTTGCGGCATTCCATCATACGTGATGCCGGGAACACGGTCCGGGCTTTACGCTCAGGCTCCGGGTTTCGGCCGAGGGCCCTACTTCTTCTCTTCGGTGCACACCCTCGCCGCGGCCGGCGACGTGGCGGCGCGCATCGCCTTCGCCAGCTCCGGCAGTTTGTTGAACACGGCCACGCAGCGCAGCCACTGCCGGTTGTCGATGGCGGGATATCCGCTCACCATTTTTCCCGCTTCCACGTCGTTGGGGATGCCGCTCTGCGCGGTGGCGACAACGCCGTTTCCGATGCTGCAGTGGCCGGCGACACCCACCTGTCCCGCCAGGATCACCTTGTCTCCCACCACGGTCGAGCCGGCCAGTCCCACCTGCGCGCACAGCAGGGTGTCCTCGCCCACTTCGCAGGCGTGCCCCACCTGCACCAGGTTGTCGATCTTGGTGCCGCGTCCGATGCGCGTCTCGCCCACGCTCGCCCGGTCCACGCAGGCGTTCGCCTGGACCTCCACGTCGGCGCCCAGGATGGCCGGGCCCGACTGCACGATCTTGTGCCAATGTCCGTCGTCATCCTTGGCGAACCCAAAGCCATCGGCGCCCACGATGGCGCCGTTCTGCAGGATCACGTTATCGCCCACCTGGCAGTACTCGCGCACCACGGCGTGCGCATGCGCGAAGAAATGGTGGCCGATGCGGGCGCCGCGATAGATCACCACGTGCGGCAGGAGCACGCAGTGGTCGCCGATCTCCACGTCTTCATCCACCACCGCGTAGGGGCCGATCGCGGCATGCTTGCCGATCTTGGCCGAGGGGTGCACCACCGCCGTCGAGTGAATGCCCACCGGATAGCGCGGCGGATGGTAGAAGAGCTCGATCGCCTTGGCAAACGCCAGGTAGGGATTGCCGCTGCGCAGCGTGGCCGCCGCGAGGGCAGGGAAGTCCTCGCTGACGATCACCGCCGAGGCCGCGGTGGTGCGCGCCGCCGCCGCGTACTTGGGATTGGCCACGAAGGTGATCTGCCCCGGACCGGCCTCCTCGATGCCCGCCACCCCGGTGATTTCCAGGTCCTCACCCTGCAGACGAGCGCCCAGCGTGGATGCGATCTTCGAAAGCTTCATACGGTTGTGGGTAGTGTAACTGCCCCGGCGCGGCGGTACCAGCCGCGTTATTCGGAGAACATCGGCACCTGGCGGGTATCGGCGGCCGCCGCTGCCCGGCGGCGGCCCGAGGCGGTGCCGATCACCCCCAGCACCGACAGTTGCGCCAGCGCGCTGCGCGGAACGAAGATGCGCTGCGTATTGGAGCGCGAATCGGGCGGGTTGATCAAATATCCCTCCGGCCCGACCAGGGTGAGGTCGTTCGGCATCATGCCTTCCATGATCTCGTTGTCGCGAAAGCGCAGGCGCACCCAGAGCCCTTCCGTGCGCGGGCGCGTGGTGAAGGTCTTGCGCTGGGAATCCGGTTCGCCGAATTCGCGCACGAAGTAGATGCCCTTGATGTCGGCCAGTTCGATGCTCACCACGTTGCCGGCGGTGTTGAGGAGCTCGACTTTGCCGGAGACAATGAAGTCGGTGGGAGAAACATACCCGTTCATGCTGTCGCGGTCGAACTTGCGAACCACCACTTTCTTGTGCGTTGAGGGCATCAATCTCACCGGACGGCCAAGCGTCCCCAGACCAATTTTCGCATTTTTTCCGCGCTTTTCATGCCGAGTGTAGCCAAAAGGTCAATGTTTATGGTATCGTCGGACGTTCGCGGCGGCGAAACTGCGCACGTAACTGCCTCTTACAGAGTCACTTACGGCTCAAATGGACCCCGGCAGCACAGGCTGTGGAAAAACGCGCTGGCGCAGCAAACCAGGCGCAACCGCCTTGGCAGCCGTGGACCGGAGAACCACCTCGCGGTGTGACGCAGCCGGGACGCGTCTGTTTCGCGCGGCGCCGGTGCTCAAGAGCACGATGGCCGATTACATCTACACCATGGAGACCCGGCTCACGCCGGAGCAGCAGCGAGCCGTGAGCTTGGCCCAGGAGGTCGCTCGCGGTCAGGAAATGAACATCTACCTGACCGGCGGATCCATTCGCGACATCATCTCCGGTTTCGCCATCCGCGATCTCGACATCACCGTCCAGGGCAACGCCCTCAAGCTGCAAAAGGATCTGGAGAAGGCGGGCGCCGCCGTCGAGGGCGTCGACGACGATACCCGGACCCTCTACGTCCTGTTCGCCGGCAACGTGCGCGCCGAAATCGGCATGGCCTATTCGGCGGCCTATGACAAGCCGGGCAAGCCGCCGCGCATCGCCCCCGCCACCATCACCGAGGACCTGCGCCGGCGCGACTTCACCGTGAATGCCATGGCGCTGTCGCTCAACCCCGGTTCGCGCGGCTTGCTGCTGGATCCCTTTAATGGCGTCGCCGATATCGAGGCCAAGGTCATCCGCATCCTGCACAACTATGCGTTCCTGGAAGAGCCCTCGCGCCTCATCCGCGCCACCCGCTTCGCGGCGCGCTTCCACTGGCCGCTGGAGGAGCGGACCCAGGCGCGCTACGACGCCGCCAAGGAAAATAACTACATCGAGTACATCGCCGACCGCACCATCGGCCAGGAGATCGAGGCCCTGGCCTACGAAGACGACCCGCTGCATATCCTTCGCGTCCTGGAGAAAGAAGGATGGCTGAAGGTCCTCAACCCGCACTGGTCGGTCGCCAAGGTAGACACCGCGGGCCTCTCGCAGTTGTTGAAGGCCCGCCAGCAGATGGCCGAGCTGGGCAATAGCCTCGACATCGCTCCCGCCGTCATGCATTTCCTCGCCCGCCGTTTGAGCAGCTCCGACATCCGCGACATGCAGAAGCTTATCCCCCGCCGCCATTTCGTCGAATCCTGGCGCAACCTCGACGACGAAGCGGCCAAGCTGGCCAAGCGGCTCACCAGCAAGGAGGCGGCCACACCCTCGCGCGCGTGGCAGTTGCTTTCCGGAGCCAAGCCGGAAACCATTGTCTTTCTCGACGCCACCACGCGCCAGCAGGCGGTCGCCCAGAAGCTCAAGAATTTCTTCGGCAAGTGGCGCCAGGTGCGGCAGAAGCTGCCCCTGCCGGAAATGACGGAGTTGCGCATTACGCCCCAGTTGCCCGAGTACCCGAAAATCGAGCAGGAGACGTTTCTCCTGCTGCTCGATGGCAAGCTGCGCTCGCGCACCGAGATCCTGAAATTCCTGAAGCCCTACGCGCCTCCTCCTCCACCACCTCCGCCCCCGCCGAAGAAGAGCAAGGGCGCCAAAGCGGAACCGGCGGTTGCTGCTGCCGCGTCGGCCCAGCCCGGCAAGAAGGCCAAGGGCAAGGGCAAGGGCGCGGCGGAGGCGCCCGCCGAACCCCCACAGCTCGCCGCCAAGCCTGCCGAGAAGCCCGCTGCCAAGCCTGCAAAGCCGGCGGTCGCACCCAAGTCACAACCGGCGAAAAAGCCGCCGCGGAAGAAGAGCCCTCCCCCCAAACCGCGCAGGAAACACGGCAAGCGCTAGCGCGCCATTTGCCGTGCGAACTACTGCGGCGGCTGTTGAGTGGTCGTCGTTGTCTTGGTTGTAGTGTTGCCGCTCTTCGTCGTCGTGGTGGTTTTGCGGGTGTTCCGCTTCTTCTTCGTCGTGTGTTTCCGGTGATGCTTTGCCTTCTTCGTGGATGTCGTCGCGCGCTTGGGACTGGTGGTGGTCTGCGTTGTTGTGGTTTGGGTCGAAGCCTGTGAGCTGGTGGTCGCCTGGGCCAGCACGAACCCGCTCAGCGCCAACGAAAGTAGAAGCGCGGCTAGGGTTTTCATACGATTCCCCTCTCCTTGGGAATTACGCTGGATTCGATGCTGCCGCGGGCGCCGGGTGCCGCCTTCCGGCCTGCTGCTCGGGACGGAAAAGCTGGCGCCCAGCTCGGGATATCAACAGCCCCACCGTTTTCCACAACCCTGAAGTCCTTCCCAGGATCAGCTCCCGACCATAGAATTGAAGTATCCCCATGCCCGAATTCGTCCATCTGCATCTGCATACCGACTATTCCATGCTCGACGGCGCCTGCGACATCGACAAGCTCGTCGCCCGCGTCAAGCAGCTCGGCATGCCCGCCGTCGCCATCACCGACCACGGCAATATCTTTGGCGCCTTCCACTTCTTCCATGCGGCCAGGAACCACGGCGTCAAGCCGATCATCGGCTGCGAACTCTACGTCTGCAAGAAGGACGACCACGACACCGCGCGCACTCCCCCCGACGGCGACACCTACAACCACCTGCTGGTGCTCGCCGAAAACGAAGAGGGCTATCGCAACCTGGTCCGCATCACCAGCGAAGCCTCGCTCCGCGGCTTTTATTACAAGCCGCGCATTTCCAAGCGCTTCCTTGCCGAACACGCGCGCGGCCTGATCGGTCTTTCCGGCTGCCTCAAGGGCGAAGTCGCCGAGCGGCTCGCGGAAGGGAACTACGACGCGGCCAAGCAGGCCGCCGGCCAGTTCGCCGACCTTTTCGGCCGCCAGAATTTCTACCTGGAAATCCAGAACCAGGGCCTGGAGCAGGAGCAGGCCATCAATCCCGCGCTGCACAAGCTCTCGCGCGAGCTCGACCTTCCCCTGGTCGCCACCAACGACAGCCACTACCTGTGCGAGGACGACTGGCACGCCCAGGACGTGATGGTCTGCATCCAGACCGGCAAGTACATCCAGGACACCAACCGCATGAAGTTCCAGACGCGGCATTTCTACGTCAAGAGCTACGACGAGATGCTGCAAATGTTCAGCGACACCCCCGATGTGCTGCAGCGCACGCTCGACATCGCCGAGCGCTGCAACCTCAAGCTGGAGAAAATCCGCAATCCCTTTCCGCACTTCGATGTGCCCGCGGGCTTCACCCTCGACAGCTACTTCGAGCACGTCGCCCGCCAGGGTTTCGCGCGCCGCCTGAACACCATCGCCGAACTGCAGCGCCAGGGCCGCCTGAAGCATGCCATCGGCGACTACGAGCAGCGGCTGGCGCGCGAAATCGACATCATCCGCCAGATGCAGTTCTCCGGGTATTTCCTCATCGTCTGGGACTTCATCCGCTGGGCCAAGGAACATGGCATCCCGGTGGGCCCGGGGCGCGGCTCGGCCGCCGGCTCGCTGGTGGCCTACTCCATGGGGATCACCGACCTCGATCCGCTGCAGCACGAGCTGCTGTTCGAGCGCTTCTTGAATCCCGAGCGCGTCTCCATGCCCGACATCGACGTCGACTTCTGCATGAACCGCCGCGGCGAGGTCATCAACTACGTCACCCAGAAGTACGGGCGCGAAAACGTGGCCCAGATCATCACCTTCGGCACCATGGTGGCCAAGGCCGCCATCAAGGACGTCGGCCGCGCCATGCAGATCCCCTACAGCGACGTGGATCGCATCGCCAAGATGGTGCCCACCACGCTCAATATCACCCTGGAAAGGGCGCTGCAGGATTCGCCCCCGCTGCAGCAGGCCTACGAGAGCGAACCTCAGGTCAAGGAGCTCATCGACACCGCCCGCCGTCTCGAGGGCCTGGTGCGCAACGCCGGCGTCCATGCGGCCGGGGTGGTGATCTCGCCGCAGCCGCTCACCGATCTGGTTCCCCTGCACAAGACCAAGAACGACGAAATCGTCACCGCCTTCGACATGAAGGCGATCGAGAAGATGGGCCTGCTGAAGATGGATTTTCTCGGGCTGACCACGCTGACCATTCTCGACGACGCGCTCAAGCTGGTCCGGCAGACGCGCGGCGAGCAACTTGACTGGAACAACATCGCGCTTGACGACCGCGAGACCTACGAGAAGGTCTTCCACAGCGGGCTCACCAGCGGCGTCTTCCAGTTTGAATCGCACGGCATGCGCGACGTGCTCCGCCGCTACAAGCCCGGCACGGTGGAGGATCTCACCGCCCTGAACGCGCTCTACCGTCCCGGCCCGATCCAGGGCGGCATGATCGACGATTTCATCGAGCGCAAGTGGGGCCGCCGCAAGATCGAGTACGAACTGCCCGAGCTCGAGCCCATCCTGCGCGAGACCCTGGGCGTCATCGTTTACCAGGAACAGGTGATGCAGATCGCCAACCGCCTCGCCGGCTATTCCCTGGGCGAAGCCGACCTGCTGCGCCGCGCCATGGGCAAGAAAAAGCAGGAGGAGATGGCGGCGCAGCGCGAGCGCTTTATGCAGGGCGCCTCCGAGCGCGGCATCCCCTCGCGCAAGGCGGAAAAGATCTTCGACCTGATGGAGCAGTTCGCCGGCTACGGCTTCAACAAGTCGCACTCCGCCGCCTACGCCCTGCTCGCCTACCAGACCGCCTATCTGAAGACCCACTACCCGGTGGAGTTCATGGCCGCGCTGCTGACCTCGGTCACCGGCAGCACCGACAACGTGGTGAAGTACATCAACGAGTGCCGCGACATGGGCATTGCCGTCGAGCCCCCGGACATCAACGTCAGTGACGCCACTTTCACCCCGCACGGCCAGGCCATCCGCTTCGGGCTGGCGGCCATCAAGAACGTCGGGCAGAACGCCATCGAGTCCATCGTCGCCGCCCGCAAAAAGCTGGGACAGTTCCGCTCCTTCTACGAATTCTGCGAGAACGTGGACCTGCGGCTGCTCAACAAGCGTGTGCTGGAGTCGCTGATCAAGAGCGGCGCCCTGGATTCCCTCGGCCGGCGCAAGCAGCTCTTCGACGCCGTGGACAAGGCGATGGAGCGCGGCCAGAAAACCCAGCGCGACCTGGAAGCCGGGCAGCACGGCCTGTTTGGCGTCTTCGACGAGCCGCGGCAACAAGCCTCCAACTCCGAATACCTGGAGGGCGCCGAGTGGGACGAGCACCAGCGACTGGCGGCCGAAAAAGAAATCCTCGGCTTCTTCATCACCGGCCATCCGCTGCAGAAATACCAGTCCAAGCTGGAGGATTTCGCCGCCCTTTCCACCCAGGAAATCGCCGCCATGCAGCACAGCACCGGCAGGGACGAGCTCCTCACGACCGCCGGCATCATTACCGGCGTGCGCGTGGCCAAGTCGCGCCGCGGCGAGCTCTACGCCCAGGGCGTGGTCGAGGACATGCTCGGCTCCGTCGAGATGGTCGTCTTTCCCGAGGCCTACCGCCGGCTCGGCGAGAAGGTAAAGCTCGAAGTCCCGGTGCTCATCAAGGGCGGTGTGCGCGTGGAAGAGGGCGCCAATCCCAAGCTGCTGGTCAGCGACATCGAGCCCCTGGAGCAGGCCCGGCCCAAGCTGCCCCGCGCCATCCGCATCCGCGTTCCCCTGGAGACCGCCACCCTGGAAACCGTGGACGTGCTGCATGACCACTGCGCCTCCCATCCCGGAGAAGCCAAGGTGTTGTTTGACGTGGAACGCGATGGCGACTTCATGGTGATCATGGAGCCGGAGGGCTATAATGTGCAGCCGGACCGCGCCTTCATCGCGCGCGTCGAGGAGCTGTGCGGGCGCGGCAGCGTCCGCATCGTCGATTAATGCACAAAACGATTGAGGGTTTCAGATCTTGCCGCCATCAAGCTTGCGGGTTTGCCGCAATCTGAAATCTTAAGTCTGAAATCTTAAATCGCCGTAGAGGTTCCCCTTGGCCCACCCTGGCTTAGCGCTGATGTACGAGCTGGTGAACCTGGAGGTGGAAACCCTCCGCGTAAGCGCGACAAACGGAAAACTGATGGAGTCCGAGCCCAAGGCGAAGCAGGAACTCGAACGCATCGAGCAGCAGATCGGCCACTTGGAGAAGGTCGCCGGCGACAACCAGGAAGCACGCCGCCAGTTGCAGAACCTCCAGGAGCAGGTGGAGTCGCTGCGCCGCCAGATCGCCGCCCACTTCGATCCCTGGCAGAAAACTGAGCTCGCTCGCCATCCCCAGCGCCCCTACACCCTCGATCACATCGAGCGCATCTTCACCGGCTGGAGCGAGATTCACGGCGACCGCGGCTTCTCCGACGATCCCGCCATCCTCTGCGGCATGGCCCGTTTCCACGGCGAGGAAGTCGTGGTCATCGGCACGCAAAAAGGACGCGACGCCAAGCAGCGCGTTTACCGCAACTTCGGCATGCCCAATCCCGAGGGATACCGCAAGGCGCTGCGCGTCATGCGCTTCGCCGAAAAATTTAGTCGCCCCATTTTCACCTTCGTCGATACCCCCGGCGCTTATCCCGGCCTGGGCGCCGAGGAGCGTGGCCAGGCGGAGGCCATCGCGCGTAACCTGCGCGAAATGGCGCGCCTGCGGGTGCCCATTATCACCACCATCACCGGCGAGGGCGGCAGCGGCGGCGCCTTGGCCATCGCCGTCGCCGACCGCGTGCTCATGATGGAGAACTCTATCTATTCCGTCATTTCGCCCGAGGGCTGCGCCTCCATCATGTGGCGCGACGCCTCCAAGCGCGAACTCGCGGCCGAGGCCATGAAGATCACCGCCAACGACCTCATCGGGTTCCGCCTGGTGGATGCCCTGGTGCCGGAGCCCCCCGGAGGCGCCCACAACGACTGGGACGCCGCCGCCCGCCTGCTCGACGAGGCCCTGCGGCGGAACCTGGCCGAGTTGCGCGCCCTCTCTCCCGAGGAGCTGGCCGCGCGGCGCTACGAGAAATTCCGCCATATCGCCCGCTTCTTTACCGAGTAACCAGAAGCCCGTTTTTTTTCAACGGCTGATTCCCACCGTGCAACCGGCCAAATCTAGGCTGGTGTCATTCCGAGCGCAGCGAGGAATCTGGGTTTAGGTTTTCTGCAACTCGGCGCAATATGTCGATCGCAGTTTCCTCAACCGCATCGTGGTACGATACTTTAAGTGCGGGGGGTGACCGCCCCTGGCCGCCCGCGGAAGGCGTACTCGGCGGTGCCGGGATCGATCTGATGCCTTATAATTCTTGGATACAACCATCTCTCCCCGGCATCAGTACAAGTGAATTCAAAGGACGGCAATTCATGGCTACCACTGAGATCGGACCGCAGGAGCTTTCCCGCCCCGTCGAACGCAAGCCCGTGGTCAACGACTTTTCCCTGCAAGTGGCCACGGTGAACGGTTCCGGCTCGCAATCCGCCAACACCGTCCTGTTGCGCACCATTTTCCAGATGGGCGTGCCCGTTTCCGGCAAGAACCTGTTCCCCTCCAACATCGCCGGCCTGCCCACCTGGTACACCATTCGCGCCAGCAAGGAGGGTTACATCGCCCGCAAGAAGGAAATTGATTTCCTGGTGGCGATGAACGCCGAGACTGCCGCCGAAGACGTGATGGCCCTTGCCGCCGGCGCCGCCGTGCTCTATGACGAGCCCCTCAACCTGCGCTCCCTCCGCCACGACCTGACCTTCTATTCGGTTCCTTTCGACAAGCTGGTGGCCCCCGTCTGTCCGGAAGCCAAGTTGCGCAAGCTGGTCAAGAACATGATCTACGTCGGCGTCGTCGCCCGCCTGCTCAGCCTCGATCCGGCGGAGATGGAGAAGGCCATTCGCAAGCAGTTCGGCCGCAAGGTCAAGGCCGCCGACCTCAACGTCAACGCCGCCAAGGCGGGCTACGACTACGCTGCTTCCTCGCTCACCAAGGCCGATCCCTTCGCCATCGAGCGCATGGACAAGACCCGCGGCCAGATCATCATCGACGGCAACTCGGCCGCCGCGCTGGGCTCCATGTTCGCCGGCGTCACCGTGGTCACCTGGTATCCCATCACGCCCTCGTCTTCGCTCGTCGAAACCCTCATCGACTACATGAAGGAATACCGCATCGGTAAGGACGGCAAAGCCACTTTCGCCATCGTGCAGGCCGAGGACGAGCTCGCCGCCGTGGGCATGGCCCTGGGCGCCGGCTGGGCCGGCGCGCGCTCCATGACCTCCACCTCCGGTCCCGGCATTTCGCTCATGGCGGAGTTCGCCGGGCTCGGTTACTACGTCGAGGTGCCCGCCGTCATCTGGGACATTCAGCGCGTCGGGCCCTCCACCGGCCTGCCCACGCGCACCGCGCAGGGCGACGTGCTCTCCACCGCCTTCCTCTCCCATGGCGACACCAGGCACATCCTGCTGTTTCCCGCCTCCGTGGCCGAGTGCTTCAGCATGGCCGGCGACGCCTTCGACCTGGCCGAAAAATTCCAGACTCCGGTGTTCGTGCTCTCCGACCTCGACCTGGGCATGAACAACTGGATGTCGGAGCCGTTCTCCTATCCCGAAAAGCCCATCGACCGCGGCAAGGTGCTCAGCAGGGAAGACCTGGAGCGCCTGGGCGAGTTCGCCCGCTACAAGGACGTGGATGGCGACGGCATCGGCTATCGCACCCTGCCCGGCACCGATCATCCGGCGGCCGCCTACTTCGCCCGCGGCAGCGGCCACAACGAGCAGGCGCATTACAGCGAGCGTCCCGACGATTACGTGCACAACATGGAGCGGCTGAACCGCAAGTTCGAAACCGCGCGCTCCCACGTGCCCAAGCCGGAAGTGGTGCAGAAGGGCAAGTCGAAGGTCGGCATCATCGCCTACGGCACCTCGCACTGGGCGCTGCGTGGAAAGCCGCGACCAGATGCGCAAGGAATACGGCTTCGACATCGACTACCTGCGCCTGCGCGCCTATCCCTTCAACCGCGACGTGCACGAGTTCGTCGCCTCGCACGAGCGCGTTTACGTGGTGGAGCAGAACCGCGACGCGCAGATGATGTCGCTGCTCAAGCTCGACCTCGACGCGGCGCAGATCACCAAACTGCGCAGCGTCGCGCCATTACAGCGGCCTGCCCATCGACGCCCGCTCCGTCACCGACGAAATCATCTCCCAGGAGGGCCGATAGTCATGGCAACCACTCCGACATCCACTCCGCACTCCAAGACCAACCGTATCGGCCTGACGGTCATCGACTACCGCGGCGGCAAGACCACCCTCTGCGCCGGCTGCGGCCACAACGCCATCTCCGAGCGCATCGTCGACGCCATGTACGAGATGGGCGTGCCCCCGGAGCGGGTCATCAAGCCCTCCGGCATCGGCTGCTCCTCCAAGAGCCCGGCCTACTTCATGGGCCGTTCGCACAGCTTCAACGCCGTGCACGGCCGCATGCCCTCCATCGCCACCGGCGCCGTGCTCGCCAACCGCAAGCTCATCGCGCTCGGAGTCAGCGGCGACGGCGACACCGCTTCCATCGGCATCGGCCAGTTCGTGCACATGATGCGCCGCAATCTGCCCATGATCTACATCATCGAGGACAACGGCGTTTACGGCCTCACCAAGGGCCAGTTCTCCGCCACCGCCGATATCGGCTCCAAGCTCAAGAGCGGGGTCATCAACGACCTGCCGCCCATCGACACCTGCTCGCTGGCCATCATGCTGGGCGCCACCTACGTCGGGCGCTCTTTCTCCGGCGACAAGCGCCAGTTGCTCGCCATGCTCAAGGCGGCCATCGCCCACAGCGGCACCGCCATGCTCGACGTCATCTCCCCCTGCGTCACCTTCAACGACCACGAGGGCTCCACCAAGTCCTACAAGTTCACCAAGGACCACGACGAGCCCCTGCAGGAGGTCAGCTTCGTTCCCTCCTTCGAGGACATCGACGTGGACTACGCGGCCGGCGCCACCGTGGACGTCACCATGCATGACGGCTCGCGCCTCCGCCTGCGCAAGGTGGAAGAGGAATACGATCCCACCAACAAGGCCGAAGCCCTCAAGCGCCTGGCCGAAGCCCACGATAAAGGCGAGATCCTGACTGGCGTCTTCTTCGTGAACCCCGCCGCGCCCACCTTCATGGACCTGCTCAACGTCACCGATGATGCGCTGGCCACCTTGCCCGAATCGGTGGTCCGTCCCTCGCGCCAGGTGCTCGAAGAGTGCATGGAAGAGCTGCGGTAACGCGGCCGGACGATCCCAGGAATAGTTCGGATTGCCCATGGTGGAAGCGCCGGGCTTTAGCCCGGCGAATTTAACGTGCTCAAGATTGGGGCTTTTAGCCCCTGCGCTTTCGCGTGGCCCACATTTGCGGGCGCAGCGAGCTAATGGGGGGAACTTCGGCGACACACCTATGCCCGCTGCTGGATGATGAAACCGTCCCCCCTGTCCCGCGAGACCCGGGCGGGACACAGGTTGCCGCAATTGCCGGGACAGCTCCATCCTCACGGCAGTGTATGACAGCGTTCAGCCAACCGCCTGCAAAGCCGGGCTTTGCGCTTACCGCATCTTCCGGCGCAGCTTCCCCGCCATGCCTGCAAGACCCAGCCCCAACAGCAACAGCGACGCGGGCTCGGGCACGGAACGTTGATTCTCCCGGGTTCGGGGTAATCAAATAGCTGGAATTGCTGTTCCAGTTATTGAAACGAAGCGCAAGATACTGCCCCGAAGCCACCGATCCGCCGGTATAGGCAAAGACGACCGTCTCCCCGGGAGCTGCCGTGGTCGAAACTCCGGGATTGCCAAATGCCGCCGCGATTCCCGCGGCCGAATTCCAATCGCCGCTATGGAAATCGGTGCTGCTGACGGCACGCGCCGTGGTGCCGGTGCCGCCCATCGTGGCATCAATCTCGAGACTCGTCCACGCGCTGCCCGTGTTGTTCAGAACGTAGAGGATGTCGATGCCCCCCTGGTAGACGTGGACAAAGGGATTATTCGTGGTGGCGGTGGTGGTCTGAGCGCCGCCCGGAAGCGTGGCGATCATTCCGACCTCGATGGTCGGATCGTCGTCGATAATGTCTGCCCGCGCCGGCAGTACCGCGAACATGACCAGAAGTAGAGTTGCCGCCAGCACTGCCGCTGCGGATGCGAAGGACCGTTTTGATGTCGGATGCATAGTTCTTTCCCTCGGCCTCGCATTATCCCGGGCCATGGACGGACGGTAAATTCCCCAAGGGCAGTAGCTTTGGCGGCTAACCGCCGGGCGGGAGCGGATGCGCGAGCAGGAGATCGCGGGCGGCCCACATTTGCGAGCGCAGCGAGCTAATGTGGGGAAGTTCCGTCATTTCACCATCCCCTCTTTTGCATACGGACGCACCCCGCCCACATCTAACTCCGTATGAACCAGGGACAGCCCATGAAAAAGCGCAAGCTCGGAAAAAGCAATCTGGAAGTTTCCGCCCTCGGCCTCGGCTGCATGGGAATGAGCTATTCCTACGGCCCGCCCAAGGACAAGCGGGAGATGGTCTCTCTTCTCCACGCCGCCGTCGAGCGTGGCATCACCTTCTTTGACACCGCCGAGGTGTACGGCCCGTTCACCAACGAAGAGCTCGTGGGCGAAGCCCTCGCCTCCTTCCGCAAGCAATTGGTCATCGCCACCAAGTTCGGATTCGACCTCACTCCTGGTCTCGATCCCCGGGGAATGAAGGGAGCGCCGGGCCTGAACAGCCGGCCGGAGCACATCCGGCAGGCCGTCGAAGGCTCGCTCCAGCGGCTCAGGATCGACACCATCGACCTGCTCTATCAGCACCGGGTTGACCCCAAGGTGCCCATCGAGGATGTCGCCGGGACGGTGAAGGACCTGATTCAGGCAGGCAAGGTCAGGCACTTCGGACTTTCCGAGGCGGGCGTAAAAACCATTCGTCGCGCGCACGCCGTCCAGCCGGTCACTGCCGTCCAGAACGAATACTCGCTTTGGTTCCGAGAGCCCGACGGGGAAGTGCTGCCGGCGCTTGAGGAACTCGGCATCGGCCTGGTCGCCTACAGCCCGTTGGGCCGCGGATTCCTTACCGGAAAAATGGACGAAACAACCACCTTCGACCAATCCGATTTCCGCAACACCCTCCCGCGCTTTACCCCGGAGGCTCGAAAAGCGAATCTGGCACTCGTCAACCTGATCGGCAAGATCGCGGAAGCGAAGAAAGCCACACCTGCCCAGATCGCGCTCGCCTGGCTGCTCGCGCGGAAGCCCTGGATCGTTCCCATCCCGGGTACAACCAAACTGCATCGTCTGGAGGAAAACCTGGGAGCGGTTGACCTCGAACTCACGCCCAACGATCTCCGCGAAATCGACAGCACGGCCGCGAAGATCCCGGTCCAGGGAGAGCGATACCCCGAACAGCTTCAGCGAATGACGGGTCTCTGAGGCGAGATAACCGAATCGGTAAACCTTAGACGGTATATACCCCCCTCCCCCCTGCTTAGTTGTCGCTTTTCTTTAAAATGAGCGACTTAGGCTCACGGATACCGTGACGGTAACCGTCGGATACCGAACGGTAACCTTGCGCATTATCGGACGCTAGCGGCGGTTGTGGGCATGGTCGCAAGCGGCATTAAGTTGTCAAAGATCTAAACGGAGAGGATTCATACACCGACTCTCCGCGCGCACTGGGCGCATATTCAGGGTAGCGCATCGCGCGCCAGGGGCAAGGAGAATCGGAGGGTCAGGGGTTACGTTGGAGCGCGGAAGTGGTGACCTCAGACTTGCTGCGCGTCAAGGAAAATTCCCAACCTGTTTCGCTCATAGCAGGCGAGATGGTGGGCCCTCCTCCCGTACAAGCCCACCCTGTTTTGCCAAAAGAAGATCAATCGCCAGCAGCAGAGTTTTTACCTATTTGCAGGGTGGTGAAGTCGTGGTTAGCTATAAGGATGAAGCGGACGATCATTCCCGACTATTCGGTTAATCTCGATTTTCTGCAAACGCAGGATGCAAAGGAAGCCCCTCAGTGGCTCCGACCAGCACTGGAGTTTGCCACTCCGCTGCTCGGCCTCGTCCTCTACCTGCTCGGCATAGCGAACCAGCATCCAGTCTTGTCCAAGGTGCTCCTAATCGCGATCATTGCAGCTGTCGCCTTGAGCTCGGCAAAATACATCGTTGAATTCGGAAAGTGGGTGGTTAGGAAGTACTCGGAACGCCGATTCGCTGCAAGGGAGGACGAACAGCTTTGTACGCTGGTGAGACGTTTTGACCGCTTCACGTCCCCGAATGACGGGCGTGCTCTTGTTTCAATTCTTCGCTCGTTGTCCCTCTCCAATTCGCAGATCAAACAGATCGAACAGATGGCCAACTCGTACTGGATTCAGGCATGGATCGTGAGCTTCGGCCAGCAGTTGGCGGTTCCACCACGGTCCTCAGAAGAAGTACTGCGGCGTGTGCGCGAGTTCGGCGGGTTGGTCGCCACGTTCAACAACAGCTTTGTCCTCACCGCGCAGAAGGAACTCGCTCCGGCACCAATCCAGCAGCACTGCATCACACAACTTGAGGTATTCCGAGAGGAGTTTCACGCCTTCCTTCGCGAAATTGAACAATGGTGCGAGTCGCTGGCAAATTCGGCGCGGATGTTAAAGGGCGCTGGAGGAGTAGACAACCGCCTATCGCCGCTGGCGTCGTTTCAGCGGGTGCCGTCGTTCAGTCATGCGACGACTGTGTTGATCAACGGGAAGTAGATGTTGTTGCCAACAATCCAGGGAACCACCTGCCCCGTTCGGACGTACAATCGTGTAGCGCCCAGAGGAGGTGGCGTGTCTCTTGATACACCATTTGATCTAGGCGTGCCTCGTAAGTGAGTGGACGGCGCATAGCCACCAGCGGCGACTGCTGAGAACGTTCACTTCTCGCACGGCTCGCGAGCGTTGCGGTGCCCAAGCGCTGCCTAGGTAAGCCGAACATCGGCCTGGCGGATCATTTTCGCACTCTGTCTTGAGTACTGGATTTTGTGGGAATCTACGCTGTAAGACTCAATGTTGGCTGAAGCGCAGCGCCTGTTGGTCTGGACCGACGCATGTAAGAAACACTTGTGTACCGGTGGAGCGTTACACGTGCGCGGGAGACTTGGCTGCGGGGCAAAGTCGCTCGGGGGTGGGTACTAACTTGGTGTCCACCCCCAGACCACTGATTTCGATGTCAGCCTGCACGACCGGTTCGGTTGTTTTCGACTATCCGCTCCTTCGCTTCCAGCCTGAAAACGGTAGCTCCGTGCGTAAACTCGGCGCGCACATGACCTTTCGTGCGCAAAGCGTAGTAGATGAGTAGCGTTTCAGCGACCACGACGAACGCGGCGAGAAGCGCGGCGACAATTAACGAACCGACTGAGATAGAGTCAGCAAAGGAAGAAGTGAGGGCACCGACAGACACCGTGGCTCCTTTTCCACCGTTGCTGGCCCGATGGAATCGAAGACTTGGGTCGTCGGATTGATGCTAAGTCCCACAAATCACTGGACGAGTGTAGTAGCACGCCAGCACGTGCATTCAGCTCGAACAGGCGGATGAGGGGTGCCCTCTTCCGAATCGCGCTTGCGATTCTCCTTCTGCTGAGGCGGTAAGAAGAGAGGCTGTCAGCAGTCTACCTGACTCCTTATGCCGCTACAAGGGATGGGATTACGCTGTACCAAGCCGGTAAACAGACCGTGTTCGGGAGAAGGGAGTTTCGGTGAAGATCAATGCCGCTGCTGGTCCACGGGCGAGTTCTAGGCGAATAATGGCCAGAGTCGAGGGTTAATGGAATAGCGGCTTGTCTCCCTCAGGGCCGTCTGTCTCGGGACGATAGTGCGACCGCAAGAGCAATTCGATGAAGGTCGTTGGCGACTCGACAGCAGTGTCCAGAAGATTCATTGACATCAGTGCAGCAAACAGCGCGCAGGAGCGTGCTTGGCAATTTATAGATCGTTCGGGGTTGAATTCAATATCACTGAATGCTGCATATCTGCAAAGACGATGCAGCCATTCCTGAAGGCCAGACCGTCCGTTCCGGAATCGCTCCCATAAGCCAGTTTCAGTTTCAGTTTCGGTTTCAGTTTCAGAAGCGGTTTCCGCTTTGAATACCGCCCAAGATTGATGTGCCGGCCGCGCGGCGGCATTCGTAGAATGTGCCCATGAGCAGTCCGGGGCCGATGTTCCGTCCGTACAAGAAGCTGGTGAAGATCAGCATCCTGGGGCGCGAGTTCCAGGTGCCGGAGGGCAACATGCTGCTGCGCGGCCTGCAGTACCTGGCGCCGGAGGAGGTCTCTTACGGACGATTCTGCTGGAATGAGGACTGCCAGTACTGCCGCGTGGTGTACGACCTGGGCGAGGGAACGCCGCAGCGCGCCGCCATCTCCTGCAAGCTGATGGTGAAGGAAGGCATGCGGGTGATCGAGATGGCGGAGGAGATCCGGTGGTGCTTGCGGAAGCTTGAGCTGAAGTGAACATCGGGTGATCGGGTGATTGGTTGCGTCGAAGCGGTCCAGCGATTGAGATTCTGGCGCGTCGTCCCTCCGGGACTCTGCTCTTTCGTTGGGGGATGTTCCCAGGGCTGGCGCCCTGGGCTACCAGCGTGCGCCCCTGCGGGGCTTGAGTTGGTTCGCTCGTGCTTAGGTCAGCCGATCACCCGATCGTGAGATCACCCGATTTTGTTTACTCTCCCGGTTTGCGCGTGCGGCGGCGGGTGGAGGCCGGACGGGCGCCCAGCGAGGCCAGCCGCTTGCGCGCCTGGTCGGCTTCGAGCGAGCGCGGATAGCGCTGGATGAGGCTGTTCAACTCGTGCACCGCGTCGGTGCGGCGCCCCAACTCCAGCAGCGCGAAGCCCTTTTTCAACTGCGCCGCCGGCGCCTTGTTGCCGGTGGGATATTGTTCCAGGACCTTGTCATAGTCCTTCACCGCCTGCTCGTAGTTGCCCTGGCGGTATTCCAGGTCGGCAACGTAGAACTGCGCGTTCCCGGCGAGATCGGTGTTGGGATAGAACTTCAGGTAATCGGAAAACTCCTGCGAGGCCAGGTCGTACTTGGCGGCGTTGTAATCGCGCAGGCCGTTGTTGTAGAGGACATCGGGAGGCGGCGCCTGCGTCTGCTGCGTGACCCCGCCGGGCCCGGCGGCGGCGCCCGGAGGCAGCGTGGACTGGGCGTTCTGGATGGCGTCGAGCTGGCTGCCGATCTTGGCCATGCGCGCCTTGAGCTCGTCCACGGAATCATTCAGCGCCTGGATCTGGCCGGAAAGCTGATCGGTGCGCGTGCCCCGCTCCGCCTCCTGCTGCTTGAAGGTGCGCTGCATGTCGGCCATGCCGGTGTTGATCTGGTTCATCTTGTCGGTGCTGGACTCGATGAGCTGGCGCATGACGCCCATGCGCTCATCGAAGGCCTGCTGCATGCGCGCCATCTGGTCCTGCAGGGCCTGCACCTGCGTCTGCAACTGGATGATCTCCTTGCTGACGGGGAAGGCGGGGGTTGCCGCCAGCACGAGCAGCGAGGCCAGGGGGAGGATGAATTTCTGAATTTTCATACCGATGCTCTTTTTCTTCTTCTCTGTTCGATGCAAGAAAGCATGAGCGTGTACGCGCCCCGGGAATTGGCAATGGTTTTCAGGTTAGCGCCCCAAAGCGAGGCGCGAACCTGGGGCACCTTCGATTAGCGCGACACGGCCGCGGACACGGGATCGATCCCGTGTCCGGGCCGATGGGCGGGCGCTTACTTCTGGTAAACGAAGTGCGCGCGACGGTTCTGCTGCCAGCACTGCTCGTTGGACTCGGTGCAGAACGGCTTTTCCTTTCCATAGCTGATGGTGTGAATGCGGCTGGCACTCACCCCGGCCTGGACCAGCGCGTTCTTGGCCGAATTGGCGCGGTTGTCGCCGAGCGCCAGGTTGTACTCGGTGGATCCGCGCTCGTCGCAGTGACCCTCGATGGTGAAATTCACGTTGGCATGCTGGGCCAACCAGGCGGCATCCGCCTGCAAGGCCGCCTGCTGGTCGGGGCGCACGTCGTACTTGTCGTAGTCGAAGTAGATGTCCCGGACATTCTGGTTGAACATCTGCTCTTCGGTGACGGAGGGCTGCGGCGGGGGAGCGGGCGCGGGAGTGACGGTGACCCGCGCGGTGGCTTCCTTGCTGCCTCCCTCGCCCTTGGCGACGATGCGATAGGTGGTGGAATCGGCCGGCGATACACGCCGGGAGCCGCTGGGACCCACCGGGCCGACGCCTTCCAGGGTGACGTCGGTGGCGTTCTGCGTCTCCCAGGTGAGGGTGCTGGACTGGCCGGTCTGGATGGTATCGGGATTGGCGCTCAAGGATGCGGTCGGCGCCGGTGGCGGTGGCGGCGGTGGCGGCGGCGGGGCAGCGACCTTTTTCTTGCATCCGCCCAGCGTTAGCACGCTGGCCAAAAGTACCGCCAGAAATATCCACGTTATCCTGCTGTGCTTCACCTCTTCTCCTCCCCTAATTTGCAAATGAAAGTATTGTGCTCGAAAACTCACTGTACACCGGAACCCGGAAAATGTTGCCGGTCCGGGGTTGCGCCGCATGGTTCGGTGACCGGTTTCCATCGCCGGCCCCAATTGGGAAGCAGTGGAACTGGTTTCAAAAATCATTTTCCGCGGCGCTACCCTCAGCGGCTAAAGCCGCCGAAATTGCAGGCTCCGTCCGGCACGGCTGAAGCCGTGCCCTTCCCTCTGCCGGTGCTGTACAAGGCAGGCGCTATTTCCAACTCCAGTTAGGCTGCGTGTTCCTGCCGGCGGTGGTCAACTGGCGCTGCTGGGCGCCGTCGGCCAGCATGGTCCAAATCTGGTTGCCGCCATTGCGATTCGACTGGAAGACGATGTGGCGTCCATCGGGCGACCAGGAGGGAAAATCGTTGCGCCCCGCCTCATGAGTCAACTGCACGATGCGCTTGGTGGCGATGTCCATGACGTAAATGTCCTGAGCGCCGGGCATGCCCGGGCCGTAATGGCGGATCCAGGCGAAGGCGAGGAACTGGCCGTTGGGCGACCAGGAGGGCGAGACGGCGTAGCCCTGGTCGGTGATGCGCTGCGGGTTGGTGCCGTCGGACGCCATGATGTAAATCTGCGGCAGGCCGGTGCGCCCGCTGACCCAGGCGATCTGCGACCCGGTTTTGGGGTTCCACACCGGGGAAACGTCCGGACCATGATAGGCGGTGACGCGGCGCAGGTGGGCGCCATCGTTGTCGCAGACAAAAATTTCCGGGTCGCCGGTGCGGGACGAGGAAAAAGCGAACTGCTGGCCGTTGGAAGACCACGCCGGCGAGAGGTTGGTGCCGCCGAAATGCGGAAATGCGACGGCGCGATTCAGGACCAGCGAGTACATGGCGATATTCCAGCCGCCGCCGGACAGGGCGCTGTAGGCGACGCGCGAACCGTCAGGGGAGAGGCGCGGGGAAAGGGCGATCGATCCCAGGTGGGTCACCTGGCGCTGGTTGGAACCGTCGTAGTCCATGATCCAGATTTCCTTGTGGCCGGTACGGCTGCTGACAAAGGCAATCTTGGTTTCGGCGATACCCTGGATGCCGCCGCCAAGGCGGAAAATGATCTCGTCGGCAAAGCGGTGGGCAATGGTGCGGGCGTTTTCCTCGGTCGCCTTTTCGCGGTACTGCTTGCCCAGCACCTGGGGCATCTGCGAATTCTTCACGTCGTAGAGCCAGCCCTGGACGGCAACGTCGCCGGCGGAGGCGTTCAGGTTGCCGAAGGCGAGCATGCCGGCGTTGGTGGGCGGATTGGCCCAGGAACCCAGGTTGACCTCGCCGGGCGAGCCCGGAACCTGCAGCGGGTAGAAGCTTTTGGAGACCACGTCGAAGATGCCCGCCTGGTTAAGGTCGTTCCACAGGGTGTCGTTGAACACCTTGACCAGGGCGCCGGAGGTGGGGTCGGCGGAGGTCTGCTTGAACTCGGGCACGGCGAGGCGCACCCTTTCCACGCCCAGTCCGGTTCCGATGTGAATCCAATCCTGCTGGGCGAAGGCGCCGACGACGAGCAGCAGGGGAAGCAGGAAAGCGAAAACAATTCGTCTCATCATGGTGAAAGGCAGATTATCGTAATCCGAGCTATTGGGCTGTCAATCGGGCATTTGCCGCAATTCGACTCACCGCTGGTAGTCGAACCAGAATTCTACGCTGACGCGGCTGCCGGTGTATTCGTTGGGCAAGGGGCCGAAGGAATCGATGCGCTGCAAGGCGCGCACCGCCGACTGGTCAAGCGAGGGCACGCCGCTGGATTGCTCGATCTGGATGTTCCTGGGCTGGCCGCCGCGGTTGATGTCGAAGGTGATGTAAACCCGGCGGGCATCGCGAATGCTAGGGTCAATCTCGTACTGTAGCCAGTTCTCGGAGACCTTCTGGCGGACCACGTTGACGTACCAGCCGAAGCGCGAGCCGAAATCGCCGCCGCCGCCGTTGAATCCGAATCCGCCCTTGGCATTGCCGGCGCTGAAGACGCTGTAGGGCCCGCTGACCGGGCCGCCCTGGCCGTAGGGCACCACGTTGCTTGCCTGCTCCACGGGCCGGGCCTTCTGCTGAGTCGGGGTGTGAGCCTTGGGCTGCGCCTTGCGCTTGACCGTCTTGTCGGGAATGGGGATGGCTTCCGGCTCGGGTTTTTCCTTGGGCTTGGGCAGCGACTGGGTCAGGCCTTTGCTCTCGTTGGCAAGAATGTTCTGGGTTTCCACCGGGGCGTGGGGCAGGGGAATGGAACTGACCAGACTGGCGCTCATGGCGCCGCCCCCGGAACCGGGGCTGCCCCAGTTTTCGCCGAAGGCGCCGAAAATGGCGCCGTAGACGAGGATGGCGCCGAACAGCAGGGCGTGCAGGGCCGCCGACCAGGCCAGCGGCTGGCGCCAGTTGTCGCGCTCGTTGAAGATATCAGCGCTTACTGCCATGCGCGTTCAAAGGCTGCGTGACGATGCTGACGTTGGTGATCCCGGCCTGCTTGACGGCATCCATCACGGTGGCGAAGGCGCCGAAGGGAACGTCCTCGTCGGCGCGAAGAAAAATCGATTGCCGCTCGGGATCACGCAGCTTGCGGCGCAGCACATCGGGAATCTGGTTGATGTTGATGGGAGAGTTGCCGAGGAAAACGCGCTGCTGCTTGTCGATGCTGATGACCACGCGCTCTTCCGTGATCTCCTTCACGGTCCTGGTCTTGGGAACGTTGACCTCGATGCCGGACTGGAGAATGGGCGCGGTGAGCATGAAGATGATGAGCAGCACGAGCACCACGTCGACCAGCGGCGTGATGTTGATGTCGGCCATCGAGGAGCGTGTGCGGCCGTTGGAGTCGGTGAACGCCATCTAACGCAACTCCGGTTCCGGGGCGGCCACCCGCCGCGTTTCCACCGTGGGGCGGTCGGAAGCGGCACGCTCCACCGCATTCATCATTTCCAGGCAGAAATCGTCGAGCCGGGCGCCGAACTCGCGGATGTGGTTGCCGAACAGGTTGTAGGCGATGACTGCGGGGATGGCGGCAAACAGGCCGGCGGCGGTGGTGATGAGCGCCTCGGAGATGCCGGGGGCGACGGCGCGCAAGGTGGCGGCGCCGGCGGTACCCAGCCCGTGGAAGGCGTCAATGATGCCCCAGACGGTGCCGAACAGGCCGATGAAAGGGGTGGCGGCGGCGGTGATGGCCAGCCAGGGCATGCGCCGCTCCAGGCGAGTCAACTCCTCCGAGGAGGCGATCTGCATGGAGCGCTGCATGGCAGCCCCATTGCCGCGCGACCGCTTGTATTCCTCGAAGCCACCCTCGAAGACGGCCACCAGGGGGCTGGGCCGGAACTGCTCGGCCACGGCGGCAATATCCTGGAAGCGTTGGGCGCGGCGGAAAGCGCGCAGGAAGCGCCCGCTCTGCACCCGCGCCCGCCGCAGCAGGCTCCAGCGGGACAGGATGATGGACCAGGAGAGAATGCTGAAGAACAGCAGGATGACGAGGACCGCCTTGGCGACCGGGCCGCTTTGCCAGATCAGGTTTGCGATCTCACCGCCAATGGCAAGTGAAAAAAGAGGAGAAATCAACATCACTCACTTTCGAGAATCACCCCGGAGCAGCCTCGATTATAGACCAGCGCTGGGGGAGTAAGTTGTTGCCGGAAATGGGTCCAAATTGGGTGCTAGTTCTAGTGTGGTATCCCTCAACTTTGTGACATAAGTCGAATACTGTTTTCCCTCAGCGGCAAAAGAGGCTGCGGAAAAAATCTGTCTCGCACGCGATTTGGGAATGCAGGGGCTAAAGCCCCAGCGTGTTTTCAATCATTTACGGCACGACTGAAGTCGTGCCCTGACACAAAAACGGCTTGCGATCGAGTTTTTCAGCAGCCTGTGAAGCCGCATTGCTATTGCACCTCTATTCGGCACGGCTGAAGCCGTGCCCTTCCACGGTGCTTCGGACTTATGTGCGGAGTTTGCGGGGCACGGTACCAAGTGAAGTATGCCATGGCGGCGGGCGGCTGCCACTCCGTGTTTCACCTGAGTTCCGCCGGCGGGACTCAGCGCCGGCAACTCATGCTATGCTGCGCACACATCCTTTCCAGGAAGCGCCGGTGCTGCTCGAACTCCGCGTTGAGAATTACGCCGTCATCGACCACGTGGTGGTGGAGTTCGCACCCGGGCTGAACCTGCTTACCGGGGAAACGGGCGCCGGGAAATCCATTCTGATCGATGCGCTGGCCCTGCTGCTGGGCGAAAAGGCGTCCGGGGAGGTGGTGCGGCACGGGGCGGAGAAGGCGGTGCTATCGGCCGTTTTTGAAGCCGGCGAGAGAGGCGCGGGCGAGATGCTGGAGGAAAACGGCATCGACTGCGCGGAGGGCGAGATCATCCTGCGGCGGGAGGTAGCCGCCGGCGGGCGGGGGCGGGTTTTCATCAACAACCAGCCGGCCACGGTGGGGGTGCTGAAACAATTGGCGCCGCTGCTGGCCTCGGTCCATGCGCAGAACGAATCCATTCTCGCGTTCGACGCGGCGGTGCGCCTGCAACTGCTGGACAGCTTTGCGGGATGTGACACGCAGCCGCCGGCGGAGGCATTCGCGGCCTGGCGTGAGATTCGCGGCCGCATTGCCGAACTGGAAGGGGACGAACAGGACAAGCTGCGCCTGGTCGATCTGTGGAGCTTCCAGAAAAAAGAAATCGAAGGAGCACGGCCGCAGGCGGGCGAGGACGAGCGCCTGGAGACGGAGAAGCGGGTGCTGGCCAACGCCGAGAAGATTTATACGGCGGCGATGACGGCCTACGATTTGCTCTATGAAGGGGAGGCCTCGGCGGCCAGCTCCTTGCGCGCCGCCTCCCGGCAACTGCAAGATCTGGCGCGCTACGACCCGCAGTTTCATGACGCGCTGGGCTCGCTGGAAACGGCCCGCATTGCGGCCGAGGACCTGGCCGCCACGCTGCGCGATTATGCCGGCGGCATCAACGCCTCTCCCGAACGGTTGGCGGAGATCGAGGACCGGCTGGCGCTGCTGGACCGCCTGAAGCGGAAATACGGCGAGTCGCTGGAGGCGGTGGCCGCGTACGGCGAAGAGGTTTCGCGCAAGCTGAACGAGATCGAAAACAAGGACGAAGCGCTGTGCAAGCTGCGCTCGGAGCTGACCGCGGCCGCCACCGCCTACCTGGTGGCCGCGCGCGCCGCTTCACGGCAAAGGTCGGAAGCCGGCCGCCGCCTGGAAAAACTGGTGGAACAGGAGGTGAACGATCTGGCGATGAAGGCTCGTTTCCGGGTGGAGGTGAATGGCTCCGAGGAGGAGCAAAACTGGACCAGCAGCGGATTCGACCAGGTGCGCTACCTGATCGCGACCAACCCGGGCGAGCCGCTGCGCCCGGTGGAGCAGATTGCCTCCGGCGGGGAAATGTCGCGGGTGATGCTGGCGCTGAAGGCGACCATCGATGCGCGCGCGCGGCGCAGGAAGAACGAGCCGCAGCGGACGCTGGTGTTTGACGAGATCGATAGCGGCATCGGAGGCAGCGCCGCCGAGGCCGTGGGCCGGAAGCTGAAGACGCTGGCGGCCAATTCCCAGGTGCTGTGCGTGACCCACCTGCCGCAGATCGCCTGCTTCGCCGATCATCACTACGCGATCGGGAAGAAGGAAGCCGGCGGACGGACGCGCACCGTGGTCCGCCGCCTGGACAGCCAGGAGCGGCGGGAGGAGTTGGCGCGCATGCTGAGCGGCGCCAAGGTGACGGAGACATCGCTCAAACACGCCGAGCAGATGTTGAAAGCAAAAGCCTGAAGTTCACGTCCAGACTTCGATTAAGATCTGTAAATAGGCTTGTGGCCATCGGGGATGGAGACGGCGGGCCGTCTCTCTTGTCGTCTCGGGGGTTCCCGCAATAACATCACAGTCCATTGACAGAGGAGAACAGCCATGGATGCAAGCGAGGCAGTCAACCCGCAGAAAGCCATCCAGAGGAGCAGTCGCGGAGAACGCCGGAGGATGGTCATCCTGGCAGGCTACATGGAGTGGATTTTGACCCCAGCGGAAACCGATGGGCACTACTGCATGCTGGAAACGTTTATTCCGCCCGGCGCAGGTGTCCCGCCGCATCAGCACGTGGATCAAGAGGCGTTCTACATCTTGGAAGGCGCGCTGGAGGTCGCCCGCCTTAGCTCTGCGGGCTTGGAGTGGTTCCCGGTCACGACCGGCGATTCGATCCACGTGCCCAGTAATGAAATCCATGGATTTCGAAACACCAGCACCACGAAAGCACGAACTCTCGTGACCGCCACTGCAGGTCTCGGAGCGTTCTTCGAGGAAGCCGGAATACCGATTGCGCCGGGAACGTCGCCCCCAACCGGCCCGCCTTCCGCAGCCGATGTCGAACGGGTGCTCACGATCGCCCGCAAGTACGGCCACCGGTTCGTGCAGCAGCAACGCTAGTTAAAGATTTGCTCGCCCTCCTTACAAGGGCCAAGCCGGCCGGTCCCGTTTACTGCCAATAAACCTCCAATAAGTGCTAATCCCTGCACGCTCTGTTATTTACATTGACGGTACGCATCGGGCTAGGCTAGGTTTGCATCTTTATACTGAGGGCTGATTTGCTCAGTAAATGGGGACCAGCCGGTACTCTTGAGTCAAAGTATGCCGAAGACGCTGTTGCTTCTCAAGCCGCGAGGCTTTTGCGCCGGGGTGGTACGCGCTATCGATATCGTGCGCATTGCCCTGGAGACCTTCGGACCGCCGATCTACGTGCGCAAGGAGATCGTGCACAACCGCTACGTGGTGGAGGAACTCTCGGCCAAAGGGGCCGTCTTCGTGGACAGCGTGGACGAGGTTCCGGCCGGGGAGCGGGTGATCTACAGCGCGCACGGAGTGGCTCCCGAGGTGCGGCGGGCCAGCGACGAGCGCAATTTGCGGGTGATCGACGCTACCTGCCCGCTGGTCACGAAAGTGCACGTGGAGGCCGTCCGCTTCGCCCGCGAAGGCTATTCCCTGATTTTGATCGGGCATCGCGACCACGACGAGGTGATTGGCACGCTGGGCGAAGCTCCCGCCGCGACCCAGGTGGTGGGGTCGGCAGCGGAGGTGGCGAACTTGCACGTGCCCGATCCGGATCGGGTGGCATACCTGACGCAGACCACGCTCAGCCTGGACGAGACGCGGGACATTGTGGCGGCACTGAATAAGAGGTTTCCCAACATCAAGGGCCCGGCGGCGCAGGACATCTGCTATGCCACGGAAAACCGGCAGACGGCGGTGAAACATATTTCCAGCCGGGTGGATTTATTGCTGGTGGTGGGCTCGGACAACAGCTCGAATTCCAAGCGCCTGGTGGAAGTGGCCGGGTCGCTGCGCACGCCATCGTATCTGATCGAGAATTATCGGGCCATCAAGCCGCAGTGGCTGGAGGGAGTGGACCACGTCGCCCTCACGGCCGGAGCCTCGGCGCCGGAATGTCTGGTGGAAGAGGTAGTCGAGTTCCTTCGCGGCCAGGGCTACAACCAGGTGAAGGAAGTGGAGGTCATGCCGGAGAACGTCCGGTTTGGGCTGCCGCCGGAGATTGTGGAGGCCATCGGCAGCGCACCTGCCGTGGGCGCGGCAGAGTAAAGCAACGAGGCGCCGGTTCTTCCCCCAGAGACCGCTGATGAAATCTGGCAAGATCGACGACATGCTGAGCCGGGTGGCGGCCGCGGTGGACGCGGCGCGCCGGTACCTGTTTTCCATCCAGCACGAGGACGGGTACTGGTGCGGCGAACTGGAGGCGGACAGCACGCTGGAGTCGGACTACATCCTGCTGCACACCCTGCTCGGCACCGGCAGCGCGGAGAAGTTCAAGAAAGCCGCGCGCTGGATTCTGGAGCAGCAGAACCCGGACGGGGGCTGGCCGATTTTCCCGGAAGGCCCGTCCGACGTGAGCACCTCGGTGAAAGCCTACTTTGCCCTGAAGCTGGCGGGCCATCGGGCAGACGATCCGGCGCTGGAGCGTGCGCGGCGGAAAATCCATGAGCTGGGCGGCCCGGCCGCGGCCAACACCTACACCAAGATTTATCTTTGCTTCCTCGGCCAGTACGACTGGTTCGCGGTTCCGGCCATCCCGCCGGAGATCGTGCTGTTTCCCAACTGGTTCTGGTTCAATATCTACGAGATTTCGTCGTGGTCGCGCGCCATCTTCATCCCGCTGGCCATTGTCTACGCCAAGAAGCCGTACAAGCGCATCCCGCCGGAACTGGGCGTGGAGGAGCTGTTTCCGGGCGGGCGCGACAATTGCAATCTGTACCTGCGGTGGGCGCCGAAGATCGTGAGCTGGCGGAATTTCTTCCTTTTCCTGGACCGGATGACGCACTGGCTGGAACGCTTCCACATCCGGCCGCTGCGGTCGATAGCGCTGCGCGCCGCCGAGGAATGGATGCTGGAGCGCTTCGAGATGAGCGACGGCCTGGGCGCCATCTACCCGGCGATGATGAACTCGATCATCGCGCTGCGCTGCCTGGGCTATTCCGTGGATGATCCGCAGTTCATCCGCGCCATGGACGAATTCGAGGCGCTGGGCATCGAGGAAGAGACCACCTTCCGCATGCAGCCGTGCAAGTCGCCGGTGTGGGACACCGCCTACGCACTCTACGCGCTGGGCCAGAGCGGAGTCAGCCCCAAGGATCCGCGCATGGTGGCGGCGGCCGACTGGGTGCTGAAAAAGCAGGTGACGCACAAGGGCGACTGGTCAGTGAAGAACCGCAAGGGAGAGCCCGCCGGCTGGTACTTCGAATTCGACAACGAGTTTTATCCCGACGTGGACGACACGGCGCAGGTCTGCCTGGCGCTGGACATGGTGGACCACCTCAACCAGCGCTACCAGCACGAGTCGGTGACCCGCGCCATCGACTGGGTGTTCTCCATGCAATGCAAGGACGGCGGCTGGGCGTCGTTCGACAAGGACAACGACAAGCTGGTCTTCCAGTACATACCCTTCGCCGACCACAACGCCATGCTGGATCCGGCGACGGTGGACATCACCGGCCGCATTCTGGAGATGCTGGCCGCCCATGGCTACACCAGGGAAGATAAGCGGGTGCGGCGGGCCATCGAGTTCATCCTCCGGCAGCAGGAGGCGGACGGATCGTGGTTTGGGCGCTGGGGCTGCAATTACATCTACGGGACGCATCTGGTGTTGCGGGGGCTGGAAGCCATGGACGTCGACCCTCACGAGCCCTATATCCAGCAGGCGGCGGAGTGGCTGCGCATGGTGCAGAATCCGGACGGCGGCTGGGGCGAGAGCCTGTGGTCGTACCACGATCCGGCCACCCGTGGCGTAGGCCCAAGCACGGCGTCGCAAACCGCCTGGGCGGTGCTCGGCCTGCTGGCCGCCGGGGACACGCGCAGCGATTCGGTGCATCGCGGCGTCGCCTACCTGCTGAAGAGCCAGCGGCGCGACGGCTCCTGGTGGGAGAAGTGGAATACCGGCACCGGGTTTCCGAAGGTGTTCTATCTGAAGTACCACATGTATGCCGAATATTTTCCGCTGCTGGCGCTGGCCACGTATCAGAAAGTGATGACCGCGGCGGAAGCCGACGCGGCGATTCCTCCGCGGGGCGGCGCGCCGGAAACACAGTTGGGGGGAGTGTAATGGCCGTACCGGTCTCGCAGATGTGGACGGTGGCGACCTACGTCCTGAAGCAGAAGCTGAGAGGACGCAAGCGGTATCCGCTGGTGCTCATGCTGGAGCCGCTGTTCCGCTGCAACCTGGCCTGCGCCGGGTGCGGCAAGATTCAGTATCCCGGGCACGTGCTGAAGATGCAGCTCACGCCGGAAGAGTGCTTCCGCGCGGTGGAGGAATGCGGCACGCCCACGGTGGCCATACCCGGCGGCGAGCCGCTGCTGCATCCGCAGATCGGGGAGATCGTCGCCGGGCTGGTGGCGCGCAGAAAGTACATCTACCTGTGCACCAACGCGCTGCTGCTGAAGCAGAAAATTCACCTGTTCCAGCCCAGCAAGTACCTGACGTTCTCCGTCCACCTGGACGGCCAGCGCGAACACCACGATTTTTCCGTCTGCCTGCGAAGGCGGCTACGACAAGGCGGTGGACGGCATCAAGGAAGCGCTCGGCCGCGGCTTCCGCGTCACCACCAACACCACGCTGTTCGACGGCGCCGACCCGAGCAGCGTGCGCGCCTTCTTCGACGAGATGATGGACCTCGGGGTGGAGGGCATGATGCTCTCGCCCGGCTACTCCTACGACAAGGCGCCCGACCAGAACCATTTTCTCGGACGCGCGCGCACACGGCGGCTGTTCCGCGCCATTCTTTCCAACCGCAAGGAAAGCTGGCGCTTCAACATGTCGCCGCTGTTCCTCGAGTTCCTGATGGGCAAGCGCGAATATCCGTGCACCGCCTGGGGCATGCCGACCTTCAACGTCTTCGGCTGGCAGAAGCCCTGCTACCTGCTGCAGGACGGCTACGCCGACACCTTCGCCGAACTGCTGGAAAGCACGGAATGGGAGCACTACGGGACCGAATCGGGCAATCCCAAGTGCGCCAACTGCATGGTCCACAGCGGCTACGAAGCCTCGGCGGTGAATGACACGTTCGGCTCGCTGCGCGGATTCTGGGCCACCATGCGGGCCACGCTGTCAGGCCGCTATCCGGACCCGCAGGCGCTGGAAATGCTCAACCAGCCGGTTCGCCCGGTGCACGAGTTCAACCCGCTGGTGCAGATTGACAGCAACTCGCCGCAGGAGACACGCGCTTGAGCGGCCGTGAAGCAGGACATCGTTCCGAACCCCGGTGCGCCGGACCCCGATACGCTGGAGGTGGTGGAACGCGGCCCGCGCCAGCAGGTGGAAGGCTGGGTGCCGGAGCTGGCGGGCGAAAGCGAACTGCGCCAGGCGCTGGAGAGCGCGTTCGATTATCGCGGCGATGTCACCATCACGCGCAAGGACGGCACGCGCGTCGAAGGCTACATCTTCGACCGGCGCAGTGGCTGTACCCTGGCGGATTCCTTTGTCCGGCTGCTGCCGAAAGACGGAACGCAGAAGCTGTCCGTCTCCTACGCCGAGATCGCCGCCCTGGCCTTCAGCGGCCGCGACATGGCCGCCGGAAAGAGCTGGGAGGCGTGGGTGCGGCAGTATTGGGAGCGGAAAGCGGCGGGCGAGAAAGATATTTCGTTGCAGCCGGAGAAGCTGGAGTAGCGGCTGCCGAGGGATGAAAGCTTTCGTCACAGGAGCGACGGGTTTCGTCGGAAGCCACGTTGCGCGCGCTCTGGCCGCCATGGGCGCCGAGTTGCGGCTCCTGCTGCGGCCCTCGAGCCCGGGCAGGAACCTGGAGGGCCTGGATGCCGAGCTGGTTGTCGGCGATCTGCGGCAGCCGGATTCGCTGCGCACCGCCATGGCCGGCTGCGAGGTGGTGTTCCATGTCGCGGCCGATTACCGGCTGTGGACGCGCGACGCCGCCGACACGCAGTCGATGTATCGCTCCAACGTCGAGGGCACGCGCGGGCTGATCGAGGCGGCGCGGCAAGCGGGGGCGCGGCGCATTGTGTATTGCTCCAGCGTCGCCACCGTGGGTTTCACCGGCAACGGCCGCCTCGCGGACGAGAGTTCGCCGGTGCAATTGGAGGAGATGATCGGCCATTACAAGCGTTCCAAGTTCCTTGCCGAGCAGGTGGCGATCGAGGCCGGCAAGGCGGGGGGCGACGTGGTGGTGGTGAATCCGACTACGCCGATCGGGGAGGGCGACGTGAAGCCCACCCCCACCGGACGGATCATCGTGGATTTTCTGCAGCGCAAGTTTCCCGCGTACGTGGATACCGGGCTGAACCTGGTGGACGTGCGCGAGGTCGCCCGCGGGCATATCGCGGCGCTGGAGAAGGGAAGACCCGGGGAGCGCTACATTCTGGGCGGTGAAAACCTGACGCTGAAGCAGATTCTCGACAAGCTGGCCGCCATCACCGGCCTGGCGGCGCCCAGGGTTCGGCTGCCCTATGCCGTGGCGCTGGCCGCCGGCGTGGGAGACACGCTGGTCACCGGCGGCATCCTGCGGCGGGAACCGCGGGTCACGCTGGACGCGGTTCGCATGGGCCGGAAGAAGATGTGGGTCTCCTGCGAGAAAGCGGCGCGCGAACTGGGTTGGAAGCTGCTGCCGGTGGAGGAGGCCCTGCGGCGCGCGGTGGAATGGTTTCGGGCGAACGGATATGCCGCCTAGGATCGCTATCTTCTGCGCGCTCGAGGAGGAGATTCGCCCCCTGGTAGCTTCGTGGAAAAGGCGGCGATGGCAGGTGGGCACGGCGCGGTTGCGGTCGTTTCACGGCCCGGGATGCTTCGCCGTTTGCGCCGGCATGGGCGCCGACGCAGGAAGGCGAGCAGCCGAGGCGGCGCTGGCCGAATTCCGGCCGGAGCTGATGATTTCCGCCGGTTTTGCCGGCGCCCTGGTGGAGGAGTTGCACGTGGGCGACGTGATTCGCCCGGCTATGATTGTGGATGAGTTGAGCGGCGCGCGTTTTGAAACCGGTGGCGGGCGGGGAACCATGATCAGCAGCCCGCAGGTCGCGAGCCGAGGCCGGAAGCGCGATCTGGCCGAGCGTTTCGGCGCCCAGGCGGTGGATATGGAAGGCGCCTCGCTGGCCCAGGCAGCCCGTGAACACGGAGTGAGATTCATGGCGGTGAAGGCCATTTCCGACGAGCTGGATTTTCCGCTGCTGGATTTTTCCGAGTTCACCGACCCGGCCGGGCAACTGCAGCGCAGCCACGTGGCCGCCTACGCCTTGATCCGTCCGCGGTTGTGGCCGAGGTTGCTGCGCCTGGAAGCCAACTGCCGGCGGGCGTCACGGGAGCTTTGCCGCGCGCTGGAGCATCTTATTAGTGAGGGAGAAGAGGAGCGCGGCCTGGCTCCGGGGGCCGTGGCGGAGCCGAGAAGACACTGATGCCAGTCGCCACCCAATCCCGCAAACGAGCGGCGGCGGATGCCGTTCCCGCCAGCATGCAGGCCGCCGTCTATCACGGCGTGGACGATGTCCGGCTGGAGGAGGTCCCGGTGCCGAGGATCGGACCCGGGGAGCTCCTGATCCAGGTCGATACTTGCGGAATTTGCGGCACCGACCTGAAAAAAATCAGCACCGGCTCCCATTCCGCGCCGCGCATTTTTGGGCACGAAACCGCCGGTATCGTGGCGCAGGCGGGCGCGGGCGTATGCGGTTACGCCCCGGGCGACAGGGTCAGCGTGTTTCATCACATTCCCTGCGGGGAGTGTTTCTACTGCCGGCATAAGGTATTTGCCCAATGCCCGGTGTACAAACGCGTGGGGTGCACGGCCGGATTTGAGCCTAGCGGCGGCGGCTTTTCCGAGTATGTCCGTGTGATGGATTGGATCGTGGCACGAGGCGGTGTGATCCGGCTGCCCGACGAGGTCAGCTTCGAGCAGGCCTCGTTCATCGAACCGGTGAACACTTGCATGAAGGGAATAGAAACTCTGCGCCTGGAGCCGGAAGAGACGGTCCTGGTGATCGGACAAGGCCCCATCGGTATCCTGTTGGCAGCATTGGCCAAAAAGGCAGGTGCAAAGGTATTCACTTCCGATTTGTTCGCCCAGAGGCTTACAATAGCTGATGGCTTTGGCCTCAGGAGGTCCATAGATGCCTCGCGCTCCGATTGCGTCCAGACGGTGCGCCAATGGACCCAGGGGCGTGGGGCCGACGCTGTCGTCCTGGCGGTGGCCGGGACCTCACTGATACGTGCTGCCATGGAGGCTGCACGCCCGGGCGGCAGGATTTTGCTTTTCGCGCAGACGGTACGAGGAGAGGCCGTCATCGATCCCGCCGCAATTTGTGTGGACGAGAAGAATCTGTTGGGCTCGTATAGCGCTTCCATCGACCTGCAGGAGGAAGCCGTGAGCTTTGTTTGCCGCCAGGAAATGGATCTGGGGCGGCTCATCTCTCACCGCTTTCCCCTTTCCAGCGCCGTGGAAGCGCTGAACATGGCGGCTCATCCCCGGCCGGACTCGATGAAGGTTGTCATCCAACCGGGCTTGAAAGCAGGTTCCCAGGTGAGCAGGTAGGCTCGTTTCCAGAGCCGCAGATTGGAAGGAAAGAAAGATAGTGAACGGACAGATGACAGCAGCGGTCCTCTACGGGAAAGAGGACGTCAAGATCGAGAGAGTCCCCATTCCCCGTGTCTCGCACGGCGAGGTGCTCATCAAGGTGCAAGTCGCCCTCACCTGCGGCACCGATCTGAAGGTTTACCAGCGCGGATATCACGCCCGCATGATCGTGCCGCCCGCCCTGTTCGGCCACGAACTGGCGGGAGTGATCGAAGAGGTCGGACCGGGCGTCAAGAACTTCCGCACCGGCATGCGGGTGGTGGCGTTGAACTCGGCGCCCTGCCAGATGTGCTTCTACTGCTCCAAGCACCAGGAAAATCTCTGCGACGACCTGCTGTTCAACAACGGCGCTTATGCCGAGTACATCAAGATACCGCGGCGCATCGTGGAATCCAACATGCTCGCCGTGCCCAGCAACGTGAGCTATGAAGAAGCGGCCATGGTGGAGCCGCTGGCGTGCGTGCTGCGCGGGCTGCACGAGACCAACATGGAAATCGGCGACACGGTGGTCATCATCGGCGGCGGCCCCATCGGCCTGATGTTCACCCAGGTGGCCAAACTCACCGGATGCAACGTGATCGCGGTGGTCAAGCGCGAGTCCCAGGTGGCGGCGGCCAAGCGGCTGGGAGCCGACGACGTGATCCAGATCACCCAGGTGCAGGACGCGGTGGAAGCGGTGCGCGCCCTTACTCCCGACCGCCGCGGCGCCGACGTGGTGATCGAAGCCGTCGGCCGTCCCGAGGCTTGGGAATGGTCCATCGACATGGTGCGCAAGGGCGGCACGGTGAACTTTTTCGGCGGCTGCGCCAGCGGAACCAAGGTGGCGCTCGATACCAATCGCCTGCATTATTCCGAGGTAACGCTGAAGGCGACTTTCCATCACACGCCGGAATCGGTACGCAAGGCTTTCGCCTTGATTGCCGAGCGCAAGATCCGCGGCGCCGACTACATTACCGGCGAAGCGCCGCTTTCCCGCTTGCAGCAGGTGTTGCGCCACATGCTCAACCGGAACGGCGACATCAAGACCGCCATCATTCCGGGGCACTGAACGAGAATCGAACTACCGAGGACACGGAGGACATCGCGTCCTCCGTTGTTTTTTTGACCCTGCGTCCCTCCGCGCGCTCTGTGGTTAAATTGCAATGTTGACCGCGACTCCCAACTCCGTCCCCTTCGCCGGGCTGCCGCCGGAATATGCTATTCCCGCTCACGCGCCGTCACTGGAGCAGGCGCGCGCCTACTGCGAGCGCCTGGCGCGCACCCATTACGAAAATTTTTCGGTCGCCACCTGGTTTCTGCCGCGGCGGCTGCGCCCGCATTTTTACAGTGTCTATGCCTACTGCCGCATCTCCGACGATCTCGGCGACGAGGTTGGTGACCGGCAGGAATCGCTCCGCCTGCTGGACGAATGGGAGAGGGAACTGAACGCCTGCTACGACGGGCGGCCGCGGCACCCGGTGATGGTGGCGCTGCGGGAAACCATCAGCGCGTGCGACGTTCCCCGCCAGCCCTTTGCTGATCTGCTGAAAGCCTTCCGCCAGGACCAGAGAGTCGGGCGCTATCCCACGTTTGACGACGTGCTCCAGTATTGCCGCTACTCCGCCAACCCGGTCGGCCGCCTGGTGCTCTACGTGTGCGGCTACCGCGACGAGCAGCGCCAGCAGTTGTCCGATTTCACCTGCACCGCGCTGCAACTGGCGAATTTCTGGCAGGACGTCTGGCCCGACTATGGGAAGGGCCGGATCTATCTGCCGCTGGAGGACCTGGAGCGGTTCGGCGCCAGCGAGCAGGACATCACGGCGCGCCGCTGCACCCCGCAATTCCGCGAGCTGATGAAGTTCGAGGTCGAGCGCGCGCGCCAATGGTTCGAACGCGGCCTGCCGCTGGCCAGCAGCGTGGACAAAGAGCTGGCGATTGACATCGAGTTATTCACTCGCGGCGGGCAGGAGATCCTGAATGCGATCGAGCGGCAGGGCTACGATGTGCTTACGCGGCGGCCCGCCATCTCCAAGCGGCGAAGATTGATGCTGGTGGCGAAGGCTGCGGCCGGCAAAATGTTTCGTTACGACCGAACTAAGTGACCGTTGTTGCCCATACCGGCCAAGTGCCACGCGCCCCGCGCGCGCCGCGCGCCGCTGCGCTGCAACTGCGCACCGCCTACGGGGTATGCCGACACATCACGCGCAAGGCCGCGCGCAATTTCTACTACGCTTTCCTGGTGCTGCCAGGGCGCAAGCGCGACGCCCTGAGCGCCGTTTACGCCTTCATGCGCCACGCCGACGACATCAGCGACGATCCGCAGCTCACGGCGGACGAGAAGCGGCACAAGCTCAACGCCTGGCTCGACTCGCTGCATCGTGTGGTTGCCGGCGAGCGTACCGACGATCCGGTGATCATGGCGGTTGCCGACAGCCAGCGGCGGTTCCAGATCTCCATCGATCTATTGGAGACCCTGGTGTACGGCACCGGCATGGACGTGCCTTTGCACATGGCCGGCCAACCGCCTACTCCCGATGATCCCCAAGTCCTGTATCCCAACTTCGACGAGCTCTACAACTACTGCTACCACGTGGCTTCCGTCGTCGGCCTGGTGTGCATCCGCATCTTCGGCTACCGCGACCCCGCGGCGGAACCGCTGGCCGAGCGCTGCGGCATCGCTTTTCAGCTCACCAACATCATTCGCGATGTCAAGGAAGACGCTGCCATGGGCCGCATCTACCTGCCGCAGGAGGACCTGGACCGCTGCGGCATCGGCGCCTCCCTGTTCCGCGCGCCCAAGCCTTCGCTCTTCCGGCCACTGCTGGAAATGGAAGCCGGCCGCGCCCGCGAGTTCTACCAGTCCGGCCGGCAGTTGATCCCCTACATCGACGAGGACTCCCGGCCCGCGATGTGGGCGCTGGTGGAAATCTACAGCCGGCTGCTGGAAAAGATCGCGAACGCGAATTACGACGTGTTCACCGAGCGCATTCACCTGACCACCGGCGAAAAGCTGCGCATCCTGGGCAAGGGACTGTGGCGGCGGATCAGGGAATGAGCGCGCTGCTCCAGCATGCGCCCAGCGTGGCCGTGGCCGGTGGAGGACTTGCCGGCCTGGCCGCCGGTTGCGCGCTGGCCGAAGCCGGTTTTTCCGTTTCGCTGTTCGAACGCCGTCCTTACCTGGGCGGCCGTGCCTCCTCCTACCAGCATCCCGGCACTGGCGAAGTGGTGGACAACTGCCAGCACGTGCTGCTTGGCTGCTGCACCAACCTGGTTGACTTCTACCGCCGCATCGGGGCCGAGGACAAAATCCGCTGGTATCGCAGCCTGACCTTCATCGAGCCCGGCGGACGCCGCTCCACCATCCAGCCGGGCATGCTTCCCGCTCCGCTGCACAGCGCAGGATCGTTCCTCCGCGCCTCCTGCCTGTCATGGTCGGACAAATTGGCCATTGCCCGCGCCATGCTTGTTCTCGCCGAGGGGCTGCCCGACGACAACGCGCCGCCCTTCCTGGAGTGGCTGCGTGCCCATGGCCAGACACCGGGCGCCATTGACCGCTTCTGGCGCGTGGTGCTGGTGAGCGCGTTGAACGAGGACCTGGAACTTGTCTCGTCGCGCTATGCGGCGCAGGTCTTTCGCGAATCATTCTTGAAATCGCCGGAAGCGGGCGCGCTCGGCCTGCCTGCACTGCCGCTGTCGGATCTTTACCAGATTGCCGGGGACTACATCCAGCGCCAGGGTGGGTCCGTCCAGATGCGGGCCGTGGTGGACTCGTTTCGCACCAGCGGCGAGCGCGTGCATTTGTGCATTGCAGGCAGGGAAGTGGTTTGCGACTTCGCGGTTGTCGCCGTGCCCTTCCAGGCGCTTTCCGGCATGATGCCCGAAGACCAGGCCGGGGCGCGGTTGCGCGCCGTGCTCGATCGCTTCCAGACTTCGCCCATTACCGGCATCCATCTCTGGTTTGACCGCCAGATCACCGACCTTCCGCACGCCGTCCTTCTCGACCGCACTATCCAGTGGATGTTCCACAAAAGCAGTTTCCAGTCGCCTGTTTCCAGTTTCCAGAAAAACACCACATCGGACAGCACGGGAAACGGGAAACCGGAAACCGGGAACTCCTACGTGGAACTGGTGGTCAGCTCATCGAAGGGTCTGGTCGAAAGATCCAAGCAGGAGATTCTGGACCTCGCCTTGCGCGAGCTCGCTGAATTCTTTCCCGCGGTCCGGGAAGCAAGGCTTCTGAAGTCCACCATCATCAAGGAAGTGAACGCCACTTACTCGCCATCGCCCGGCGCGGATGCGCACCGTCCGTCGCAAGTTTCGCCGTGGCCTGGTGTCTTCCTCGCCGGCGACTGGACCGCCACCGGCTGGCCGGCCACCATGGAAGGCGCCGTCCGCAGTGGCTACCTCGCCGCCGAGGCCGTGACACGGCAGGCAGGAATGCCACGCCGCTTCATGGTGGCTGACTTGCCCCCACGCGGTTTCATGCGATTGTTCGGGAAATAGGAGTTGCCGCCGCAATCATCGGGCGCGGAAATCTTTCAGGCGTTGGCGGGTTCCACCGAGGGCTCCGTCTCGGCCTTATCGGCAACCGGCGGCGCGGGCGGCGCCATCGGCTTCTCCCGCTGCTCCTTCACCCAGCGATTGCGTTCGGCCCGGAGCTTCAGGAAGCCTTTGGCCTCGTGGTAGAGGCGCTTGCGTTCCTCGGAATTGAACAGCGCCTTGCGCACGATGCGGTACACCGCCTTGGGGCGGAAATAGTACTCGTCATAGAAGCGGTGCACCGCCTCGATGATCTGGTCGGCGGGCAAGCCGGGGTACTCGATGTGCGCCATCTGGTGCCCTCCGGCGTCCACCATCTCCTTGTTGGCCAGGAAGCCGTTGCGCACCGCGAAGTCGTACAACTCCGTCCCCGGATAGGCGTGCGCCACCGAAACCTGGATGGTGTGCACGTCCAGCTCCTTGGCGAAGTCGATGGTGCGGCGAATGCTTTCGTGGCTCTCCCCCGGGAGGCCGAGGATGAAATCGCCGTGGATCACCAGCCCCAGCTTGTGGCAGTCCTTGGTGAACTGGCGCGCTCTCTCCACCGTGGCGCCCTTCTTGACGTTCTTTAGAATCTGCTGGTCGCCCGATTCGTAGCCGACAATCAACAGCCGGCAACCGGCCTCGCGCATCGCCTTCAGCGTCTCGTAGTCGGTGGTCACCCGCGAGGTGCATGACCAGGTCAGCCCCAGCGGCTTCAGCTTTTGGCTCAGTTCAATGGTGCGCGCCTTCTGGATGTTGAAGGTGTCATCGTCGAAGAAGTATTCCTTCACCCACGGCCAGTATTCCCTGGCTTGCGCCATCTCGCGGGCCACGGCGTCGGTAGAGCGCTTGCGCCAGGGATGGCCGCTCAGCGTCTGCGGCCACAAGCAAAAGGTGCACTGCGCCGGGCAGCCGCGCGTGGTGTAGAGCGCGACGAACGGATGCAGCAGAAACGGAACGTTATACCGGCGGACATCCAGGTCACGCTTGTAAACGTCGGTCACTTTGGGCAGCGCATCCAGATCGGCGACCGGCGGACCCTCCGGGTTGTGGACCACCTTTCCGTTGTTGCGGTAAGAAACCCCGGGAATCTCAGCCAGCGGCTTGCCTTCGGCGAAGGCGGTCACCGCGTACTCAAACTCCCTGCGGACGATGAAGTCCACGTGCCGGGACTCGTTCAGACTCTTTTCCGGCAACACCGAGACGTGCGGCCCGACGAAGGCTATCTTGATCTTGGGATTGGCGGCCTTGATCGCCTCGGCCAGCCGAATGTCGCCCGGGAACCCGGCCGTGCTGGTGAACAGCACCAGGAACTCGTACTCACCGGCAATGCGGATGGTCTCTTCCGCCGACACATGGTGCGGCGGCGCGTCCAGTAGCCGCGAGTCTTTCAGCATGCCCGCCGGGTAAGCCAGCCACACCGGGTACCAATAGGACTCGATTTCGCGTGTCGCCGGCCAGCGGGAACTGGCGCCACCGTCAAAATTCTCAAACGAAGGGGGATTCAGGAATAACGTTCTCAATGACATGCGCTTGAGCCAGCTATACTAGCACCCTCTCCTAAGAATGCGGTGAACCTGCGATCGTTACCAACAGGAATCCCCCGGCCCACGCCACGGAAGGGAAGCCCCGAAAGTCTATCCTCTCAAGCTTAACAGCGGCGACATTTGTCCCGAAGATATTCGAGCCAAACGGTAGCTTAGATGCACCGAAAGGTGAAAGATATCAACTAATTAGCGATCTCCTCCATTAACGCGTCCGTTTGCCTTCGAACCCTCGCTCGGCACCGCTTTTCTCTCTCCCTCCCGGATTGATCCGCATTCCCAGCCTTAGTACGCCCGACAGACGACTTGAATTGCAGGACTAGGGCTTTTCCCCCAAAGCCCAGTCTTCCAGCATGCCGGCTGCCCGCAACAGTTGCAGCCGGGTTTTCTCCAGTTCGAAGCTGGTAGCCAGGTAGGTTGAGAATTTGTCGCTCATCTCGATGCGCGCCGTTTGCAGTTCTCGGGGACCGGGTGAGGGGGGCACAGGCTGCCCCGGTACGGCCAGACTGCCTGGCGCAGCCGCCTGGATGCGCGCCTGCACCGCCTCCAGTTCCGCCTGCGAGAGCTGATAATCCAGTTGCGCCACCTGCTCCGCCGCCGCCAACTGCTTCGCCTGCCGCGCCAGCTTGAGCGTTTCGCCGGACACCTGCTGCTTGGTGACGCGCGCCTGCCGCCGCGCTTTCACCGCCTCCGCGTCCGCCGCCTCGGCCCGCGCCCGCTGGGGAAAGTCCAGGAAAGGGAATCGGATAGCCACCCCCACGGTGGCGTTGTTCCGCTGGAAGCGGTTGAAGTAGAGATCGTAGTTGTTGTATCGGGCAAACAACCCATACTGTCCTACCACGTCCACCGCCGGCAGCATCAGCCGGTGTTGACCCTTGGCGTCGAACTCCTTGGCCGCCGCCTGCTCCTCCGCCGCCTTCACCGCCGGGCTGCGGGAGACCGCCGCGCCCACGATGTCCGACTCCTGGCTCAGGTCGGGAATCTCGGGGATCGATTCCGTAACGGTTTCGATCTCGGCGGCCGGAAGCCCGGTGAGATGCCCCAGGCGTTCGCGCAGCACATCGGCGGCCCCTTCCACATCCGCCAGCTTCATTGTTACCTGGGCCGCGGCCAGCCTGGCTCGCGTCAGCCCCATCCTGGTGTCGACGCCCGCCTGTACGCGTTCGCTTACTACTTTCACCAAACGGTTGGCCTCCCCCTGCTCCTGCTGGAGCAGTCGCGCCCGCGCGGTCAGCGTGTCCAGTTGGATGTAGCTGATCGCCGCCTCCAGCAAGGTCGCGGTGCGCTGCTCCTCGCCCCCCGCCGCCGCCGCCATCCACCCCTGCCGGGCCGACTTGATGAACTCCCGCTGGGCCGGGTTGAACAGGAAGGACTGGTAATTGACGCTGAATACCGAAGGCGCCGCTCCCTCGATGCTCAGGGGAAATCCGTAGGTCTTTGCCAGCCCGGATCCGGCCACCACTCGCGGCAGGTACATGCTGCGCGCTTCCAGGTAAGCGGCGTGGGCGCGCGTCTGCTCGGCCGCGGCCACCGAGGTCGCCCCATGTTGCGCCGCCAGTTGCATGGCGCGCCGGAAGGGAAGCGGCTCAGCCGCGGCGGCAGCGGAAACAAGCAGGAGGAATGCGCACCAGAATGGCAGCGCCAGACGCCAGGAAAAGGCTTTCATTTGCATCACCTACCGTGTGTCAATAGCAGGCGAGTATAACAACAGGCCTGGGGCTGATATCCTAGCCTGTGAATCGGATGATCCGGTGATCGGATCTGCTGATCCATTGACCTGTTTTCAATTCGATCCTCCGATCGCCCGATGAAAGCATGATCAGCGCCGAAACCTGGAAGACCGCTCTCGACGCCTTGCGCGCCAATAAATTCAAGGCGTTCCTCACCATGCTCGGCGTGGTCATCGGCAGCGCCTGCCTGGTGCTGGTGGTCACCGTCGGCCTCACCGGAAAGCGCTACATCCTGGCGCAGATCGAGGGGATCGGCGCCAACCTGATTTACGCCTATCACATTGCCGCCGCGCCTGGGCAGGCGCGGCCGCTCGCCGACGAGATCTCGCTGGCTGATCTGGAGGCAGTGCGCGGTCTCCCCCGGGTGGTCCACGCCGCCGGAATCCACGACACCCAGCTCACCATGAGCGTGGCCGGCAAGGAACGCGCCGTCAGCGTGATTGGCGTTACCGACCAGTACGAGAAGGTCCGCAACCTCGACATAGTCCGCGGACGTTTTCTCGACGATCTCGATATCCAGTCCCGCGCCCGGGCCTGCGTGATCACTACCGGCTTGGCGGCCCTGCTGCCCTATGACAATCCGGTGGGGCGGCAGGTCAAGGTCGGCAACCTGGCGCTCACGGTCATCGGGGTTTTCAAGGAACGGGTTGCTACCTTCGGCCAGACCGAAATCGCCCCGGAGTCGGTGGTGGTTCCGTTTCCGTTAATGAAGGACTTCACCGGCCTGAGCTTCATCAAGCAGATCTATGCCCAAGCCGCGAGGTCTGCCGATGTGCCCGGGGCAACTCGCGAAATTGCGGAGCTGCTGCACAGCCGGCATCGGCCGGAGGCGGTGTACAACGTGCAAAATCTCGCCGCCATGCTGGGCGCCGCGCGCAGCATCTCCAACGCGCTCACCATTGTGCTGCTGATCATCGCCTCCGTTACCCTTATCATCAGCGGCATCGGCATCATGAACATCATGCTGGTCACGGTGACCGAGCGCACTCGCGAGATCGGCGTACGCATGGCGGTCGGCGCCCGCCGCAGCGAAATCGCCTGGCAGTTTCTGATCGAGGCCTTCATCATCAGCGGCTTCGGCGCCGTCGTCGGCATCTTGATCGCGGTCGCTATCCCGGTGGGCACGCAACTGATTCTGCTCAACGGCTTGTATCTGCCGATTTCCTGGATTTCGGTGGTCGTTTCGCTGGTTGTCTCCTGCAGCACCGGAATTCTGTTCGGCTACCTGCCGGCACGGCGCGCCTCCTTGCTGCAGCCCACCGAGGCTCTCCATTTCGAATAGCTTGGGAATCATCCCGCTTCCGGAGGCCTGTTTTCGAGCAGCCTCTTAGACCAATCCTCCCTGAATTAGAACATTTCCGTCATCTCCGGCGCGCTCGCCGATGCGCCCGGATATTGCGTGACGCCCAGCGCCTGCAGCATCAGCCGCAGCAGCGCCGCGTGGTCATACCGCGTGCTCGACTGAAATCCCTTTTTCACTCCGCTGCCCGCCATTACCATGGCGATATGCCCGCCCCCGCCCTGCGTGTCGGACATCTCGCCCTCGTCGAACACCACCAGCAGCAACCCGCTTTGCTGGAAGTTCGTGTCGTTCAGCAGCGGCCCGACATTCTGTTGCAGCCACGTGTCGGCGGCGCTCAGCTTGGCGTCGTCGGAGCAGTTGTCGCTGCCGCCGGGACAATCATGGGCATCATGTTCCGCGTTGGGCGCGATGAAGGCGAAGTTGGGCAACCGGCCGGCTGCCAGGTCGGAGCTGAAATCCGCAAATGGCGCCAGGTTGCTTGCCTGCGCCGTGCCCACCACGTCCGACATGTACGACAGCGGGTTGTGTCGGCGCAGGTACGGATACGCATCCCCGCCCGCGTACCCGGCGCCCGGCAGGCTTTCCGCATACGATTTCCATGTTTTGCCCGCCGCCAGTAACTCCCGCACGATGTTGTCCGCGGTCACCGTGCCTGAGTATCCATCGTCGAAAGTGATCGTCTCGCCCGTGGTCAGCATGAAGTAATTGGGAATCGAGGGGTGCGCATTGGCGAAATACTGCGTCGCCAGCGCATTGTCTTTCGCCAGTTGGTTCAAGTAGGGCATCGCCGGGTTGCCAATCACCTGGCCGTAGCTGTGGTTCTCTTCCACCACCAGCACTACGTGGTCAAACTGCGGCACCGTGCCGGGTGAAGGCGGGGGAGCAGGGGACGGACCCGGCGAAGGCGCAGGTGGCGCGGGCGGAGTGGGCGCAGGCGCGGGTCCAGCCACGGGCGCGGATGGACTCCCCGCCGCTCCGCATCCCGCAAGCAAGCCCGCCAGAACTGCCGCCAGCAGGAGGGTGGCGATGCGCAGGGACCGCTTCATGGCTGGTAAGACTCAGCTTGCTCCCGCGCAGTTGTACGGCGCCCGAAGGGGGAAAGAAACCAGTTTCAGTTTCAGTTTCGGTTTCAGCAAAGGCTAGTGAAACTGAAACTGAAACTTCTAAATCATTCCTGAACGAGCCTCACCGACAGTCCGGGCTTCAGCGATTGCTGGTTCTCCGCCGTCAACGCCACCAGGGCATTGTCCGGCAATCCCTGCGTGACTTCCACCCTGGTCAGGTTCGAGAGCGATGTTTTCACGTCGCGGCGTTTTAATTCCCCGTCCACGATCTGCAACACGAACCGATTTCCGTCGTCCTGGCGAATCGCCTCGCGCGGCACGGTGAGCGCGTTCTGATGCTCGGCGGTCACGATGGTGACATTCACGTTGATGTTCGGCAGAAGCTTTTCCTCGGGGTTGTCCACCACGCAGGTGAACTGCCCTACGTTGCGCGTGCCCAGGGCGATCACCGTGGTCGGCGCCTGCGTCACGTCGCCCTCCCACGAGCGCCCCGGCAACGCGTCCCAGCTCACCTTCACCGGTTGTCCCGGCTGGAGGCGGCCGATGTCGGGCTCATCCACGAACGCGCGCAACCGCACCTTCGACAGGTCCGCTACCTGCACCAGCAGGTCGCCGGTTTGCACAAACTGTCCCGGCCGAACCGGCAGCGAGTACACCGTGCCGGCTCGCGGCGCCCGCACGTTCAATTGCGTCAACAGTTCCTGGGCCGCCGCGTAGGCGGCCTTGGCTTCGTTCTCCTGGGCCTGGACCTTGCTTACCTCCGGCCCGGAATAGCGCGTTTTCAGCTTCTGCTCCAGCAGCATGACCTGCGCCTGCGTCGCCTTCAGCCGGTTCTCCGCGTCCGTCACTTCACCCGGCGAGGCCGCCCCGCGCTGTTGCAACGAGCGCAGGGCCGCCAGGTTTCTTTGGGCCGCGTCGTGCTCCGCCCGCGCGGTGGTCAATTGCGACTGCGTCGTCAGCACCTCTTCGTGGGTACCGCCGTTGCGCACCGCGCTCAGGTTCGCCTCCGCCGCCCGGATCTGCGCCAGCGCCTTGGCCGCATCGGAGCGCGCGGCGCTGTCGTCCAGTTGCACCAGCAACTGTCCCACCTTCACGTGCTCGCCCTCGTGCGCCAGCACCCGCTTCACCGTGGTTGCCGCCGGCGCATGCGCTTCGAAATTGCTGATCGGTTCAATCTTTCCGTTGGTCTGGATGGTGGCGGTAATCGTCTCTCGCTCCGCCTTGGCCGCCCGCACCGGCACCTCGCGCCGCCGCGACACGAAGGCCGCCAGCACGATGACCGCCACGGCGATGGCCGCCAGAAGCAGCCACAGCCGGTTCACTCGCCGGTACCAGCCGCCGTTTGCATTTTGTTGACGTGCCATTGCTTAATCAAAAAGTATAACGTAACAACTTAACCCCAATATGGTCAGGGACTTCCATGATGTACCTACAAAGACACCGTCCGCCGCTCGAAGTTGTGCTCGCTTTTCGACATCCGGCGAATTTCCTGCCCATGATTAGATGATCCCGTGCTCTCGCCTGATTCCATCGCGGCGCCGATTTCGCGCATCGAACTCACAAGAGTGGCCGGCGGCTGATATGCGCAAATACGCAGCGGTTTTCAAGAAGGCGTACCGCGACATCGTCAGCAACCACATCATGGCGATGGCCGCCGGATTGTCCTACTACTTCGTGATGTCGCTGTTTCCGCTGCTCATCCTAGCGGCGGCCATCGTCGCCTACCTGCCCATTCCCCATCTGTTCGACCAACTGGTCAACTCCATGGCGCAGTTTGTTCCGCCCGACAGCATGGGACTGGTCCGCGCCGTGCTCCGCGACGTTCTTACCCGCCACAAAGGCAGCTTCCTTACCGTCGGCATCCTGGGCACGCTCTGGACCGCTTCCGGCGGATTCGCCGCCCTCATCGACTCCCTCAATGTCGCCTACGATATTCCGGAAACCCGCCCCATCTGGAAGACCCGGCTGGTGGCGATCGGCCTGATGTTCGGCACCGGCACTCTCTTCGTCATTGCCGTCGCGCTCATGTTCGTGGGCCCGCAATTCGGTTTCTGGCTGTCCTCCAAGGTCCACCTCAGCGGTGAATTCGCTCGCGTCTGGCCGACGCTCCGCTGGGTGCTTTCGGTGGCCTTCATGGTGCTCGGCGTCGAATTCATTTTCTATTGGGGCCCGAATGTGAAGCAGCGCTTCTGGGCCACCTTGCCGGGGGCCGCCATCGGCGTCGCCTTCTGGATTGGAACTTCCTACGCACTTGGCCTTTATTTCCGCAACTTCAGCCACCTCAACAAGACCTACGGCACGCTGGCCGCCGCCATCGCCCTCATGGCCTGGCTCTACTATTCCTGGTTCATGATCCTGGTCGGGGCCGAGATCAATAGCGAACTGCTGAAGGCCGCCGGTCACGGACGGCTGCCGCTGAAACAACCGCCGCCCGAGGCCATCCGCGTCCGCCCGCCCTGGGAGGCCGACCTTCGCAGCGACGCCGAAAAGGCCAAGGACAGCGCCGCGTGAGAGGCGGCGATTAGCAATTAGCGATTAGCGATTAGCCGTTCAGCCCAGCGCTTTCTTACTAACTAATTGCTAATCATTAACTACTCCTTAATTCGCCATTTACAATTACCGAATGCCCAGTAAAGGCTACACTCCGCAACACGCTAAATCCGGCCTCGACGCCCGCCTTCCCTCGATCGAGACCTGGCCCAACCAGTTCCCCAAGTACGAGATCGTCATCCACATTCCCGAGTTCACCTCGGTCTGCCCCAAGACCGGCCTCCCCGATTTCGGTGTTATCACCATCCGCTACATGCCCGACAAGCGTTGCCTGGAGCTGAAATCGCTGAAGGAATACCTGCTCACCTACCGCAATCTCGGCATCTTCCAGGAAAACATCGTCAACCGCATTCTGGAAGACATGGTCCGCGCCGCCCGCCCTGTCTGGGCCGAAGTCACCGGCGAATTCAATCCTCGCGGCGGCATCGGCAGCACCGTCGTGGCCCGCTGGCCGCGCAAGAAGTCCTGAGCGGCCAACGTGCGTTCTGTGTGCTAAAGCAGAAACAAAACAGTGTCATCCTGAGCGAGGATGCGCCGTTTTTGCGCATCCGAGTCGAAGGACCATGCGTTGTTTGTAGCAACCGTCATGCCCGAAGGCATTTCTACCGCACGAAAAACCCGCAACTGCTATATTCCCCTTCCGAACCATGCTCCGTCCCCACCATCATCCGGCCGCCGCTCTCACCATTCTCACCGCCCTGAACTTCTTCAACTACGTGGATCGCTCCGTGCTGTTCGCCGTCCAGCCTCTGGTGCAGCACGAGTTCCACCGCAGCGACGCCGAATTCGGCCTGCTCACCAGCGCCTTCTTCTTCTGCTACATGTTCACCGCACCCTTCATCGGCGCGCTCGCCGACCGCGTCGAACGGCGCGGCATCATGATTGCCGGCGCCCTCCTGTGGAGCGCCGCCACCCTGCTTACCGCCTTCACCTACGACTTCCGCGCGCTCTTCATCCGCCACACCATCGTCGGCATCGGCGAGGCCACTTTCGCCACCATCGCGCCTTCCTTCCTCGCCGACCTTTTTCCGGAAGCGAAGCGCGGACGCGTGCTCGGCATCTTTTACATCTGCATCGGCCTGGGCACCGCCGTGGGATACATGATCGGCGGCAGCCTCAGCCATCTCTACGGCTGGCGCGCACCCTTCTATGTCGCCGCCGTTCCCGGATTTCTCCTCGCCGGCCTGCTTTCCCTGGTTCCCGAGCCCCCGCGCGGCATTGAGGACACGCTGCCGGAAACGCGCGAGCGCGGCACCGTGCGCGGCCTTGCCCGCAACGGCGCCTTCTGGACTGCCACCCTCGGCATGGCCATGTGGACCTTCGGCATCGGCGCTCTCCAGGTCTGGATGCCGACCTTCCTCTCGCGCGTGCGTCATCAGCCGCTGGAGCGCGCCAACCTGATCTTCGGCGCCATCACCGCCTTCAACGCCGTGGTCGCCACCTTGCTGGGCGGCTGGATCGGAGACCGCCTCCTCCGCCGCGACCGCGGCGCTTACTACCTGGTCTCCGCCGTCACCATGATCATCGCCGTTCCCGGCATGATCGTTGCCATCAGCACCTCCGGCCCGCTCATGTATCCCGCCATCTTCCTCACTGAGTTTCTGTTGTTCCTCAACATGGCTCCGCTCAACGCCGCCATCGTCAACTCCGTCGGCGCGCACATCCGCGCCACCGCCATCGCCGTCAACCTGTTCACCATTCATCTTCTCGGCGACGCCTTTTCGCCCACCCTCGTCGGCTATATCTCCGACCGCACTTCGCTGCAGACCGGATTCCTCGCCGCCGTTGTCGCCGTCGGCATCGCCGCCGCCATCCTCTATTACGGCAAGCGCTTTGCGCCTCCCATCTTGATCGGGGAAGAGCAGCCCGCGGGAGCCGCGCCGTGACCGCGCTGTGGTGGCTCTTCGGCCTCCTGCTGGCTTTTGTCTGGATTGACCGCCTGCGCGACGCCCGGGGCATAGCCAGCATCCTCGACATCACCGCTCCCGAATGGGATCGCTTGCCTGAGACAACTGACAACCGGCAACCAACAACCGAAAACCCGGTCTCCCCCCGCGTCGCCATCATCATTCCCGCGCGCAACGAAGCGCCGCACCTGGAAGCCGCGCTGCGCTCCGTGCTTGCTCTCGATTACCCCAATTTCGAAATCTTCGCCATCGACGACCGCTCCACCGACTCCACCGGCGCCATCCTCGACCGCATCGCCGCCGGCCACCAGGGCGAGCCGGCGCTGCGCGTGCTCCACATCACCGAGCTGCCCACCGGATGGCTGGGCAAGCCGCACGCCATGTGGCTGGCCGGGCAACAGGCGGCCGCCAGCGCCACGCCGCCCGAGTGGCTCCTCTTCACCGACGCCAACGTCCGCTTCCGTTCCGACTGCCTGCGCCGCGCCATCGCCTGCGCCGAACAGCAGCGCGCAGATCACCTCGTCCTGTTTCCCACCCACACCCTGCGCACCGCCGGCGAAAAGATCATGCTCGGCGGCTTTCAAATGCTGTTCATCTTCGGCCATCGTCCCTGGAAGGTTGCCGACCCCAACTCCGACGACTTCATCGGGCTGGGCCCCTTCAACCTCATCCGCCGCGGCGCTTATGAAACCATCGGCACCTTTCGCGCGCTCCGCCTCGAAGTCATCGAGGACATGAAACTCGGCAAGCTGGTCAAGCAGTGCCGCCTGGCGCAGCGCAACGTCTTCGGCCCGGGCCTGCTGCCGTGGTCGTGGGGAAGCGGCGCTTTCGGCCTGGTGCGCAATCTCACCAAGAATCTTTTCGCCCTGATGCAGTTCCGCCCGGCCAAAGCCGTGGGCGCTTCCGCCCTCTGGCTCTTCCTCAACCTGGCGCCGCTGGCCGGCGTCCTGCTGGCGCCCGGCTGGGCCCGCCTGCCGTACCTGGCCGCGCTGGCCGCCATGGCCGCCATCTATGCCGGCATGGGACGCCTCACCTCCGTTCCCGCCTGGACCTTCCTGCTGCACCCGCTCAGCGCCCTGCTCATCGTCTACACCATGCTGTGTTCCATGGCGCACACCCTGCGCCATCGCGGCGTCATCTGGCGCGGCACGCGTTACGATCTGGAGGAACTGCGGAAGGGGATGGTGTAGATAGCGACTCGAAACTGCGGATCCTGCAGAGGATTTCCGATTTAAGATTTCAGATTTCAGATTATTTCAGATTTAAGATTTGCCGGAGCGTCTGGTTCGAGATCACCCGGCCTTCGGGAGACGAACCGACCGACCGGCACAGCCTGATAATTCGCAACGCGAATCGCTTCGTTCTGGCTTTCAGGTCGTCTGCCCGAGAGTTCATCGCAATCTGGACTCCAGACTAGGGCCTTCGTCGGAACTTAGGCTTGTCAATCTTAAATCTGAAATCTTAAATCTTAAATTCTTCACTCCTGCGCCGGCTTCTTACTTTGCGAACTCGGCGCCCTAGGACTGTACTTCCCCTTCCTCTGGACGTCGTACTCCTTCGGCACCGGAGGAATCTTGGCCGACTCGCCTTTCAGTTGCCGTGCGTCGCGCAACACGATCTCCGCGTGGCCGCCCCACGACTTGATCTTGCCGAAGATCTCGATCGTCTTCCCCTGCAGCGCGCGCACGTCGCCCACGTCTCGCAGGTCGCGGGAGAAGACCACCACGCTGAACGGGCACTTCCGGTAGTCTTCACAGAAATTCAGGAAGAGGGTTCCGCTCCTGCCCTGCGCCACCTTCACCACCTTGCCGGTGACGCAAACCTGGTCGCCGATCCTGTCCTCGGCTTCCTGGAACGGTATGCACTTCGCCGCCGCCAGCGACGAGCACAGCAGCAGCACCGCAACCATCTTCTTCATCCGCTTTGTGGCTCCCCTCGTGGTTAGCGGCTGGTCAGGCTGCTGAACAGAATCCGTTCGTCGAAGTTTCTCATGCCATGCGCATCACGCCCGGACCCTTGCGCCGCGTCACCCAGTGAAATTCCGACGTGTCGGCGCCGTGCTGCGCCGCCCGCAGCAGCGCCACCCGCTCGGCGGTCTTCACCCGTTCGGCGACGTAGGGCCGGCTCAGGTGAAACGCTTCGCCGATCTGCTGCAAGGTCAATCCGCGGCGGCGCAGCCTGAGCAGACGCATGTCGCGCGCGCTGGTGTCCGCCGCCCGCGATCTTGTCGGCCAGAAAACCATGACCGGATTATGCGCCCAGATCCGCCGCCGGGGAGTACACGGGCGGGTGCGCGCCGCGGCGCGCGGTTCCGAAACGAGAACGAATCCGGGCTGGTTCGGGCGCGCAGGCGGGCGGGCGCGGTCCGTCCAGACCGCGCCCCTGGGATTACTTGCCGAAGGAAGCGACCGCGTTGGCTTCGTCGTCCTTGATATCAAACACCGTGTACAGCTTGGTGATCTGCAGCAGGTCGTGCACTTTCTTGGTCAGGTTCAGCAGCTTCAGGTCGCCGCCGCCGTTGCGCACCGTGGTGTAGGCGCTGACCAGTTCGCCGATTCCCGAGCTGTCGATGTAGGTCACGTCGCCCAGGTTGAGCAGGATGCACTTGTTGCCCCGGTTCAGCAGGTCGCGCACCAGGTCGCGCAGCACCACGCTGCCCTCGCCCAGGGTAATGCGCCCGCTCAGGTCGACAATCGTCACCCCATCCACCTGCCGCGTGCTGGATTTCATCGTCACTTGGATTCCTCCTTGCCCTCGGCGCCCTCGCCGGGGACGTTCTTGATCATGGTTATCTCAGTACCGGGTTTCAAGCTCCGGATCCGTACCTCGTCCATGAATGCCCGTATCAAAAAAATCCCCCGCCCCGACTGCTTCAGCAGGTTCTCCGGGGTCAGCGGATCGGGAATGTCATCCGGGTCCAGCCCTCTGCCTTCGTCGGCTACCGTAATCACCAGCGCCGCCCCCGTGTTCTCCAACCCCACGGTCACCTTCTTCGCCGGATCGTAGGCATTCCCGTGCAGAACCGCGTTCACCGCCGCCTCCCGCACCGCCATCGAGATGCGGCTCACGTCTTCTTCCTCAAAGCCGATTTTGACCGCCATCTGCGAGGCAATTTCCTCCGCCTGGTTCACACTCTCCAGGGTGGAATCCATTCGGTAGGAAACCCGCATCGCGGTCATATCGGACATATCGCACGGCTCAAGGCCGGCCCGCCAGGCAGCGCCCTGCCAACCGCAGCCCTGCTCTGCGAAACCGGTAGTTTGCCTATGCCAACGAGGAATGTCAACGCGAATGCCGGTTTGGCGGTCAACGGCGTGCAGTGCTGGGACCTGTACAGCATTGGGCCTTGAGCCTTGCGCCCTGCGCCTAGCGCCTTCTTTCTCTGGATTCACCCCGCGCGGTTGAGTATGCTCGCTTTGGCATCATAGACATTTAGGCACTACTCCATGCAGCCTTGAGCCTTGCACCTTGCGCCTTGAGCCTGTTTTTCATGTTCACCTTCGCCCTTACCGAGCTGCTCCATACGCCGGTGTTTGACTCCGCCGGCGTCCTCGCCGGACGTGTGCGCGAGGTGGCGCTCTGTCCCCAGGAAGACCCCGCCCATCTGCAGGCGCTGGTGGTCCGCACCCGCTCCGGGGAGGACCGCCTGCTCGGCCTCGGCCATGTCGAGTCGATCAACGGCGCCGTCAAGGCGCGCAGCAAGGCGTCGGAATGGCCCTCGCTCTCCGGAACTGAAGGCCTGCTGTTGCTCACCCGCGACCTGCTCGACCAGCAGATCATCGACGTTCACGGCCGCAAGGTGGTGCGCGTCAACGACGTCAATCTGCAGGAGGATCTCAGCAATCATCATGTCGCGCTGAAGCTGGCCGCCGTCGACGTCGGCGCCCGCGGCGCCGTGCGCCGCCTGCTCCGGGGGCTGGTTCCCGGCAGCGCGCTCCGCGCCCTGCTGCGCAAGATTCCGGAGAAAATGATTCCCTGGGAGTTTGTCGATCTCATCGAGACCGATCCCGCGCGCCGCGTCAAGCTCAAGATCTCGCACGACCGGCTGGCCAAGCTGCATCCGGCCGACATCGCCGACATCATCGAGGAGCTCGCGCCCGCCGAGCGCGAAGCCGTCTTCGAGACCCTGGACGAGGAAGTGGCCGCCGAAGCCCTGGAGGAGATCCATCCCAAGCTGCAGCGCTCCATCGTCGAATCGCTCGACTCCGACCGCGCCGCCGACATCGTCGAGGAGATGGATCCGGACGCCGCCGCCGACCTGCTCGGCGATCTCTCCGAGGAACACTCGCAGGAAATTCTGGAGGAGATGGAGCCCGAGCAGCGCGAGGAGGTCAGCGAGCTGCTCGAGTTCGCGGAAAACACCGCCGCCGGCCGCATGACCACCGAGTACATGGCGCTCTCCGCCAACGCCCGCGTCAGCGACGCCATTGAGATGCTGCGCCAGTTCGAGGGCGGCATTGAATCGGTCTCCACCATCTTCCTGCTCGACGAGGAGAAAAAGTTGGTGGGCGCGGTGCCTCTCTCCAAGGTGGTGCTCGCCTCCGCCGACACCCCGCTGGTCTCGCTGAAGACCGAGCCGCTCATCTCCCTCCCCGCCGGCGCCAGCGAAAAGGAGGTCGCCGAGACCTTCGACAAGTACAACCTGCTCACCCTGCCGGTCCTCGACGCCGCAGGGCAAGCTCACCGGCGTCATCACCGCCGACGATGTCATCTCTCTCCTGCGCAGCAAGGTGAAGTAAGCTCTCAGCTATCAGCAATCAGCTATCAGCTCTCAGCTTTCAGCCAAGCCCCAAAATTAACGGCTGTCATCCTGAGCGAGGCGTCGCCGCGACGCCGAGTCGAAGGACCCCGCGTTCCCTCGCAGCGTTCACACCGCCGAAGCGCATTTCAGTCAGGATGCTTTGCGGTTCGACCTTCGCGTAGCTACACTTGTCCAGCGATGTCCCACATCTCCTTCCTCGAATGCTCCAAGTGCTCCGAGCGCCTCTCCGCCGATGAGCCGCGCACCATCTGCCCGCGCGACGGCGGCTCGCTCTACGTTCGCTACGATCTGGCCGCCATCAAGAAGAGCTTCACGCGTGAATCGCTGCTAAGCAAACCGGCTTCCATGTGGCGCTACGCCGGCGTTCTTCCCGACGCGCCGCCTGTCACCCTCGGCGAGGGCTTCACGCCCATGCTTCCCTCGCGCACTACGCCCAACGTCTTCATCAAGGACGAGGGCATCAATCCCACCGGCTCTTTCAAGGCGCGCGGCATGTCCGCCGCGGTCACCATGGCGCGCGCCTACGGGCTCGGGAAGCTCGCCGTGCCCTCGGCCGGCAATGCCGCCAGCGCGCTCGCCGCCTACGCCGCCGCCGCCGGCATCGAGGCCCACATCTTCATGCCCCAGGACGTTCCGCAGGCCAACCTCATCGAGTGCCGGTCCTACGGCGCCCAGGTCACGCTCGTCGAGGGCCTCATCGGCGACTGCGCCCGCCTCATCGCCGAGCGCCGCCGGCAGGAAGGCTGGTTCGACGTTTCCACGCTCAAAGAACCGTTTCGCGTCGAAGGCAAGAAGACCATGGGCTACGAAATCGCCGAGCAGCTCGGCTGGACCATACCCGATGCCGTCATCTATCCCACCGGAGGCGGCGTGGGCATGATCGGCATGTGGAAGGCATTCGACGAAATGCAGCAACTGGGCTGGATTGGCTCCAAGCGGCCGAAGATGATTTCCGTCCAGTCGGCCGGCTGCGCGCCCATCGTCAAGGCATGGGAAGAGCACAAGCCGGTTTCCGAGGCCTGGAAGGACGCGGCCACGCTCGCCGCCGGCCTGCGCGTGCCCAAGGCTTATGCCGACTACATCGTGCTCGACATCCTGAAGCAGAGCGCCGGCGCCGCCGTTGCCGTCAGCGACGATGAGATCATGCACGCCTTCCAGACCTGGGCGCGCGAGGAAGGAATCTTTGCCGCTCCCGAAGGCGCCGCCTCCCTCGCCGCCTATCGCAGGCTGCGCGCCTCCGGCTTCCTCAAGGAAAGCGACACCGTGGTGCTCTACAACACCGGCTCCGGGCTGAAGTACATCAACGTCATCGCCGCCTCTCTCAAGGTTGGAGCGCGTTCGCCCAATGTTGGAGCGCGTTTGCCCTCGAACGCGGCGCAGTCCAACAATGATCCAGCAAAGCCCGCGCGCCGCGCCATCGGCGGCATCATTCAGCCCTACTGATCTCATTGCCGAACTGCCGAACTGCAGAATTGTTGGATTAAAAGATGCTTCCGATGATTTCGCTCAGTTGCAAGTCCAGCCGCGCAGCGGCGGCAGAACCTAGCCAGGCACGTGAGTGCCGGGTCGTCGCCGCCAAACGAACTCCGGAGTCCCGTTAGGGACGACAGAAGGCGGCTCGTAGGCCCCCGGCGCCTCGCCGGGGCCAGTGCGAAAGCCGCATGAAATCACGGAGCGGGTGACCCCGTGGGCCGGGTGCCCCAGGTTCGCGCCCCGTCTTTGGGCGCTAACCTGGGAGAATCTGCCGCGGCCGCATCCGCCCGGCACTTCGACCATCGACTCAGTAGACCGTCGACCGTCGACCGTCGACAGGTTGCGCGTAGGGTGGGGGATTCCGGGCTTCATCCCCGTCTCGTTTTCAAGACCCGCGCGATCGCCATGATGGTGTTCCAGTTCCGTGTCGTCGCCGGCACGCCGAACAGCTTGTCGATCTGGCCAAGATAGCCGATCGTCTTCATGTGACGGCGGTACATCCCAAACACGAATTGTCCTTCCGCCGCCATCACCCGCACCAGCCATTCCCCGTCTGAGGGAAAGGTGACTGGAAGCGGCGCCCGGACGCCACCGGCTTGCGACAGGATGCTGACGAAACGGACAACGTCCGGAGTGACGGCCTCGGCGGCAAATGGATTCTCCGTCTCCAGGCGCACCAGATCGCGGCCGTCGCACAGCACAACCTCCGCTTCGAATGGCAGCTTCCGGAGCAATTCCGCGCGGAATTTCGCTCGAGATCCGGGTTTGCGAACGACAAACGTGCCCGCGGCGCCCACATTCACCACGTCATAGTCACTCAGTTCCCGTGCCAGGACGCTAGGGCGAAAGGTCTTGTGTCCGCCAACGTTGACACCTCGGAGGAAAGCGACGAGAGCCATATCGTGATTCTGAAGAACGCCGCCCGGCCGAGCGCATTAAATCGCGCCGCCGAAAAACTCCTTCATCTTCTTGAATACGCCGTCCAGTTTCGTGATCTCCACAAGTTTCTCGACGCGTGGATTCATGTTTGCGATTTCGAGCTCGCAGCTTCTTCTTTGGGCCGCCGTCCACGCCCCCAAAAGCGCGCCCAATCCGGTGCTATCAACGTGACTGACGTTGCTCAAGTCAAGCACGATGCGGCACGTGATTGCCGTGACATGGCCGCGCGATGCGGGAATCAGGTCACGAATCCACGCTTGAAACGCATCCGAGTTTTCGGCGGTAATCTTGCCCGTACAGTGGATGATTGTCTCAGTCGGCTTTTCTTCCAACTCCAATTTCAATCCACGGGCAGGAATCGGCTGGGTTGCCATCATGCACCTCCAATGTGCAGGAACAGAGATACCCCTTCGGGAACGAAACACTGTTTCACCAGGACAAAGCGGAAATGCCCACTGCCCTACCCCAAGGGCAATGCGCGAAAGACCCCACAGTCGCCGAGCAGTGTAGATGTGATTGCGACGTTCCGCAAGGGCCAACGTGGTGCCTTGTTATCGCTCGTTAAGTTCCGGTTAGGCCGCTTTCCTGGCGCGATACAAAGGCCGGATACATTCACGCAGACGGTCACTTCGCCCAACCAATCTCCCCTTGCACTCGAGCGGCGGACCATGCATAAGCGTAACTTACGAACCTTGCATCGCTTCTGGTGCAGTCCGCAAGCGAAGGTTACGTGAAGGGGATTTCACGGCAATCGACGAGGTGAATGGCTACTTCTGAACGACGACGGGAATGGCGGCACTGCACGCGGCCCAACGTCTCGCCTGAAGGCGCACGGTTACAAACCAGTGCAGCTCATCGAGTGGCGAACCCTGCGAGGGCAACGGGAATTGTGGCACGAGCACCGAAGCGTGGAATCCGGCGACCTCTCCCGCATTCAGCTGACGCCATATCGTATTCGTTGTCTTGGTTTGGAAAACCGCCTGACGAACGGCTCTGTGCCGCCAGTCCATGGCGTCGTGATACGCCGTCAGTAACAATTCCCAAGTCGCAAGCCGCATCGTGCGATCTGCTTGGATCTGGATGGAACAGGTTACCGGTTCGCCGGGGGCTATGACTCGCGACTCCACCTTGAACTCAATCGTTTCAAGTGTCTTGTGCGCCTGCCATGTCAAGTACCTCCTCCAGATCACGATGGCAGCGCCAACGATGAGCATCGCCGCCGAGGTCAACAGGCCGGGCAGATGACTGCCTAATGCAGCGTTATTTGCAGCGATCAGCAAACCCACCACGATTAAAGAAGCTGCAATGACGCCATACCAGCGGATGCTAGGTTGCTCCAGAGCCCATGGCTGCATTGTTGTCCTCGAATGCGAGTTAACATTATCCTCGCTATCAACGGGCGATAACAGCCCTTCACGTAAGTTCGCGCCGTTTGTTCGCCAGTCGCAACCCGTAAGTTACGTGCCGATTTAATTGGCACAGCCTGTAAACCGCTTATCTTGCGTGCCGGCACTGCGGCAATCGTTCTTGTACATCGCGGCAAGAGCAAGTGCCTGCGCACGCGCCCACGCCGGGTCTTGCGTGACCGTGATTATCAGCGGGTTGGATTGCAACCATAAGGCGGGACGATAGCTCTCATCCGTACGGGCGGTCGTGATCTGTGCTGACGTAGCTCGGCACGAATAGCTTCCCGCTCTCCTGAAACGCAGGTAGCGATTTAAGTCCCCAACCCCAAACCGGAGAGGGCTGTTGCCCAACGGTTGCTCCCAATCACAGTCCCCGCAGCCCCCGCCGATGCCACCTCCAACTCCAGGCCCCATGCACACGGGATCAACGAGCATTTCCTGAAATCTGCTTACTTGCGCTCCACGGGCGCGGTCAGCCTCGAATACGGACTCGACCGGCGGAGCGCACTCGATTTGCAGCGGACGGCCTCCGACCAGCTTCTTCGGGTTGCTCACGTAGACATATGTTTGTGATGCTGCATTATAAGAAACCTCGACGCTAAGGGGTTCGCCAAGGAGAAACTGATCCCGCCCTTCGGCGGTGCGGAAACGGAGATGAATGTCGTCGTGTGCGGTCATCGCTTGCGGGTTCTGCGCCGCACAGAATACCGCGGCCATTATTACGAATTGAGCGGCCCAGACACTCCGAGGCATCATTGCGGTGCGCCGCCGAGGGCAGTCGTGCAACAGTTCTATAACTCAGATGGTGAAACCCATCACTCCGTTGGACGGTGTTTCCCTCGCCTTCGGTCATTCGACCATCGACTGTCCACCAATCGACGGTGCCGAAGGCCGACGACCAACGACCGACGACCGGTTGCTCCTGTCGGGTGGCCCACATTTGCGTGCGCAGCGAGCTAATGTGGGGAAATTCCTGACCAGATCGCGCTTTTCTTTGCCTCCATGGCGACTCAATCTCACCCACATTCGCCACCCAGCCGTGCCTGCGGGCCGATCGCTAATTGCTAGAGGCTATCTGGCCATCTGCCGGGAGGCTTGCAGCACCGTGGAAGCGCGGGCCTTCAGGCCCGCGAATTCGGCGCGTTTAGGATCGGGGCTTTAGCCCCTGTGCCAAGCTGGCGAGCATTTATGAGATGGCTTGTAGTTATTTTCGTGCGCTAATTGCTAATTGCTTAATACTAAATGCTAATTGTTCCTCGCCAACTTCCGCGTAACCAACACCCGGTGACCATCGTGCCTTGACTACCATTTACCAATTGCTTACAATGTACGTAGCCGGTCAGTCCGGCGCCACATCAGGGCCGCAGGGGAGGGCGACCACCTTGCGGCCCTATATGTTGTGTGGAATTGTGGTTTCGCTCTTTGACAATACAATATCTTCGGTTTTCCAGAAAACTCGGACGCAAGTCGTTGATTCTTCGTTCGACGCCCACGGTAACCGACGGTATCCCACGGTATACCGTGCGTAAGTTGATGATTCCATTACAGGCCTGGGGGAGGGGGTGGGGTACAGTCTAAGGTTTACCGATAGGTAATATTCAAGAAATCCCACCCCCAGTTCAGGAAATGTATTCGCGGATATATTCGTCGCGCGAATGCGCCAGTTCGGGCGCGTTGCCGTCGAAGATCACGTTGCCGTCGCGCAGGATGAGGAAGGTGGAATCGAGGTTGATCTGGTGGTCCGGCAGCAGGCGCATCTGGTTGGACTGGGTGTCGAAGTAGTGGGTAGCCATGGTGAAGGCGTCCTGCAGGCGATGGGTGACCATGAGCGCGGAAGTGTGATAGACGTCGCGCTGCTTGACCACCAGTTCGATGATGGTGTTGGAGGTGACCGGGTCGAGGCCGCCGGTGGGGGAATCGTAGAGCAGCAGTTCCGGCTGGCTGACGATGGCGCGCGCAATGGCGACGCGCCGCCGCATGCCGCCGGACAACTCCGCCGGGTACAAATCCAGGGTGTGTTCCAGTTCGACGAAGCGCAGGGCCTCGCGCACGCGGCTTTCCACTTCCTCCGGGGAAACGTTTTCCTCGATCAGGCGATACGCGACGTTCTCGCGCACGGTGAGCGAATCGAACAGGGCGCTTTCCTGGAAGACCATGCCGATGCGCCGCCGCAGCTCAAACAGGTCTTCTTCCTTCATCTGGGTGACGTCGTGGCCGAGCACCCAGATGTGTCCGCGGTCGGGCTTCAGCAGGCCGAGCGCCAGCTTGAGGATGGTGCTCTTGCCGGAGCCGGCCACGCCCAGCAGGATTTTGGTCTCGCCCTGGTGCAGGAGGAAGGAGACGCCCTCGAGGACAACATTTTCGTCGAAGGCGAGGGCGACGTCTTCGAAGACGATTGTGCACTCCTGCTGGTGACCGTTGCCGGGCTGGGTGGGCGGGATGGACATCAGTGCATGCCGAAGATGGTGAGCAGCAGTCGGGTGTAGAAGGCGTCCACCATCAGGATCATCACGGAGGAGGCGACGACAGCCTGGGTGGTGGCGCGGCCAACGCCCTGGGTGCCGCCATGGGCGGTGATTCCATAGTAGCAACCGATGGTGGACAGGATGAAACCGAACAACAGCGGCTTGGTGAGTCCCATGAAGACGTCGGCATAAACCAGCGACTGGTAAGCCGAGTTCCAGTACTGATAAGAGTCCAGTCCGAGGATGAAGCCGGCCACCAGGTAGCCGCCGAAGAGGCCGACCAGGTCGGAGATGATGGTGAGGAAGAAGAGCATGATGACGCTGGCGACCACGCGCGGGGTGACCAGCTTCTTCATGGGATCGGTGCCCAGGGCGCGCATGGCGTCGATCTGCTCGGTCACCTTCATCGATCCCAGTTCGCTGGCCATGCCGGAGGCATTCCGGCCCGCCACCAGCAGGCTGGTGAGCACCGGCCCTAATTCACGCACCATGGACAGCGACACCAGTTGGCCGGTCAGCGAAAGGGCGCCGAAGCGGGCCAGCGAATTGGCGCTTTGCAGCGCCAGCACGATGCCGGTGAACATGCCGGTCAGCACAACCACGGGCACCGAGCCCACGCCGATGGCGTCGGCCTGCTGCAGGGTGTCGGAGAGGTAGCGGGGGTGCGAAAACAGGTTGGCCACGGAACGCGCGGCCATCTGCGCGTATTCCTGCACCGCCAGCACACTCTGCTTGGCGTAATCGATGGGGGCGATTAGTTCCATCCGAAGCTTCGGAATATAGCAGTGGACGGTGGTCGGTGGCTAGTGGCGAGTGCCCAAAGGCGAAGAAGCGGGCCCGACTGGGGGGACAGGTAACGGCCGCTGCCTTGCCGAGATTGCCGAGGTTGAATGAGCGGCCCCGGAAAAAGCACCGGGGCCGCAGTTCAAGTTTTCAGGTTCTGGGTTGAATCAGTGTCCCCAAGGACGGTTGCCGTAAGGGGACGGGCCGCGGCCGAAACCGGCCTGGTAGCCCTGCATATACGCCTGACGATAGGCGTTCCTGTAGGCGTCCTTGTTGCCGTAGGCATTGTTGTAGCCGCGATCAGCGTGCTTGTAATAGGCGTTGTTGGTAGGGCTGAACGAGCGGCCATAGGATCTCTCAAGGCGGCCATCGTTCAAGCCGTCCTGGTAGCCGATTTGCCCTGCCTGGTTGCCGTAGCGGCCATTGCGTCCGTAAACGCCGTACTGGCCATTGCCGTAGTAGCCGTTGTTGTTGCGGTTGCGGTCGTGATCGCGATCGCGGTCGTTACGGTCGTGGTCGCGGTCCTGCTGCCAGCTCCAGTTACCGCGCTGGTCATCACGGTCGCGCTGATGTCCCCAATCCTGGGCCAGGGCAATACCGCTCATGCCGACGCACAGAGCCAACGCAATCACAAACTCCTTCCACTTTCTCATGGTTACCTCCACCGGATGCGGTGTGGCCGAGGCCGCCGAATCCGGACTTCCTCACCTCAATTGAACAACTGTTACCTGGTTAGACCCGTGAGGCAGGGAAGGGACGGTCAAGAATTGCGAGCGAGGGGTAAAGATTTGTAAGGAGTTGCGAGCTGCGCCATCGGGTGATCGGGGGATCTGGTGATCTGGTGATCGGGTGATCTGAGGCCAACTTCAAGACAGGATCAGGTTCCCTGGAAGAAGTTGCGGGCCGGACGTCTTCGGAGTAATGCGCTTTCGCGCCGCGACGATTCTATCGGTTACGCTTCGCGTCCTCGGCGCTTGATTTCGATGCTCAGGCGCTTGATTTTCTGATTGAGGGTGGAGAGCGGAATGTGGAAGTGCTCGGCGGCTTCGGTCTGGTTCCAGTTGCACTTCTCCAGCATGTCGATGATGATCCGGCGCTCGCATTCCTCGATGATCTCGAACAGGGAAGCGTCGGCGCGATGCTCGAGCAGACTCAAGGCAGCGCCGCGCCCGACGACTTGGTCGGGGAGGAGATCGAGGGTGATGGTCGGACCGGAGGAGAGGACCACCGCCCGTTCGACCACGTTTTCCAGTTCGCGGACATTGCCCGGCCAGGAATACTCCAGCAGGGAGCGCAGGGCTTCGGGGGCAATCTGGCGGACAGCGCGGTCGTTCTCCTCGGCAAATTTCCTGAGGAAGAATTCCACCAGCAGGGGAATGTCCTCGCGGCGCTGGCGCAGCGGCGGAAGGTCCAGGGTGATGACGTTCAGGCGGTAGAAAAGATCATCGCGGAACCTGCCCTCGCGCGACATTTGCCGGAGGTCGACATTGGTGGCGGCGATGATGCGCACGTCCACCTGCACTTCCTGCACGCCGCCCAGGTGCATGAACCTGCGATCCTGAAGCACGCGCAGGATTTTGGCCTGCGTCTCCAGGCTCATGGTGCCGATTTCGTCGAGAAAAAGAGTGCCCCGGTCGGCGATCTCGAACAGGCCCTTCTTGGAGGCGACGGCGCTGGTGAACGCCCCCTTGACGTGGCCGAAGAGGGTGGATTCCAGCAGGTCGGCGGGCGTGGAACCGGTATTGACGGGAACAAAGGGGCGGTCCTTGCGGGGCGAATTCATGTGGATGGCCTTGGCGATCAGCTCCTTGCCGGTGCCGCTCTCGCCCTGCAGCAGGATGGTGGAGCGGCTGGGAGCAACCTGGGCCACGAGGTCGAAGATCTTGAGCATCGGCTCGCTCTTGCCGACGATGTTTTCGAAGTTGTAGCGCTGCTTGAGGGCGCGCTTGAGCTGGATGTTTTCTTCCTCGGCGCGGCGGCGGCCGACGACAGCGCGCACGTCGGCGACCAGCTTTTCGTTGTCCCAGGGCTTCTGGATGAAGTTGGTGGCGCCGGCCTGCATGGCGGCGACGGCGTTTTCCACCGTGCCGTAGGCGGTGATCATGATGACCCCCAACTCGGGATCGCGGTCGCGAATGTCGCGCAGGATTTCCAGGCCGTTGCGGTCGGGCAGGGCGAAATCGAGCAACACCAGGTCCATGGGACGCTCGGCAATTTTCGCCAGACCCTCTTCGCCGGTGGCGGCGGTCTCGACCTGGAAGCCTTCCAGCTCCAGCAACGTCTGAAGCGACTCGCGGATGGAAGCTTCGTCGTCGATGACGAGAATGGTGCCTTCGCCCGGCTCCAGGTCGTGAATGGCGCCCCGGCGCGTGATGACCGCGGCTTCACTCAATGGATGCCTCGCTGCCGCACCGATCAGACATTTACCGCCTTTCGCATGAGTGGGAAGTCCAGGTGGAAGGTGGTTCCGCTGCCCAGACGGCTTTCAACCCGGATCTTGCCCGCATGCTCCTGGATGATGCCGTAGGTGACCGACAGCCCGAGGCCGGTGCCGCGGCGGCCGTCGCGCAGCGAAGTCTTGGTGGTGAAGAACGGATCGTAGATCCGCAGAATGTGCTCCTGCGCGATTCCCGTGCCGGTATCGGATACGGTGACGTTCACGCCGTTGCCGTTGGCGGTGCGCACCAGCAGGGTGCCGCCCTCGGGCATGGCATCCTTGGCATTCAGAAACAAGTTGAGGAAAACCTGCTGCAGCTTGCCGGCATTGCCGTGGATGGAGGGCAGGCCTTCGCACATGTCATGCTGCACCTTGATCCGCGCCGTCTTGAACTGGTGCTCGAGCAGGGCCAGGGTGTCGCGGATGACCTTGTTGAGATCGACTTCGCCGAACTCGGCGGCGCCGGTGCGGGAGAAGTTCAGCAGGTTGTTGACGATCTCGGAGGCGCGGAAGGTCTGCTTGATGATCCGGTCGAGCAGCCCGGAGCGCTTGGTGTCGCCCTGCAACTGCTTGGCCAGCATCTGCGAATAGGAGGAGATCACCGCCAGGGGCGTGTTGACCTCGTGGGCCACGCCCGCGGCCAGCACGCCGATGGAGGACATCTTCTCCGCCTGGCTGAGCTGCGACTCCAGTTCCATGCGCTCGGTGATATCGTCCACGATCACAGGCGGCCGATGACGCTGAATTTCTTGGTGACCAGGGGAGCGATGGCCACGTTGGTGATGCGCGTCTCGCCCGCCGGCGTGGCCAGCCGGTACTTGTAGAGATTGTGAATGCCGGGATTGGCGCGGACGCGGTAGAACTCTTCCAGGAATGCCGGCCGGGAAGACCTCGGTCAGCCGCCTGCCCAGGGCCTGCCAGCGCGGCAGCGCGTACATGACTTCCATCTGCGAGTTCCAGAACTCGATGCGGTCCTCCAGGTCAACGGCAAAGACGCCCACGCTGATGGACTCGACGATGTTCTCGTTGAAGTCCTTCAGCCGCTCGTACTCGGTGACCTTCTGTTCGAGCGAGGCATACAGGCGCGCATTCTGGATGGCGATGCCGACGTATCCGGCCAGGGCCTCCAGCAGTTCCACGTCTTCGCTGGAGAGGAAGTCGCCCTGGCGGTCTTGCCCAGGCCCAGCACCGCGATGGTGCGCCCCTGCACGGCGCAGGGGATAAAGTAATTGAGATCGAGCTGGGCGATGGTGTATTGCGCGCCGGGAGTCTCGCGGACCACGGCGCGGGTATTGTCGAAGAACAGGTGCCCGGCCGTCATCTCCGGCCGCTCCTGGGCCAGGAAGCTGAGGTCCAGGTGCGGGATTTCGGAGATGCCGAACGATTTGGCCAGAGTGAAGCGCTCCGGAGATTCCGGGGTCGGCCAGGAAAATCGCCATGCGGTCGACCAGCAGGGTGCGGGAGATGCGGTCGACCATGGAGCTCAGCATGGTTTCGATATCGAACTGTGAGCTCAGTTCGCGGCCGAATTCGATCATGGTGCGGCGATAGTCATAACGCTTGCGGTAGAAGACCCGGTCCAGCCGCTCCTGGAACCAGTTCTTCACCGGATCGAACAGCAGGGCGGTAACCACGATCGCCGCGATCAGCCCGGCGTTGCCGCTGCTGGGCAGGTGGCGCTTCAGCAAGCACGGCGGCCAGGCCGACGGCGGCGAAGTACGCGCCGGCAATGGAGGCCGCGGCCAGGGTGTAAGCCATGCCGCGCTTGAAGATGAGGTCCACATCCATCAGGCGGTAGCGGAAGATGGCGTAGCCGAAGGTCAGCGGCAGGAACACCAGCGAGAGCACCGAGACCTTCATCAGCACCGTGGGCTGGGTGCCGTTCAGGTAGGGGATGACGTAGAAGAGGGTGAAGGGAGCAATCGCCAGGGTGGTGCCGCGCGTGACCCACTTCATCTGCTGGCGCAGGATGGGAGAAGAGGCGTGCTTATAGGAGTGCCAGAGCACGCCCGCGGCGCCGATGAAGAACACGGCCAGATAGAGCATCTCCAGGCGGTCGAGGTTGTAGCGCAGCAGTTCGCTGGGGGCGAGCAAGCGCAGCGAGACCACGTGCGCCGCCAGCAGCAGCGAACCCGGCACGTAGCAGGCGGGAATCAGCCATCGCCGCCGCTTCACCTGCTCCTTGATCTCGGGGAAGGTGAGCACAAAATGCAGGAACAGCGCCGGCTGGAGCAGCTCCGCGACCACGTTGGACCAGTAGATGATCCAGTCGAACTCGTTCAGCTTTCCGGTGTAATGGAAGGCGTAGAAGATGAAGGAAACCAGGCAGAAGAGGTAGAAATGCGTCGATTTGGGCGCGGTCCAGCGGCGCAGCAGAACGTAGAGTCCGATGCCCAGATAGATGAGCGAGATGAAGCGCAGCCCGGCGTAGAGGGACTTATCGAACGGAATCAGAACAACCGGGGCATTGACGGTGACGCCGCCGCGCCGCAGATCGTAGGTGGCCTTCGACCAGGTGCCGATGCGGTACATCTGGCGCGACAGCTCGGGGATGCGGGCGACGGAGTGGTCGTTGATCCCCTGCAGCAGATCGCCGGACTTGATTCCGGCGCGCGCGCCCGGACCCTCGGCTTCCACCCGCTCGGCAACCAGATGGCCGTCGTTCTCCACCCACCAGACACCATCGTAAGGGACCTGGAAGACCTGTTCCTTGCGGAAGTTGATCCAGCCGAAGACGGCGGCGGTGATGGTCAGCAGGGCCAGCACAACCGCCACAAAGCGGGTTTGCACGTCCTTGGTCATGGGGGCGCGTGGAGGGCTGCCGTGAACCATGACAGGTCCCCGCCACGAGTCGAAAGGCTCCACAGACTTGGACTGCAACTTGGCTGCCATGGTCTACGTCATTCTGGAAGCTGCTATCCCCCATCAGAGGCGAGACTTACAGAATGATAGCAGCCTTCGCCCGGGGAAAATACGGAATTTGGAAAGCAGGTCTGGTTTCCCGTAAGTAATACCAACTCTGGAATTTGCACAGTCTATGGTGCATAAGTGACGGGGAAATGGCTCCCGATGGATACATTCGGGATTTCCGCGCCGGGGAGCGGACATGTAGGTCACAAGTTGTGGGAGCAGAGGATTTGTAAATTTTGCAGTTCAGCAATAAAAAAGGGGAGTCGATGATTGGCTCCCCACAGAAGCGACAGAGGCGATATCGGTAAGTTGGAATCCCGAGAAGCCAGTTCGGTTGCCAGCGGTTCTGGAAAAAGCGCGGGGGCGCGCTTCGGCGGGGGCGGCGCTGCCGGCATCCCGGAGGCGACGGCCACGGTCGCCGGGCATCACATGCGCTACCTGTACAGCGGCTCCGGACCGCCGGTGGTGCTGGTCCACGGGCTGCTCGGCTACTCCTTCTCCTGGCGCTTCACCATACCCGCGCTGGCGCGTGACTTCAGCGTCTATGCCCCGGACCTGCTGGGTATTGGCTTCTCCGAGCGCGTCCCCGGGCTGGATTACGGTATGGCGGCCTCTGCCGGCTACGCGCTGGAGTTTGTTGACGGCTTGGGGCTGCGCGAATTCGACCTGGTCGGCACCTCGCACGGTGGAGCGCTGGCCACCCTGATGGCCGCGGAGGCCGGCGGTCGGATTCGGCGGCTGGCGCTGGTGGCGCCGGCAAATCCGTGGTCGCGGGCCGGGAAGCGGCGCATCCGGCTGCTGGGCAGCGCTATGGGTTCCTGGATCCTGGGGACCATGTTCATGCGCGTCGCCCCGGTGAACCATTGGTTCCTCACCCGTCTTTATGCCGACCCGGCGCGCATCTCGCCCGGGACGTTCGAGGGGTATGCCGCGCCGCTGCGAATTCCGGGGACGCTGGATTACCTGCTGGGAGTGATCCGCAACTGGGAGCGCGACCTGCGGCGGGTGAGGGCGGCGTACGAAAAGATCCGCGTGCCCACGCTGCTGGTGTGGGGCGACCGCGATCCGGCGGTGCTGCCCGAATCGGCGGCGCAAGTGCAGCGGGCAATCCGCGGCTCGCAACTGGTGATGATGCCCGGCGTCGGTCACCTGCCTTACGAGGAAGCGCCCGAGGAGTTCAACCGCGTGCTGCTGGAATTCCTGCGGGGCGGGTAGCGATTCGCCAACGGCGATGGGCACGCGTCGAGTAACATTGGGCTGGTGAATGCCCGGCTCAAACGCGCATCCGTGCTGGTGGTGGGGTGGGCGTTTATTCTGCTCGGCATCGCCGGGCTGTTCCTTCCCGTGCTGCAGGGAATCCTGTTCCTGCTGATCGGACTTTTCATTCTCTCCAGCGAGTACGTGTGGGCGCACAAGCTGCTGCAGAGGCTCAGGCAGCGGTTCCCCGGCGTCGCCGCGCAGTTCGACAAAGCCAAGGAGCGGGCGGAGGAGCGGATGGGCCGGATGTTGAAACGCGAAAAGACAAAGGTTTGACTTGCCCAAGGCAGCGTCCTGGTTGCTGAAATCCGTACGGACCGAAAAAGAGGCGTGGATCCGCTTCCTGGCGGCGCTTGCCGGACTGGCGCTGGCGTTTGGCGCGGCCCTGTTCTCCACCATCTCCCGGCAGGCAGGGAACCTGTGGGGAACCGCCATTTTTGCCTCGCTGGCGCTGCTGCTGGCAGGGGTGGTGGGGGTGGCGACGGTGCCCTACCTGGCGAGGCGCGTGGCGCTGCACCGGGTGCGAGAGGCCTTCGATTTCGATGTGACACGCGAGGGAATAGCTTACCTGGCGGTCGTGCTGGTGATCGGGATTGCGGGGCTGAACACGGGCAACAACCTGCTGTTCATCGTGGTCTCGGCGATGCTGGCAGCCATCATGGTTTCCGGGGTGGCGTCGGCGGCCAGCTTGCGCGGCCTGGAACTTGACATCGGAATGCCCGAGCACGTGTTCGCCGGGGAAGCGGTGCTGGGACGAATCACGCTGAGGAACCGGAGGCGGCTGTGGCCTTCGTTTTCAGTGAGCGCGGTTCCGCCCAAAACGCGGCGCGGGCACAAGCGCCTGCAATGGGAGCACTCGCTGTTCGTCTTCCCGTTGAAGGCGCCGCGCGAAAAACAATGGGTGCGCGTGCCCGACCTTTCGCTGCGCCTGGTGGCCGAACAGGATGCCGCGCCGGGCATCTTCACCGGCAACGCATATTTTCCGTACCTGCCGCCGGGGGCAAGCCTGAGCCGCGAGCTGGAACTGGACTTCGCACGCCGCGGGCGCTACGTGCAGGAGGGCTTCGGCCTGGCGACGCGATTTCCCTTTTCCTTCCTGGTGAAGACGCGGCGCGTGCCCCTGGCGCGCGAGATCATCGTCTATCCGAGCGTGCAACCGACCGACGAGCTGTTCGAAGTGCTGCCCATGATCACCGGCGAATTCGAGACCTTCGTGCGCGGGCGCGGGCACGACTTGTACCGCATCCGCGAGCACCTGCCGGAAGACTCGGCGCGGCGCGTGGACTGGAAGGCGTCGGCACGCACCGGTTCGCTGAAGGTGCGCGAGTTCACCCGTGAAGACGAACGCAAGCTGCGCGTGGTGTTCGACAATCCGGCGGAGGGCGCGGTGAGCGAGGCGGCCTACGAGCGCGGCATCGGGCTGGCGGCGTCGCTGGCGTGGCACTTCGCGGGCGAGAACACCGACCTTTCCTTTGCCGCGCCCGGCTATGAAGAGGGCAACGAGATCTACGATTTTCTGCACTACCTGGCGCTGGTGAAGCCGCGGCCGGCGGAAGAGGCCGCCAAATCGGTGCTGGACGAACTGCACCTGACCGACGACTACAACGTGATCTTCACCACGCGTCCCCGCGGCAGCATACCCACGGCGCTGTGGACGTGCTCGTACTTCCTGTTCTTCGGGGAAAGGACTGAGCTGGGGTGACAATTGGCGAATCACGAATTGACGTAGTATCGCCGCAGGTAACAGATCGCTGCCTTTCTAATTCGGCAATGTTTCGATTCGGCAATTCGTAAGGGTCAGGGAATATCCACATCCCGCCTCTCGTGGGTGACTTGTGCTGGGGAAACTCCCGTCATACGATTCCATTCGCCCTGAGGAAGGACTTTAAGGAGTTATGGAGATGAATTTTCGGCGGACAATTGCGACGGTCATCGTGGTTACCATGGCCTCGTTCACCGCTCTGGCGCAGCACCGGACCGGCAATGGAGCCGGCGGCCTGATCCCGGCAGGCACGCAGGTGACGATCCGATTCATTGACAACCTCACGAGCGAGACGGCCCACGAGGGCGACACCTTTCATGCGACGCTGGAGGAGCCTATCGTCGCGGGCGAGCGCATTTTGTATTCGAAGGGTGCGGATGTGACCGGGCGGGTGACGTACGCACATCCCTCGGGGCGGCTCAGCGATCCGGGAGAGCTGGAGCTGGTGTTGACGGAGATCTTCACCGGAGCGCGGTGGTACCCGCTGGCCAGCGACCCGTACCGGATCAAGGGCGAGTCGCACAGCAAGAGCAACGTCACCAAGATCGGCGGGGGAACGGCGCTGGGCGCGCTGATCGGCGCCATCGCGGGCGGCGGCAAGGGCGCGGCGATCGGAGCGGGCGTGGGCGCGGCGGCGGGCACCGGCACCGCGGCGGCCACCGGGAAGAAGGAAGCAAACATCGAGTCCGAGGCGGTGCTGACGTTCCTGAGCGCGGGCGCCACGCAAACGCAGTCGCCGGCGACGGAAACCGCGCGGCGCGATGAGGGCCACCGCTCGGATAGCAGTCTTACGTCCTATGACGATCCGCGCGGGCGGCCGTTCAGAGCGGAATTCACCCGATTCGACCGGCGCGAGGTTCGTACCTGCTTCAATGTTCCGTCGAACCTGCCGCCCGGCCTGGCCGAGCGCGAGAGCTTGCCGCCGGGGCTGGATAAGCAATTGCAGCGCAATGAAACACTGCCGCCGGGTTTGGCGAAGCATATTCGGCAACTGCCGGATGCTTGCACTGCCAACCTGCCGCGGCTTCCGCGGGATTGGGGCCGGGTGCTGGTCGGCGGACATGTGCTGCTGCTCGATCCCGACAACCGCGTTGCCGACATGTTCGAATTGGACGGACAGGACTAGCGCATTTCAGCCCCTTTCGGCATACGGAGGTTTCTCCCCAGGATCCGGGTGGGACCTCCGATTTGTTTGTAAAGGAGGAGTGCAGGGCAACAGCTTTGCTCCCCAGGGCAGCCGCTGCACTTTTCTGGCAGCGGGAGGGCTTGGCCAGACATCTGTTCTGGGCATATAGTAGCCGCTTCCAAGGCTGCTGCTATCTGGCAGCGCCCAGCAGGAGGGACTCACATGGCAGCCGTCGAGAGCCTGATCAGGGGTCGCGAGGAGACGTTCCACGTGGAAGCCGACGCGCCGGTGCTCGAGGTGGTGAGCTTGATGGTGGCGCACAACGTCGGCGCGGTGGCGGTGGTCCGCAATGGCGAGCTGGTGGGTTTGTTCTCGGAGCGCGATTTGATGAAACGAATCGTGCACGAGCTTCGGGATCCACGGACAACGCCGGTGTCGGAGGTCATGACGCGAGACGTGACCGTGGTGACGCCGGACCGCAGCCTGGAGGATTGCCTGGAGTTGATGCGCGAGCGCGGCTTCCGCCATTTGCCCGTATGCCAGGGAAAGCAGTTGCGCGGCATCATCTCGCTGCGCGACCTGCTGGCGCACGCGGTGGTGGAGAAGGACGGCGAAGTGCAGGCCATGAGGGCGTATATTTCGCAGAGCACGTAAGGCCAGTTTCCAGTTTGGGTTCGGCCGGCCGCGGCGCAGACCGCGGCCTTTTGTTTTGAGGTAGAATCCGCGATAGATTCACCTGCACATGGCAGATTCATCGCTCGCGAAACAATTGGCCAGAATCGTGGGTGCCGGCAACGTGCTGGACCGGCCCGAGGACGTCATGCTCTACGAGTATGACGCAGGGCTATCCACCGGCACGCCCGACGCGGTGGTCTTCCCGGAGACCACCGGGCAGGTATCGCGGATTGCGGAGCTGGCCAGCCGCCGCGGCACACCGCTGGTGCCGCGCGGCGCCGGCACCGGACTGAGCGGAGGATCGATTGCGCGCGCCGGCGGCATCGTACTGGTGTTGTCGCGCATGACCAGGATCCTGGAGATCGACGTTGCCAACCGACGCGCCGTGGTGCAACCGGGAGTGGTGAGCGCCGAACTTTCGGCGGCGGTGGCGCAGCACGGGCTCTATTTCGCGCCCGATCCCGCCAGCCAGAAAGCCTCCACCATCGGCGGCAACGTGGCGGAGAATTCCGGCGGTCCGCACACCCTGGCGCATGGCGTCACCGTCAACCACATCACCGGGCTGGAGGTGGTGCTGGCGGACGGGCGGGTGGCGCAGATGGGCGGCAAGGCGGCGGATGCCTGCGGCTACGACCTGACGGGGCTGTTTGTCGGCACCGAAGGCACAGTGGGCATCGTCACAGCGATTACCGTGAAACTGACCAGGATCGCCGAAGCGGTGGAGACATTGCTCGCGATCTTCCACACCATGGACGACGCGGCCAATGCCGTCTCGTCGATTACCGCCGAGGGCATCACCCCGGTGGCGCTGGAGATGCTGGACGGAAAGACCCTGCGCTGCGTCGAGGAAGCAACGCACGCCGGCTATCCCCTGGATTCGGGCGCGGTGCTGCTGATCGAGCTGGAAGGCTTGCGGGAAGCGGTGAAAGAGCAGGCGGAGGAGGTGGAGGCCGTGTGCCGGCGGCACAACGCGCGCGAGGTGCGGCGCGCGGCCAACGAGCAGGAGCGTCAACTGCTGTGGAAGGGGCGCAAGACGGCCTTCGCGGCACTGGGGCGGCTGGCGCCGGCCTACTACACCCAGGACGGAGTGGTCCCGCGCAGCCAGATTTGCAGCGTGTTGCGCTATATCGAGTCGGTGGCGCAGAAATGCAACCTGCAGATCGGCAACATCTTTCACGCCGGCGACGGCAACCTGCATCCGTGCATCCTGTTCGATCTGCGCGATCCCGGCCAGGTGGAGCGCACACATGAGGCGGCACGGCTCATCCTGCAGCGCTGCGTCGAGGCGGGAGGGACGATCACCGGCGAGCACGGCGTCGGCATGGAGAAGAATGAGCTCATGCCGCTGATGTTCAGCGCCGCCGACCTCGAGGTGATGCAGCGGGTGCGCGATGCGCTCAACCCGCAGTCGGTCCTGAATCCCCACAAATTGCTTCCCATGCCCCGCAGTTGCCGGGAGACCAACATCGCGCGCGGGGGAGGCAAAAGGTGAGCACGGCGACAACTTCGCCGGGACTGGCGCGCGAACTGGCGTGTTTTGTCGGCGCGGAGTTCGTCACCGAGGATCCGGCGCGGCTGGCCGAATTCGCTATTGATGAAGTCACGCCGCGCGCGGTGCTCTCGCCCGGTTCGGCGGAACAGATCGCGGTGGTGCTGGAGTACGCGCACGCGAACGGCCTGGTGGTGGCGCCGGCGGGCGGCTTCACCCACCAGCATATCGGAGGCATTCCGGAAAAAATCGACATCGTGCTGCGCACCGAGCGGCTGAAGGATGTGGAGCATTACGATCCCGGCGACATGATGATCGGGGTGGGCGCGGGTACCACGCTGGCGGAGGTGGAAGGGCGGATCGAGCCGCACCGGCAGATTTTCCCGCTCGCCGCCCCGCAGCCCGGAAAGTGCACGGTGGGCGGCGCGCTGGCCGTGGCGGCTCATGGCCCGCTGAAGCACGGCTATGGCGGGGTGCGCGATTTCTGCACCGGCATCCGCTTCGTCACCGCCGACGGCAAGCTGGCGAAGGCCGGCGCCAAGGTGGTGAAGAATGTCGCCGGCTACGATCTGATGAAGCTGCTTATCGGCAGCTACGGGACGCTGGCCATCGTCACCGGGGCCAGCTTCAAACTGTTTCCGCGGCCTCGGCAGACGCGCACCTTCGTCGCCGAATTTGCGCGGCTGGAAGAGGCGCTTGCGCACCGCGAGCGGGTGCTGCAGTCGCCGCTCGCGCCGCTGTGTTTGGAGATTGTGTCGCCACACGCACAGATGTTGATTCAGGAAAATCCCCAGCGCGGCGCTGCCCAAGCGGGAGCGACAAGGGCGGGTCAGGCCGATGGCGCCTGGCGCATTCTGCTGCGTGCCGGCGGAAGCGACAGGGTGCTGGCCCGCTATCGGGCGGAGTTGGGCGCGGCGGTTTCCTACGAAGCGCATGATGATGTCGAACTGTGGCGCACGATCACCGAGTTTCCGCATCTTCTGGTCGAGCGCAGCCAGAACGCCATGCTGCTGCGAGTGGACGTGGCGCTGCAGGATGTGGGGCCGGCGCTGGAGGCGGCGGAGAGAGCCGCGCTGGATAACAATTTCCTGTGTGCGGCGGTGGGAAGGATCGGCGTCGGATCGTTGCTGGTGGGATTCACGCCCGTTGCGGTGGACCCGCCGGCCGCCATGCAGTATGTGAACGCGGTTTCCTTCCTCCGAGGCGCCCTTCGGCGCGACGGCGCGGCCATGGTGCTGCGCTGCCCGGTGGAGGCCAAGCGTCACTTCAGCATCTGGGGCGGCACGCCCAATGACCTGGAAGTGATGAAGGCCCTCAAGCTGGCGTTCGACGGCAAGAACATCCTCAACCGCGGGAGATTTCTGTTCTGAGCGCGACCACAAGCAATACGGCGCAGGCTGGCGCGGCCGCGGACAGCAAGCCGCCGATCTCGAATTTCACCACCCCCGACCGTCCCACCTGGGAGCTGTATTCCAAGTGCATTCACTGCGGTCTTTGCCTGCAGCAGTGTCCCACCTATCGCGTGCTGGGACGCGAGGCGGATTCGCCGCGCGGACGCATTTACCAGGTGTTGCAGGTGGATGCCGGGCGGCTCAGGATAGGCGATTCATTCGTCACCCACATCGACCGGTGTCTCGGCTGCCGCGCTTGCGAAACGGCCTGCCCGTCGGGCGTGCAGTATGGGCGAATCCTGGAGCGGGCGCGGGCGGAGATCGAGGGGAACTACCGGCGACCGTGGTTGGAGCAAAAACTGCGCCGGTGGTTCTACGGCGGCCTGCTGCGCGATCCCAGGAAGCTGGGACGCGCGGCGAAATGGTTGCGGCTGTACCAGCGTTCCGGATTGCGGAGTTTCGCGCGTGCCACGGGCGTGCTCAAGCTCCTGGGCCTGCAACAGGTGGAAGCGCTGGCGCCGCGGATCGACGACGAATTCTACTTCGCCAAGCTCGGCACGTTGCATCCCGCCGAGGGCGAGCGCCGCGGCCAGGTTCTGTTCCTGGCGGGATGCGTGGCCAGCGTCGCGTTTGCGAAATTGAACGAAGCGACGGTCCGGGTGCTCAGCAAGAACGGGTTCGATGTCCTGATCCCCGAGGGGCAGGGCTGCTGCGGCGCGCTGCAGGCACATGCGGGATATCGCGAACAGGCGCAGGAGTCGGCGCGGGCAAACATCCGCGCATTTGCCGAGGCCACGGGCACGGCGATCGTCACCAGTTCCGCTGGATGCAGCGCGATGATGAAGGAATACGGCGAGCTGCTGGAGCAGGATGAGCCGTATGCCTTGCGCGCGCGCGAGTTCGCGGCCAAGGTGAAAGACGTCACGGAATTTCTGGCCGAGGTGGGGCTGCGTCCGGCGCAGCGCCCGCTGCAGGCGCGTGTCACCTACCAGGACCCGTGTCACCTGGCGCACGCGCAGGGAGTGCGCTCGGCGCCGCGCGCGCTGCTGCAAACGCTGGGGGCGGAACTGGTGGAGATGGCCCATCCCGACTACTGTTGCGGCAGCGCCGGCACGTACAACGTGACACAGAATGAGCTGTCGATGGACATTCTCGGGCAGAAAATGGACGAGGTCACCGAAACCCGGGCGGAGATCATGGTGACGGCGAACACCGGATGCATGCTGCAACTGAGCGCCGGAATCAGGGCGCGCGGGCTGAATATGCGCGTGGCGCACGTGATCGAACTGCTGGATGACTGCTACAGCGGCTAGCTACAGAACCTCTTCCGCCTTCTTCACATCCCCGACGCCCAGAATGATCAGCGCTCGCTCGCTGCCCTTCACGATGGAGCCGTAGGCATAGAGCACGTTGATGCCGCGGTCGGCGAGCTTGCGGGTAGCGCGTCCGAGAGCGCCGGGCCGGTCGGTGACGCGGATGGCCAGCGCATCCTCTTCCTTGTAAGGCAGGTTCATCGAATCCAGGACTTTGCGCGCCGCGGCGTGCGGGACCGCCACCATGCGGATGCCGCCGGGCTGATCATGGGCGGCCATGATGGCGCTGATGTTTACCGCCTTGGCCGCCATCTCCGAACAGATGGAGGCGAGAATGCCGGGCCTGTGCTCGGCCAGGATGAGCAGTTGCGTGACGCGCGCCATGGAAACCTCCAAGACGAGTGGCCAGTGGTCAGTTGTCAGTGGCCAGTGTTCTTGTGTAGACGCTTCTTTGCAGAGAACGAAACTTTGCAGAGAACGAAACCCGCGAGGCCGCCTTCACACCCTGAGCATTCCAGTTACGGCAACTTGAAAAGCGGACAACTTTATACCTGAGAATACGGGCCACTGACCACCGGCACTGGCCGCTCTTTTCAGGCCGCCTTGGCCGCCAGCTTGTCGTGCAGCGACTTGGCGAGTGCGTCGGCATCCGACACGGGCGGCTGGCAGGCGAAATTTGAGCAGATGATGGCCGTCGATCGGCCCTCCTTCACGGCAGGCAGATTGGGGACGGTCTCGGCCAGCGCGGGTGGCAGGTTCTGCGGGGCGGCGGCGCTGTCGGCAATCTTGAGCACGTCCTTGTTGAGCGCGAAGGGAGCGACGGCGGCGGCATAGAGCTGGGCCGCGGTTTCATCGTTGCCGATTACCACCACCTGCGTGCGTCCCTCCAGCAACGACACCGCGGCGACCGCATAGGTGGAGGCAAACATGCCATGTTCCTCGGCAATTCCGGCGAACACTTCAAGTGTTCGTTTCGCCTTTTCGCGGTACGCGTCGTCATGAGTGTAACCGTGCAGACGCAGCAGGGCGATGGCCGCGGCGGAGTTTCCGGCGGGCGTGGGCGCGTCCTGGAACGGCTTGCGGCGCGCGGCAAGAGCGCCCAGGGCGCCCTGGATTTCGGAATCGAAGAAGCCACCCGAGCCCTGGTCGTGGAAGCGCGCGACCATGGCGTCGGCGATCTTGCGCGCGAAGGTGAAATAGCTGAGATCGGCGGTGGCCTCATAGGCGTCGAGACAGGCGAGCGCGGTGAAGGCGTAGTCGTCGAGCATCCCGGGAACGCCGGCGGGCCCGCCCTGCGAGTCGGCGTAGGCGACCACGTGCCTGAGCCCTCGCTCGGCGTTCCAGCCCTGGGAGAGAACGCGGTCCAGCGATCGCAGGGCGAAGTGGCGCGCATCCTCCAGCGAGAGCACCCGCGCCGCATCCAGGTAGGCCGATATGCAGAGCGCGTTCCAGCCGACATAAACGGTCTTGTCGATGAAAGGCGTGGGCCGCTTGAGTCGCGCGGCATACAGCTTTTCGCGGGCCGAGTCGAGCAGATTGGCGGCGCGCTCGCGATGCATGCCCAGGCGGACGGCGATCTCCTCCATCGAGGCGCGCACGTAGAGCACGTTCTTCGCCGGGTTATGGTGCATCTCGCCGATTTCGTTGATGTCGTAATAGAGCTGGGCCACCTTGAACTCGTCCTCGCTGAGCTCGGCGCGCGCCTCCTCCATCGTCCAGGTGAAGTAATCGCCGTCATCGTCCAGGCTGATGTCGGCGTCCTGGGAGGCGTAGAAGCCGCCTTCGGCGCGGTCGCTGAGCCAGGCGTCCATCCAGCGGATGATGTCGCGAGCGACGGCGGCGAACAACGAGTTGCCGGTGGCCTGGTAGGCGTGGACGTAGTTCTTCAGCAGCTCGGAGTTGTCGTAGGACATTTTCTCGAAGTGGGGCACCACCCAGCGCTCGTCGGTGGAGTAGCGATGGAACCCGCCGGCAAGCTGGTCGTAGACGCCGCCACGCGCCATGTGCTCCAGCGTGGTGGTGATCACCTCTTTCAGCCGCTCGTCGCCGCTGCGCGCGTAGCGGTGCAGGATCACCTCCATGGTGGAGGGATGGGGAAACTTGGGTGCGGTGCCGAAGCCGCCGTGGCCGGGATCGAAAATCCTCAAGGCGGAGGCGACGACGGCCGGAACTATCTGCGGCGGGACGGCGCCGCCGCGTCCGGCAAAAGTCTCGGCTTGACCGATGGTATCGAGCACCACGTCGGCCTGCTGCGCGACTTCCTCGCGCTTGGCGCGAAAGGCATCGGCGATGGCCGCCAGCACGCGCTTGAATCCGGGACGGCCCCAGTGATCTTCCGGCGGAAAGTAGGTGCCGCCGTAGAACGGCTTGCCTTCGGGCGTGAGGAAGGCGGTGAGAGGCCAGCCGCCCTGGCCGGTCATGGCTTGCACCGCGGACTGGTAGCGGCTGTCGATGTCGGGACGCTCGTCGCGGTCTACCTTCACGGCAATGAAGTTGTCGTTGATGATGCGCGCCGTCTCCGGGTCGTCATAGGACTCGCGGTCCATGACGTGGCACCAGTGACACCAGACGGCGCCGATATCGAGCAGCATGGGCTTGTTCTCGCGCTGGGCGACGGCGAAGGCTTCCTCGCCCCATTGATGCCAGCGTATGGGCTGATGCATGGCACTGCGCAGGTAGGCGGAGCAGGACTGCGCGAGGGAGTTCGTCATTGTTTCCGGCATAAGAACCTTAGAGTTGCGGGCGGCGATAAAAGATGCGGTAAACCGGCCGAAAAGCTCGGCCACGGATTCACGCGGATGAACACGGATTGAATGCAAAACCGAACGCGCAACGGCCACGGCGAATTCTGTCTGAATTGCTGTATCCGTGTGGATCCGTGCACATCCGTGGCTAATGGTCTTTGATCAAGCGCCGTACGACGTCGGCGTAAAGGCAGGCGGCGGCCACCAACTCAGCCTTTTCGACGTGCTCGTCCGGCGTATGGGCCACGTGAATAGATCCGGGACCGAGCAGAATCGGCTCGCCCCAGTTGCTGAGCGAGGGAATGTCGGTGGCGAAGGCGGCAATCATGGTGGGGAAGCCGGCAAGCGTGCGCAGGCGCACGAAAGGCAGTTCCAGGCCCCACTCGACCCGGACCAGCGGTTCGACGGCGGCAACGATTTGGCGCTTCAGCTCGTCCGAGGGCCCGATGGTGCGGTACATGAGCTCGGCGTGAGCGCGGTCGGGAACCACGTTGGGCGCGCGTCCGCCGTCGATGAGGCCGATATTGACGGTGCAGGGGCCTAACTCGGGATCGTGCGGCAAGGGAATGCGACGCACTCGCTCCAGGGCGTCGAGCAGTTTTTCAATCGCGGATTCGCCCAGCTCCGGGTAGGCGGAGTGCGCCATGCGGCCCTCGGCAAAAAACTCCACGCGCAGGGCGCCCTTGGTGGCGATGGCGAGGCGATTCTCGGTGGGCTCGCCGTTGATGAGAAAGCGTCCGCCGGCGGGATGTTGATTGGCGAACTTCGCGCCCGCGCTGTTGCGCTCCTCGCCCACCACGAACAGCAGGCCGGCGGCGAGGCCTTCGCGGCGAAGTTTTTCGGCGGCGGCAATCTGCGCGGCAAGGATGCCCTTGGCATCGCAGGCGCCGCGGCCGTAGATGCGCGTCTCGTCCTCCGATGAGGGGAAAAAGGGCGGAACCGTGTCCGTGTGGGTGGAGAAAAACACCTGGGGACGCGGTTGAGCCGGGGGCACGGCATAGACGTTGAAGCGGTTGGGTTCGACCAGGTCGAGGCGCGCCTGGTAGCCGAGATCGTGCAGGTAGCGATGGAGAAACTCGCCCACGGCGCCCTCGTTGCCGGTGACCGAGTCAATATCGATGAGCTGCCGCGTGAGCGCGAACAGGTCCATGCGCAAGAGGATAGCAGCTTGAGAAGTTTCAGTTTCAGTTTCAGTTTCGGTTGCGGGCGGTACTGAAACTGAAACTGAAACTGAAACTGGTTTGCAACGCATCCAAGTACCGGTGGCGATAGGCATCCAGCGGCAGAACCTTATCCTTGCGATCTGCGTCGCGGCGGCAGCCGTGTTCCTGTTCCTTTGGGGATGTCCATACCTGGCGCAGCTTGGCCATGGCAAACTGTGCATCGCTCTCTACGTTCTCCTGCTGCTGATCTACGTCTATGGGCGGGCAAGCGGGGCACGGCGGCGCCGGCCCAAGGCCAAGATTTAGCACTGAAGACTAGCAGGGTGGCGGCTGCGTACGCCTGTCCGGCGGATAGAATGCTGCGGTGACGACCTCGAGCGCGATCCAATCCATGTTTCTCGCGGGGCCGGCGGGGCGGCTGGAGGCGCTGCTCAACCAAGGCGCGCCCAATGCCACCCATGCCGCGCTGGTGTGCCATCCGCATCCCTTGTTTGGCGGCACCATGCACAACAAGGTCGTGTTTCATGCCATGAAGGCGCTGAACGGTTTCGGCTTCCCGGTGCTGCGCTTCAACTTCCGCGGCGCCGGGCTGAGCGAGGGCGAGCACGATGAGGGCCGCGGCGAAGTGGATGATGTCAGGGCAGCGCTGCAATGGCTGGACGCCCGCTTCCATCTGCCCATCCTCTTTGCCGGATTTTCCTTCGGCGCGAGCACCGGGTTGCGGGCCGCGTGCCCGGACGCGCGAGTTGCGTCGCTGATCTCGCTGGGCACGCCGGTGCGGGTGGAGGATCGGGCGTACGCTTATAGATTTCTGCTCCAATGCACCAAGCCCAAGCTCTTCGTCAGCGGCGGGCGGGACCGGTTCGGGCCACGGGAACAGTTGCAAGAGCTGGTGGCGCGGCTGCCCGAGCCAAAGAAGCTGGTGCTGATCGAGGGCGCGGACCATTTTTTCAGCGGCCACCTGGCGGAGATGCGGCGGGCGATCGAACAGTGGGTGCGGGAGCGAATTGCGCCGCCACTTGAACCTGGAATCTAATAACAGGAACTGGAGTCATGGCAGAGCGGCCGGCGAGTGCTTCCGAGGGCGAGCGCAGCGCGCATGAAATACGGATGATCCTGCGCGAAGTGTTTCAGGGCGCGCTGGCGCGGAGCACCATCCGGCAGGCGTTCGCCCATCACGTGGAGTACAAGCACGGGACGCTGCGCGTGTGCGAGGACCTGTATGCGCTGGCCTCGTACGACCGCGTTTCGGTGGTTGCCATTGGCAAGGGCGCGCACAGCATGGCGCTGGCGCTGGCCGAGCGGGTGGGCGAGACGCAGAGCGGGATCATCGCCGGTTGCACCGCCCCCGGCCCGCAACTGCGCGGGTTCCGCTATTTTCACGGCGGGCACCCGCTGCCCAACCGCGAGTCGCTGGCCGCGGGCCGTGCCATTCTGCACTACGCCGGCTTGCAGCCGCCGCAGGCGCTGGTGATCTTCCTGATCAGCGGCGGCGGGTCGGCGTGCGTGGAGTATCCGATCGACCAGACGATCACCTGGGAAGATGTGGTCAAGACGTATGAAGTTCTGGTGCACTCCGGCGGCAACATCGCCGAGATCAACGCCATCCGCAAACATTTGTCGGCGATCAAGGGAGGGCGGCTGGCGCTGGCCGCAAGGCCGGCGCAGCAGGTGTCGATCATGGTCTCCGACGTTCCGGACAAGGCGCTGGACGCGCTCTCCTCAGGGCTGACCATGCCGGATTCGACCACGGTGGAGGATTGCTACCGTATCGCCGCGCAGTACGGCATGGTCGAACAGTTTCCGCCCTCGGTGCGCGAGTTGTTTCGCGCGCGGCTGCTGCAGGAGACCCCGAAGCCGGAGGCGCCGGCCTTCGCCAAGTCGCGCTGGTGGCCGGTGCTGTCCAACGCGACATTGCTGCGGGCGGCCGCCGCCGAGATAGCGGCGCACCAGTTCGCCGTCGAGGTGGACAACTCCTGCGATGACTGGGACTACGCCAGGGCGGCGGACCACCTGCTGAACCGGCTGCGCCAGCTTCGCCAGGGCGTGTCGCGGGCCTGCATCGTGTCGGGCGGGGAAGTCACGGTGAAGGTGAAAGCGGGGCACGGCAAGGGCGGGCGAAATTCGCAGTTCGCCCTCTACTGCGCGGAAAGAATCGCGGGCGAGAACGTCAGCGTACTCAGTGTCGGAAGTGACGGCATCGACGGCAACAGCCCGGCGGCCGGCGCCATAGCCGACGGGGCCACGCTGCAGCGCGCCTCGGCCGCGGGGTTGAACGCGGCGCGCGCTCTGGCCGGCTTCGATGCGTTTTCCTTCTTTGAGCGCCTGGGCGATGCGATGGTCACCGGACCGACCGGGAACAACCTGCGGGACTTACGGGTGCTGATGGCGTGGTGAGGGGAGTAATTAGTGAGGCTCTTAGGAAGTTAAGTGGCCTGTAGAATGACGGATCGCCAATGTCTACGGGCAAAAACAAGTACTACGTCCGTTCCCATATTTCGGAGAAGCTTTTTCGGCACTTGCTTCGCGTTTTCGCTTTGGATCTCACGGCCAGCGAAGCCGCGGCCATCACCGGTCTTTCGGTGCGTTCGGTGAACACGGTTTACCTCAAATTGCGGCGCCAGATCGCCCGTTGGTGCGAAGCGCAAAACCCGCTCGCGGGAGAAGTGGAAGTCGATGAGAGCTATTTCGGGCCGCGCCGAGTTCGAGGTAAACGCGGCCGTGGTGCGGGAGGCAAGACGATCGTCTTTGGTATCTTCCAGCGCCATGGCTATGTCTATACCCAGATCGTCCCCGACTGCCGGCGAAAGACGCTGCGGAAGGCCATTTTGGGCCGTATCAGCCTGGAGTCGGTCATCCACTCCGACGGCTGGTCCGGCTACGACGGCCTGGTCGATATGGGCTATCAGAAACATCTCCGGGTCAATCACGAGGCCCATCAGTTTGCGGTGCGCAAGAACCATGTCAACGGTATCGAGAGCTTTTGGAGCTTCGCCAAACGACGCCTGGCCAAGTTCAACGGCATCCCCGCTCACACCTTTGTTCTTCACTTAAAGGAAACCGAATTTCGCTTCAATCATCGCCGTGATAATCTCTACCGCGTCCTCTTGGATCAGCTCCGAAAGGACCCTCTGACAGGCCGCTTAACTTCCTAAGAGCCTTAGTGATTAGCTGAACTGTACCTCAGCTCGTCGCATGAAGGACACTTCGGCCTGCTAACTACTAACGACTGCTTTCTAGTCCAGCCGCACACCCCGGTGCGAATTCCAGGCGACGTTGGAAGGGGAGGAATCTTCGATGGGGGAAGCGCCTTGCTCATCCGCCGGCGCACTGTGCAGCGCAGGATGGCAGAAGCAGGGGTTATCGTGGGAGTACTCGATGTTGCAGTACGGGCACAGCATGATTTCACTCCGCCGCCGCGAGATACAAAGAATGCAGGCGACTGAGGGGATTGTGGGCGCGCCGGCGGGCAAAAGGGAAATTGATAATTTCGATGGGGATAATCAGCAAAAGCAGTGATTAGTAATTAGTAAGGCTCTTAGGAAGTTAAGCGGCCTGTCAGAGGGTCCTTTCGGAGCTGATCCAAGAGGACGCGGTAGAGATTATCACGGCGATGATTGAAGCGAAATTCGGTTTCCTTTAAGTGAAGAACAAAGGTGTGAGCGGGGATGCCGTTGAACTTGGCCAGGCGTCGTTTGGCGAAGCTCCAAAAGCTCTCGATACCGTTGACATGGTTCTTGCGCACCGCAAACTGATGGGCCTCGTGATTGACCCGGAGATGTTTCTGATAGCCCATATCGACCAGGCCGTCGTAGCCGGACCAGCCGTCGGAGTGGATGACCGACTCCAGGCTGATACGGCCCAAAATGGCCTTCCGCAGCGTCTTTCGCCGGCAGTCGGGGACGATCTGGGTATAGACATAGCCATGGCGCTGGAAGATACCAAAGACGATCGTCTTGCCTCCCGCACCACGGCCGCGTTTACCTCGAACTCGGCGCGGCCCGAAATAGCTCTCATCGACTTCCACTTCTCCCGCGAGCGGGTTTTGCGCTTCGCACCAACGGGCGATCTGGCGCCGCAATTTGAGGTAAACCGTGTTCACCGAACGCACCGAAAGACCGGTGATGGCCGCGGCTTCGCTGGCCGTGAGATCCAAAGCGAAAACGCGAAGCAAGTGCCGAAAAAGCTTCTCCGAAATATGGGAACGGACGTAGTACTTGTTTTTGCCCGTAGACATTGGCGATCCGTCATTCTACAGGCCACTTAACTTCCTAAGAGCCTTAGTAATTAGAAATCAGTGCTGTCCTAACGTTGCACTCGTATTTTGCCGTAAGTCACAGCTGTTATGTGAGTTGCCGGCCAATTCCGGCGGAATCGATTTGAATTTTTCCGGTACTCTGACGGCCATTTTCCCTCGCGAGGATGATGGCCATGAATGCCGGTCGGACTGTGTTCGCGCAGCTGATGGACTTTCTCCCGTGGCGTGAGTTTCGGCGTTGTGTCGAGCGCTACGGCGGTGAGTACAAGATCCAGCACTTCACCTGTTTGGACCAGTTCCTCTGCCTCGCCTTCGCGCAGCTGACCGCTCGCGAGAGCCTGCGCGACATCGAGGCCTGCCTGCGAGCGCAAGACTCCAAGCTCTACCACATGGGCTTTCGCGGTGACATCTCGCGCAGCAATCTCGCCCACGCCAACGAGCATCGCGACTGCCGCATCTTCGCCGACTTCGGCCGCGTGCTCATTGCCATGGCGCGCGATCTGTACCGCGACGAAAGCTTCTCGGTCGAGTTGGCCGAGACCGTCTATGCGATGGACTCGACCACCATCGATCTGTGCCTCTCGCTGTTCCCCTGGGCGCAGTTCCGCCGGCACAAAAGCGCCGTTAAAGTGCACACGCTGCTCGATGTCGCCACCTCGATTCCAGCCAGTGTTTACGTGACCGGCGCGCAAGTCGCCGATGTGAACCTGCTCGACTGCTTGCTGCTGGAACCCGGAGCCTTCTACCTGATGGACCGCGGCTACTACGACTTCGCTCGTCTGTACCTGTTCACTCAAGCCTGCGCCTACTTCGTTACTCGTGCCAAGCGCGGCATCCAGTTCCGCCTGCGCTCGCATCGCGTCGTCGATCGCACCACGGGCTTGCGTTGCGATCAGACCATCCGCCTGATCGGGCCAAAAACTTCCGATCGTTATCCGGCACCGCTGCGCCGCATTCACTATGTCGATCCGGACGAGCATCGCGACCTCGTGTTTCTCACCAACAACTTCCTGCTGGAGCCACTCGCCATTACGGAACTGTATCGCGCGCGCTGGCAGGTCGAGTTGTTCTTCCGCTGGATCAAGCAGCACCTGCACATCAAAGCCTTTTACGGCACCTCGCGCAACGCCGTGACCATCCAAGTGTGGGTCGCGCTGAGCGTTTACCTGCTGGTGGCGATTGCCAAAAAGCAACTCGCGCCCCAGGCCAGCCTGTACAAAATCCTGCAAGTGCTGAGTATCACGATTTTCGAAAAAACCGCGATTTTAGAGGCTTTCTCGCACATGCCTGATCCGATGCCCCATACTGCTCCCGCTACTCAGCTGCAAATGTTCGACTTACGTTAGGACAGCACTAATTAGAAATCGATAATTCCGGGTTGGTCAAGCCTTAGATCTGATGAAACGCGGCAATAGTTAGATACTAGTAAGTAACTATCGGAGAATCACTCGAACACCTGCGTCACACCTTCCTGTAACACCAGCACGCGGTCCAGGACTCCGTGCTTGTGCGCCTCCGATTCCAGGTACTTCAGCGGCTCGTCCATGGGCTCGTGGGAGAGGCGGAAGGTGCCATAGTGCATGGGCACCAGAAAACTGGCGCGCAGGTCGAGGAAGGCACGGACGGCGTCGGCGGGCGAGGTGTGAACGTTGCGGAAGGAAGGCGGCTCGTAGGCGCCGATGGGGAGCATGGCAAGCTCCGGGGAGAGGCGGTCGCCGATTTCGCGAAATCCGGGGAAGTAAGCGGTGTCACCGGCGTGATACAGCGAGGCCTGCCGGTTGCGGATGACATAGCCACCGAAGCCGCGATGCATATCGCGCACCACACGCGCGCCCCAGTGGCGGGAGGGTGTGTGGACGACGTTGAGGTCGTGGAGGCGGTATTCGCCCCACCAGTCGAGCTCGATGATGTTGCTGAAGCCGAGGTCGGCGACCAGGTCGGCAACATTTCGAGGGACGACGATAACGGGCGGAGTGCGGCGCAGGCGGAGGGTGTGCCGAACCAGGGCGCGCAAGGAAGGACGATGAAGGTGGTCGAAGTGGGCGTGCGTGACCAGCACCACGTCGAGTGGCGGCAGGTCCTTGATGCTCACTCCGGGACGCCGGAGGCGCTTGAGGACGAACAGCCAGCGGGCGAAATTGGGATCGATGATGAGGTTGCGGCCGGCGATCTGGAGAAAGAAGCTGGAATGGCCGATGAAAGTCAGGCCGACCTGGCCGGTGGAGGCCAGGACCGGTTTGAGCGTCTGGCCGGTGCGAGGGGTCAGGGCGGAGTGGCGCACGAGCTTAGTGAACTGGCGGGCGCGTCGCCTGAGGGTGAGATTGATCATCGGCAATAGATTAGACGCATTCCGAGCGCATTGTGATTCGGAAGGGAGTGAGTTGCGACTTCCGAGTACCAGTTGCGAGCGCATAGAAATCGAAACTCGGAACTCAAAACTCGCAACTTGTATAATCACCCGTCAGTTCTTGCGAGGGAAAGACATGCGCGTAGCGTTTCTGGGATTGGGGATCATGGGCCGGGGGATGGCGGCCAACCTGGTAAAGGCAGGCCACGAGGTTACGGTATGGAACCGGTCCGCGGGCAAGCAGGCGGAAGGGGCACGGGCGGCCGCCAATCCGGGGGAAGCGGCGCGCGGGGCGGAGGTGGTGTGGATGTGCGTTTCCGACACCGCCGCGGTCGAGCAGGTGTTGTTCGGGCCCGAAGGAGCGGACAACGCGCTGGAGCCGGGGATGATCGTGGTGGATTCGAGCACGATAGCGCCGACGGCCACCCGCAAGTTCGCAGAGCGAGTGCGCACGCGCGGCGCCGACTACGTGGACGCGCCCATGACGGGATCGAAAACCGGCGCGGAGAACGGTCAATTGATCTTCATTGTCGGCGGGGAAGAGGCGAGCGTGGAGCGGCTGCAGCCGCTGTTCCAAGCCATGGGCAAAAAAGTCCTGCACATGGGGCCGACGGGGCAAGGGCAGTCGGCCAAACTGGGTGGGAACCTGATGATTTCGCTTATGTTCGAAGGCTTTGCCGAGGCGCTCACCCTGACCAGCAAGCTGGGAGTGCCGCGGGAACGTTTCCTGGAACTGGTGAACGCGTCGATGATCCGCTCCGGAGTCACCGATTACAAGGCGCCGTTCGTGCTGGCCCACGATTTCTCGCCGAACTTTCCCCTGCGCCTGATGCACAAGGACATTCACCTCATGCTGGAGGCGGCGCGAGAGGCGCGGGTGAAGCTGCCCGGCCTGGAAACCGTGGATGAGATCTACGAGATCGCCACCGAAGAAGGCAGCGCCGACCTGGATTTCGCCGCCACCCTGGCGCTGCTGGAGAAGTGGGCGGGGCTGGAGCCGCAGAGCACGCCAGCATGAGTGTGCGGGGTGTTTCCCTGTGCGCCTTGCCGTGGCCGTGTCCTCGCTGCCCACGGGACCGGTGTTTCCGGGATTTGTCCCACTGACATTCCTAGAAGCGGGAGGCGGAGGCGCAGGCGGCGAGCTCGCGCAGCACCTCGAAGATCTCGGCTTCGTACTGCGACTCGGCGGAAAGCGAGTCCAGGGGCACGGTGGCGGAGAAGTGGGGCGAGGTGCGGCGGAAGTTGACGGTGAGGAAATTGCAATCGCGCGAGGCGACCAGGGCGGTCATCATGGAAGTGATCTCGCGCTGCCAGTCGTTACGCGTGGTGAGGACGAAAGGCCCGCAGTGCTCGAGAGCGATCTGGCGGTCGTCGTGGGGGAACTTGCGGGTGCGGCCGCACCAGCGGTGATTGTGGACTTCCAGGTTGAAAACCGGCGGACACTCCAGGTCAGCCTCGAAGGTCAACGTCTCCCGGCGGCGGCGGAGGCGGGCCCAAACCCAATTCGGTGGCAACTGGCGGGGATGGAGTTCGACGAGCACGGCTGCCTGCTTAAACAGGGTGCTCATGACGCGCAGGCGGACGGCAAAGCGTGAACCTCCGGTCCAGCGCACACCGAGAATCTGGGCGTGTCCGGCGAAGGCCGATTTGATGCGTTGCAGGACGTGGATCGACTTGCGACGGTTCTGATGGCGGAACCAGGCATACCAGAGCGCCACCAGGAAGGCGCCGATGGCAATCTCGATGATCAAGCGTTCCACCATATGCTTTCAACTAGAGATGCAACCGCCCCCCAGCACAGATGTCAGGAAGGCGTGCCGCGGACAGAAACGGACAGCGAGCCTGAACGCCACGACGGAGATGAGATGCGGCAACCCGGAAAAAAGAAGCATGAGCAGGAACCAGCCGGCCGGCCGCTACAAGCCTTTGTAGGCGCCGCCGTCCACCAGGACGGTCTGGCCGGAGATGAAGGAGGCGCGCTCGGAGGCGAGCCAGACGATGGTGTCGGCCACCTCCTCGGGGCGGGCAATTCGCTGCAGCGGAGCGCCGGCGGCCCAGCGGCGGAAAACCTCATCTTCCGGCACTCCCGCAGCCTGGGCCTGGGAGGCGGCCAGCTCTTTCAGGCGGTCGGTCGCGGTGTAGCCCGGCCCCACGTTGTTGACCAGGATGCCGTCTTTGCCGAATTCATTGGCGAGACTCTTCACCAGGCCGACCACCCCGGTGCGCACGGCATTGGAAAGAACCAGTTGCTCGACCGGCTGTTTGACGGCGAGCGAGGTGATGGCAATCAGCCTTCCCCATTTCTTTCGCTGCATAAGGGGGATGACCTCGCGGGCGAAATGGACGACGCTGAGCAGGTTCAGTTCCAGGGCGCGCTGCCAGTCCTCCGGGGTGGTGGCGAGAAATCCCTTGGCGGGTGGGCCGCCGGCATTGGTGACGCAGACAGTCCACGCCTCCGAAGCGCTCGGCAACATTGCTCACAAACCGGCGCACGGCCGGGGCATCGGTGACGTCCACACCCTCGCAGTGGACCGGGACGCGGTGCTTGCCGGCGAGGGTGGCGGCGAGCGAACGCACCGTCTGAGTGCTGCGCGCGCAAATGGCAAGCCGGCAGCCTTCGGCGGCAAAGGCTTCCGCCGTCGCCCGCCCGATGCCCTGGCTGGAGGCGGCGACGATGACCACACGGTCTCTCAGTCCCAGCTCCATATGTCAGCTTGCAGTCCGGTAATTTGAAAATTTGCCCTGCCGCTGGCCGGGAAACGCGCGCCCGGCATGAACTCAAGGCCGGGATTATAGCAGCGCAACACGACCGGGCGGTGACAGCGGCAGCTTTGCCGCCGCCCGCCATCGCCTTATAATCGCCGCATTCTCTCTCGCGATGAGGTGCCTGTGCGGCGCGTCCCCTTGATTCTCGCTCTTGCCCTGCTCGTCTGCGGCTTTGCTTTCGGCCAGGTCCCCGACGCTTCCACCGGACGCCTGCCTGCTCGCAACGGGCAAGTAGATCCCCAGTTTGGGCGGCGGCGCGACGAAGCCGCCAATCGCCGTCTCGAACAGGAGCGGGAAAAGCAGGCCAACAAGGAGCGGCAGGTCAGAATCAAGCGCGATGCCGACAAGCTGTTGGAACTGGCGACCGAGTTGAAAAAGTACGTCGACAACACCAATGAGAACGTGCTTTCGGTGGAGGTGATTCGCAAGGCCGAGGAAATTGAAAAGCTGGCGCACGACGTGAGGAAACGAATGAAAGAGTAGCCGGAAAGCGGGAACGGTGGCGACCAACGGCCAAGCCACAACCCAGCGCGAGGGCTGGGCTGCGGTGTTTCCAGAGAAAGAGGTTCAGCGCACGTCGCCGGCAGGCTGAATATCGTACTGGCGGATCTTGTAAAGCAGAGCCTTGTAGCTGATCTTGAGCAGCGCCGCGGCCTTCTTGCGGTTCCAGTTAGTTTCGCCAAGAGCGCGGGTGATAGCTTCCATTTCGGCTTCGTCCTTCACGCCGCGCACCAGCGATTTCAGGCCGGGCGATCCGCTGCCGGTTCCGTTGGCGCCGGCGGCGGCAGTGCGCGTCTTTTCCTCCCGTGGCGCAAGTTCCACCATCGCCATTTCCTCGTCGCCCAGCACCAGGTACCGTTTGACAAAGTTGTTGAGTTCGCGCAGATTCCCCGGCCAGTGGCAGTTCTCGGCGGCACGCAGCAGGGAGGGCGTAAGCGGAAGCGGCGGGCGGGCGTAATGCTCCGCCACCTGACTCATGAAATGCTTCAGCAACAGCGGAATCTCTTCCTTGCGGTCGCGCAGGGCGGGTACGTTGATGGTGAAGCCGTTGAGCCGGTAATAGAGATCCTCGCGCAGCTTGCGGGAGGCGATCGCCTCCTGAATATCGATGTTGGTGGCCGCCAGGACGCGGACGTCCACCTTCTGTACGGTGCGGCTGCCCAAGCGGGAAAATTGCTGGTCCTGCAACACGTGCAGCAGCTTGGCCTGCAGAGAAGGCGGCATCTCGCCGATCTCGTCGAGCAGGATGGTGCCCTTGTTGCACAGTTCGAACTTACCGGGCTTGGCATGGGTAGCGCCGGTGAAGGCGCCCGGTTCATAGCCGAAGAGCTCGCTTTCCAGCAGGTCGGCGGGAACGGCGGCGCAGTTGACCTTGAGGAAAGTCCGGTGCGAGCGCGGCGAGTACTTGTGGATCATCTTGGCGATGACTTCCTTGCCGACACCGCTTTCCCCCAGGATGAGCACCGGAATATCGACGTTGGCCACCAGCTTGGCCTGGGAGCGAATCTTGCGCATGGGGGCGCTGCCGCAGACGAAGAAAACATCGTCGCCCAGGTCCTCGATCTCTCCCTGGACTACGGCGACCGTGGCCTTTTTCCCGAGACACAGTTCGATGACCGCCTCGAGGTCGTTCTTCTGGAACGGCTTGGTGAGGTAATCCTGCGCGCCCAGGCGGATTGCCTGCACCACCTTGCGGGTGTCGCTGACGCAGGACAGCATGACGACCTTCAGATGGGGATAACGTTCGCGCATCTTCTCCAGGGTCTGCAGGCCATCCATGCCGCCGGGCATGAGCACGTCCAGCAGCACCACGTCGGGCGGCCCATTCTGCAGTTTGCTGAGCGCTTCTTCGCCGCTGGAGGCGGTCTCAACGTTGTAGGATTCCACTTCGAGCAGGGTCTGCAGATAACGCAACATGCTCGGTTCATCATCGACAACCATGATTCGAGGTGAGTTCGGCATCACTTGTCCCCAAACTGCATTGGTCCCGCTGCGCCGATTATGCGTGCTTTAGAGGAAGAACGAAAGAAAACTTGCTGCCGCATGAGGGCTCGCTTTCCACCCAGATTTTCCCACCATGGGCCTGGACCAGCCGGCGCGCAATGCCCAGTCCCAGTCCCATGCCACCGCCGTTGATCTCCCCGTTGGGCACCTGGAAGAAATCGCCGAAAATCTCCTGATGGAACTCGGGTGGGATTCCCGGGCCCGTATCGGCGACGCTGACGCGCACGGCATTCGGGGCGGAGACGGCTGCCTTGCGGCGTTCGCGTCCTGGGGTTCGCATCTCCAGAGTGCGCCGTTCCCACAGTTGCGGCTCGGCATTCAGCCAGACCGTGCCGCCCTGGGGGGTGAACTTGAGGGCGTTCTCCAGCAGGTTGGAAACGATGCGCTGCACGCGATCGTAATCGAAGGGAAAAGGCTGGAGATGCTCGCTGGGCAGATAGTAAAAAGCCACTCCCTTGGCCTGAAATCGCGGCATCCAGAAGCCGCAGATCTCGGTGAGACAGACATGCAGGTCGCGCGGTTCATCGAGCTGCAGGTTCAAATTGCCCGGTCTGGAGAGCGCTGAAAGTGAGGAAATCCGTTATCAGCCGGTGCAAGCGCTGGCTGCTGGAGTACATGTCCTCCAGGCAGCGCGTTTGGCGATCGGTGAGCGGCCCCAGCTTGCCGCTCATGAGCAGTTCAATGTATCCGGAGACCACCGCCAGGGGGGTGCGCAAGTCATGCGCCGCCGTGGCCAGGGCCTGGGCACAACGCTGATACTGTCCCTCCAGTTGCTGGTACGAACGCAGCAGGTCTTCCGGGCAGGTGCGCGCCTGAATCTCGGCCTGGGTTTCGCCGCAACCGGGGAAACTGCCCGACCGATCGGGGCTTCGCTTTGCGGGCGTGCCTGCATTCTCGATGTGCTCAGACATTGGTGCAGTCTAGCGGCGATTTAGGGGGAGAAATACCGATTCCGGGGAGTTAACTAGCAACGTTATGATAGGAGAGAGGCTGGATGAAGTCAAGGAGGCAGGTGCAAGTAATTTCCGTGACAGTCGCAAAAGGTTGCCGCATTGACTACCAAGGTGCTGCGCCATTTTGTTGTGATCAGACTTGCGAATTTGTGCGTAAATACCTGAGCTGCAGTTGGTTAAGCGCATTTTCCACTTGGGAGATGCAAACTTAGTTGTTTGGCCCGTGATGTGCGCTGAGGCTCGTGGGAATACGCACCATGACCAAGTCCGGTTCCGAGCGACGGAAGCACCAACGCCTCCCCTTATCGATACCGGTTTTCGTCCGCGGAGTCGATCAAGACGGCAAGGAATTTCTGGAGTTTGCGACCGCGTTGAACATCAGCGCCGGCGGCATCCTGCTGGCCACGCGCCGGAGCCTGCCACGGTCGACAAGCTTGGCCCTGGAGATCCCGGTGGCGCCACTGCCGCCGAACACTGTGTCCACACAGTCGGTACGCAGCCTGAAGGCCAAACTTGTCCGCATTACCCATGCCGAGCGCTGTCATCTGCTGGGATTGAAGTTCCATCGGCCACTGCACGACACTGCCAAAGGGAAAATTGCTTCCGCATAGGAAAACATTTTCACACTTTTCCGTTGCCCTCTCCTGATTTCTGATTGGCCTCCAGCGACGGTACTTCCGCTAAGTCATTGAAAACGTGTGTTGTGCACGTTTCAACTGCGGGGCGGTGTCCCCGCCGTGCCGGGTTTAGATGGTGAAACATTTGGCGCTCTGAATGCAAGTAGTTATCCTTAGATTGCACTACTCTGAATACGGAAAGTGAGCTATGTCTGCTGCACCGATGCCGTCGTTAGATCGTTCGTTGCCGATGCCTCCAGACTCCGTGATGTTTGGCCACACTCGGGCCATGCAGGCGGTTCGTGAACGGGTTCAGAAGATCGCCAGCGCCAACTTGCCGGTGCTGATTGAGGGCGAAAGCGGGACCGGCAAGGACATCATCGCACGCATGATCCACAGCCGGTCGCTGTGGTCGAGCGGGCCATGGGTGAAGGTGAACTGCCCGGCGATTCCCGGAACGCTGCTGGAGAGCGAACTGTTCGGATACGAGAAAGGCGCGTTTACCGGCGCCTACGGTTCCAAGCCCGGGCGGGTGGAGCTGGCGAACCGGGGCACTCTTTTCCTGGACGAGATTTCCGAACTCGACTACGGGCTGCAGTCGAAGCTGCTGCAACTTCTCCAGGATGGACAGTTCTGCCGCATCGGGGCGCAGGAAGACAAGAAGGTTGAGGTACGGGTGGTGTGCGCCACCAACCGCATCCTCGAGCGCGAGGTTGAACAGGGACGTTTCCGCCAGGACCTGTACTACCGCATCAACGTGGTCAATATTCAAATGCCGGCGTTACGCGACCGGGCCCCCGATATCCCGCTCCTGGTGGAATACTTCCTCGACCTCTATAACGAGAAATACAACGCGCGGGCGCGGCCGCTCTCGCCGCAGTTGATTGCCCAGTTGCAGCGCTATCACTGGCCAGGGAACATCCGCGAACTGGAAAACCTGATGCGGCGCTATGCCATCCTGGGAGCGGAGGAGGCGATCACCTCCGAACTGGTGCCGCGCCGGCAGGAGATGTTGGATGACGACATCCCACTCGACGGGCCGATTTCGCTGAAGAAGGTGACGCGCCAGGCGGTGCTGGATCTGGAACGGAAGATCATTCTCAAGGTGCTGCAAGCCAACCACTGGAACCGCAAGCGCGCCGCGCGAGCGCTGAACATCAGCTATCGCGCGCTGCTCTACAAGATACGCGACGTCGGTCTACCGGCGGTCCGCGGACGCGGGCGGACGGAAACCGTGCTGCCGGAGACCGTGCCGCCGGAAGCTTAGACCGAATTCAAATTGATGTTTGCGCATGGCTGCCCGGCCGTTTTGGAGACCGGGCAGCTTTTTTGCTCCCTGCGACACACTTCCTTGTCGCACCCGCGGCATCGGAGATAGGATTCGCCTGCAAGCACGCCATTCCAGGGGGTCCGTCATGAAAACCCTTCGTTGGCTGCGGCTGACAATTCTTCTCGTCCTTGTTGCTCCTTGCCTGGCAGCCCAGACCAACATTGTGATTCTCGCAGGCACGCCGGAAGACCAGGAATTGCAGCAGATCGCCAACCAGGCCGACGTGCAGAAGCGCATCGCCATGCTGCAAGGCTTCGTGCAGAAATACGCGTCCAATGCTGCGGCGGTTGCGTATGGCAACTGGCAGCTCGCGCAGCAGTACCTGACCGAGGGTGATGCCGTCAAGGCGCTGGCGTACGGAGACAAGGCGCTGGCGGCCATGCCCGACGTGGTGGACATCCTGGTGATGCAGACCGATACCGCGCAGCGGTTGAAGGACGCGCCCAGGGTGGTCGACTACGCGGTGCGCGGAGCCACCGTGATTGCCGGGATCGACAACAGACCCAGGCCGCCGGGGGTCAGCGCCGAGGAGTATGCCGGAAAGCTGGCACAGGAGAAGGCGGCGCTCGCGCCCAATTACCGGTACATGGAAGTTGCCGGGTACAACGCCATTGCCGGAGAGCAGGACGCGCGCCGGCGGGTGCGGGAAATCGAGCAATACATGGGCGGATTTCCGACTTCGAAGTTCAACCAGCAGCTTGCCACGCTGGCCATCGTGAGTTTGCAGCAGATGAAAGACTCCGCCGGGCTGTCTGCCTTCGGCGACAAGATGCTGGCGCGAAACCCCAATGACATCCGGCTGCTGACGGCGCTTGCCAGCGCTTACGCCAATGATCCGGCGCACGCTTCCAAGGCAGGCGCGTACGCGCGCAAGGCCATCGAACTGCACAAGTCGGAGGCCGGCGGCGACGCCACCGGGCGCAAACTGGCGGGCGTGGCGCACTCCGTGCTGGGCCGCGTCCTGTTGCAGGAAAGCAAGTTTCACGCCGGCGCCGCCGAACTCAAGACCGCGACTGAATTGCTGAAGGACTCACCGGAAGACCTCGCCGGGGCGTGGTACTACCTGGGATTCGCCTATGCCAAGATGGAGCGCGCGAGCGATGCGGTCGCCGCCTTGACGAATGCCAGCCACATCGAAGGTCCGTATCAGCAACCGGCGCGGGAACTGCTCAGCAGGATCCGGGCCGCGCGGCTGCGGCGGTGATTCCGGGATAGGCGATCCAGCAGCGCACCGGTCGAGTTTCCCGGCCCCGCTCAAAGCATCTCACGCTGGAATTCAGTGCTTCACCAGCTCATCGGAAAGCAGGTGAGCCTTGAGAGCCAGATTGTAGGCGCGCTCGGTGTCGCCTTCCTTGGTCGCGTCGCGCGACTGCTGAATGTAGCTTCGGATGTGCTCGACCATCGCCTTTTCGTCGGAACTCAACTTGCGGGTGATGCTCTTGAGGTTGTAGTCCGTGGCTTCCAGCAACTGTGCCGTATTGGACCGCTGGTGGACGGCGGTGTCTTGCGGGATGCTGGCGGACAGTTGCGGCGACGCCGGCTGGCTTCCGCCCTCGTTGACCACGGTTCGTGATTTTTCGGCCGGTTTTTCCGCCGGCGGAGGCGTCGCCTTCTTCGCCGTATGCGGCTTTCGCCTGGGCTTGGGGGCCGGCGTGGTGGCCTCTTGCGGAGCGCTGACTTCCGGTTGCGCCTCCTGCGGCTGCGGCCGATTGGGCTCGGAGGCAACGGGCGCGGGCGGCTGCGCTTCCGGCTGTGGGGGCTGGGTAATCGTCGGCGCCTGTGCCTGCGGCGCAGGGACGGGGGGCTTCTTCTTCTTGCATCCGCCGAGCACAAGCACAGACACCAGCAGAACCCCGACCGCGGTGGCGCGCGCGATTCGCATAGAGCTGTTCTAAATCCCTTTCCTCCGTGGACGCAAGGACAGTTATGACTGGGCCGCGATTTCCCGCGCGTCCATACCCTCGGCCGAAGCCGGGGCCTGTTCCGCCGCGGGAAAGCGCAGGTGAAACGCCGTCCCCTGTCCCGGCTGCGACTCGAATTGTATCGAACCGCTATGCAACTGCATCACCCGGTATGCCATGGCCAGGCCGATGCCGCTGCCGTTCTTCTTGGTGGTGAAATAGAGGTTGAAGATTTTTTCCCGCAGTTCCGGAGGAATGCCGGCCCCCTGGTCTCGTATCTCGATCTCCACCGCGGCCTCCTCGCGCCGGGCGGTAATCAGCAGGATGCCGCCGCCGGGCATCGCCTGGATGCCGTTGATGGAAATGTTGAGGACGGCCTGCTTGATGAGATCGGCGTCGGCCTTGACCACCAGCGACACAGGCGGCAGTTCGTAGCGCACTTGCACTCCGTGCCGCGCCGCCTCGGGCGCGGCCAGCACCGAGACTTCGTCGATCAGACGGCGCAGGTCGGTATCGCTCAGCCGCAGCTCTACCGGCCTGGTGAAATCCACCAGGGTCTGCACTACCCGATCCAGCCGCTGGATTTCGCTGCTGATCACGTCCATGTGCCGCTTGGAATCAGGATCAATCTGCTTAATCTTCTCGCGCAGCACTTCCAGGTGCACCATGATGGCGTTGATGGGATTGCGGACTTCATGGGCCACGCCCGAGGTGAGACGGCCGATGGCCGCCAAGCGGCGCGAAAACTCGATTTCGTCGGAAATTTTGCGCACCGACTCGGCGTCGCGCATGGTCAGCAGCGCTCCGATGTTCTGGCCGCCCTCTTCGATGAAGTCGAGAGACACCTGCAGGCGGCGTCCGTCCTCGGCGGCAATCTCGCGTGCCGCCACGTCCCGCCGAAACTCGAAGGCCTCCAGCACCAGGCGCCCCAGTCGGGTGCTGCGCGCGAAAACGTCGCTGACATGGCAGCCCAGCATTTCGCTGCGCCCCCGGCCGACAAACTGCTCCGCCGAAGCGCTTACCAGCACCACCCGAGCGTCCCTGGTGAACAGCATCAGGCCGTCCTGCAGGTTGCCCATGATCTGGTCGAGGTTTTCCTTCAAGGCGGAGAAAACCTCTTTCACGTCGCGCATCTGCTTGCCGAGGCGGTCAATCTTGGTGGTCACCAGCCCGTATTCGTCCTGGCGCGGCGGGCGGCCGGCGGGAACGGATTCGATCTCGCCGGCGGTCATGCGGTCCAGGCGCTGGCTGATGGCCTCCAGCGGGCGGAGCGCGAAGTTGGAGAGAGCAGCCGCCAGCAGGAGCGAAACCAGGATGGACAGGGTCATGAACTCCAAGGCGTGATTGATCTGCGGCTGCAACTCGCTTTTCAGAAAAACGGTGGAGAGGCCGACGCGAATCTCGCCGAATGGCTGGCCAGCGCGGCTCAACGGCAGGCGGACCTCGTACACCCGCGGCTTGCCGTAGACGATGCTCATCTGCTTGCGGAAGCCGCCGTGCACCACAGTGGAGAAGTCCGGCCTGGGCGCCAAAACCTTTCCTTGCACTTCGGAATCGGTGTGCAGGAGCACGCGGCCGGTGGTGTCGGTGATGGCGGCGTCATAAATGGTGGGGGAGTAGCCGACAATCGATTGCAGCAGGGAATTGAGCCCAGGATCAGTCTGCAGGCTGTCTTCGATGGCGGATTCCACGGCCTGGGCGTCGTTGCTATCGATGCGCGCGTTGCTCAGATCCAGTTCCAGGGCTTCGCGCGCGCCGTGGTAGATCTGGTGGGCGATGAAGTCGCCGCTGTCGTAGGCCTCGCTCACCCGCTGCCGCATCATCTGCGACAGGTAAACGTAAGAGAGCGTCGTCACCAGCGCCATGACCAGGCCGCTGATCGCGATCACCAGCTTGGTTTTGAGTCGTAACCGCATTTCAGTCGACGGTCTCGGGCCGGCTGCCGGCGGGGGAATTCACTGTCCGTGGCATTGCCGTCGAGCGCCGGCTTTCACTGCCCCACATCAGCGGTAGCCACGCTGCCGGCGCCGTATTCCTTCAGCTTGTTGTGCAGCGTCTTCAGGCTGATCCCCAAGATCTCCGCCGCCCGCGTCTTATTGTTATTGGTCGCTTCCAGGGTCTTGAGAATAAGAAGCTTTTCCGCCTCGCCGACCGTGGTGCCCACGCCCAGACGCACCGCGTTGGCCTCCTGCACCGGAGGGCGCGGCGTGACCTGGCCGAAGCCGGGCGGCAGGTGCTTGGTTTCCACCACCCCGCCCTCGCAGACGATCACCGCGCGTTCCAGCGAATTTCTCAGTTCGCGCACGTTGCCCGGCCACGCATGGGCTTGGAACATCGACATGACGGAATCGCTGACCATCTGCACTTTGCGGCCATGCTTCGCATTCATATCCGCCAGCAGCGCCTTCACCAGTTCGGGAAGGTCCTGCTTGTGGTCACGCAGCGGAGGCATGGCGACGGCGAACACGTTCAGGCGATAAAAGAGGTCGTTGCGCAGGTATCCTTGCGCCACCGCCTCCTCGGGAACCTTGTTGGTGGCCGCGAGCACGCGCACGTCCACCGGCGTTTCCACCTTGCTGCCCAGGCGGCGCAGTTTGCGGTCCTCCAGCACCCGCAGCAGCTTGGCTTGCGTGCCGATAGGCATTTCGCCGATCTCGTCCAGCAGCAGCGTGCCGCCCTCGGCAAGCTCGAAGCAACCCACCCGGCGCTCCAGCGCGCCGGTGAATGCCCCTTTCTCGTGCCCGAAAATTTCACTCTCGATCAGCGTCTCCGGGATGGCAGCGCAGTTGATGGCGATAAACGCCTTGCCCTTGCGCGGGCTGAGCTCGTGAATGGTCCGCGCCACCAGCTCCTTGCCTGTCCCGCTCTCGCCGGTGATGAGCACGGCGGCCGTGCTGGGCGCTACCATCTCGATGAGATGGAAGATCTCCTGCATCTTGCGCGACGCGCCCACCATGGGGCCCATGAATCCCTTGTCGCGCAGACTGCGGCGGGTCACCTCCAACTCGCGTTCGGCGTCGCCCTGGCTGACGGCGTGCTTCAGGATGGTGCGCAGCCGCGTGGGGTCGTCGCCCTTCTGGATGTAGTCGTAGGCGCCAATCTTCATCGCCTCCACCGCGCTGTCCACGCTGCCATGAGCGGTCATCACGATCACCCGGCATTCCCGGGACAACTCGGCCAGAGCGCGCAGAAGCTGCAGGCCGTCCATGCGCGGCATCATCAAGTCGGTCACCACGATGCTCGGCAGGAACGAGTCGACTTTCTCCAGCGCCTCTATCCCGTCCCGCGCCGTATCGCAGCGGTAGCCCCAAAGCGTGACCAGTTCGGCCAGCCCCGTGCGCTCGTTTTCCTCATCTTCGACGATGAGAACCTTTTCCTGGATCATAAGCGGACGTTTGCTCCATTATTCAGGGTCTCCACGCGTTCCGCAACCGCGCCTCCTGGAAACTTGCGGATTTGGTTCTGTCCGGCGCGAGTTCTGCATCCCTGGGGAAGCGGCTTTCCGAGTACCTCCCGCATAGATGCGCAATTCCGGCCGGCAGTCACTTCGATGGATGGCCGGAACCTGGCCCCTGCAAGCGGGCGTCAATTTTGAAGTGCAACCCTCCTGCGATACAATTCCGCGTCTCGCGATGCGAGCTATTTTTCCCGGTTACTCAAGGTCTCGCCCAAATCGTTTTCAACATCTTAATGCAGTCGGTCCTGAAACTTTCCCGGAGGATGAGGTTATGTCGCTTCGTGAATGGTCTTCTCGGCGCGCATGGCTGTACGCTGGCGCCATCGCCCTCCTGCTAGTTTCCTTGAGCGCTGTTGCACAGCAGGCGCCGCCTCCTACGGTCGACATCTTTGCCGGCTATTCCTGGATTAAGCCCGGCGGCGACATTGGACCGTTTCACCTGAAGTCCATCACCCCCGGGTTCGGCGTCAGCCCCACCTTCAACGTGAATCGCTGGCTGGGATTGAGCGTCGATGCCGGCGCCCACTATGGCGATGGAGTCAGGATCGCCACGGTCACCGCCGGGCCGCGGCTGAAGCTGCGCGAGCAACATTTCGAGCCGTTCGTCGAGGCGCTGTTCGGTCTGCATCGACTCTCGATTACCGGGCTGGGAACCGACAACAACTTCGGCATCATCCTGGGTGGCGGCGTCGATCTTCCCATCACAAAACACTTTGGGTGGCGGCTGGTGCAGGCCGACTATGTTTTCGGGCGCCATGATTTCTCTCCCCTGGTGGCCGGGACTCAGGATTTAAACGGGGTGCGCGTGCGCACCGGCCTGCTCATCAGCCTGGGTGGGGGTGCGCCTCTGCCACCGCTGGGAGCTGCCTGTTCCATTCGTCCGGGGTCGGTGATGGCGGGCGAGCCGGTCACCATGACCGCCAACGCCAGCAACATCAGGAAAGGCCACTCCGTCACCTACAAGTTCACCGCCACCGGCGGCAAGGCTACGCCCAAGAACAACGCCGTGGATATCGACACCACCGGCCTTGCCCCTGGTCAGTACCAGGTGACCGCTGTGATCACCGATCCCCGGGCGAAGAAAATGCCGCCGGCCACGTGCAGCGCCGGCTTCAGCGTGCAGGAGCCCCCCAGAAATCCGCCGACCGTCTCTTGCAGCGCCAATCCCGCCACGGTGCAGGCGGGCACACCCTGCACCATTACCGCCACCGGGCAAAGCCCCGATAATCGCCCGCTGACCTACGATTTCACCTCCAGCGGCGGGCGCATCACCGCCAATGGCGCGCAAGCCACGCTGGACACGGCGGGCGCTCCCGCTGGACCGATCACCGTCACCTGCACGGCCACCGATGATCGCGGGCTCAACGCCAGCAATACCACCGCGGTCAACGTTGAAGTTCCGCCGCCGCCACCGACTGCCAGCAAGCTGAACGAGATCCAGTTCAAGAATAAGCGGCTGCCGGCTCGCGTGGACAACGAAGCCAAGGCCATCCTCGACGATGTGGCTCTCCGCCTGCAGCGCGAGGCGGATGCCAAGGCAGTCATCGTCGGCAACTTTGAACCGGGCGAGAGGAACGGCCTCAAGCTCGCTGAGCAGCGCGCCGTTAACACCAAGGCTTACCTCACGCAGGAGAAAGGCATCGATCCCAGCCGCATCGAGGTGCGCACCGGCGGCGCCGGCAGCCGCACCGCCGAGATCTACCTGGTGCCGGCGGGCGCCACCTTCGATGTTCCGGGCACGCAGACATTTGACGAAAGCAAGGTGAAGGCAGGACGGAACGCGTATCCGCACGCGCCGGCGGCAAAACGCATGCGTAGGCGCGCCAAATGAATTGAAGCGGGGCCGTGAACCCTTAGCAGGCGGCCACTTCCAAGCGCGAGGCCGGTGGTTGAATCCACTGGCCTTTTTTGCCCGTGTTCCGCATTGCGTTTCTTGCCACAGGAATTGGTACCATTGGATGTAGCGCCTGCGCTAAAATCCCATCACATCCGCGAATGAAAAACTCCCCTGCGCCCGTCGCATCTCAGCACCGGAGGACTGTCCGTTTGACGGTACTCTGGCGTTGTCTCTGTTGTATCTGGCTGCTGGCCGCGGGCGTGCTCTCGCCGGCGCAAACCACCGCCGCCAGCCGGTGGATTTCCCTGGGACCGGAGGGAGGCGACGCCCGCAGCCTGGCCTACGATCCGCACGATGCCAGCCGCGTTTTCCTGGGCACCAGCGCCGGCGACTTGTATCTCTCTACCGATGCGGGGGCCCGTTGGTCGCGCTTTGGCCATCTCGGCAATGGCAATGACTACGTACTCGACCACATCGCCATCGATCCTGTGGATGCCGATATCATTTTTGTCGCGGCCTGGAGCATTGAGAACAAAGGCGGCGGCATTTTCCGCTCGCGCGATGCGGGCCGCACCTGGGAGACGCTTTCCGGCATGGCGGGGAAATCGGTCCGCAGTTTCGCCGTTTTCCACCGCAATCCGCGCGTCCTTGTTGCCGGGACGCTCGACGGAGTATTCCGCAGCCTGAACGGCGGCGATACCTGGAAGCGCATCTCGCCCGCGAATCACCCCGAGATCAAGAACATCGAGTCCATCGCCATCGATCCGCGCTCGCCCGAGGTGATTTACGCCGGCACCTGGCACCTGCCGTGGAGGACCGTGAACGGCGGCCGCGCCTGGAATTCCATGAAGCGGGGAATCATCGACGATTCCGATGTCTTTTCCATCATCATCGACCGGTGGAAGCCCTCGACCGTGTACCTGAGCGCCTGCTCCGGAATTTATAAGAGCAATAACGCCGGCGAACTCTTCCGCAAGGCGCAGGGCATTCCGTTCTCCGCCCGGCGCACGCGTGTTTTGCGCCAGGACCCTCTCCACCCGGCCATCATCTACGCTGGTACCACGGAAGGACTCTGGAAAACCCTGGACGCGGGCAAGACCTGGCGCCGCAGCGCGGCCCATCTCATCATCAACGATGTGCTGGTCGATCCACGGCGGCCCGCGCGCGTTCTGTTGGCCACCGATCGCGGCGGTGTGTTTTCCAGCGACGACGCTGGCCTGACGTTTCATGCCTCCAACCACGGTTTTTCTCATCGCCAGGTTTCCGCCGTGCTTGCCGACGCGCGTGATCCCGCCACGCTTTACGCCGGTGTGATCAACGATAAGGAGTTCGGCGGCGTCTTCGTTACTCATGACAGCGGCCTTCATTGGCGGCAGATGAATGCGGGCCTCGGCAATTACGACATCCTGGCTCTCGTCCAGTCTGCCGAGGGTTTTCTGCTGGCGGGAACACAACGCGGCATCTATCGGTTCGATCGCAAGTCCGCCCGCTGGCGTGCGACGGATGTTGTGGTAAGCGAGGAAACCACAACCGTGGTGAGCCGCTCGCGAAAAACCGGGAAGGTCAGCCGCACCACCCAGCGCCGGTACTTGAAATCCCGGCTGATCGCGCGCATTGCCGGCCTCACCGTCTCCGGCGACGGATGGTTTGCCGCCACTTCCGCCGGCGTTTACAGCAGCCATGATCACGGACAAAGCTGGCAGAGAGGACCGGTTGCCGAGCGCGATTTCATCTCCATCGATGCTTACGGAGAGCAGGTTCTGGCCTCCACCGCGAAATCCCTGCTGCTGTCGCGCGACGGCGGCGCGAACTGGACGCGGGCATCAATTCCCGCCTCTGTCGATGCGATTTATGCGGTCGCGCTTTCTCCCAACGCCCTGTGGATCACTACGCGCGTGGGGGTGTTCTCCAGCCAGGACGATGGTGCTACCTGGGAGCACGTGCTGGTCGGCGACCCGGCACGGAATCTGACTGCGGTTCACTACGACCGCGCGTCGCGGCATCTGCTGGCGGTGACCGGCAATGGCGAAATTTACGCCAGCGCCGACGGCCGGAAATGGACTCGCGCCGCCGACCCTGGCCTCCCGCTTCGATCCGTCAGTTACAGCGGCGGACGGCTGCTTGGCATTACTCCTTTCAGCGGCATCGTCGCCCAACCTGAAGCCGAAGCGCAGAGCCTGCGCGTGGGCACGGCCGGCGGCAGCCAGCCCTGATCCGGTGACAGCATGAGTTTTGGAACAGGAGCCGGCGGTCACCCTCCTTCTCATCTTCGGCTCGCCAAACAGCGAGCATTTATGAGCTGGCTTGTCGTTGGATTACCCGCCGCTGCGGAAAACTTACACACTCTCCCCAACCCGCGGCGCGCAACTGATTGCAAAGGCTAGCTCAGCATTGGCACTCTGAGTGCGCCCAAAGGTGTGCAGGCCCAAGCACAGGAGGGCCCCGATATGAGGCGCAAATTGGCTGTTCCCCTGGCCTTGGGGTTCTGTCTGGCGTTGGCCGGCTGCAGCTCGGTTCCGGACACGGCCAAGGCAGCGGAAAGCACCAGTGGGGAATCTTCCATCCTGCCCTTTGCCGGCGCCTCAGCGTCTTCCCCGTCCCACCCTGAGCTGGTTCCGGATGAGGTAACCGTTCCCGCCGGTACGCCGATTTCCGTGCGCCTGCGGAATTCCATTTCGAGCGCCTCCAACCGCCCCGGCGACGAGTTCGCCGCGGTCTTGGATGATCCCATCGTGGTCGACGGCGAAACCGTGGTGCCGCGCGGGATGGCCGCCAAGGGACGCGTTCTTGCTGTGCGTTCCTCCGGACAGATGCACGACTCCGGCTATCTCCGCCTGGCTTTGTCTTCGCTGGAGATCCGGGGCAGGTCCGTCCGCCTGCGCACCTCCAGCGTGTTTGCCGCGGGAGGCTCACACAAGAGGCGCAATCTGGCGTCGATCGGCGCGGTCGCAGGCGCCGGAGCCCTCTCGGAGCCCCGGCGGTCGAGGGCAAGAGAGCGCTACCTGGCGAGGCCGTCGGAGCCGTCACAACCGGCGCCTACGCCAACGGCAAGGAAGATGTCTACTTCGCCCCGGAGCAACGGCTCACCTTTCGCCTTACCCAGCCTCTCACCACCAGGGAATAGTCCCGGAAAACGAAAACCTTGTTGTCTTCATGACGCAAGCCGGCGACAGGTTGTCGAAGCCGCCGTAGTCGTAGGTCGGCCTCGCGTTAGCGGTTCATTTCGGCGTTGCTTTCACCGGCGCGATCTTCGGTTCCAACTCGTACGCCTGGTCGCCGTCGTGCCACACCAGCCCGGTTGCGGTCGTCGGAATCCTGTACGCCATGTGCGCCTTGTCCTTGCCGCTGACGCCGATACCTTCGTTGTACTTTTTCCCGGCTGCGTCGGTAAGCCACATGCCCATGTTCTTTCCGCCCGTGCTCTCCAGCCGTCCCGTTGAGCCCGACGACGAAAGCTCGACCAAGCCGCTCTGCTTGGCGATAGGTTTCTGGCCGGGCTTCTTCGTAAAGTGAAGAACGAGGAAGGTGGTACCTTGGCCCGCCTTCTGCTCCCTGATCTCCGACCTCAGCCCGCTCGTGGTCAAGTACATCACCTTGGCCATGGCTTTGTCGGAACGCTCCACGCTGACCAGCGTGCCCTGCGATGTTTCTGGCGGCGGAGGAGGTGGAGGAGGCGGCGGGGCGGCAGTTTGCGTTTGTGGGTTGGGGGTCGAGCTCGGTTGGCAGCCGGGCAGTAGGATCAGCGCGGCGCTCACAACCATGAGGACTGCTACCGTGGCCCATCTCTTCATATAAGGACCTCGCGGAATCCAAATTCGCCGCCAGTATACCCTTGGGAAGGAGGGAGTCGTGTGCCGGAAATCGACGAGAAACATCTCAATCATGCGGTGCAGCCCAAAATGGCACAGCATCGCTCCGCTTTTCGTTCGCGGATACAGTTCCGGAATCACCGGACGACGTTTTCTTCCGCCATCGACCATCGACGGACGGGTGGCCCACCCTTCCGCCCGCCTTTGGCGGAGGGTGGGGTAGTTAGCGCGACACCGACGGTCTCGCGCGCCACTCTAATTTTCGAGATGCGAAGTTTAACGACGGTGAGTTACTTGCGGCAACCGAACAAGTGGAGTGCCGACTTTGCTGCCTCGCGCACATCGTCGTCGGGGTCATTGAGGGCTGCATTCAGCGGTTGCAGCGCGGTTGAATCCCCGATAGCTCCAAGCGCGGATGCCGCGCGTCTGCGCACACACCAATTGTAGTCCGTGAGCTCCATGATGAGCTTCGGTACGGCTCCCCGAGCGTCTTCTGCCGTCCCCCAGTGCGGGTCGATTCGGCACAAGGTATCCTCGACCCTTCGGTACACTTCTGGGCATCCATGGAATTCGGTTCTGCCATCGCAATGTCTTCTTGTTGTTTCCACGACCACGGCCTCGTGCAGTCCTGGGACGTTCGTCAGTGCTCCCACGAGTGGCCCTACGGCTGCCTCGCCGATTCGTTCCAATGCCCTCGCTGCTGTGTTTGCCTCCAAGTTGGTGAAGGTGGAGTGGCAAACGGCAGCCACCAACTCCGGGATGGCTGCCTTGGCCGCCTCTGACTTGGCCCACCAGATGATCGCAGTCAAGGCACTCTCCACTGCCTTGTGTTTTTCCCAACTCTCAGCCGCCAGCACCACCACCAACGGCTCTATTGCCCCGGCATCGCCGATCTTTCCAAGCACGTTCAGCGGTGGCCCCCAAGCATCGTTTCGTACCGCCTCTAGCAGTCTCGGAACAGCAGCTCGAGCAAACTCCAACTTCGCCCAATTGGGGTCGATCTGCTCAAGGATCTTCTCTACCGTCTCGAGGAATTCTTTAGCGGCGCCTCGGTCCAAGTATCCCATGCGATCCCTGGGGATCCCCCTCCGGGAATGCAAGCGTCTCTACGAAGCTTCTGAGCAGCAGCTCGGGCAGCCCCCGACTTTGCCCAATTCGGGTCGATTTGCTTGAGGGCTTCCGCCGCTGCTCCTCGAAGTTCAGCGGAGTTGCTCGCGAGCGCCTCCACCAACGGCCCCGTCGCCCGATTATCCCCGATCTTCCTCAGCGCCCCTTACCACTGGGAGAGAATGGCTATACCAATGGGAATCTCTAAGTGCCACAATCAACGGTTCCACCGCCCGCGGGTCTCCGATCTCCCCCAGCGCGGAGGCCACCCTGTCCCGCGCATCACTGTCGGAACCCAGGAGCCCATCCATTAGCTCGGGAACTGCGGTTACGGCAGCTTCAATCTTGGCCCAGTCCAGGTCAATTTCAACAAGGGCGTCCCGAATCGTCTCGTAGAACACCTCGACACCACCGGCGTAGGTGAGCGCCACCAGCAATGGCTTCACGGCGCGGGCATCACCGATCTTTCCGAGCGCCTCTGCCGCTGCCTCCGGACAAACCGGACACTGTCTCCTGGACCTGAATCTCTGAGTGCCGCCCCCAGCGGCTCCACCGCCCGGGCATCACCGATCTTTCCGAGCGCCTCTGCCGCTGCGCTCCGGACAAAAAACTGTCTTCTGGACCTGATTCTTTGAGTGCCGACACCAGCGGCTCCACCGCCCGGGCATCACCGATCTTTCCGAGCGCCTCTGCCGCTCTGCTGCGCACGCCCCCCGCGGGATCGGCCAGTGCCGCCACTAGCGGATCGACCGCCGCTTATCTCTTGACCCACCCAAGTTTTCCGCGGCGCGCTTGCGCACGTCCGGGTTTGCTGACCTGAGTTGCCGCAATGTCCACCAGAGAATGGGTTTCCCCTTCCTTACGACCCTACCTTCGCTGCACCAAAGAAAACAACCACCTAGCTGCCACTCACGCGCCTTCGTTTTGCACTTGGCTGACGGCCTAAGATCACGCACCTGCACAATTGCGTTCAAGCGAACGGCAGACGGCTCGCCCACCGAGGAATGGCTACTATCCGGAATCTCCTTTTTGACTTCAAAACGGCATGATCGTACACCCATCCCCTGCTCCGCAACGTTGTGAAAAGACTTTGGTTCCGGAACGCCTCTGACGGCCGGCGACCCGCACCCAGACAGCGCAAGATTGCCCTATGTTCTGCCCCACTTTTGCAACAACTCCCCTCATCCCAACCCGCCGTAGACCGATTCCGATACGAACTGGACCAGCCGGGCTGGTAGCCCACATTTGCGAGCGCAGCGAGCTAATGTGGCGAAGTTCTGACTTGAGCCGTTTCTCTCCTCTCCCTGTCGGGGGCAGGCCCCGCCTTTTCCGCCATACTAACGATTGGGGCTGCCCCGCCCTTGCCGGGGTCCCCAGCACGCGTCGTTTTTGCGCGTGCCGGGGTGGTTGTCGCTGCCGGGGGAGCCTGCCCTGAGCGGAGCCGAAGGGGAGCGACAGGGTGGGGATGTTCTCCACTAGTCACGGACTCTGTCGACGGTAGAAAGCTGTTGTGGGCCCCGGCGCCTCGCCGGGGCGAACCTTGAATTCTGCCCACTCTCACCCGCCGTGGACTGGTCGATGACCAAAAAGCAACAGCAGCAACAAAAGCAAAACCTTCCACGAAAGGAAAAGCAAAACCTTTCACCGCGCACGTGTCTCTTGACAACGCCGACACGGGTATAGAGAGGGACGACTACGCCAAAAACTCGCAGGCCCCAGTGCCTCGCCGGGGCCACAGCCGCACTTGCCAAAACCCAGCCCGGCCCGATGCTTTAAAGGCCCGCTGCCTTACCGAGGCATTCATTCCGCCTCCTAATCTGCCACCAACCGAGCCCCGCACAAGAGCCTAGGCTGGTTTCACTGCTTCCGCAAATAAGCCGGCGTCTTGCCTGACAACGGTCCGCCACACCGCAGAGTCCCCGGAATGCCCCCGTGGCCAGCTCTTCGCCAGCCCGGCTCCGGGTGCGGACTTTGTCACCTGCCGCCGTGACTGCAGTCACGGAAATGATGTGCCGTCAACGGTAGCCTCGCGGGCGGAGTTATGTCGCGACGGCCGTCGTTGATAGAGCGTCGGCGTTGAGACAAATAAGATCTCGCAAGTGAATCTGAAACGGTGCAGGAGGCAACAGTATGAGAACGCGAGGTGTCGCGTTGATAGCGGCAGTGGCACTCGCTGTGCCCGTGCTGGGGCAGTCCATTCATCCTCAACTCAAGTCGAAGCAAAAGGTCATAGCCTCTTTTGTTGTAGTGCCAGCGAAGCTCAGTGTTTCCGGCAAGGGGGCTGGGGAACCGTCCGGAAAGATAGAGGCAGAACGAATCGCTTCGACGCTTGAGAGACTGATTACCCAGGCCTTGAAGGATTCTGGTCACGATGTCAAGGAGGATGCGTTAGGGAAGAACGTGCAGGATCAACTCGCCGTTGTGCAGGCTGCATATGATCGAATCCAGCCTGAAACCAAGCTCAAGGACGTGGCCAAGGGCAAACTCTCGTTGGGCGAGGGAGTTCAGAAGCTGATGCCGGCGGGTTCAGTGGACGCGCTGGTCTTCGTTCGCGGGCATGCCGACTTGGACAGAGAAGTCCAAGCCTCCCATTCCCCAGACAGGTTTGGCTTCACCATCACTCCCAAGAACAAGGTGCGGTCCTGGATTTCTATCGTGGACGCGAGGACCGGTGACGTGCTCTACGTTTTCCAGGTGCAGGGGAAGGACCCCAACAGTGCGGCAGCATTGGAGAAAGGAATCACGTCGGCACTGCGCACGTTGTTCCAATGAGGGTCGTCTAGTATGCAGGTCTGTTCCCGACTCGCTCTTGGAACCGAAAGGCGAAGTAATCTTGCTCAGGGTGCTGCGACTCTGTGCCACAACGCGCACGGCTCGGCAGCTTCTTCGCCGGTTTTCAAGCTGTTTGCGGTCATTGACCAGCGTGTCCAACCGCGTCTGCGCCCTTCCGCCAGGCTTCTACGGGATGAAGATATAAAAGATCCAAAACGCGGTTGTAGGAGCCTCTGGAGAACCGGTTATTGGCGAAGGCCTTGCTTAAGATGTGGACGCACAGCTCGCTGGGTTGATCAGCGTTGCGCGGTTAGGACACGCATGATAGTCGGCCTGCCAAGGTGGTGATCGGGCTGAGCACACGATCCGCACAGGATCTCCTGTTACAGCCCGGAAGAGTGGAGGTGCGATCATGACGATTGCCACAGTGGTTCTCCTCGCAGCATTCCTGCAAGGCTCCAATCTACATTGTCCGAGGCTCGACATAGCCGAAGACCAGCAGGGCGTGCGAGTACGTGACCTGCAAGGCAACTGGCGCTACTTTGGGACGGCGAACATCAAGCCGGTCCTGGTTGCACGGTTAGACGACCATCAAGGAATCTGGGCCCACGCTGTGTCCAAGAAGATTTTGGAGGATTACTTTGGTGGGTGTGCGCCCGTATACGCTCCCATGGTGGCGGCGGCCGTCCCCGGGCTGGCAGATCTCAGCGCCTCTGGGCAAAAGGTGGAGCATCTGGGTCTCGGCCCTGGTGTTCCGTCCGGTCTCCCGCAGTATGAACCTATTGTCGCTATTTCCGCCCGGCTCTTTGTTCTTGACGGAACCGATCTATTGGTCTGGGACAATCGCCTCTACGCGGTGGATGACACCCGTGAAGCGATACCACTGGTCGGTACGTCGGTGCAGCAACGAGAAAAAATGACAGGGATCGTCCGCCAAATGGCGCATTCGTTATTCGAAAAGGGCGCAACGAAGCTCAAGGTGCTCAAGGTCGAGTTGATTGACAGAAAACTCCAGGCCCGCCTTGAGATCCGGGCAAAGGGCAAGCCGAAAGAAACCCTCTTTTTCCAACAGCAATAGAACGCGGGCGCCAAAACAGATGTCCGCGGAACAAGGAAGAAGCCCTCGCCGCGCCCAGCGCTTCCACGTCAGTGCCTGACGTTGCGCCGCGCCGCGCGGACCAACAGACTGACCCCCGAGCGGGAGCGCGCAGCCCACCCTTCATCTGCTGCCTTGGCTCGAGCACTACAACTTCACTCGTCCGCATGGTAGTCTCGGCTACGCTCCGCCTATCAGCCGCGTTCCTTTCGCTGGTACAACGTCTTGATAAACCACAGCTGCCCCACCCTTGCCGGGGTCCCCGGCACGCGTCGTTTTTGAGCGTGCTGGGGTGGTTGTCGCTGCCGGGGGAGCCTGCCCTGAGCGGAGCCGAAGGGGAGCGACAGGGTGGGGATGTTCTCCACTAGTCACGGACTCTGTCGACGGTAGAAAGCTGTGTTGTGGGCCCCGGCGCCTCGCCGGGGCGAACCTTGAATTCTGCCCCACTCTCACCCGCCGCGGGCGCCCTCGCCCGCCGCTACCCTGCGCCCAGCGCCCTCCGCCCTGCGCCCGCGTCCTACGCCTTGCGCCTTGAGCCTTGAGCCTTGTGCCTTGTGCCTTGAGCCCAGCGCCCTGCGCCCTCCGCCCTGCGCCTTGCGCCTTGAGCCTTGGTGCCTTGAGCCCAGCCCTGCGTCCTACGCCTTGCGCCTTGAGCCTTGTGCCTTGAGCCCAGCGCCTTGTGCCTTCGGCCATCGACCATCGGCCATCGACCATCGACAGTTGCTCTTCACCAACTCCCGGGTAACCAACACCCGGTAACCATCGTGCCTTGACACCGTTAACCAATTGCTTACAATGTACATAGCCGGCTCAGGCCGGCGCTACATCAGGGCCGCAGGGAGGGCGACCACCTTGCGGCCCTATATATTGTGGTCTGATTGTGGTTTTCGCTCCTTGACAACACAATATCTTCGGTTTTCCAGAAAACTCGGACGCAAGTTGTTGATTCTTCGTCCTGCCTCCACGGTAACCGACGGTATCCCCACGGTATACCGAGCCTAACGTGATGATTCCATTACAGGGGTGGGGGATGGGGGTACATACCGTCTAAGGTTTACCGAACAGTGAATGGTTGGCTCTCCCGCCACCGACGCCGTCTGGGATCCGATCGAGCCCTTTGGCAGTCGTTCGTGACTCGCCGGTCGCTGTCTCATGGGCAGGGAGGATGGAGAGACAGTTCCTGGGCCAGGCATCGACGAGAAGGTGATGACAAGAGCTACGTATGTGGGCGGCGAGGTTTTTTTCAGGGGTATTCCCAAAAAGGGAAATTCCCAAAATTGTCCGAGCGGGCCGATTATCCCGTTCCGGGCCGTGCATTTTCAGGGAATCGCGCTCTGGCCCGCTAATCATGCGCCGGCGCCGGCATTCCCTCCCGCCCCCAAAGTCCGCCCTGGTTGTGATTTGCGTCACTTCTTTCCAAAACGGAAAAACCTATCCTAGCCGCGTAGTGCCAACTTGGGCCTGTTTTGCGCGTGGGAGCAGGCATGGCTTGTTCCGTTTCGAAATCGGCGGCTTCCGTTTTCCCGCAAACGGGAAGCCAGTTTTTGGAAGCGGCGGCCAATGCCTGTCCGCACGGCCTGATGGTCGAGCAGGCGGGGCGCGTGGTCTATGCCAATCCGGCCTACGCGCGGCTCACCGGATTCTCCGGGCCGCGCAGCGTCATGGGCAGCCGGGTCGCGGAGCTTTCGGTGCGGCCGCCGAAGCCGGCGACGGCCAAGGACGGCAATGGCGGCCCGTCCGAGTTTGAAAACGTGCGCATGGAGTTCCGGCACGGCCGCCGGCCCATGGCCCTGCATGTCGTCCTCGATGTCACCGAACGCAAGCGCCTGCAGCAGCGCCTGCGCGAGTCGGAAAAAATGGAGGCCCTGGGACGCCTGGTGGGCGGCGTGGCGCACGATTTCAACAACGTGCTCACCGCCATCACCCTGTACTCCGACCTGCTGCTGGAGCGCACGCATCGGCGCCGCGAGGCCGAGGAGATCCATTTGGCGGCGCAGCGCGGCACCTCCATCGTCCGCCAGTTGCTGGCCTTCGCCCGCCAGCAGCCGCTCGCACCCCGGCTGGTGTCGCTGGGGACCATTGTTTCCTCCATGCGCGGCATGCTCGAACCGCTGCTGGGCGAGAACATCGAACTGATGACCGCGTTCGATCCCGCCGTGGACACGGTTCGCGTGGACTCGGCGCAGATGCAGCAGGTGATTCTCAATCTGGTGATGAACGCGCGCGACGCCATGCCGGAGGGCGGGCAGGTGCGGATCACCAGCGGCGCCTGCACCCTGGACGAGCGTGCGGCCCGCCGCCATCCCGGATTGCAGCCCGGCGACTATTCCAGCTTGTGCGTCACCGACACCGGCTGCGGCATGGAGGAAGAGGTCCGGCAGCGGCTGTTTGAGCCGTTCTTCACCACCAAGCGCGTCGGCGAGGGAGTAGGACTGGGCATGTCCATGGTGCACGGCATCATCACCCAGAGCTGCGGAGCGGTGGAAGTTGCCAGCAAGCCCGGCAAGGGGACGCGGGTCACCATCCTGCTGCCGCGCTGCGCCGCCGACCTGACGGCCGCCAGCACGCGCTCCCATGCCACGGCGGCGCCCAGCGGCTCGGAGACCATCCTGATCGCCGAGGATGACCATGCCGTGCGCACCTCGATTGCCCATCTGCTCACCGAAGCCGGATACCACGTACTGCAGGCGCGCAACGGCGAACAGGCGGTGCGCCTGGCCCGTGCCCATGGCGGGGAGATTGATCTGCTGATTTGCGATGTGGTCATGCCCGGCATGTGCGGCTGCGATGCCGCGCGCCAGGTGCAGAAGCTTCATCCGGAAACCGAACTTCTGTTCATCTCGGGTTATCCGGCGCGGGCCCGTACGGCCACCGCCGGCGCCAAGCTGTTATTCAAGCCTTTCTCACGCGCGGTCCTGGCGGAGAAAGTGCGCGAAGTGCTCGATCACCGCCCGGCGGCAGCCACCGCCGGTGCACGGGTTCGACCCTGAAAGGGAACTAACATGATCTCCAGCATGGATGCAATTGCCGGGTCCCATGAGATTCCCGGCGCCAACCTGCTCAACCTGCTTATCGTGGACGACGAGCGCGCCGTCCGCGAGGGCTGCCGCGAAGCCGCCCAACTCGCCGGCTTCAACACCTTCGTTGCCGACAGCGCCGAGCACGCCTACAAGGTGCTGGACAACCAGAACGTCGACATCGTGCTGCTCGATCTCAAGCTGCCCGGGGCCAGCGGGCTGGAGGCTCTGCGTGCCATGAAGGGCCGGCGCCCCAACGCGGTGGTCATCATCATCACCGGCTACGCCACCGTTTCCTCCGCCGTGCAGGCAATGAAGATCGGCGCCTTCGATTACATCAGCAAACCGTTCACCCTGGACGAGCTCCGGGTCATGCTGGAGCGCGCCATGGACGAACTCAAGCTGACCACGGAGAAACGCGTGCTGCGCGAACGCCTGCGCTCCAAGCATGGGTTCGGCTCCATCATCGGGCGCTCGCCGGAGATGGAAAAGCTTTACCGCATTATTGCCAAGGCGGCGCAGAGCACCCATCCGGTGCTGATCATGGGCGAGAGCGGCACCGGCAAGGAACTGGTGGCGCGCTGCATTCATTATTCCGGCCCGTACCATGACAAGCCGTTTATTCCGGTGGACTGCGGGTCGCTGGTTCCGACGCTGATCGAAAGCGAACTCTTCGGCTACGTGCGCGGCGCTTTCACCGGCGCGGTGCGCGCCAAGGAAGGGCTGCTCTCCATCGCCCAGGGCGGCACCGTGTTTCTCGATGAGATCGGCGAACTGCCCGTCGACCTCCAGGCCAAGCTGCTGCGCGCCATCCAGGAGAAGGAAATCCGCCCGGTGGGCAGCACCAAGCGGGTGACCATCAACGTTCGCATTCTGGCCGCCACCAATCGCGACCTGGAAACCGCGGTCGCCGAGGGCACGTTCCGCCGCGACCTGTATTTCCGCCTGAACGTGCTCAGCCTCAGGATCCCGCCGCTGCGCGACCGCAAGCAGGACGTTCCCTTGCTGGCCGAGCACTTTCTCGAACGCCTGTCCCGCACCACCGGTTCCCAGCGCGCGCTGAGCGAGGAGGCGCTGAACGTGATGATGGGCTACGACTGGCCCGGCAACGTGCGCGAGTTGGAAAACTGCCTGGAGCGCGCCTGCGCCCTCAGCTCCGGACCAACCATTCAGACCGCCGACCTGCCTTCGCCGATCCAGAATGCGCATCACCAGATTCCTCCGGACGCCGGCAACGGCGGCAGGATCGTACCCATTGCCGAACTGGAACGGGAGGCCATCCTGCGGACCATCGATCAGCTCAAAGGCGACAAGCTGCTGGCAGCCAAGCTGCTCGGTATCGGCAAGACCACCCTCTACCGCAAGCTGAAGGAGTACGCCGCGGAAGACTAGCCATCGCTGGAGATTGCTCAGGAGGCGGAGCCCGGCTGCCCGGCGGCCGGGCTTTCTATCGTGTCAGGAGCTATTGAAATGCATTCCCGATTCCCGCTTTAGGCTCCCATTACGGGACGTGGGAGAAGGCCAAGCTGCGCCAAGCCGTGTGTTTTCAGTTGCGCTCTTGCTGGCATCCGAAGTGCAATTCCACTGGCATGATTCTCTTGATAACAACCTCCTCCCACCGTCAGGAATGCGCAAAGGCATTGCTGGCTGCAACTCACACCCGGGTCGAGCTTACGGCTGACGTACGCACTGCCTTGACGCGCCTGCGCGAACAGGAATTCAGCGCCGTGGTGGTGGACGAGAGCCTGCTGGAGCCCAGTGCGCAATCCATCGACGCCCTGGTCAAGCACATGGGGCGGGCAGTGCCGGTATTCGTGAACATGGCTGTCAGCCGCATGGAACGCGTGATCCGCGACGTGCAGGCGGCGTTACGGCGCGCCGAGCAGGAGCGCTCCCTGGCGCGCACGGCGGTCGAGTCGGACCTGCGCAGCCAGTTGCGCGGCGAGCTTACCGGCATCCTGCTCTGGACCCAGCAGGCGCTGGAGATCCCTGCCTTGCCGGCCGCCGCCGAAGCCAAACTGAAGTCGGTATACGAGGTGGCGGACAAAATGCGTTTACGGCTGGGGGTGTCCAGCTAGCCGCCCTGCGCCTGGTCTCCAGGGCTGTGCACTGCCCCATGCTGAACGCTCGGGGACCCACAAGTGAGCAGACTGCGGGAAACTGCCTGAGGACAACTCCGCGTCCGGTGCCCGGACTCTCATCGTTTGGGGCCTGGGTATGCTGTGGCTGATCTTCTTTGCTCTCCTGCTCCTCTGGGTCATCGGTTGGGGGATTCGGAGTGGCCGGGAATCTCATCCACGTGCTGCTCCTCCTCGCTCTCATCGTCGCCCTCCTCAATCTAGGGATGGGCCGGAAGCTCGCCGCGCTCGTCAATGTGACTTCGAAATAACGAAACCGGCGTATCATTTCGAAATCAGAATTACGTCGCGCACGCCCATTCTGCTTGCGGATTATCCGGGGTACTGTGAAGATTTCCTCAGCAAGGATTCCATTCGCGCAACGAGTTTGGATGGCTTGACTCCCAAAACGTCTGCTAGCTTTACCAGTGAGCGAATCGTCGGGCTTCGGACACCACGCTCGACTAAGCTGATGTACGTTGGATCAAAACCGCTGTCAAACGCTGGGGAAACTCTGATCAAGCGGTGAACAGCCCGCAGCGGCTGAAGCGGCCCTTTGTTTGCTGGCGCTTACGGACGGCCTGAAGGCCGTCCCTTTCAAAAAGCCGACTTGATCAGAGTTTCCTGGCTCTTCCAGCGGCTCTTCCGAAACTCCCGAAAGCGCTTGACCAAACGCCTTCGCCGGACCGGACGCGGACTGAATTTACTTTCGATGACCGCGATTCCACGCTGCACGAATACGAAAAGAATGATCGCGAATACGGATTGAAGGAAAAGAACAGGACGTAATCGGTTCGCTCCATGTCAAGGCGCACGGTATTTCTTTACCGTGAGTTCGTGGTAGTTAGGGCCAGGGAAAAGACCTGAGGTTGCGGCGAACAGAGGGGGTGTGGGGAGCAGCGGTAAGGCGGACTGATCTTGTTGGCGATAGGTTTCGAGGAGGCAGACCTGGCCTCCACTTGATTGACCTGGCTACCTGACGCCCGAGTCAGCATTCATCCGTTCAGCAGTTTTGTAGGCGTCTACCATTCCCCAAATCCAGAGTATCGGGGTAGTGAGGAACCCAATGACGGCCCACATCAGCAGCACCGAAATGAAACAAGCAAGAAGAAACGCGATGCCTTTGCCGATTTGGCCGTTGTAGAGTTGCCCCAGACCCGTAATGAAAAACGACAGGACAACCGCCACTCCGGGGCTCTTCGCTGGCCTGAGCACCACGACCTGCGGTGCGGGCGCAGGTTGAGCGGCTGCGCCGGTGTTTTGAACGGCGAGGCTACTCTGGGGAGTTCCACAATCTGGGCAAAATTTGGCATTCCCAATATCGGTGCCGCACTTGTTGCAGTACATTGCTCTACCCTCTCGCTTCTCCTAAATCTCGCCCACACCTATTGCGCCGTCCTGGATGCCGGTCTCGGCACCATTGACAACCCGTGTCTTTGGTGTTGGCGCAGAGCCGGCATTTTCATCAATACCTGATTCCCATCCTCATGGTTGCGGACTTGTTCATCGCTCTCAGTCATTGCGCACTCCTCTGTTTCTCAAGTGGATCAGCGGCAGACGCAAAATGCAAAACCGCCCTTAAGAAATACCTCCCTACCTCTCATGAATCCAAGTAAAGGTTTGCCAGTCCGCAGGGGGTGAATAGGTACATGCGTTCCAATCAATCTTCGCGTCCTGTGGCGGGTTGAAGACGCGCCCCTCAATGCGTTCGGGCGTGACCAGCGTGAGTTCAATGGGCTCAGTTACTGAACAGGATTTGCCGCCAAGTGCCGAGAGAACGCGCCCGTTCATTTTGCCTATGTACTTGTTACCGTCCTTCTTGACCTCCATGAGGAAGAACATACCAGCCTTCACGGCGCCGTCCGGTAGAACTACTTTGCCATAGATGTATTCGCCTTCAAAACGGAGCGTCCGAACCGACCCGGTCGTCATGGATTTCCAGCGGCCAGAGAATCCAGCTATATACGTGAGGTGTGCGTCGGCTGCGTGTTTGCCCTTTGGGAACTTTGCAAGGTAATCGGCAGCGCCGGAAGCTCCGTTGGTCTTCAGACCGACACGCGTCAGCCAATACACATCGTCATCATTTGCGAGTGTTGGGTTCCACTGTATTGCCTTCTCAAGACAGCCCCGGGCGTATTCCCGATCCTGTGTCGGCAGCAGCGTGCAGGCGCTTCGCAAAACGCTACTCACTTCGTTCAGTCTAGATGGGCTCTGTTCACCTGCCTCCATCGCATACACCGCAGCCTCCCGCAAGAACTGTTTGTTCAGGTAAGTCACGGCGGTTTCCAGTAACGCATTGGAGACACGGTCTCTCGAATCAGGAGCCGCCTTCGCAGCCGCCTGTAGCAGTGCGACTGGGGCAGTGGTCTTGTCCGTTGAACTTTCTGCCTTTGCGCGCTTGATCGCCCAGTCAACGATCGTGCCCTTTAGGTCACCGGGTCTAGCGTCGTCGCCTCCTGAAGATACGGGGAGGTGAGTGCCAGCGATGCTTGGTCGCCCTTCTTCTCCGCAACACCCTGGGCGGCTTCGAAATACGACCTTGAAATCTCGCTCTTGGTACTGGTGTCCAACAGAAGGGCCTTATCGAATTCAGCACGTGCGTCAATCGGGTCGCCCCCGAGCAGAAAGACCTTCGCCAACATCACGTGGGCTTCAGCGTTCTTTGGGTTCGTCTGAATCTCCAAATCCAGAAGTTCCTTCGCCTTTCCAGCTCGTTCACTTGCATGTAGGTCTCAGCGTTCTTCATCTCCTTGGAACGAGAACTGCACGCCAGCATCAATATGGCTAGAAAAAACACAACCGATAGGCGCCCCACTTTGTCTCCTCAGATCCTAACGGATTCAATCAGCAAGAACGGTACAGGCGCGCAGTTTTCTTAAATGCACGTGGGTGTTCTAATCGCAATCCACCCAAGAACTCACGAGCCGAAAAAGGTTGTGCGCTGCGTAAGGCTTTCAAAAGATTCGCGCCTTCCCACGACAGTCTGTGTCTGTTATACCGTCATGTCGAGTTACCCCGGTAATCTTGCGACGCGCGCAGGCACACACTAGGCGTGCGCCTGCGTGAACCCCGCCGCGCGGCGGGACAGAGCTGAGCCGATCCGCGCGCGTGTGCTTGGGTGGGCGCGTTGGGGACCGTTCGTGGTTCCCCCAGTGGGCAATGTCATTGAGACTCACCGAAATGGCCTCCTCCTGCCAGGCTTGCACTTCAGCGGGGGCGGGCGTTTAGTACAGCGTGGGTGCGCGGAATGCCCGCTTCCACGTTGCTCGCACCCGCATTTGACGCGGTCGAAGCGCATGTCGTGGCAGTGTACGCCAGTATTTATGCTGCGTTGCGCGATACGCTGGAGCGGAGGTGTGTACGCAGCAGGAGCATATATACATACTCCCAGACGGTGTAGCCGCCACTTCACAGGGCGGCAGTCTCCACTTCCAGGGCGGCTAGTGTGGTGAATCAGAAGTTCGTTTACGAACTCAACAGACGCCTGATTTTTGCCGCAGGGCCTAAAGGCCATCCTTTTCTGGGCCGTAGATCGGCACGGCTAAAGCCGTGCCCTGACACGAACCCGCCGGTGATGCAACGAACTTACGACTGAGGACACTAGTTTAGTGCGGTTTCACAGAAGGTGTGTCCCTGCGGGCGAGGGCGCCCGCAGGAGCCGCGATTGGGAATCGATTTGAATTACGCCCTGGCGGGGCGCCGGGGCCTACAAGCGATGGATACAGCTACTCTGAAACTGCTCCAGTCTCCAATCACCAGTCTCGGTTTCCAGTAGCCTGGTCAAGACCAGGGGCCGGCTGGAGACTGGGAAACGGAGCCGGTTCTGCCAACCCGGCGCCGCCTGAGGTGCGACCTCAACCGACATCCGCGAAATCTCGCAATCCGATTGCAGGCAGGAAACTTGGTTCCTTCGGGTAAGGCATCCCGAGTACGTCAGCCTTCTTCTAACCCTCCACATGGTCCGAAGTTCGGCCCTGCTGAAAACCTAGATGAGCGTACCCCTGCAAACCACCGGCCAGCAGCCCTTTCCTCAAAACTCCTTTCCTGCGAGCCTGGATCGCGAGGCCCTGTCCCGGCGCATTGGCGAATTGGGGGAATGGTTCCATAATCTTGATCTTTGTGGGGTTCCGACCGCGCCGAATCATTTCCTGGGTGACTTCCCCAACATCAAGTGGAAGCACATTGCCGCCTCGATTCCCGAGGATCTGAGCGGGGCCGCGGTGCTGGACGTGGGCTGTAACGGCGGCTTCTACTCCATCCAGATGAAGCGCCGGGGTGCGGAACGGGTACTGGGCATTGACGTCGACGACCGCTACCTTCGGCCAGGCGCGCTTTGCCGCCGAGATCCTGAATCTGGCGATCGAGTTCCAGAAGGTTTCCGTTTACGACATCGATTCGCTGGCCGGGCAGTTCGATTACGTGTTCTTCATGGGTGTGCTGTACCACCTGCGCTATCCGCTGTTTGCGCTCGACAAGGTGGTGAAGAAGGTCAGGGGCAAGCTGGTGTTTCAGACCATGATCCGCGGCTGCGACCAGGTGCGCCGCTGGGAAGAGAACTATCACTTCTGGAATACGGAAATCTTCAGCGCGGCTGACTTCCCCTGCATGTACTTCATTGAGCACAGCTACGCCAATGATCCGACGAATTGGTGGATTCCGAACCGGGCTGCCGCCGAAGCCATGCTGCGCAGCGCGGGGCTGGCGATCGAAGCGCACCCGGAGGCGGAAACCTGGATTTGCGCGCCGCGGGGAGTTATGCGCGACGGCCATTACATCCAGGAACTGGAATTGGCCGGCGTTCTCTAGCTGACCTCCGGCGCGTTCAGTTCCCCCGTGGCCGGGTGACACGAGAACGTCTTTTGGCGAAGGAGAAAGGAAGCCCGATGGTTGAAGCGGTGATGCTGTGGAACGAGCCGAACAACCTCTCCCACTGGGATTTCCAGGCCGACCCTGATTGGAAAAGGTTTGCCGAGATGGCGATCACCGCGGCCGGCGCCATCCGCCGCGCCAATCCGGACCTGCCGATCGTGCTCGGCGGAATTTCTCCCATCGATCCCAACTTCATCCAGCTCATCGGATCCTACGGCGTTCTCGATTGCGTCGATGTGGTGGCCCTGCACGGTTTTCCGCTCGACTGGAACCACTGGAGCATTCACGAGTGGCCCAAGAAGATCGACGAAATCCGCCAGGTTACCGGCAAGCCGATCTGGGTCTCGGAGGCCGGAGCGTCTTCCTTCGGGGCCGAGGAGGTGCAGCTCTTCGGCCTGCAAAAAATGGCCGAGCTGCTGTTGCCCATCTCCCAGCGCGTGCATTGGTACAGCCTGTTTGACCTGCCCGCCACCTGGACCGGCCACCACCCGCCACAAGGAATCCGAAGGCAGCGCCTACTACCGTCACTACTACATGGGATTGGTTCGAGAAGACGGCACTCCCAAGCTTGCTGCCTCGCGGTTTCCCGCCGGCATGGGTATCTGCCAGTGGTTTCATTTCGAAGACCACCGGCTGGATTCGGCGGTGGACTGGCTGCGCCGCCTGAAGGTGCGCTACCTGCGCACCGGCGTCAGTTGGGCGGATTCCTTCCGCCCCCATGCGGAAAGGTGGTTCGACCGGCAGATGGGCGCGCTGGCGGAATTCGACACCACCCTGACCCTGTGTTTCACCCCCGAGCACCTCGGCCTGTTGCCGCATTACACCAGCCCGCCGAGGGACCCTCGGGATTTCGCCGATTTCGCGGTTTGGGCGGTCAATCGTTACGCCCCGCCGATGGCAGTGGGGAATTCCATCCCGTCCGGCTTGGCCGGCGAGCGGGTGCAAGTGGGAGCGCAAGACTGATGAGCAAGAAAGTTCTGGTTACCGGCGGCGCGGGATTCATAGGTTCCCACCTGGTGGATGCCCTGTTGCGCCGCGGTGACTCGGTTCGTATCTACGACAACCTCAGCCCGCAGGTGCATCCCACCGGCCTGCCCGACTATCTCGCGGGCGAGGCGGAGTTCATCCGCGGCGACATGCGCGATGCCGATCGCCTGCGCGACGCCGTCCGCAACGTCGACGTGGTTTTTCATCTGGCCGCCGCCGTGGGCGTGGGCCAGTCCATGTACGAGATCGCCCAGTACATCGGCGCCAATACCCAGGGCACCGCCAACCTGTTGCAAGTCCTGCTGGACACGAAAATCAAGATCGAAAAGCTGATTGTGGCTTCGTCCATGTCGATTTACGGCGAAGGACGCTACCTGTGTTCCGCCTGCGGAGAAGTGGCCCCCCCGGTCCGTTCCCAGCAGCAGTTGCTGCGCAAGGAATGGGACACGCTCTGCCCGCTATGCGGACGGACACTGGCGCCCGCGCCGACCGGCGAGTCCAAGCCGCTGCAATGCAGCTCCATCTACGCGCTTTCCAAGAAAGATCAGGAAGAGATGGTGCTGCTGTTCGGACGGACCTACGGCTTGCCGGTGGCCGCGCTGCGGTACTTCAACATTTATGGCCCGCGCCAGGCGCTTTCCAATCCCTACACCGGCGTGGCGGCCATTTTCGCCTCGCGCCTGCTCAATCGCCGCGCTCCGATGGTCTTCGAAGACGGCCGTCAGATGCGCGATTTCGTCAGCGTGCACGACATTGTGCAGGCCAACCTGCTGGCCATCGACCGCGAGCAGGCCGACGGCATGGCTTTGAATGTCGGCTCCGGCCAGCCGGTCACCATCGAACAGGTGGCGCGGGTGCTGGCCGCGGCGCTGGACACGGCCATCCCCGCCGAACTTACGGGGAGATATCGCGCCGGCGATGTTCGGCATTGTTTTGGCGACATCTCGGCCGCCGAGCGCGTGCTGGGCTACAAGCCCAAGGTCCGTTTTGCCGAGGGCATCCGCGAATTGGTCCACTGGCTGCGCCAACAGACAGCCGAGGACCGCGTGGCGGAGGCCACGCAGCAGCTCGGGGTCTACGGACTTACCGCCTGAGCCGCCGCGAATTATGGGAAAGAAAGACACGGCCATGAAGAATGCAGATCGTTCCCGATCTGTCGTCATCTTCGGGGGGGCCGGCTTCATCGGGTCGAACCTGGCTCATAAGCTCCTCGAGACGACAGACACGAAAATTCACATCTACGACAATCTCTCGCGCAGCGGGGTGCGCAACAACCTGGCGGCGCTGCGGAAGGCGGCGGGCAATTCCGGGCGCCTGCAGATCACCATCGGCGACGTTCGCGACGCTGTTCAGGTGGAGCGCGTCGTTCGCGAGGCGACCGAGATTTATAACTTCGCTGCCCAGGTTGCGGTCACCACGTCGGTCGCCGATCCGCGCCATGATTTCGAGGTCAACCTGCTGGGCACCTTCAACGTGCTGGAGGCGGCGCGCAAGTCCGGGCGGCGGCCCTTCCTGCTGTTTACCTCCACCAACAAGGTGTATGGCGAAATGGCCTCGCACCGGGTTGTGCGCCAGCCCTCGCGATACGTCTACGAGAGTACCCGCGGCATTTCAGAATCGGAGCCGCTGGATTTCCATTCTCCCTACGGGTGCTCCAAAGGTGCGGCCGACCAGTACGTCCGCGACTACGCTCGGATCTACGGCATCCCGGCGGTGGTCTTTCGCATGTCCTGCATCGCCGGCCCGCGCCAGTTCGGCAACGAGGACCAGGGCTGGGTGGCGCATTTCCTCTATTCCGCCTTGCAGGGCGTTCCCGTCACCATCTACGGCGACGGCCGGCAGGTGCGCGACATTCTCTGCGTCGAGGACCTCATGCGCGCCATCCAGGCGGTGCGCGAGCACCAGGCGGTTACCGCCGGGCAGATCTATAACGTCGGCGGCGGCCCCGAAAACACCATCTCGCTGCGCGAACTCATGGTATTGATCGAAAAACTCACCGCCTGCCGCGTGGACTATCGGACCGGCGAGCCGCGTCCGGGCGATCAGTTGGTTTATGTCAGCGACTGCAGCAAGATTCGACGCGACACCGGCTGGGTACCGCGCCTCAGCGTGCGCCAGACGGTGGAACGCATCTACGACTGGTGGAAGAGTAACCGGGATTTGTCCGAGCCGGCCGCCCGGCCGCAGCCCGTCGCCGCCCTGCAACAGCTTGAGGGGGCCGCATGAAATTCGCGCTGGTCAATCCGAACTGGGAGTTCAAGGGTTCCACCTATTTCGGCTGCCACGACCCGCACTATCCGCTGGAACTTCTGTTCGCCTATGACAAGATCCGCGAGGCTGGCCACGATCCCCTGCTCATTGACGCGCAGGTGGATAACCTGAACACCACCGAGGCAAGACGCCGGCTGCGCGCCTTCGCGCCTGACTTCCTGGTGATTCCGACCGCGCCCTCGTATCTGTTCTGGCGCTGCCCACCGCCCGAGCTGCGTGTCCCCAGGGAATGGTTCGCCGCGCTCGACGGCAAGGCTGTGAAGGTGGCCATCGGACCGCACACCTCCGCCACCCCGGCGGCCGCCATGCGCAAGATGAATGTGCAGGTCGGGATGCGGGGGGAGGCCGACGCCACCCTGCCGCAGCTTGCTTCCCGGCCGTGGAGCACGATCGACGGCTGCTGCTGGCGCGATGATGGTGGCGAGCACCTCTCGCCCTCACTCGGCGTGGTGGACATGAAGAGCCTGCACGCCTTGGATTTCCACAATTACAACGTCGAGGCGCACCAGCACCGCCACCACGTCTTCAGCGGCCAGGGCCGCGGCGCCGAGCTGGAATTCGCGCGCGGCTGCCCCTGGTCCTGCAATTTCTGCAACAAGACGCTGTTCCGCAACAAGTTTCGCGAGCGCGACGTCGACCAGGTGCTGCTCGAAATCGACATGCTCATCGCCCGCGGCGTGGACTACGTGTACTTCATCGACGAAATTTTTGGGGTCGGAAAGAACGTCTGCAGCTTGTTGCAAGGCATCGCGGAACGGCAACTCTGCATCGGTTTGCAGAGCAGGATTGATCTTTGGGACGAGGAAACGCTGGACCTGCTGGGGCGTGCGCGCTGCATCTCGATGGAGTGCGGCATCGAGTCGATCACCGACCACGGCCGCGATGAGCTGAACAAGGGCTGCCGCATGAGCACCGAGCGGCTGACCGAGCTGCTCATCTACGCCCGCAAGCGCATTCCGTGGGTCCAGGCCAACCTCATCCTGACCGAGCACGATGATAAAGACGAGATCCGCCGCTGGCAGCAGCACTTGAAGTCGCACGAGGTCTGGGTCAGCGAGCCCGTGCCCATGTTTCCGTTTCCGGGCACGCCGCTCTACGCCCAGATGTTCGGCCCGCCCGATGACCGGGCCTGGGAACGCGCGCACCGCTATTACACCTCCGCGTTCTCCGGCAAGGGCTTCAGCGACATTCAGGAGCAGAACCCGGCGCGCATCGAGGACCTGGAATGCACGTGCTAGTCACCGCCGACACCGTGGGCGGAGTCTGGACATATACGCGTGAGCTGGTGACCGGCCTCGTGCGCCGCGGCCTGCGGGTCACTCTGGTCAGCCTCGGCGAAATTCCCACCGCCCACCAGGTGGAGTGGATGGACGGCTTGCGGGGGCTGGAATTCCTTCCCACCGCCTTCCGTCTGGAGTGGATGCAGGAGGCCGAGCTGGACTTGCAAACGTCCTCCGAGTTTCTGCTCTCCGTGATTCGCGAGGTGAAGCCCGACATCCTGCACCTGAACCAGTACTGCTACGGCGCACTTCCGGTGGAGATTCCCCGCGTGGTGGTCGCGCACAGCGACGTGGTCAGTTGGTGGGTTGGTGTGCACGGGGAAGAGCCGCGCGATACCAAGTGGCTGCGCTGGTATCGGGAGACGGTCACACGCGGGCTGGCCGGCGCCTCCTCCGTGGTTGCCCCGTCCCGCTGGATGCTGGATGCGGTGAGCGCCTATTACACTCGTCCGGCGCAGGGCGTGGTTGTTTACAATGGCCGCAATCCGGGACTTTTCAACCCGCACGGGACCAAGGACGACCTGGTCCTCTGCGTCGGACGCCTTTGGGACGCCGCCAAGCAAGTCGCGCTGCTCAGCCAGTGCGATCACAAGATTCCGATCTATATCGCCGGTTCCGACAAGCATCCCGACGAGGTGCTGCGCGGCGCACGGCCGGCTTTTCCGGCGCGCCGCCAGATTCAGTTCCGTGGCCCGCAATCCGAGCGCCGGCTCTCCCAGCTTTACAGCCGCGCGTCCATCTACGCGGCCACGCCCCGCTACGAGCCCTTTGGATTGGCCCCGCTGGAAGCCGCGTTCTCCCGCTGCGCTATCCTCGCCAACGACATTCCCAGCTTCCATGAAATCTGGGGCAATGCCGCTTTCTATTTCCGCTACAACGACGCGGATGATCTGGCGCGCTCGCTCCAGCGGCTGAGCGCCGACCGCGAGTTGCGCATGACCTGCGCCAACCTCTGCTACAACCGTGCGCGCCAGCGCTACACCGCCGAGCGCATGGTGGACGACTACATGGGCCTGTACGACTCCCTGGTGCCGGCAGGAGCGGCCGTCGCATGAGGCACAGTCTTAACATTCATTACTTCGCCCACTCCTGGGTCTCCGACTGGAACCACGGCAACGTGCACTTCCTCCGCGGCCTGGCGCGCCAACTCATGCGCATGGGCCATCGGGTCACCTGTTACGAGCAGTTAGGCTCCTGGTCGCTTTCCAACCTGGTTCGCTGCGAAGACGAGCGCGCCATCGATGCGATCGACGAATTCCGCCGCGTCTATCACGATCTGAACGTACAGTTTTTTAACATCGACGAGAAATTCCTGGAGCTCCTGCTTTCCTATTTGCGGGGCGCCGATATCGTCATCCTGCACGAGTGGAACGATCCCGCCGTCGTCAACGCTATTCTTGGACTCAAGCAGCAGCTCGGCTTTCGCGCGCTGCTGCACGACACCCATCACCGCGCCTACACCAGCGCCGGCGAGATCCTGAAATTCCGCCTTGACCTCTTTGACGGCGTGCTTGCCTTCGGCGAGGCCATCCGGCGCATCTATGTGGACGGCTTCGGCATCGCGCACGGCTGGACCCTGCACGAGGCCGCCGACATCGACGCTTTCGCGCCCCTGCCCGTCGAAAAGCGCGACGATCTCGTCTGGATCGGCAACTGGGGCGACGAGGAGCGCACCCGTGAGCTCGAGGAGTTTCTTATCGGCCCGGCCAGGCAGTTGAGGCATCGCAGCTTTGCCGTGCATGGCGTGCGCTATCCCGAGGAAGCGCGCCGCAAGCTCGCCGATGCGGGCATCGAGTTTCGCGGATACATTCCCAACTTGCGCGCGCCGGAAGCCTATGGACGCGCCCGCTTGACCCTGCATGTCCCGCGCCGCCAGTACACCAACGGGCTGAGCGGGATTCCGACGATTCGCGTCTTCGAGGCGCTGGCCTGCGGCGCGCCTCTGCTGTGCTCGCCCTGGACCGATACCGAGAATCTGTTCCGTCCCGGCGAGGATTACCTCTGCGCTCCCGACGGCCGCGCCATGGCCGGCGAAATCGAGCGCTTGCTCGGCGACGAAGGCGCGCGTCGCCAGATGGCCGCCAACGGACTGCAAACCGTGCGCAGCCGCCACACTTGCGCCCATCGCGCTCAACAGCTCCTGGAAATTTGCGATGAACTGGGAAAGTAATTTTGAGAATGGCGAAAGCGGCAACCGGCATCGAAACCCTGTAACGGAAACTGAAAGGGAAACTCGAAATCAGTATGAAAATCTTCGCTTTCGGTTCCAGCCTGACCTCCTCGTACTGGAACGGCGCTGCCACTTACTACCGCGGCATTTACAAGAACCTGCACGCGCTCGGGCACGACATCACCTTCGCCGAGCCCGACATCTACGGTCGCCAGCAGAAGCGCGACACCGGCGAGATCGACTACGCACGCATTCTGGTCTATCAGGCACCGCGCGATCTCGACCGCATGCTCGCCGAGGCGGCCGGGGCGGACCTGGTCATCAAGCACAGCGGTGTCGGCGCTGACGACGAATTCCTGGAGCGCGCCGTCCTCGACTTGCAATCAGCGGCCACCGAGGTCGCTTTTTGGGACGTGGACGCCCCCGCCACCCTCGCACGCGTGGAAGAAGACCCTGGCGATCCGTTCGGCGCCCTGATTCCAAAGTACGACTTCATTTTCACCTATGGCGGCGGGACGCCTGTGGTCGAGCACTATCTCGAACTCGGCGCCCGCAACTGCTACCCGGTTTACAACGCGCTCGATCCCAACACGCACCACCCCGTTCCGCCCGATCCGTCGCTTGCCTGCGATCTCGCCTTCGTCGGCCATCGCCTGCCCGACCGGGAGAAGCGTGTGGAGGAATACTTTCTCCGCGCCGCCGAACTCGCTCCCGACCTGACATTCATCCTTGGTGGCGAAGGCTGGGCAGGGAAGCCGCTGCCGCCCAACGTGCGCTGGATCGGCCACGTTGCCACCGCTGACCACAACCGGGTCAACTGCTCCGCCCGCATGGTGCTGAACATTAACCGCGAGTCCATGGCCAGCATCGGTTTCTCGCCGCCGACGCGCGTCTTCGAGGCGGCCGGCGCCGGCGCCTGCCTGATCACCGACAGTTGGCCCGGGGTCGATCGTTTCTTCGCCCTTCGCCGCGAGATCCTGGTCGCCTCTTCGGCCGAGGGCATCGTTCGCTGGCTGCGCACTCTCAACGACGAGGATGCCCACGAGGTGGGTGAGGCCATGCGGGCCCGCGCTCTGCGCGACCACACGTACGCCTTGCGCGCTCAGCAGGTGCACGCCCTGCTCTCGGCGTCGCACATGCCCGCCATCGCCAAGGCGAGTTGACAGGCAAAGGGTGTCATTCGGCGCACCGAGGGAGCTGTTGGTGAACGTACCGGGAGCCTGGACATGAAACTGGTGATCTTCGGTCTTTCCATCACCTCCTCCTGGGGCAATGGTCATGCCACCACCTTTCGCGCTCTGTGCCGCGCTTTGCATGAGCGCGGCCACCGCATCGTGTTCTTCGAGCGCAATACCGAGTGGTACGAACACAATCGCGACCTGCCGGAGCCCGACTTTTGCCGGACGCGCATCTTCGAGGATTGGAATGCCGTTGTCCCCTTCGTCCGTGCCGAACTTCGCGACTGCGACGCCGCCCTGGTCGGCTCTTACTTTCCCGACGGCATCGCCGCCATCGACGAGGTTCTCGACTCGCCCGCGCCGCTCAAGGTGTTTTACGACATCGACACTCCGATCACGGTCTCGCAACTGCGGGCGAACGGCGGCACCAGTTACTTGCTGAAGGAGCAAATCCCCGGCTTCGACGTTTACTTCAGTTTCACCGGCGGCCCCATGCTGAAGGAAATCGAGAACCGTTTCGGGGCGCGGCTTGCCGTTCCTCTCTACTGCTCGTTCGACCCGCAGCAGTATCGCCGTTTCACGGTGAACAAGCGCTTTGCCTGCGACCTCAGCTATATGGGAACCTACGCTCCCGATCGCCAGCCCAAGATCGAGGAATTTCTCTGCGTGCCCGCGCGCCTGCTCCCGGACCGGGGATTCATTGTCGCCGGGCCGCAATACCCGAAAACCATCCGGTGGCCCGCCAACGTACGACGCATCACCCACCTTAACCAGCGCTGGCATGGCCGCTTCTACTCTTCTTCGCGCCTGACATTGAATGTCACCCGCCGCGACATGGTGCGCGCCGGCTACTCGCCCTCGGTTCGCCTGTTTGAAGCCGCCGCCAGCGGCGCGGCCATCGTCTCCGACAATTGGCCCGGCCTCGACACCTTCTTCCGCCCACAGCAGGAAATCCTTCTTCCCACCTGCGGGGAGGACGTGGCCCGCTACATCGCCGAACTGGGCGACGAGGAACTCCGCGTCATCGGCGACCATGCCCAGCAACGCGTGCTGGCCGAGCACACGAGCCAGCGCCGCGCCATCGAGTTCGAGGAAGCTCTCGCCGCCGCCCACATGGCGTCGCAACTAGCCGTGATGTGACCCCTTCTGATTGCCTTCAAGAAGTAGGGACCTGCCCTACGAGATCTCAGAAACTACAAGCCATCTCATAAATGCTCGCTGTTTGGCACAGGAGCTAAAGCCCCTTGTTGAGTACGCGAATTCGCGGGCCTGAAGGCCCGCGCTTCCACGGTTCTCTCAAGGTCCGGTATTTATGAGATAGCGTGGCTTAGCTTGACTCTGTTGACATCTCATCAGATCGACCGTTGCTGCCGCACCGTCCCTCCCGGACTCTCATCTTTCGGTTGACTTTTCCCAGGGCTGCCGCCCTGGGCAACCAACCACCCCGCCACGCGCAAAACCGGCGCGTGCCGGGGACCCCGGACAGCGTTCGCCCCTGCGGGGCTTGGGTTCTGCCGCTTTCGGTGCAACCAAGGCATTGCTCGAGGGATGTCAACAGAGCCAGATAGCTTCTCGCCACAATTGGGAAGATTACCGAAGTGGACCGCACCAAGAACCGAAATCCTGCGCAAACTTACGTGGACCACGAGTTGGGTGTTACGACCGTAATGATTGTGGTTGTCATGCCCCGCAGTAACATGACACTCGCCCGTAGGTAATCACGGCATGAAAGCACCCAGCATCGCGGCGCAGTGGGGCGCCATCCGGCGTGTCTATCCCATCTACACGGCGGTCTCGGAGGAGTTTGCGCTGGGGCCTGGGCCCTATCCCAATCTGGACGAGCTGACGGCGGAATCGGAAGCCGAGGCCATCGGCAGAGTACAGGGCTGGCTGGCGGAAATGGATGAGCTGATTCAGCCGCATCAGTTCCGCTACATTCTGGAACGGACCGACATTCTCAGCTCCGAGGACCGCCTCCGCGCCCTGGTTCTCCGCTATCTCAGGAAAGATCCGCGAACCGACTCGGACCGGCAGAAGCTGCACTATCTGCTCAACCAGTATGTCTGCGTCTGCAGCCCTCCTAGTTTTCGCAATCGAGATGTCAGGCTGGAGGACGTTGCCCAGGTGCTGGAGCCGGTATTAGGAGAGCCCGAGCCGGAGCTCCCGGAATGGCTGCGGCCGCTTTGCCGCCTGGTTGTGCAAATGCCGCGCTGCGCCAGCTTGCAGGAGCTGCAGTCCTCCATTCTCGGCCCCGGACGCGAACTGAAAAATGGGGACGGGGAACAGTACTTTTCAACCGCGGCGCTGCTGGTTTTCACCCATTTTAATTACTGCGCGCGCCGTGACTTTACGCGTCTGCTCAATGCCGAGCTACAGGCCATCGACAACGCCGTTCAGAAACTGGATGCCAATGGCGTTGAGGACATTGATTGCACCTCGGCCGGTTTCGGCGAGCGCGAGACGCTCACCAACATCCGCCTGGTACTCGATGAGTTGCGCACCTCCACCTCGCCCGCCTATTCCGGCGGCACCTATTCTTCCGATTCCGTGGTGGAACGCATCCAGGCGTTGCGCGCTGCCATCGAAGCTGCCGTCCGGTCGCGGTCGACCACCCCGGCCGAGGCCGGCGAAACCCGCATCGCTGGCATGGAATCACAGATCCAACAACTCAGCCGGCAACTCGCGCAGCTAAGCACGGAATTCAGCGGGCTGCGCAAGATCGTGGCCAAGCTGGTGGCCCAACCGCAGGCGTTATCTTCAGCCGGACCGCAAGCTTCCAGATGCAATGGAACTCCGCCTCCGTTACCCGCGGTGCTTGCCGTGGACACCCGGGAGAGCGTCTGTGCGCCGCCGGAGAACGCGCCCGCGCCGATGGCTACCCCGCCGTCTGAGGATGTGGCCGCTCAAGTCCAGCGTTCCATCGGGGAGATTCGCAAGGCGCTCGCTCAACAGGGCAAATCGCCATCGGGCCTGGTCAAGCTGGGATCGCAGACGGTTTTGCTGAATGCCCGCGAGATAGACGCCATGAATGCGAGTGCGGAGCCTGCCAGCCTGGCGCAGCGGGCGATCGCTGTTCGCAGCCTCCTGCTCAAGTTCGTTGAGACTGCCGATCCATTAACAACGGCTGATCTCAGCCCCATGGCGGCTTACGCGCGCGATCTGCTGGCTGACTTGCAGAAAACCCTGGGTAGCAGTTCAGTTCCCATGCGCGACGCCCTGGCCTCCAGCGCGCGCCAACTCCGCACCGTCCTGCAGCACGCCGAACAAGCCGAACGCAGGGCCCGCCTGGCACAGCACGCCTGATCTTTTTCCGGCGAAAGATGAACGGATGCAGCCCCTTGCTTCAGGGCACCACTTCAGTCATGCCACACGTCTCTGAGAAAAGGCGGGCTTTTGGCCTTGTTGGAAATGCGGATTTCGCGTATCCCGTTCGTGGCTTTCCACATCTACTGCTACGTTCGGGAGGGAACTATGGCGGAAGTAAAGATCACCGCAAGAAGGAATGGCCCCTATCGCGTCGAGGCCCCAGAGGGAAGCGTGAAGCTGGTGGACGCCGACGGCAACGAGTACAACCTGGCAGGGAAGACTGCCTTTTCCCTTTGCCGCTGCGGCGGGTCGGTAAACAAGCCGTTCTGCGACGGCACGCACTCCAAGATCGGTTTCCAGGCGGCTGAGGCCGCTGTGCAAGCCGCCGAAGGCCAAAACAATCCTCCGGCCGGCAGCCCCGCCAAGGGCTGACCGGGACAGCACCGCACGTCGGTGGGGTGTCATTCCGGGCGAGGCATCGGACGACCTGGCGTTTGCTTCTGGAGATTTATGGAAACTCTCGATCGTTTTGCCGCTGTCCTTGCCGCCGGAAGGGAACATCTCGCCGCGCTCTCACCCGGACAGGCTTCCTCTCGTACCAAGCCCAACGCCTGGTCGAAGAAGGAGGAGCTCGGCCATCTGGTGGATTCCGCCGTCAACAACTATGCGCGCATCATTCGCGTGCAGCGGGAGGACGCGCCTGCGCTCCCCGGCTACGAGCAGGATGCCTGGGTCGAGCGCCAGGGTTATGACCAGCGAGAGTGGAGGCAAGTCATCGCGCTCTGGTCTGCCTTGAATGACCACATGCTGGCCGCGGCACGCCGTATCCCCGCGCCCGCTCTCGCCCGCGCCTGCACCATTGCCGGCGGGACGCCCATCACCCTGGGCTTTGTGATCGAGGATTACGTGGACCACATGGTCCATCACCTTCAGCACATCGGCGTCGCCCTCGACCAGTTCCGCCGCCCCCAATCCGGCTACGCCTGATCCAGATACGCACAATGCAGCAACGAAGAACCGGCAGTGGCAACTGGAAAGTAGTTAGAGCATGGAGGAAGAACCGTGGCGGAGAAGATCCCCGATAAGTACCTCGACCTTTTCAAAGGCAAGAAAGCGTTCGCCCATCTGGGCACGCTGATGCGCGACGGCACTCCCCAGGTGACGCCGGTGTGGTTCGATTATGACGGCCAGAGCCTGATCTTCAATTCCGCGCGCGGAAGGCAGAAGGACCTCAACATTCGTCGCGATCCCCGGGTGTCGCTTTCCATCATGGATCCGGAGAACCCGTACCGTTACATCGAGGTCCGCGGGCGCGTCTTCGAGATCACCCAGGAAGGCGCCGACGAGTCCATCAACAGCCTGGCCAAGAAATATCTCGGGGTGGACATCTATCCGTACCGGCAGCCAGGCGAGGTGCGGGTTATCTACAAGGTCCGGCCGGAGCACGTGCACGGCAACGGGTAGTTGATTTCTGAGCGCCACGTGCGACAGAAGCTCGGAACTCGCATGTCGGACTCATATCCCCGGCTGCTGTCCGCCGCCGCCGTTTTCGGCGCGGAATTGGTCGACGTCGAGTTCGTCCAGTTGCAGGAACTGGCGCACGATCGGCTCCTGGGTTTCCGCCATCTCCGCCGGTGTGCCCTGGAAAACGGCCCGGCCTTCGTGCAGGAAGACGATGCGGTCGCCCAGCTTCTTGGCGAGCCGCATGTCGTGCGTCACCACGACGCTGGTTAGCTTCAACTGAAACTTTAACTTTTTGATCAGATCCCCAAGCAACTGCGCCATTAATGGATCCACCATGGTGGTGGGCTCGTCGTAGAGGACGGCCTCCGGTTGGGCCGCCAGGGCGCGCGCGATGGCCACCGAGCGCTTCATTCCCGTGGACAAATTGGAGGGCAGCAGATCGCGCATGGCGCGTACGCCGACCATCTCCAGCAATCCGTCCACGATCTGGTAAATCTGCTCCTCGTCCAGGTCGCCGCGCTCACGCAGCGGGAAGGCGACGTTCTCGCCCACGCTGAGCGAATCGAACAGCGCGCCGTTCTGGAAAACCATGGTGACCTTCTTGCGAATGCGCTCCAGGTCCTGCTCCGCGTAGTCGGTAATGTCTTCGTAGGCCACGATCACGCGGCCGGAATCGGGCTTCATGAAACCCATGATGTTGTGCAGCGCGACCGATTTTCCCACTCCGCTGCGCCCCAGGATGCAGACCGTCTCCCCCGCCATCACGGTGAAACTCACATCGTCGAGCACTTTGTTCGCGCCGAACGCCTTGGACACGTCCTTGAACTCGATGTAGGGCTTCGCCGCCGCAGGACGATGCTCCGCGGCCGCCGTTTTGCCGGCGGCCTCAGGATAATTGCCTAGTTCCGTGTTCGTCTGCATGCCTGGTCCCATTCCTCGGGCGTATTCAGGTTATCGAACATGCGCGCATGGTATCCGTGCTCGCGCAACTCGGCATCGCCGATCTCGCGTGTGCGTACGCGGGCGAGCAGCGGCTCGATGCGGTTATGCCCCTGCTGCAAGGCCGATTCCGCCACCGGCGCGAATTGCGGCCGGTAAGCCGCGCACAGGGGGTGCGCCCGCCCGGCGACGCGCGGCAGGGTTACCACGGCCCCGCTCCGCTTCGCCTGCTCCATCAAATATCGCACGAAGCCGGGCTCCAGGAAGGGCGTATCCAGAGCGACGATGAAGTTCAGCTCTGCCCGGCCGGCGCTGAGCGCGGCATGGATTCCCGCCAGCGGCCCCTGCCCGGGATATACATCCGCGATAACCGGCGCGTAGCCGGTGAACTTTACCCGCTGTCCGACGATCATCACTTCTTCACTGGCGTGGCGCGCGTTTGCCAGCGCGCGTTCCAGCAGCGTCAGGCCGTCCAGTTGAAGGAAAGCCTTGTCGCGCCCCATGCGCGAGCTCTGTCCGCCGGCCAGCACAAAGGCCGCAACACCCGCCATGCCAGCATGATATGCCACCCCCGGTTCGCCGGGGGACGAAGCGTTCATGCCCGTATGCTAAAATCGCGCTCACTTCGCCCCGAATCGCCGGAAACCCTCGCCGGACGCGCACTCGGGAACCGGACCAGGCATGAACATCCGCCGACGTCTTCTCTATGCCTTGCTGGCGCTGGTCGCGATGGCGGCCTTCGCCGTCGCCGGCTACCGGCTGCTGGGCGGGCCGCAGGTCAGCTTCCTGCAGGCGGTGTACATGGCGGTGATCACCCTGGCCGGCGTCGGCTATGGCGAGATCATCGACACCGCCGGCAATCCCGCGCTGCGCATCTTCAACATGTTCGTCGTCATCCTGGGAGTAACCATCACGGTCTATGTCTTTTCCGTGGTCACCGCCTTCCTGGTCGAGGGCGAGATCCGCAACCTGTTCTGGAGACGTACCATGCAGAAGCGCATCCAGGCCCTCAAGGACCACTTCATCGTCTGCGGGTTGGGCGACACCGGCCGCTACGCGGTGGAGGAGTTACACAAGACGAGCACTCCGTTCGTGGTCATCGAAATTCAGGAAGAGAAGATCAAGCGCTTCCAGGAGCACGAGAGCGGCAGCTACAAGGAGGTCCTCTACGTTATCGGCGACGCCACCGAGGAGACGGTGCTCAATGCCGCCGGCCTGGAGCGCGCCCGCGGCGTGATTGCCGCCGTCGACAGCGACAAGGACAACCTGGTGATCACCGTCATGGTTCGCCAGAACAACCCCAAGCTGCGCATCGTGGCCCGCTGTGCCAACGTCAAGTTCGCCGACCGCATGCTGCGCGCTGGCGCCAACACCGCTGTTTCTCCCAATGCTATCGGCGGGCTGCGCCTGGCCAGCGAAGCGCTGCGCCCGCACGTCACCAGCTTTCTCGACCTCATGCTGCGCGAGAAAGCGCGCACCCTGCGCATTGAGGAAATCGTCGTTCCCGAAGCGTCTCCCTGGATCGGCCGGCGCATGGAGGAACTCAAGTTCCGCGCCCGCTACAGCCTGATGCCGCTCGCCGTCAAAACCAGCCTGGGAGAGCAGAAGCGCGATTTCCTGGTGAATCCGCCGGACACGCTCGCGCTGCAGGCGGGCACGGTGCTGATCGTCATGGGAGACGTGGAAGAGATCAATCGGGCGCGCCGGGAGGCCCAGCACGGCGTCCAGGCGCACACCACACCTTCCGACTAGCAGGCTGCTGAGAACGTGCCCAAGCCAGCAGCCCCTAGGAGGCTTCCTCCAGGTCAGGAATTTCCAGCGGAGACCAGAGAATTTCCATGCCGATAATGCGCCCAGCCAGGTCGAGTTCCAGGCGCCCGGCGGCCGCCGCCACCGTGTCGCCGTTCAGTTCGGGCATGGTGATATAGACCCGCGGTTCGATGTAGGAGGCGTTGTGCGAAGCAGAGATGAACTCCAGCGCCGCCCCCGAGCGGCAGAACTTCGGCACTTCGAAGCTGAAGTCGGCCAGGTCGCCGTTTTCACACAGCGAGACCGCAACTTCCACCGACACCCGGTCGTGCACCTCCTCCTCCTCGAAGGTGCCGTTGGAGTTGAAGGCCACGTAGTATTGGTAGCCCAGCGACTCGTCGAATTCCGTCCGCTCTATCTGGATCTCCATGGTCGGACTTGTCCCAGAGCGAATTCTTTTATCACAGGCGCCAGTGTCGCGGGATGAAAAAGCAGTGACTGGCAACGAGCGGGGCGGCAGGCATCCCGCGGGCGGAACTCCTGCCCATTTTGGTCCGCTATGTTGTCCAACCGCAGCTTTCCAGCGGTGTTCAACCACGTTCAGCACGCAACCCCGCCGGATTTAGGGGTTTTTACATACAGACGAGAGCAGCGTCTCGGCATCTAATCTTCCAAGCCGCCACCGTTGAAATCAGAAGGAGCGATCATGAAGGCGAAATCTTCCTTGTTTCTCGTTCTGCTGCTGGCGCTGGGGCTGAACCTGGCCTGCAGCCGCGCCCCCAACGATGCGCAAATCGCCAACCAGGTGCAATCCAAGATCGCCGCCGACGGCAATATCCAGAACAAGCAGCTCGGCGTGCAGTCCGCCAGCGGCGTGGTCACCCTGTCGGGCAGCGTCTCCAGCGAATTGGAGCGCAGCGCGGCCGCCAACGATGCCGCCCAGGTCCCCGGTGTGAGGACCGTGGTCAACAATCTCGAAGTTTCTGCGCCGGCGGTAGCCCAGGAAGCCGCGCCGACCGAGGAGACCCCGGCGCCGAAGGCAGCTCGCCCGGCGCGGCGGCGTCGCACTCCGGCGCGCAGCCCGAGCCATACAGCGCCAGCTCCGGCGCAATCCGCCGCGGTTGAGCCGCAGGCTGCGCCGCCCCCGGTTCCGCCGCGCGTGGTCACCGTTCCCTCGGGCACGGTGCTTGCCGTGCGCTTGATCGATCCCATCGACACCGAACGCAGCCGCGCCGGCGACACCTTCCGCGCCACCCTGTCGCAGCCGGTGATGGTGGGCGACGAAGTTGTCATTCCCGCCGATGCGGACGTGGAAGGACAGATCGTGCAGTCCGCCAGCGCCGGCCACTTCAAGGGACAGTCGCAGCTCGCGCTCACCCTGACGCGCCTGCGCGTGCACGGCAAGAGCTACGCGCTGCAAACGAATCAATATGAAAGGCAGGGCAGCTCGCGCGGCAAGCGCACCGCGGCCACCGTGGGCGGCGGCGCCGGCTTGGGCGCGATTATTGGCGCCATTGCCGGTGGGGGCAAAGGAGCAGCCATTGGAGCCGCGGTCGGCGCCGGGGCCGGCACCGGCGTGCAGGCGGCGACCAAGGGCCAGCAGATCAAACTGCCTTCCGAGACCGTGCTCAATTTCCGCCTGGAGGGCCCGCTGAGTGTCACCCCGGCCTCGTCGTCGGAGCGCAATGCGGACCGCCGGCGGGTGGAGTAGCGGCCAATTCTGAGTTCGGAGTTGTGATCACGCCCGGTGCAGCGCCACTTCGCTGGTGCCGCGCCGGGTCATCAGGTCGTGAATGGCATCGCGCGGCGACTTGCCCTGGTTGAGCATGGCGTCAATCTGCTCGGTGATCGGCATCTCCACCCCATGCCGGCGCGCCAAGCCGACCGCTGCTTTCGTGGTCAAAACGCCCTCGGCCACCATGCCGTGCATGCCGGCGATGATCTCGTCGAGCTTGCGGCCCTTGCCGAGATCCACCCCCACGGTGCGATTGCGCGAGAGCCCGCCGGTGCAGGTGAGCACCAGGTCGCCAATCCCGGCCAGCCCCGCCATGGTTTCGGCCCGGGCGCCGCACGCCACCGCCACCCGCGTGATCTCCGCCAGCCCGCGCGTGATCAGCGCCGCGATGGTGTTGTGCCCCAGCCCCAGCCCGTCGCACACCCCGGCGGCGATGGCGATCACGTTTTTCAGCGACCCGCCGAATTCCACCCCGGCAACATCGTCATTGGTGTAGACGCGGAAGCAGGGAGTGCTGAACTCGCGCTGCACGGTTTCCGCGAGCTCTGAATCCTGCGAAGCGATGGTGATCGCCGTCGGGTCGCCGCGCGCCACTTCCTTGGCGAACGACGGTCCGCTGAGCGCCCCAATCCGCGGCCGTTCCACTCGCCCAGTTTCCGCCAGCACCTCGGCGATCACCTGACTCATGCGCAGCAGGGAATCGGTCTCCACGCCTTTGGTGGCGCTTACGAAGATCATTTCTGGCGCGAGGTGGGAGGCCATCTGCCGGAACAGCCTGCGGCAGTGGTGCGAGGGCATCACGCTGACCACGACCTCCGCCCCGCGCAGCGCCTCTTCGAGAGAATTGGTAGGCGTGACCGCCGTCGGAATTTCGGCGCCCGCGAGGAACAGATCGTTGATACGGTGTGAGGCAATCGATGCGCAAACCTCTTTTTCAAACGCCCACAGCCGCACCCGGTGCGTTCCCTTGCGCCCCAGCACGATCGATAACGCCGTGCCCCACGCCCCCGCGCCAATGACCGCGATTTCACTCATGTTTAGCCACAGAGGACACAGAGGAAATCTTAATTACTTATGCTTCAACTCAAACCGGTGTTCGGTGCCTGCGAGCAGGCGCCGAATGTTCTGGTGATGCTTGGCGATGATCAGCGCCGAAGCACACACCATGGCGGCAAATACCGCCGGCGAGGCCTGGTACCGGTACAACAGCCACGCAAAAACCGGAAACGCCGCCGTCGCCACGATCGACCCCAGCGAAATGTAGCGGAACGCGGCCACAACGGCGACAAAGATAAGCAGCACTATCAGCACGGCCTTGGGCGCCAGCGCAATGAACGAGCCCACCCCGGTAGCCACTCCTTTGCCGCCCTTGAACTTCAGCCAGACGGGGAAAACATGGCCGAGAATGGCGAAGACGGCGGCAATCGCCATGAGCAGGATCGGCGAAACATCGTAGGTGTCTATGTACCCGGGGAAATAATGGTTGAAATGCGAATGCGCCAAGCCAAGGGCAGCGTAAACCGCCGCAAATCCCTTGGCCGCATCCAGCACCAGCGTGGCCGCACCCAGCCCGGGCGCCTTCCGCGCCACGTTGGTCGCGCCGATGTTGCCGCTGCCGATGGCGCGGACGTCCTCGCCGCGGAACAGGCGCACCAGAATGTAGCCGAAGGGAATTGATCCCAGCAAGTAGGCAACAACGGCGACAATGAAGTCGATGGCCATTGGAAATCGTCGTTGGTCTTTGGTCGTCGGTCGTTGGCCGCAACGATTCGCGAACGACCAACGACCAACGACTACTCGAGCGGAAACCGGGCGATCTTGGTGTACCTCGCCCCACTGGGCGACAGCTTGCTCTCGTACAGGAAGAATTCGCGAGCGGTCATTGTACCGAAGTCGGGCGCGGGCTTGCCCTCCAATTTCTCCGCCAGCCGGCGCAGCGGCGGGCTGGGATGCTCGCCCGGCATAGAACGCGGCCTGCCGGATCCTGAGCGCGCCAGCGTCAGGTGCGGCTGGTAATCGTTCGACTCGCGCGGCACGCCGGTATGTCCAACCGCCTCATCCACCATGGAAGCGAGCCGCGGCAGGCCCTCTCCGGCCTCGATCCCCAGCCAGAACACCCGCGGGTTTCGCGGGTTGGGAAAGAATCCGTGGTCGCGAAAAGATATTTCGATCGGGGTTCCACGCACCGCGGCCAGCTCGCGCTTGATCTGCTCCACCTGCTCCGCCTTCTGCTCGCCGATGAATTTCAGCGTCACGTGAAAGGTCTCCGGCTTCACCCAGCGCGCGTCCGGCGCAAACCCGCGCACGCCTTCCAGGTAGCGCGTCATGCGCTCGCGAATGGCGAGATCAATATCGAGACCGACAAAGACTCTCATTCAGTCTTCATTATTCTTCATTTCTTAGTTTTTCTCTCTCCCGGGCCAATTCCTACATCAACAGTCTCCTCACCATGTCCAGCGCCTGCTGCGTGGCCCACCAGCGGATGCGGTCGCGATCGCCGGGAAATTTGCGCTCCACCACGTTGGTGCGCTTGCCGTCGGAAACGGCGTGATACACCAGGCCGACCGGCTTTTCCTCCGTGCCTCCGCTCGGCCCGGCAATCCCGGTAATGCCCACGCCCACCGTGGCCCGGCACTCCTCGCGAATCCCTTCGGCCAGCGCGGCCGCCACCTGTTTGCTCACCGCGCCATGCTCCGCGATCAGCATGGGCGGCACATTGGCGAACAGGCTTTTCATCTCGTTGTCATAAACAACCGCCCCGCCGACAAAATAGCGCGAGCTGCCGCTGACCTTGGTGATCCTTTCGCTCAGCATTCCTCCCGTGCACGATTCCGCCACCGCCAGCGTCGCACCGCGCATCTGCAGATAGTAGCCAACGATCTGCTCCAGCGATTCGCCCGCGTTGGAGTAGACGAAGTCGTCGAGCTCGTCTTCCATCAGGCCGGCGAGCTCGTCGACGCGCTCCTGCGCCGCCTCCAGGGAATCGCCGTGCGCCATCAGCCGCAATTGGATCTCGCCCGCGCCCGCCAGGATGGTGGTCTGCACGTCGCTATAGCGCTTATAGATGGGGGCTACGCGAAAGTCGCACTCCGACTCCGGCATCATGGCCACCTTGAGCACGCGTGTGGCGATGAACTGCCGTGGCAGCCGCTGCCGCAACCGCGGCAGGCAATGCTCCTCGAACATCGGCTGGATCTCGTGCGGCGGCCCGGGCAGCAACATGATGAACCGCTTGGAGCCCTCGTGTTCATGGTCAATCCACTGTCCGGGCGCGGTGCCCAGGGCGTTGGGCAGCACCTCGGCGCCGATCAGGACGTCCGCCTGCCGTTCGTTGTTCTCCGACATCTTTCGCCGCACCTTGGCAAAGCGCGCGTAGAGCTGCGCCACAAGGTCCTGGTCTCGGCGGATGGCGCGGCCCAGGGCGGCGGCCACGCACTCGCGCGTCAGGTCGTCCTCGGTGGGCCCAAGCCCGCCCATGAAGATCACGATGTCGGCCCGCCGCAGCGCAATCCGCGCCACCGAGGTGAGATGATCGCCCTTATCGCCCACCACCGTCTTGAACGACACCTCGACCCCGAGCTGATTCAACTTTTCCGTCAGGTAGAGGGAATTGGTGTCCTGGAAAAAGGGCGTCAGCAGCTCGGAGCCGATGGCGATGATCTCGGCATTCACAGGGGAAGTGTAATTGAGCGATCACCCGATCACCAGATCGCCCGATCAGTACGCCGTCTCTTCCACCGGCAGCAGCGGATGTCCCTGGATGTCCCAGGAGAGATGGTGGATGGCGTTGCTGGTGGCAAGCACCGAGGCGCGGCCCGGCGCAAACGCCAGCCCGACCACGTTCTGCCCGGCCACCACCAGCGACGGCTGCTTCTGGGGGGTGAGGCGCACGATGCCGCGTTTTCCGCGCAGCGACGCCGCCACGTAGAGGTTGCCCTCCGCATCGAAGGCCAGGCCCTGCGGACGCCCCAGGCCGCGATAGAAAACCGAGACGCTGCCGTGCGGGTCGATCTCGTGCACGGCGTCGAAGCTGGATGTGGTCGGACCGGTGACGTACAAGTTTCCCGCCGGGCTGAACGCCAGGTGGTAGGCCGATACGCTCGGCTCCAGCGTGGCAAAGACGAAAATCTGCCGGTCGCGCGAGATTTTGAAGATCGTCCCGCTGCGGTCGCCGACGTAGAGGTTCTCCGCCCTGTCGAACGCCAGTCCGGTGGCCACGCCCATGCCCTCCGCATACGCCGACATCGTTCCGTTGGGCGCCACCCGATAAACGGCGCCGTCGTAGCGCGAGCTCACGTACATCTGCCCTTCGCGGTCGAAGGCGATGGCGGTGGCGTTCATCATCTCGGCCAGGAACGGCTTGACGTTGTAGTTGGTGTCGATCTTATAGATCGCTACCGGCACCTTCTGCCCGCGCGAGCCGGAAAAGGTGACGTAGATGTTGCCCTCGAAGTCGAGCGCCGGGTTGGTCACCGGGTGCAGATTTTCCGCAATCGTCACCGCCACCCGGATTTCGTGCGGATTGCTGGCCTGCCCATTGGCGTCCACCGTCACCGGCCCGGAGTGCGCGCCCTCCGGAACCCGCGCCACCAGGAACTGGTCGGAGCTGATCACCACCGCGCCTTCCAACTCGCCGAACTGCACCTTGGGGCGGCGCATGTCGTGCGGGCGCAGGCCGCTGCCGATAATGCGGATCTCGCCCCCGGGCAGGGCAGCGGCGGGCTCCACGGTGTCGATCCGCGGATGCCCGTTGACGTTCTTCTTTCCCAATATCCGGTCAGAAATGCCCATGGCTGTTCGTGCTACTTAGATGCGCGCGCGGCCGCCGCGACTAACCGAGCAGGCCGACATGCCGCGCCACCTGCACCAGCGCCAGTGCGTAAAGCCCTGCGCCAACGTCATCCAGCATGATTCCGGCGCCTTCCGGCAGTTTTTCCAGCCGGCGAAGGGGCGGCGGCTTCACGATATCGAAGACACGAAAAAGTATAAGGCTCGCGAGAAGAGATTTCCAATCGAGACCGGCGCCGATGAGCGCGATCAACTGCCCCGCCACCTCGTCGATCACCACGAACGGCGGGTCTTTCCGCTCCGCCTCGCGCGCCACCCGGGTGGAAGCTGGAATGCCGATAGCCGTGACCAGCGCCGCGGCCGCGATGGCCGCTTCTACCCTGAACTGGCCGGTGAGCGGTGCCAGCGCGCGCCATAGCGCCACCGTCGCCAGCGACGCCCATGTGCCCGGCCCGGGTTTCAGCCGGCCGACGCCGAAAAAAGTGCCGATCAGCCACGCCCACGTGGTCCGCGGCGCCGTGGTGATCGGCTCAGGAGCGCTTGCGCTGGTTTTCATCGTGCTGAGGGGCGCCGTCAGGCTTCGCCGGCCGCCGCTGGTTCACAGTGTAATCGGCCTCGCCAAACTGGTCGCCTTCGTTCGGCGGGGTGGAAATCACGTAGCCGCCGCTGGCCCACTTGCCCAGGTCGAGCAGCCGGCAGCGCTCGCTGCAAAACGGGAACTCGGGATCCCCGCGCATCACTAGCTTGCGGCAGGTGGGACACCGGACGCTGCGGACGCGCTTCTTTGCCATCAGCACTTCATTGTATGCGATGCCAAACTGATTAACACAGAGTCACAGAGTCACAGAGAAACGGGAACTCTTGCTTCTTCTTCGCGTCTCTGTGCTGTTGGATTTCTGTTAAAGCAGCCGCGCCACCAGGTCGTAGTCGTGCGCCTCGGTGATCTCGCACCGGTGGAACCAGCCCGGCTCCGGCTCCGAAGCATCCGCAAAGTCGTTGATGAACACCTTGCCGTCGATTTCCGGCGCGTGCATCGCGGTGCGCCCCTCCCACAGCAACTCGGTCTCGCTCGAGGGGCCTTCGATCAGCAGGTCAAACCGGCGTCCCACCAGCGCCTTCTTCTTCTTGCGGCTGATCGACTTCTGCGTCTGCATCAGCTTGCGCCGCCGCCGCTCCGTCTCCGCCGGCGGAACTTTCTTGCCGAGGTCGTGCGCCGCCGCGCCTTCCTGGTCGGAGTAGCCGAACGCGCCCAACCAGTCGAATTGCGCCTCGCGCACAAAGTCGCACAACTCTTCGAACTCGCCTTCGGTCTCGCCCGGGAAGCCGACGATGAACGAGCTGCGCAGCGTCAGTTCCGGGATGGCGCGCCGCATCTTCTCCACCGAGCGCAGGAACAGCTCCGCGCCGCCGCCGCGCTTCATGCGCTTCAGCACTGAGGCGGAGGCGTGTTGCAGCGGCACATCCATGTACGAGCAGATCTTCTCCTGCGCCGCGATCGTCTCCAGCAGCCGCCCGGTAATCTTGTTCGGATAGGCGTAGAGGAAGCGGATCCAGCGCAGCTCTTCGATTCCCGCCAGCTTCTGCAGCAGCAGTGCCAGGCCGTCTTTCAGCCCCATGTCTTCGCCATAGCAGGTGGTGTCCTGGCCGATGAGCGTGATCTCGCGCACCCCGGCGAGCGCCAACCGCTCCGCCTCCAGGATCACCGACTCAAACCGGCGCGAGCGGAACTTCCCGCGCAGTTGCGGGATGATGCAGAAGCTGCAGGGATGGTCGCATCCCTCGGCGATCTTGATATACGCCGAAGCCCGCAGCGTCGCCAATAGCCGCGGGGTGTTTTCGTCATAGAGATAATTCGGCAGATCGCCGACCGCTCCCTCCCACGTCTCGCGCGAGAAGCGTCCGGCCCGCTCGCGCGCCTGCCCTTCGGCGCGCCCATTCCCGCTCAAAACGACCAACGGTGAGTTGGGTTGCGGCCCGGCCGCCCCCGGTCGGGAAATGCCGGCGGCTTCCAGGATCCTCGGCAGCTCCCCGGTGCCCACCACCGCGTCCACCTCCGGAATGTTCTTCTGGATGTCCTGGCGGAAGCGTTCCACCAGGCACCCGGCCACCACCAGCTTGCGAGCGCGGCCGCCGCTCTTGAGCCGCGCCATTTCCAGGATGGTGTTCACCGACTCCTGCTGCGCGCTCTCAATAAACGAGCAGGTGTTCACCACGATGACGTCGGCCTCTTCGGCGTTGGGCGTAATCTCCGCCCCCGCCTGCGCCAGCATGCCCATCATCACTTCCGAGTCCACCAGGTTCTTGGGGCAGCCCAGAGACACGAACCCGACCTTCTGCGGCCGCGTCGCTTGCGCGTCCTTCTCAGAAGCCGTCGGTTGTTCGAGGATGACCGGCAGGTCGGACATGCAGCACTTCAATTCTATCGGAAACATCGGTTCTGCGGCGGTTCAGCGGTCAGACTTGGCTCTCTTGCGGTTCAACTCCTGCTTTCCTTGAGCTCTTCGAACAGCTTCGGCAATCGTACCGCGTCTTCGGCCGACCCGCCGAAGCGCGCGCGCTCGTAATGGCGCGTGAACCTCGCCACCGAACCTTGCAGCGAGGGGTCGTGAATGCTGGCCACGAATTCGCCCGGAGTCTGGACCGGCGCCTTGGGAAAGCCTTTTCGCGCCAGGGAGCGCGTCATGCGCGTGTACCAGATGGTGGCCGCCGCTGCAGGCTGCCTCTCCGGACTTCGAGCCAGGCGATTGCGCCGCGCGATCCGCCATAGGCGCGCCGCGTTGACCAGGACGAGGCACAGGATGATCGCCACCGCCGTGCCCAGCCCCCAGGTCTGCGGCCTTTGCTCCATCGACGTGTGCAGCCGCCGCGTGCCCGCCAGTAGCGCCTCGTAACGCCGCCGCAGCCAGTTGCGCGTCCAGTCGCCGGCGGTGCGCCCATGGGCCATCGCCGTAATAGTCAGCGTGCGCTGATGCAGAAAGTCGTAGTTGATCACCCACTCGCGCCAGAATTCGCGCGCCGCGTCCAGGTAGAGCAGGACTCGATGGGTGTCGCCAACCGCCGGCTTGGGATCGGGCGGCGTGGGATCGAAGCTTACCCAGGCATAGCCGGGAATGTAGGCCTCCACCCAGGAGTGCGCATCGCGGGCGCGCACAATGTAGTTGCCGGTCAGGTCGTTGTATTCACCGCCGCGAAAGCCGTTGACGATTCGCGTGGGCACTCCCAAGGTCCGCAGCATCACCGCCATCGCCGACGCGAAGTACTCGCAGTGCCCTTCCTTGCGCTCGAAAAGAAAATACGCCAGCGGGTCCGGCGGCGGGGTGGACGCCATCTGCAGACTATATCCGTAGTGTGTACGTACGTACCGCTCCACCGCGGCGGCGCGGTCATAATTGTTGCCGGCCCCGGAGGTAATCTGCCGTGCCAGCTCCACCACCCGCCGATCGACGTGTTTGGGCAGTTGCAGGTAATTCAGCGCAATGTCCGGCGGGACCGCGCCGGCGGCTCGCCGCAGCAGCCCCGGATTTGCCGGCAGCAGCAGCGACGCCGCCGTGTAGCTCTCGGTCATGCGGTCGTGGTCCAGGTTGTAGACCGCGCCGTTTTCGTCGACTGCGATATCCGTCATCCGCCCTTGCAAGTTCACCGGGACCGGCGCCAGGAACAGGACGTTGGTGCCAATCGGCTCCATCACCACCTTGTAGAGCAGCGGCTGTAGCCCGTGCAGTTCGGCCGGCAGGTTGCGCGCCCGCGATTGCGGCTGCCCCAGGTTGTAACGGCCCATCCCGGTCAGCCGCAGTTGCGGTTCGAATCTTCCGTTGGCCGAGTAGGCCTCCATGGTGTTGCTCGCCGGGTTGGTCCACTGCCGGCCGTCGAACAGCGACAGCGCTACGCCGCGCCATCTAAGGTCTGCGTAGGGGGCGCGTTCTCCTTCGATCTCGATGTGCATTACCACCGCGTTCGACTGCTTGATGCGCCCGATCTCCCCCAGTTGCACGCGGTCGCTGAATCCGCTGACGAACTCGTTGCGCGGCGCATAGGTGCTCAGGTAGCCCGCGGAGAGTCGCGGCAGGACGAAGAAAATCCCCGCCGCGCCCGCCACCACCGCTACGGTCATCACCAGCGCCATGGCGGAAAGCGAGCGGGTCATCCGCCGCGGCGCGTTGGACACCTTCGGCGTGGGCAGCGCCGTCGCGGGCGCCGCCGAGCGCTTCATTTCCATGCTCAGGAACGTCGCCACCGCCAGCAGCATGAAAAGGCAAAAAGCGCCCAGGAATACGGTGTCCACGGTGAGCACCGCCGCCGCCAGCACCTCGAGAAAGGAAATGATGGCTAGGTACAGATGGTCGCGGTTCCTCTGCACGGAGAAGAGCTTCACCACCATGATGAACAGCACCAGGTGGACGGTGGCGTCCACGAAGCTGCCGGATACCAGGAATATGTCGGCGGCGTAGAACAGGACGTAGACCAGCGTCAGGTACGAAGTCCAGCGCTCGGGCATGGTCAGCGTGCGTCCGCGCAGCATCAGCCACGCGCGCGCCAGCAGCGCCGCCGAGACCAGCGCGACCGAGAAGGCGTCCAGGCGCCCGGTGCTGGCAAGGGTGACAAACCCGGTGACCACCAGCAGGAACAGCGCAAGCTGAAAATATTTTTCGATCGTCTCCCGCAAGCTCGACGGCTGCCGGGGGGCCGCCGGGCTGAGGATGGAGACGAACTCGAAATTATCGCCGGCTGGCACCGGCCTATTGTTCGACAGTTTTGACGAGAAGGGAAGCTGCCGCTTGCTTCAATTTCGCAAGGTTTGCAATCCGGGTACAGCCCGGCTCCCTGCGTGAATGCTAAAATCATGCGTGTCGGGCATCGGCCCCGCGCGACGTACTCCCGCCAACCCCGCCAGGTCCGGAAGGAAGCAACGGTAACGGGCTCTTACGTGTGCAGTGGGATCGCCGGTGCCCGGCTTTTTGCCTTAGACAACTCCCGACACGATCAGTCAGAATAGAAATTGCTCACAGGGAGAACTCATTGAGTACTGCGATTCGGGCCAAGATCACCGCTCTCGGCACCTACGTACCGCCGCGTATCCTCAACAACCAGGACCTGGAAAAAATGGTCGAAACCACCGACGAGTGGATCATGCAGCGGGTCGGCATTCGCGAGCGCCACATCGTCGAAAACGGCACCGCTGCCAGCGACCTGGCGGCCGAAGCGGCCCGCTGCGCCCTGCTCAAGCGGGGCATCGGCCCGCAGGAAGTGGAAGTCATCGTCGTGGGCACGGTCACCCCCGACATGTTTTTTCCCTCCACTGCCTGCCTGGTGCAGCACAAGATCGCCGCCAAGGGCGCCTGGGGCTTTGATATCTCCGCCGCCTGCTCGGCCTTCGTCTACTCCCTGCAGACCGGCGCCCAGTTCATCTGCACTGGCGCGCACAAAAAAGTGCTGGTGATCGGCGCCGACGTTATGTCCTCGATCATCGACTATACCGACCGCGCCACCTGCGTCATCTTCGGCGACGGCGCGGGCGCCGTGCTGCTGGAGCCCGCCGCCGACGGCGAGGATGCCGGCTTTATCGACTACATCCATTACGTGGACGGCGCCGGCGCCTGTTCGCTCTACATGCCCGGCGGCGGCAGCCTGAATCCTTCCACCCACGAAACCGTCGACAAGAAAATGCACTACGTCCACCAGGACGGCCAGGCGGTGTTCAAGTACGCGGTTCGCAATATGGCCGATGTCTGCGACCGCCTGCTCAAGCGCAACGGGGTCACCGCCAAGGACGTGGATTGCTTCATTCCGCACCAGGCCAACAGGCGCATCATGGTAGGCACCGCCGAGCGCCTGGGCCTCCGTCCCGGCGCCGCCATCATCAACATCGACCGCTTCGGCAATACCACCGCCGCCACCATCCCGCTGGCCATGCAAACCGCCATCGACGAAGGCAAGCTGAAGAAGGGAAGCCTGGTCCTGCTGGCCTCGGTGGGAGCCGGCTTTACCACCGGCGCGACGCTGCTGCGGTGGGCGTACTAACAGACAGCTATCGGCTGTCAGCTATCAGCTTTCAGCCAAGACAAATCAGCCACTGATTTACACAGATACACACTGATAAAACAAAAGGTGATAAAACAAACGCGCCCGCGGGTTGGGCGCGTTTTTTTCCTGGTGTTATCCGCGTTCATCTGCGTTAATCCGCGGCTGATTTGTTCTGGCTGATAGCTGAAAGCTGATAGCTCCTACGGATGCGTCATCTTCTCCGGCCGCACCAACTGGTCAAACTCCTCGCTGGTCAGGAAGCCGAGTTTCATCGCTGCCTCCTTCAGGTTGGTGTGCTCCACGTGCGCCGTATGCGCCACCTTGGCCGCGTTGTCGTACCCGATCTTGGGCGCCAGCGCCGTCACCAGCATGAGCGAGTTCTTTACGTACCAGTCGATTTTCTCCCGGTTCACCTCAATGCCGTTGATCATGAACTCCACAAAGCCGTGGCAGGCGTCCGCGATCAGCGTCACCGAATGCAGGAAGTTGTAGATGATCACCGGCTTGAAGACGTTAAGTTCAAAATTGCCCTGCGATCCCGCAAAGCCCACCGCCGCGGTCGCGCCGTGCACCTGCGCGCACACCATGGTCATGGCCTCGCTCTGCGTCGGGTTTACCTTGCCCGGCATGATCGACGATCCCGGCTCGTTCTCCGGGATGGTCAGCTCTCCCAGCCCGCAGCGCGGCCCCGAGGCCAGCCAGCGGATATCGTTGGCGATCTTCATCAGCGACGCCGCCGTTGTTTCCAGCGCGCCCTGCGCAAAAACGACCTCATCGTGCGCCGAAAGCGCCGCGAACTTGTTGGGATGCGAGCGGAAGGGAAGTCCCGTCAACTCGGCGATCTTCTTGGCCGCGCGCTCGGCAAATTCCGGATGCGTGTTCAGCCCCGTGCCTACGGCAGTCCCGCCGATCGCCAGGTCATAAAGCCCGTCCAGCACCATCTCCAGCCGCTTGATGTCGCGCTCGATCAGGCTCGCCCACCCGCTGAACTCCTGCCCGACCGTCAGCGGCACGGCGTCCTGCAGGTGCGTGCGCCCGATCTTCACGATCGAATCGAACTCCTTCGCCTTGCGCGCGATCGCCTCCTGCACGGTTTTCAGCGCCGGGATCAGCGCCTTCTTCACGCGCTCGGCGGCGGCAATGTGCATGGCCGCCGGGAAGGTGTCGTTCGACGACTGCGACATGTTGACGTGATCGTTAGGGTGAATCGGCTTCTTCGACCCCATCTCCCCTCCCGCCATTTCGATGGCGCGGTTGGAGATCACCTCGTTCACGTTCATGTTGGTCTGGGTGCCGCTGCCCGTCTGCCAGATGCGCAGCGGAAACTGCTCGTTCAGCTTGCCAGCAATCACCTCGTCGCTCGCCTGCGTGATCAGCTTGGCCTTGTCCGCCGGCAGCTTCCCCAGCTCCTGATTCACCAGCGCGCAGGCTTTTTTCAGGATGCCGAACGCGCGGATCAGCTCCGGCGGCATGGTGTCCCGCCCGATGTTGAAATGAATCAGCGAGCGCTGCGTCTGCGCTCCCCAGTAAACGTTTCCGGGCACTTCGATCTTGCCCATGCTGTCGGATTCCACTCGCGTGCGCGGCTTCTCCACCGTGGTTGCCATATCGCGCTCCTGATCAGTGCTCAAGATGACTGCGGGCCACTTCGCAAACCTGAAAATTATAGTCCTGTCGGACCATGGATTTGTGCGCCCGGGCACATCAACAAGTGACAGGCCCGGGTTTCAGTACTCCAGCGCGCCCGTATGCATAATCAGTTTCCAGTCCCCGTTCGCCATCCTGGTGTAGACCTTCCCCACCCGGCCCTTCCAGTGATTGTCGTTGCCCTGCTGGTCGCGCCACAGGGTGTCGATATCCACCACCGCCAGCGCTCCATCGCCTTCCCGCGTCACCTCGATCCTCCGGATCATGCGCCGGTTGTGGATCAGCCGGTGCTTGCCGAACAACTCTTCCCAGGCACGTTTCCAGCGCTCGCGGTGGTAGCGCCCGAGCACAAACACCCAGGTCGCGGGATCGTGGTCGTGCGCCGTCGGCGGCCAGGGCCACACCATGTCGGGATGAAAAATATCAACCAGCGCCTCGGCGTCCTGCGTGTCCCAGGCGCGCGTCTCGCGATGCACCATCTCCTCGATTTGCGCTGCGACATTTTCCATATTGCTTCCTCTGAACTCCGCGAAGAACAATGCTGCCGCGACCGCCGGTGCGGCCAATTCGACAACTGTGCAATTCGTCAATTCTAAAATTGTACAATTCGTAAATTGCGTCTCCTGAATCCAATCACCGTGCCCGCCAACGATGCTCGGGAATCTGACGTCCTCGTCATCGGGGCCGGCCCCAGCGGACTGGCCTCGGCCATTGAAGCGCAGCGCGCCGGCTTGCGCGTGGTTCTCATCGACAAGGGCTGCCTGGTCAATTCGCTCTTCCACTATCCGGCGAACATGACCTTCTTCACCACCCCGGAATTGCTGGAGATCGGCGACGTCCCCTTCCCCAGCGCCCACGTCAAGCCCACCCGCGAAGAGGCCCTGGAGTACTACCGCAAGGTCGCCGACCACTACCGGCTCGACATCCGCCAGTACCAGCGCGTCGACCGCGTTTCCGGCGCCGACGGGGACTTCACCGTGCTCACCACCAGCGTCAGCCCCGCCATCCTGGGCGCGCTCGAGGGGCCCGAAGCTCACCATCCTGGCCCCGGCCGCGTCTCCGAGTACCGCGCGCGCAAGCTGGTGGTCGCCACCGGCTACTACGATTTGCCCAACCGCATGAACGTTCCCGGCGAGGACCTGCCCAAGGTCTACCACTACTATCGCGAGCCGCATCCGTTTTACGACCGCGACGTGCTGGTGGTCGGCGGCAAGAACTCGGCCGCCATCGCCTCGCTCGAACTCTGGCGGCACGGCGCGCGCGTCACCCTGGTCCACCGCGGTCCGGGCATGCACGCCCACGTCAAGTACTGGATCAAGCCCGACATCGAGAACCGCATCAAGGCCGGCGAGGTCACCGCCTACTTCAACAGCGCGGTCAAGGAAGTCGCTGCCGACGCGGTCGTGCTGCAGGCGCCGCAAGGCGAAGTCCGGCTGAAGAACGATTTCGTCTTCGCCCTCACCGGCTACCATCCCGACTTCTCCTTTCTGCGCGGCCTCGGCATTCAGCTCACCGGCGACGACTGCCGCCCCATCGTCAACCAGCAAACTCTGGAGACCAACGTCCCCGGCGTCTACGTGGCGGGCGTGATCGTGGCCGGATCCAAGACCAACGAAATTTTCATCGAGAACGGACGCTTCCACGGGCAGCGCATCGCTCAGGATCTGAAGAAGAAGCTATTAGCAATTAGCGATTAGCGATTGGCGGTTGCCTTGCCCGGCAGCCAAAATTACCGGGTTACAAAATTCCCAGATTACCCAATACAATAGCTGCCATGCGCACTGCTCTAATCGCCCTTGCTATGGCCGCCCTCCTGACGGGCTGCTCCAAATCCCCCGCTCCGGGCAACGCCGCCGCCAAATCCGGTGACGCGGTCACCCAGAAGCTTCAGCAGGAAGCCGGCAGCGGCGCCACCGACTGCGGCCGCGTCAAATCGCTGAGCGCGGACCAGGTCCAGCCCGCCACCGACTGCGCCATGAAGGCGGCCGGAAACAAGCAGCCGTTCTACGTTGCCTATGAAATGCCCGGCCTGACCGTCGGCTATGCCGGCAACTCACAAGGCAAGCTGTTCTCCGTTCAGTCCGAGACCGCAGAGAACGCGGGCGCGAAGGCGGAAGTCAGAAGCGTGCCCTGTCCCGGCGACCTGCGCGTGGCCCAGAGCGGACGCGTCACCTGCATGATGCTCGGCAGCACGGGGATGGGCGGGGGCGCCAATCCCCACGGGGGAATGCCGCCCGCCACCGGCGCGAACCCTCACGGCGGCGGCATCGCCATGCCTCCCCTGGGAACCCCCAACCCGCACGGCGGCATGGGACAGCCCTCGCATCCGCCGGCCGGCAAAACACCGCCGAAGCAGTAGCGGCCGGCGCTTAAGACGACGGGTTTCTTGTCTTATCCGCGTTCAGCCGCGTTGATCAGCGGCTGATTTGCCTTTCGTCGCCCGAGTTCCGCTACCGCCGCCTCGGTCCGCTCCGCCAGCGCGCCCAAGTCGTTTCTCGTGTACCCCGCCACCGCTATCGCCTCGCCGATCACCATCCGCATCCGCGCCCGCCGCACGTGCATGCTCCCAATCGGCAGGGCTTCGTAGGTTCCGGCAATCGCGATGGGCACGATATCCGCCTGCGCCTGCACCGCCACGTAGAACGTGCCCGGCCGGAAACGCAGCATGTCTCCCGTGGGCGAGCGCTCTCCTTCGGGAAAGATTGCCAGCGGCATCCCGCTTTTCAAGGTCTTGATCGCCTCGCGCAGCGCCTGCCGCGAAAGCGCCAGGCTCTCCGGCGCGATTTCCAGCGCGCCCGAGCTTCGCAGCCACCAGCCGATCAGCGGCACTCGAAACACCTTCTGGTGCGCCATGATGCGGAACTGAAATGGCAGGTAGCGGTAGAGCAGGGGAATGTCGACGGCGGAAAGATGATTGGCGGCGTAAACGCGCGCCCGGCCCACGTCAATCCGCTCCAGGCCTTCCACCTCCACCGGGCCAAGAAGCCTGAGCACGATGGCCGCCCACGTTCGCGCCACCGCGTGCCGTCTGCGTCCGGTCTTGTCGATCATCCCGGCCACAGCGGAAACCCACTCCAGAATCAGCGTGACCAGAAAAATGCCGGGCCAGAGGATCAGCAGCGCACGCGCCCAGCTCAGCAGATTGCGCATACCGGTTGAAAGTGCAAATGTCTTGCCCGCATCTACCACTGCATCGGAAAACACCGGCAGCTTTCGACGAAAAAGATCTCGGTGAGCCTCGGTGATCTCGGTGTCTCGGTGGTGAAACCCAAGGAACAACCTGGCTGCCAACCTAGTCCAGGTCGATCGCCTCCGACCCCAGTTGCTGGTTCATCAGCCGCGAAACCAGCGGCTTCAGCCCCTCGCCCGTTTTGGGCAGCACGAAATCGTTCTGCTCGTCGTTCCAATTCAGCTTGAAACTGGTGGAGAGCGCGGAAATCCAAATCTGCCGCGCCGAGGCATTCGGCGAAATCACGAACTTCCCCGGCGGCTCCTCGAACCCGATGTGCAGCGCCCCCGCGTGATCCTCGGCCTCGAAGTCGGCATCGCCCTCGGCTTCAATCAGGGCCTGCTTCAGCGATTCCATGGCGCCATCGGCGCGCCGCCGGAATTCCTGCTCGTTCATGGCGCGGCATTCTAGCACTTAGCTGGCGCCTTTCAGACAACTCACCGCGAGCATGCAACCACCAGGGTCGCATCGTCATGCTGCTCGCCCCTCCGGAACTCTTCCACCGCGCGTTCCACCCTCTGCACAAGCGACGCCGCTCCCGGACCGCGGTCCTCGCCCAGGGTGCTCACCAGCCGTGCCAGCCCAAACTCCTCCTCCCCGTTGCCCCTGGCTTCCGTGATTCCGTCGGTGTACATGCTCACAACGTCTCCCGGCTCGATCTGCACCTCGGCCACCGATCCTTCCCAGTCGCGAAACAAGCCAATCACCGTGGCGGTCGCGGTGAAGTGCTCTACCGCGCCATCGCGCCGAAGCCACACGGGCGGGCTATGGCCGCAATTGACGTAACGCAGTTTCCTCGTATCGTCGGTGTAGCTGGCCAGGAACACCGTGACGTAGCGATCGCTCTCCGTATGCTCGAACAGTTGGCGGTTGACCGAGGCCAGTACTCGCCGAAGGTCCCCGTGCCCGGCGGCGCATTGCGCGTGCAGCCCTCCGTGAAAATTGGCCATGAGCAGCGCGGCCGCGATTCCCTTGCCGCACACATCCGCCACCACGAACCCGACCTCTCCCGGCCCCATGGCCAGAAAATCGTAGTAATCACCTCCGACGGTTCGTGCCTGGATACAATGTCCGCTATAGTCCAGGGTCCGCAAGGGCAACGTTTCCTGCGGAAAAAGCCTGCTCTGTACCGTGCGCGCCCGGCCGATCTCCCGCAGCAGCCGTTCCTCTTCCGTCAGTTGAGTTAGGTCCAACTCCCACATGTTCAGCTCCGGCGCCAGGCACTCCAGGCCCGCTTGGTCTTCCGTGGGTCCCGAGCCCATCCAGACCACCTGGAAAGGAGCTTCCCGCTCGCCGCAGCGCAGGGTATAGACGGCTCCCAGGCGCAATTTTTCCCGCAGGCCGCCCAGTCGTACGCCCGTGATGGAGACATTGACCGTGTGCACAGCTTGGAAAGTGCGGCTCGCGCCGCTCTCGCACAGGCGCACCAGGCGCTTCACCGCGAATCGTTTGTCGCGGCTGTCCTTCTTCCGGTGCCGTTCCAGTTCGAACTTGGAGTGATTGAAAAGGCCTATCTGCTTTACCCCGTCCAGAACCGTGCGACATTCGCCCTCGCTCATGAAGGGGCCGAATCGCACCGGCGGTTTCCCGGGCGGTAACTCTGAAGGGGTACTCTCGATGATGTACCACTCAATGCTCTCCGAGACCAGCGCCCTCATCGAATCGCACCTCGATCCTTTGGCAGAGCGAAGATATTCGCAGGCAATCTTATCCGGCCTGCTCACTCACCCCTTGTGACAAGCCCTGCCGAAATCTTGGCGCCTTTCCACAATTGGTTTTGATTTTCAAATCCGTCCACCTTGAGGAGGAACTCGGTGGCGGCGCCGGCGGGACGCCGGGTGCCCCACATCTGCCCGGGTTTGGCAGATGTGGGCGCTTTGCTGAGAGCTGATAGCTAGAACGGAATATCTTCGTCCGTAATCTGCGTCGACTGCGCCGCCGGCTCCGGCTCCGGCACGCGCTGATCCATATTCGGAGCTGCCGTCCCGCGCGAGCGTCCGCCGCCTTCGCCCGCCTCGCCGCCGCGCCCGCCCAGCAGCACAAGGTCATTGACCACGATGTCGGTGCGATATTTCTTCTGTCCGGTCTCCTTGTCGTCCCAGGAGTCGGTCTTGAGGCGGCCTTCGATATAAACCTGGCTGCCTTTCTTGCAGTACTCGCCTACAACCTCCGCCGTCCTCTGCCAGGCCACGATGCTGTGCCACTCGGTGCGGTCCTGCCAGTTGCCGTCCTTGTCCTTGTAGCGCTCGTTAGTCGCCAGGCTGAACTTGGCTACCGGCGTGCCGCTGGGGGTGTACTTGACCTCCGGGTCCTTCCCGAGATGCCCGACTAGAATGACCTTGTTTACGCTCTTTGGCATGGAATGCTCCTGATTTTCGCCGTTGAAAGGGGCCAGTGTAGCAGAAAGGCAGGTCGCAGCTCTCAGCTTTCAGCCATCAGCTTTCAGCTATCAACTGGCAGGGCAGGGGGTCACTCTTGAAGGCTTCCGCAGGATAAGTAAAGCTGGCCGATTCATCCGGCGTCCGGGCGTTTTGGCTGATAGCTGACAGTCGATAGCCGATAGCTGCTTTTGTCACAATTTCGTCTGTAAGTTGCTGAAAACCCGAAGTCGTGTCGCCGCTCGACTTCCCCCTTCGCCGCTTGACCACGATTTTCTCCCATTCGGCAAAATCCGTTCCTCCATACCAATTTCCACCCGGACAATGGTCGGGCTGCCTGGTTTGTCTCGTGAGGATGGCAACCAGCAATTCCGGCACACTCGTGTCAGGGGCAAGGTGAGGAAATGAGCACATCGACGCAGATTCCTGCCAGCGGTCAAGACCTGGTCCAGATCTCATCTCTCGAAGACATCGTCCGCCGGCGCGTCGCCGAGGAGCGCGCCCGCCTGGAAAAAGAAGCTGGCGTCGTCCACAAGCAGGTTCACCACTTCCACAAGCCCATCGAGCGCGGCTTCACCAAGGAGGAGCGCGCCCGCACCACGCTCCTGTTCGGCGGCCTCACCTGGAAGCACGAAAAGCTCATCCACGGCGCCCTGGAAGGCCTGGGCTACCGCTGCGAGGTGGTGCCCACCCCCAACGTCAAAGCCTTCCAGTTGGGCAAGGAGTACGGCAACAACGGCCAGTGCAACCCGACCTACTTCACCGTCGGCAATCTGGTGCAGTACCTGCAGCGGCTGGAGGAATCCGGCATCCAGCGCCAGGACCTGCTGGACCGCTACATCTTTCTTACCGCCGGCGCCTGCGGCCCCTGCCGCTTCGGCATGTACGAGGCCGAGTACCGCCTGGCCCTGCGCAACGCCGGTTACGACGGCTTCCGCGTCATGCTCTTCCAGCAGTCCGGCGGACTGAACCAGAGCGAAGCCGAAGCCGGCCTCTGCATGAACCTGGATTTCTTCCTCAACCTGCTCAACGCCATGAACATGGGCAACGTCATCAACGAGGTCGCGCACCAGGTCCGCCCCTTTGAGCTCAACCCCGGCGAGACCGATGCTGTCCTCGATGAGTGTATCGACTACATGCACGAGGTGCTGAAGAAGAAGTCGCCTTGGTCCGTCGAGGGCGCTCTCGGCAAGCTCGGCGGCAAGATCCCCATGAAGGACACGGTCGAGTACGTGGGCAAGTTCCTCAACCAGCTCTACAGCGACGACTACGTGCTGGCGCTCAACCACGTCCGCGACCGCTTCAACTCCATCCAGGTGGACCGCCTTCGGGTGAAGCCCATCGTCAAAATCACCGGCGAATTCTGGGCGCAGACCACCGAGGGCGACGGCAACTTCAACATGTTCCCCTTCCTCGTCCGCGAGGGCGCGCAAGTCATCGTCGAGCCCGTGGGCACCTGGATCATGTACATGATCCACCAGGTGGTGCAGAAGATCCGCGACACCAAGGGCCTGGAAGAGGGAGTCGTCATGCCTCCCGCATGGCGTCTCGACAAGCATGCAAAGATCGAGATGAACTACCGCCAGAAGCTGGCCAAGCTGAAAGCGGCCGAGGTCATCTTCGCCCGCGAATATCACAAGATCGTCGATTCGCTCGGCGGTACCGCCCACCGCCTGGTCAACCAGTACGAGCTCCAGCGCCTCGGCCATCCCTACTACAACTCGCGCGCCGGCGGCGGGGAAGGCCATCTCGAGGTCGCCAAAAACATTTATTACTCCAACCGTGAACTCTGCCACATGGTGCTCTCGCTCAAGCCCTTCGGCTGCATGCCCTCCACACAATCCGATGGCGCTCAATCGGCCGTCGTCGCTCACTACAAGGACATGATCTTCCTGCCCATCGAGACCTCCGGCGAGGGCGAAATCAACGCCCACAGCCGCGTCCAGATGGCGCTCGGCGAGGCCAAGGCCAAGGCCAAGCTGGAAATGAAGGACGTGCTGGGGAAGATCGGCAAGACCAGCGACGAGCTCCGCGCCTACGTGGACGCGCATCCGGAGATGTCGAGCGCCCTTTACAAGGTGCCCAAATACAAAGGCATCGTGGGCATGGCTCCGAATTTCGCCGTCCACGTCGCCGAGAAAATGGGCGCCCAGGTGCCCTACCACCAGGAAGCGCACTAGAAACCGTCGCCGGTCTTCGGTCGTCGGTCGTTCGCGAATCGCGCTGGCCGACGACCAACGACCGACGACCAACGACTGCACTGGCGAGGACAAATGCCCGGACTTACCGAAAAGGCTGATCCGCAGAAAAAATACGACCTCCTCTGGATGGGTGTCGACGTCGGCTCCACTACCGTAAAAGTCGTCGTCATTGACGGCGACACTGACACCATCCTCTGGGCAGACTACCAGCGTCACGAAACCAAGCAGCCCGAAAAGGCGCTGGAGATGCTCAAGGCGATCACCGCCGATTTCCCCAACACGCCCCAGGAGAATTTCCGCGCATTCATCACCGGCTCGGGCGGCTCCGGCATCGCCAAGCACATCGGCGCCAAGTTCGTGCAGGAGGTCAACGCCGTTTCCCTCGCGGTCGAAAAGCTCTATCCGCAGTGCGGCTCGGTCATCGAGCTCGGCGGCCAGGACGCCAAGATCATCATCTTCAAGGAAGATCCGGAGACCGGCAAAAAGAAGAAGCTGCCTTCCATGAACGACAAGTGCGCCGGCGGCACCGGCGCCGTCATCGACAAAATCAACGCCAAGCTCCGCATTCCCTCCGACCAGCTCTGCCAGATGGGTTACCGCGGCCTCAAGCTGCACCCGGTGGCCGGCAAGTGCGGCGTCTTCGCCGAAACCGACATCAACGGCCTGCAAAAACAGGGCGTCCCACCTGACGAGCTCATGGCCTCGCTCTTCGAGTCCATCATCCAGCAGAACCTCTCCGTCTTGACCCGCGGCAACACTCTGCGCCCGGTGGTGCTCCTGCTCGGCGGCCCCAACTGCTACATCAAGGGCATGCGCGACTGCTGGAAGATCAACATTCCCAAGGTTTGGGAAGAGCGCAACACGCCGCTGCCCGAGGGCGTTAATCCCGAGGACCTGATCACCACCCCCGACAACGCCCAGTACTTTGCCTGCATCGGGGCGGTCGAGTACGGCAAGTCGGAAGACCCCGGCATCGGCCTCTACGCCGGCTGCGAAAAGCTGGAGTGGTACATAACCGAAGGCCGCGTCCAGGAAAAAGCGAAGAAAGGCGGCGCCCAAGCTCTCGCCAAGTCCCCCGAGGAACTGGACGAATTCAAGAATAAGTACGCCAAGAAAAAATTCGTTCCCGTCACCTTCCAGCCCGGCCAGGTGGTGGAAGGCTTCATCGGCATCGACGGCGGTTCCACCTCCACCAAGTCCGTCCTCGTCGACAAGGACCGCAACGTCCTCTGCAAAACCTATCAACTTTCCAAGGGCAATCCGATCGAGGACACCCAGGAAGTCATGGCAAAACTGGCCCAGCAGGTCAGCGATCAAGGGGCAACACTTAAAGTGTTAGGTGTAGGCACCACCGGCTACGCCAAGGACATCCTCAAAGACACCCTCGGCGCCGACGTGGCCCTGGTCGAGACCGTCGCCCACACCCAGGCAGCCCTCCACTTCTACCACGACGCGGATGTCATCTGCGACGTCGGCGGCCAGGACATCAAGATCATCATCCTCAAAGACGGCCGCGTGAAGGACTTCAAGCTCAACACCCAATGCTCGGCCGGCAACGGCTACTTCCTCCAGGGCACCTGCGAAAGCTTCGGCTTCAAGGTGGAGGAATTCGCCGACATCGCTTTCAACGCCAAGGGCTACCCGCAATTCGGCTACGGCTGCGCCGTCTTCATGCAGTCCGACATCGTCGACTTCCAGCGCCAGGGCTGGAAGCCGGAAGAGATCATGGCCGGGCTCTGCAACGTGCTGCCCAAGAACATCTGGCTGTACGTCTCGCAGATTCCCAACCTCTCCGCCATCGGCAAGAAGTTTGTTCTGCAGGGCGGCACCCAGCACAATCTCGCCGCCGTCAAGTCGCAGGTGGACTTCATCGAGTCGCGCTTCAAGGGCAAGGAGATCAAGCCCGAGGTCATCGTCCACCAGCACTGCGGCGAAGCCGGCGCCATCGGCTGCGCCTTTGAGGCCGTCCGCCTCTGGGAGAATGGCCGCCAGACCAGCTTCATCGGTCTTGACCAGGTCGCCTCCATCACCTTCACCACCGCCCGCAATGAGGCCACGCGCTGCTACTTCTGCAAGAACAAGTGCCTGCGCACCTTCATCAACGTCAAGACCGCCATCCCCAACACCACCTATAAGCCGCCGGTGAAAACCAAGGTCCCGCTCGCCGAAGGCGCGCAGCGCCTCATCATCGCCACCTGCGAGAAGGGAACCGTCGAGAACGTCGAGGAGATGCGCGTCATCAAGGGCGACATCGACGCCATCAAGAAGGAAAACCCCAACCTGGTCGAGCTCGCGGCCAAGGCCGCCTTCAAGAGCTACGAGCCGCCCTCGGTCGCCGATCCGCTGCCCAAGCTCCAGTTCACCGCCGCCCAGAAAAAGCGCGCCGAGCTGATGCAGCGCCGCGCCGAACTCAAGATCGGCATGCCCAAGGCGCTCAACATGTATTCCTGCGGCCCCTTTTTCACCGCCTACTTCGAATCGCTCGGCCTGAAGGCGGAAAACCTCATCTGGTCCGAGTACACCAGCGAGCAGCTCTACAAGGAAGGCGCCAAGCGCGGCGCCATCGACCCTTGCTTCCCCTCCAAGGTCGGCATTCCGCACGTGCACAACCTGCTCTACGCCATCCACCCCAAGAAGAAGCTCAACGTCATCTTCTTCCCCATGATCGACTCCCTCCCCACCTTCCTGGTGGCCACCCAGAGCGCGCGCGCCTGCCCCACGGTGACTGCGACTCCCGCCTCGGTCAAGGCCGCCTTCACCAAGGAATCCGACCTGTTCACCGAGAAGGGCGTCATCTGGAAGGACACGCTCATCGAGCTCGGCGACCCCAAGGCGGCCCACCGCCAGATGTACGACGATTGGAGGGACATCCTCGGCCTGAGCGAGGAAGAGAACTACCGCGCGGTTGAGCAGGGCCTCGCCGCCATGCGCAAGTTCGACAACGACATCATGCGCGGCGCCGCCCGCGACATCCTGCTCAAACTTGAAAAAGAGCAGAAGCTCGGCATCGTGCTCCTCGGCCGTCCCTACCACAACGATCCCGGCATCAACCACGAGATCCTGGAGGAGTTCCAGAAGCTCGGCTACCCCATCTTCTCCCAGGACTCTTTGCCGCTCGATGAGGAGATCATCTGGCGTCTCTTCGGCGACGAAGTCAAGGCGGGCGCCATCTCCCACCCGCTCGATGTCTCCGACGCCTGGAAGAATTCCTATTCGGAGAACACCACCCGCAAGGTCTGGGCGGCCAAGTACATTGCCCGCCACCCCAACCTGGTGGCGCTGGAGCTCTCCAGCTTCAAGTGCGGCCACGACGCCCCCATCTACACCGTGATCGAGGAAGTGGTCGAGCACTCCGGCACCCCCTACTTCTGCTTCAAGGACATCGACGAGAACAAGCCCACCGGCTCCATCAGGATCCGCGTCGAAACGATCGGTTACTTCCTCAAGCGCTACCGCGAAGACATGGTGCGCATGAGCCAGAAGCAAATGACGATCGAGGAGCAGTTGAAGGAATTCGAGCAGCGCTTGCGCCACGAACTGCGTCTGGCGGCCAGCGTGGGCGCCAAGACCACCGGCTGCGGTTCGCACGAGAGCGCCCCGCCGGAGTTGATCACCATCGCCGCCGCTCCTCAACCGCAGCCCGACCTGATCGAAATGGCCGGCGATTAGCATGTGCTGCGCAACTCGTTTTCGTGCGGAACGAGGCTCGCACCCCTGTCATCCTGAGCGAGGCGGCGGGCGCCGAGTCGAAGGATCCGTGCTCCTTTCATCCGTTCCGATCATTTGACCGGCATTTCGGCCAGGAATCTCTCGCCGTGCTTTTCTTGCGACCATTCCCGCTGCCGCGAATCTCTTGGGTGATGTCCGATCCCGGCCAGCTAATTGCTAACCGCTAATTGCTAATCGCTTCCAAGGAGGTTTCCCATGCCCGCGCCAAAAGCTAAAGTCCACCACATCCCCGCCGGCTATCACGCTGTCACCCCCTATCTCATCATCAACAACGCCGCCAAGGCGCTTGACTGGTACAAGAACGTCTTTGGCGCCCGCGAAGAGCTCCGCGTTCCCGCCCCCGGCGGCCGCGTGGGTCACGCCGAAATCGTCATCGGTGACTCCCACATCATGCTGGCGGACGAGTTCCCCGAGCGCGGCTTCCGCGGGCCGCAGACCCTGGGCGGCAGCGCTTCCTTCATCATGATTTACGTCCCGGACGCCGATGCCGTGGTCAACAAGGCCAAGTCCGAAGGTGCCAAGGTGGTCGAAGACATCAAGGACCAGTTCTATGGCGATCGAAGCGCCACCATCACCGATCCCTTCGGCCACGGCTGGACCGTCGCCACCCACATCGAGGACGTTTCCCCCGAAGAACTCCAGCGCCGCATGTCCCAGATGAAGGACTGTGCCTGATTCGGAGGGCCGGGTGCCCCGTCCTAGCCCGTCCTTGGCTAGGGCGGGAGCGCGTGTTGTAACCGCAACCGAAAACAGCCGCAAACGCATCCGAAACCGCAAACCGAGAACCGCTTGCTACAATGTCCCTCGGAGGTGAGGACCGCACGCATGGCCATGGAATCCGACAAGGTGATGTTTGAGATCTACCGCGAGGCTGCCTACACCGGCAAATACCGCGTCGTCTATTACACCGAGCTCAACGAGAACAACAAGGAGTGGGAGATCAACCGCGCCCTCTCCGGCGAGCACTTCTACGACGGCTTCCTCAAGAACTACCGCAAGGACGAAGCCAAGGACATCATCGAATCCCTGCTCAAGCGCCTCAACGACGGCGAGCCCCTCGCCCCCGCCGACATCGAATCCGCCCTCTCCGACCACATCGCCGCCGGCTGACGCATTTCAGATTGAAGATTTAAGATTTCAGATTGAAGGGGCAGAAGCCCCGTATTGGCAATCCGTTACCGACAATCTTAAATCTGAAATCTTAAGTCTTAAATCCATCGTCACCCTCGCCTGTGATCACGCTATAATCATTGCCATGGCCACCGCACCCCAACCCGCACCCGGCCTGGTTCCCGACGAGCTCAAGCACGAGCCCCGCTCCAAGGGCCTCACCACCGCCCGCAAGAAGAAGCCCCGCGAGCTGGCCGTGATCACCGAGTGCTGCACCGGATGCGCCGGCTCGCCCGCCTGCGTCGAGTACTGCCCGGTCGAGGACTGCATGTTCTGGGTCCCCGACGAGGACAACGCCCCCTTCGGCCGCATCCAGGTCGACCCGCTGCTCTGCATCGGCTGTAAGAAGTGCACCAGCAAGGGCCCCGACGGCTGCTTCCTCGACGGCTGCCCCTGGGACGCCATCGCCATGGTCGAAACCACCGAGGTCGAAAAAGAAGTCGGCCCCATGCCGTACTAGCCTGCCATCCATCGGAACTGCGTACCCCACCCCTTCGCGGCCTTCAAAAGAATCTACCGCCTGTCATCCCGAGCGAGGCCGCAGGCCGAGCCGAAGGACCCCTGGTCAGCCGGCAGCGCCGGCACCGTCAAAAGGCGTTTCAACCGAGGTCCCGCCTTTCAGCACTCCTGGGAAATAAACATGAGTGTCATCCCGAGCGGAGCGAGGGACCTGCTTTTGTGGCCATACAAAACCCCGACGCCGGTCACGCGCAAACTCAACCGCCTGTCATCCTGAGCAAGGCCGGAGGCCGAGCCGAAGGACCCCTCGCCGGCCGGCAGCGCCCGCACCGTCAAAAGGCGTTTCAACCGATGTCCCTGCCTTTCAGCACTCGGGCGAATATAAACATGAGTGTCATCCCGAGCGGAGCGAGGGATCTGCTTTAGTGGCCATACAAAAACCCGACGCCGGTCACTCGAAAACTCAACCAGCACGCTTGACCTGCCCGCTACGCGGCGGGCAAGAACATCGCAAACACCGTGCCGGAGCGCCCCGCCCTGGTTGTGCTGCGCACGCGCAGCACACCATCATGTTGGTTCACGGCATCCTTAACGATCGCGAGCCCCATCCCGCTTCCACACGCGCCCTTGGTTGAAAAGAACGGCTGAAATATTCTGCGGAGATCGTCCCGAGTGATGCCGCTGCCGTTATCCGCGAAGGTCACTCGGAATCCGCGCCTTGCCTCTCCCGACCACTGGTGGGCGCTGCAAACTCTAAGCTGGATTGTCCCGCCGGAGGGCACGGCGTCGGCGGCGTTCAGCAACAGATTCGAAAACGCCCGGCGTAATTGTTGAGGAAACGCGGCAAAACATCCGTCACTACGATAGCGGGTTTCAACCGCGATGCCGCTGCCGTCGAAGCGCGATTTATACAGCTCGACAATTTCATCCAGCAGGTTGGGAAGCGTGGTCTCTTGCCGCCGAGGCCTGTCGTGATATCCATCCAGAGTGGAGTGGACAAGTTGGGCGATCCGGTGGATTTCTTCTCGTGCCAGTTTTAGGCAGCGGCGGCCGTTTTCCGTCAGACGGGGTTCCGCTTCCACCAGGTACAGGAGATTTCCGAGCACTTCGAGTGGGTTGTTCAGGTCGTGGGCGACAGACGGGGAAAGACTCCGTTGCCGGTCAGCGGCCTTATGCGGCAGTTGCGCTCTACCATCCATAAAACCTTCGGTTCAGACCGTCTGGCCATGGTCGCAGTGACAGTATCTTATGTTTGTCTGATACCAGACAGTAAAGTCGGGATGCCATGGTGCCGAAACTTTTGCGCCTCCTGTCTCCAGAGCAGCGGAACCGGCTCTGCTGACGATGTTTGTCACTGGAGTGTCCATCGTGCTGATTCGGAACATGCTTCTGCCCGTTATGGTCCTTCCAGCTTGGGGGCATAAGGAAAAAACGTGCCTGGACTCCTGGCGAAGCGTAGAATTAACTTACATCTTCATACGCATCTCCGCCCGCCTCTGAAGGGTAGGTTCAGCTGCGCATCCAGGTGCCGGAAGTTTTCGGCGACAGGAGGCAGCCATGAACCCTACCGCAAAACGCGCCCGTCCACCCACACAGTACAAGAACCGGATCCTGGCGGCCTTGCCGAAGGCGGAAATTGGCCGCCTGGCGCCGTATCTGTCACCCGTCAACCTGAAATTGCGGACCCAACTGCTCGACGGCCATGCCGATCACGCCTACTTCCTGGAAGAAGGACTTGCCTCGGTGGTGTTGACTCTCGCCGATGGGGCGACCGTCGAAGTCGGTGTCATCGGTATCGACGGCGTCGTCGGACTCCCCGTTCTCTTGGGAGCGGTGAGCATGCCGGGGGAGACCTTTATTCAGGTCAGCGCATCCGGCTTCCGCATTGATGCTCAGCGCCTGAAGAGGGAGTTCGAACGGGATGGGAAACTGCGAAGCCATTTGCAGAAATACCTGCTGGCGAACCTGGTTCAAAGCGCGCAGTACGCCGCCTGCAACCGGCTGCACACCATCAGCGAGCGCCTGGCTCGATGGGTGCTTACCTGTCACGACCGCATCCAGTGCGACCGCATGCCCCTGACACACGAGTTTCTCAGCCAGATGCTGGGCGCGCCCCGCACCACGGTGACGCTGGCGGCAGGCATCTTGCACGAAGCAGGCTGCATTGACTACTCACGCGGGCATGTGACCATCAAGGATCGGCCAAAACTCGAGCAGATCGCCTGCGAGTGCTATTCCACCGTGCGCGACGAATTTCGCCGCTTAGGCCTTCTCTAGATGCGCTACCGCGGACCTGGCTGCCGCGCGATGCCCTGACAGGCTGCTGAAGAACCGTGTGTGACGGTGGCTTTGAGGGGGCGCGGCTCCCGCAGTGTTGGCACAAACGCCAGAGTTAGATTGCACAAACGCCAGAGTTAGATTCGTCTTGCATGGTCTGTTGCCGGACAGACATTCGCGCCAATCTGCGGCACAATTCAGGACAGGTCGCCACTTTCTTCGAGGTAAATATGGGCTTCACTGCCTCAGGAAAACTCCCACACACGATCACGGACATCTCTGCTTCGGCGGAGAACACTCGCCAAAATTCCAATGGCGGAAAGTTTTCCATCCTGAATTCCTGGAAAGAGATCGCTCACTACGTGGGCCGCGGCGTGCGGACCGTCCAGCGCTGGGAACGGGATTTAGGTTTGCCGGTACACCGTCCTAAAGGTCAGGACCGCAGTGCCACGCTGGCATTGAGTTCTGAACTGGACGACTGGCTTCGCGAAACGCCAGTGCGTTCGCGTCCCGACGGCGACGCTGGAAACGGCGGCGCGCGGACCAACCCGCAAGACCCGCGCCAGTCTCTTTCAGCGGTCCAAGCCGGACCGTTGTTGGTCAACAACGGACACCGCCCTCTCATCTTGTCCGTCGACGACGAGCCCGGTTTGCTTCTCACGCGCGAGAAGGTCCTCGAATGCCAGGGCTATCAGGTCCTCAGCGCCGCCGATGGAGAAAAGGCGCTGGCGTTTCTTGGAACGCATGCCGTGGACTTGGTGCTCCTCGACTACAAAATGCCGGGAATCGATGGCGGAACGGTTGCCAGAGAGATGAAACGGCGCGCCCCGCTGGTGCCCATCATCATGGTTTCCGGGAATCGCGTTCCCGGGGAGGCTCTCGCGCTTGTCGATTGCTTCATTCCCAAGGGAGAAGGGCCGGAGTTGCTTCTGGCGGCGATTCATCAGCTTCTTATCACGACAACCGACACCCGCAAACCGGCGGCAGGCGAAAAGACTCAAGCGCCAAGGCGAACCCTGCGCGGGCAGTGAGATCGCTGCCTGAGAATCCATTTCCCGCCCCAATCATCCAACTCTGGTCGGCTCCTCCGGGACGGGCGCCCGCCGTTGTCCAAGTGGTAAACTTCCGGAAATCGGCGCAGGCCGAATGCGTCCTCGCCGCGCTAGCAGGACCGCCCAAGGGATCACAAGGGACGCCCAAGGGATCCCTTGCGTAAGTTGTTGATTCCAGGTAGCACCGGGGGAGGGGGGTAGGGTAACTACGGATACGATATTTAATTTGTCATCGTTACCAGTTGTGAACGCGACGCTCAACGGCGCGAGCGCGGTTTTGATTGTCACCGCGCGCAATTCCATTCGTCGCGGAAAGGTTGCCCTGCATCGCGCGCTCATGATTTCCGCGGTTGTCACGTCTTCGGTGTTTTTCGCCTCTTACGTTTACTATCACGCGCACGTTGGCCACGTGCACTTTCCCGCGCAAGGCCTCGCGCGGTCTGTATATTTCGGCATCCTGGTTTCGCACACCATTCTCGCCGCAACCGTTCCGCCGCTGGTCATCATTACGCTGACGCTTGCCCTGCGCCGCCGCTTCCGGCGCCACAAGGCCATCGCGCGCTGGACCTATCCGATTTGGCTGTACGTTTCGATCACCGGCGTTGTGATCTACTTCATGCTGTACCAGTTCTTCCGCGTGTAGAGGAATTCGTGACTTCACCCGCTCCCACCGTGAACGATCCCAAGCTGCAGCGCACGCGCAAGTCGGTGCGCAACCGCATCCTGTTCTTCCTCATCGCCTGGGCCATCGTGCTCATGCCCTTTCTGTTCTGGCACAGCACCTGGTTTGGACGCGACCTCAGCGACGGCGAGCTCGACCAGTACATCCACGACCAGCAGAAGCCGCGCCACATCCAGCACGCGCTCGTGCAACTGGGCGAGCGCATCACGCGCCACGATAAGAGCGTCGAACGCTGGTATCCCGACCTGGTGAAGCTCGCTGGCAGCCCAGTCGAGGAGATCCGCAACACCGACGCCTGGATCATGGGCCAGGACAATACGCGCCCGGAATTTCACCAGGCGCTGCTCGGCATGCTGAACGATTCCGCGCCCGTGGTGCGCAACAACGCGGCGCTCTCGCTGGTGCGCTTCGGCGACGCGACGGCGCGTCCGCGGCTGGTGGAAATGCTGCAGGTGGTGAAGGTCGCGGCGCCGCAATCGGGACGCGTGACCGATCTCAGCTCGCCCGGAAATCCGATCCGCCAGAACGGCACCATCGCCAAGATGGAGGTAAATGGATCGGGCCTTGAAGTGCGCACGCCGATTCCGGGACGAATCCACGGCTACAGCGTCGCGCGCGGCGAGCAGGTTCAGGCTGGACAGGAGCTGGCCACGATCGATCCCGGACCGGAGCAGGTTTGGGAGGCGCTGCGCGCGCTCTACGTCATCGGGCAAAAGGAAGACCTGCCCGCGATCGCCGCTTACGAAAAGAAGATTCCCAACTTCTCCGACAAGGTAACGGAGCAGGCGCTGCTGACCAAGAAAGCGATTCTGGAGCGAGACGAAAAATGAAGAACTAAGCCGCGGGCTTCGTGGTCCGGCGATTGGCGAGCGCGAAGGCGATGACGAACATCACGCCGGTGAAGGCGGCCAAGACGATGAGCGAGGTGCTCACGGCGAAGATGGCGCTGCCGGGAAAGAGCAGGCCGCGCAGGGCTTCGGTGCCGTAAGTCAGCGGATTGACGCGCATCAGCAGGCGAATCCAGCCGGACGCTCCGCTCAGCGGAAACAGCGCGCCCGAAAGCAGCCAGAGCGGAATCAGGAAGAGGTTGATCACGGCGTGAAAGCCCTGCGTGGAATCCATCGGCCAGGCGATGGCAAAGCCGAGCGCGGTGAGCGAGAACGAGACCAGGAACACGGTCAGGACAATCAAGCCGAACTGCACCAGGCTGAAGTGAATGCCGAGCGCGGGCGCGAAGGCGAGAAACACCAATCCCTGGATGGTGGAAAGCGTCGTCCCGCCCAGCACCTTGCCGAGCACGATCACCGAGCGATGCACGGGCGCGACCAGCACCGAAAGCAAAAATCCTTCCTTGCGGTCCTCGATCACCGACATCATGGTGAAGATGGAGGTGAAGAGGACGATCATGATGAGCGCGCCGGGAAAGAAATAATCGAGGTAGTGCTGATTGCCCGCGCCGGCGCCGCCCTTGAAGGACGTGCCAAAGCCGGAGCCGATGACGATCCAGAACAGGACCGGCGAAGCGATCACGCCGACCACGCGCGAGCGCTGGCGGTAGAAGCGTACGATCTCGCGCCACCAGAGCGAGAGCGCGGGAATGAGGGAGCCGACGGAAGCCGGTGCGAGCGGTGCGGGAATGGTTTGGGTGGACATAGCAATTAGCGATTAGGGATTAGATCCTGTGTCTCTTTCCCTCAGCGGCTAAAGCCGCGTTCCTATTGCGCCTCTATTCGGCACGGCTGAAGCCGTGCCCTTCCACGGTGCTTCGGACTTATGTGCCGAATAATGCGGGACACGATACTACCAGCGGTCAGCTATCAGCCGCACTAAGAACTACGGATTAACGACTACTCCTGGCGCTTCTTCCCGTGCTGCGGTTTCGGCTTCTGCTCGTCTGAGTTCTGCTGCTCGTCGGTCCAGAAGCGATGGCCGGTGCGATGGATGAAGACATCTTCCAGCGTCGGCTTGCTTACCGATAGCGATTGAATCTCGCCGGGAAAAGCTTCGACCACATCGGTGACGAAGCGATGTCCCTGCTCGCGTTCGAGGCGGACCTTGCCGGCGATCACCGAGGCCTCGAGGTGATAGCGCTCGCCGATGCGGCGGGCGAGTGACTCGGGATCGGCCGTCTCCAGGAGGATAACGTCGCCTCCGATCTCGCGCTTCAACTCCGCCGGCGTTCCCAGAGCGACCAGCTTGCCCTCGCTCAGGATGGCGAGGCGATCGCAGCGCTCGGCCTCTTCCATCAGGTGCGTGGTGACGATGACGGTAACCCGCTCCTGCTCGCGGAGGATGTGCAAGTACTGCCAGAGATCGCGGCGCGCGCCCGGATCGAGGCCGGTGGTGGGCTCGTCGAGCAGCAGCACCGAGGGATGATGCAGCAGGCCCTTGGCCAATTCCAGGCGGCGCTGCATGCCGCCGGAAAATGTCTCGGCGCGGTCATTGGCGCGATCGGCAAGGCCGACGCGACCGAGCATCTCGGCAATGCGCGCCTTCAGCGCGGCGCCGCTCAGCCCGTAAAGATGGCCGACGTGGCGCAGGTTCTCGGCGGCGCTCAACTTGATGTCGATCGACTGCGCCTGGAAAACCACGCCGATGTGCTTGCGCAGGGCGGTCGGATCCTTGGCGGCGTCGCAGCCCATGATGACGGCGCGCCCGCCGCTGGGAAGCATCAGCGTAGAGAGGATGCGGAACAGGGTCGTCTTGCCGCTGCCGTTGGGGCCGAGCAAGCCGAAGATCTCCGCCGGACGGACGTCGAAGGAGACGCCGTCAAGCGCGGGCCGGCCGTCGTACAGGTGGCGCAGTTGTTCTACCCGGATGACAGGCGCAGCGGCGATTTGTGGAGTGAGTTGGGCGGACACGGCCACAAGCCATTCTACAGGCTTGAGGCTGCAGCCGTCAGGTGATCGGAAACACGACTTCGCGGCCCTATGCCCTGCTCAGGTCTACAAACCGCCGTCGTGAAACTGGGATCCCCGCTTTTCAGCGGGGATCCGAGATTCTTCGCGGTTCGAGCAGCCCCTTTTCAGGCTGCCTTGCGATGGTCGGCGGTCGCCGTGGCGCGGCCGCGGCTCACGAACAGGTTGTATACGGAGAGCAGCGCGGCTGCTCCCAGGACGACCAGACCCATGCTGCTCAACTCGAATCCCTGGCTCGCGCCCGCCAGGCGGCTCAAGTAACCGCCGGTTGTCCCGCCGATCGCGCCGAACAGGACGCAGGGCAGCCAGCCCTTGGAGCTTTCAAACCACACCGTCGATTTCGCAACCCCGCCGATCAGTCCTCCGAGTACGGCCCAAAAAAACAACGCAGCAGCCATAGCAGCCTCCTGCTCGAAATGTATGTCGTACTACGATACATATATATCTTACTACGATACAAAACAGCGTGTCAAGCCCTTATTTCGAGGCCTGAAGATTTAAGATTGATGATTGACGGCCTGGCGGGAGTCCGCCGGTTGAGGCGCCCTGCTACCAGCATTGGTCCGATGGAGACCGCAGGGGGCCTTCGACTCGGATGCGCAACGGCAGCCCGAAGAGCGAAAAGCATGCGCGCGGACCTGCCGGCGCATCCTCGCTCAGGATGACAGGCGTCAGGGTTTGCGCGGGCGATTGAGCTAGCGGGCGTTCAGCATCATCAGGGCAAAGATCAGGGGCAAATAGAAAACGGTGGCGAGAAGCAGTTGGCGGGCGCGGCGCTTGGAGTGGCCGGAATCGAGGGGCTGTTTGAAGGCTGCCAAGCGAATTCCAACCCACAGGAAGATCGCCCCCATGATGGCTGCGCCGGCCAGGTAGATGATGCCGGACATGTGCAGGAAGGTGGGGGCGAAGCTGGTGGGCAGAAGGGCGATGGAGTAGAGCACGATCTCGCGGCTGGTGGCCTTGCCGGTGGCCTCAACCACGGGCAACATGCGGATGTTGGCGCGCTGGTAGTCTTCGCGATAGAGCCAGGCGATGGAGTAGAAGTGGGGGAACTGCCAGAAGAAGACGATGGCGAAGAGGATGAGGCCTTCCACCTCGATACGTCCGCGAATGGCGGTCCAGCCGAGCAAGGGCGGCATGGCGCCGGGAAAAGCGCCGACGAAGGTGCAGACCGGGGAGACGCGCTTCAACGGGGTGTAAGCGGCCAGGTAGACGATGGCGGTGGCCAGCGCCAGGCAGCCGGTCAGCAGGTTGCAGTAGACGGCCAGGTAGAGAGCGCCGCCGAAAACCAGGAGTCCGGAGACGGTGGAGGCGTGGACCATGCCCATGCGCCCGGAGGGAAGCGGACGATGAGCGGTGCGGCGCATGAGGGCATCAATATCGCGCTCGAAAACTTCATTGAGAGCGGCCGAGCCGGCGGCGATCAGGGAAATGCCGATGAGGGCGTGCAGCACCGGCCAGGAGAGCTCGGCGAGTCCGGCACGGGGAGCAGCAAAGAAAGCGCCCGCCCAGGCGCTGAGCACGATGAGCGAGGTGACGCGGAGCTTGATGAGTTCGGAATAATCGTGGAGGACAGGCAAAACCCCCGCCCTAGCCAAACCCGGGCTAGAACGGGGCACCCGCGGCTGCGAGGCGGCGCTCATACGGCCACCGGCCTTGCCTCGCGGGCGGGAATGCGTTCGGCAGTGGGGATGGCGACATGTCGCCATGCCTGGATGGCGAGCACCACGGTGGTGGCGAGCAGAAGCGCGCCGACGGCAACGTGGGCCACGGTGGTTCCGACCATGGGCATTTGCGGCTGCGGGGCGTCATGTCCCCACTCGACGCGCGTAACCCAGGCGCCAAAGCCAAGGGCGAGCTGCACCATGAGCAGGGTCAAGAGCATCAGGGCGGGTCGGCGAAGCTGCTCGACCTGCGAGTACTCGCTCAGCACGCGCACCACGGTCCAGAGCAGGACGAAGGTGACGACGGCGGCGCTGATGATGTGGGGCAGCAGCTTGATTCCGTGATGGCGGAAGGCTGCGCCAAGAATGAGCTGCACGTAGACGGAGGCGACGGCGATCAGGGTGAGGGTAGGCAGGCTGGGACGCTTGGCGGGCAGCTTGCCGCGCGGCTCCTGCACCCAGGTGCGGCCGGTGAGCAGCCAGATGGCGACCACCATGCAGAAGAAAGTCTGGCCGAGGGTGGCGTGGGCGGCGGAGATGCCGGGCGGCAGGTAATTGAGGACGGTGATGCCGCCGAGAACACCCTGAACGACGACCGTGGCGAGCGCGGCCCAGGCGAGCTTGCGCATCCAGGGGCGGTGGTCGACGCGCTCGGTCCAGACGGCGAGGATGATGGTGAGAATGCCGATGATCTGGGCGAGGATGCGGTGGCCATGCTCCCACATGACTCCGCCGACCATGGGGACGGTGAAATAGGAGTAGGTGACGGGCCAGTGGTGAAAGGAAGTAGGCCAGTCGGGCACGGAGAGTCCGGCATCGTTGCTGGTGACCAGGGCGCCGGCGATGATGAGCAAAAAAGTGGCGAAGGCGACGAGGGCCGCGAAGCGGTGGTGCGCTTTGTTGTAGGGCGTGGTTAAAGAGTGCATAAAAACAGTGGCCAGTGGCCAGTGGTCAGTGGCCAGTGAAGACGCATAAAAACAGTGGCCAGTGGGCAGTGGCGCACAAATCACTTGGAAGCACGGCTGACGCCTTTTCGACTTTCACTCAGGAACCCGCAGGGGCTTAAAGCCCCCGCGGGTTTGAGTTGTTCTGGCGGCACGACTGAAGTCATGCCCCGATACATCATTGCATGGCGCCCTTGCCGCCGGGCTTATAGCTGAAATCGACGGTTTTGGTTTCCTTGGGGCCGACGGTGACCTGCTGCGTCTGTTCGCCAAGCTTCTCCTGGACGACAGCGACGGTGTACGTTCCCGGCGGCAATCCCTTGAGCGTGTACTTGCCGTCCTTGTCGGTGACGGCGAAGAAGGGGCTCTTGACGACGTTAATGTACATCTTCATCCATGGATGCTGGTTGCACTTCACGGGAAGCATAATTTCTTCGCGGGCGAAGCTCTTCTCGATAGGCGCGGCCTTGGGCGGCTGCGACTCGTTCCACTCGCGGTTGTCCTTGGGAGTGGGGTGGATGTTGTGAGTGGTGGGGTCGCTGTTGACGATCTGCAGCGGCTGGCCGGCCATGACGCCGATGACGTGGGGGTGATAGCGGCAGCCCTTCTGGTCGATTTCGACCGGGTTCTTGGGGACGTCGAAGGCGCGGCCGCCCAATCCGTCCTTGACGTAGACGAAGGCGTTCTCCAGGTTGCCGTTGTCGACGACCAGGGTCTCGACGGTGTTGGTGCCCTTGCAGGCAGGATCCTGGCTCATGTCGATCTTGATGGGCTTGGGCGCGGGCCCGGCGTACTTGACGACGCCGCTGATGCTGCCGACGGTGTTGGGGTCAATGGGGGTGGCGGGCGCGGCTGCCTTCTGTTCCTGCTTGTTGCTGGCCTGTTCCTCCTTCTTGCCGCTGCTGCAAGCCAGCAGCAACACGAGGCCGGCGACGGCCAGCGCGAGCAGTGCGAGTGATGCTCTCAGCTTCATAGTGTGACTGCCTCTCCATGTAGATATCGAGTTCCTTACAAATCCGATTATTGTAGCGCGAACCTGTGTGGAACCCCACCCTAGGCAAACTCGAGCTAGGGTGGTGAATCAGAAATTGGTTTACGAACTCAACAGAGGCCTGATTTTTGCCGCAGGGCCTAAAGGCCATCCTTTTCTGGGCCGTAGCTCGGCACGGCTGAAGCCGTGCCCTGACACGAACCCGCCGGTAATGCAACGAACTTACGACTCAGGACACTAGGGTGTGTTTCCCAGGTTAGCGCCCAAAACCGGGGCGCGAACCTGGGGCACCCGCGCTTTAATCCCCACCCTAGATTCAGGGTGAGCCACCCGGGAGAACCTGGGGCACCCGCGCTGCCCGGGATGCGGGAATCCCCACCCTAGCCAAACCCGGGCTAGGGTGGGCCACCCGAGATTCGTGGCGGGCCACCCGAGATTCATGATGGGCCACCCGGGATTCAGGGTGGGGCACCCGCACCTTCGAAGTTTTGACGGCGGGGGCGGCGCGCGGCAAGCGGGCGGAGAGCCGGCGCTGCTCCTCGGGCGTCAATTGAAAGATGTAGCGGACCAGCAGTTTGGTTTGATCGCCGGGATAGCTTTGCAGGGTGGGTGGCATGGGGCCGGCGAAGACGATGCGGCCTTGCTCATCCTTCCTGAACAAGCCGGAGGGCATGGCGGTGCCGGGAGCGATGTTCTGCGGGTCCATGAGCCAGCGCTCGGTCCATCCGGGCTTGAGGCGCTGCTTGGCGAGCAGGAAGTTGGGGGCGGTGGCGGTGCGGTCGTGGGCGGGATCGCCGGTGGCATGGCACTTCAGGCAAGGCGCGGCCTGGCTGGTGAACAGGGCGCGGGCCATGTCCGTTTCACCGGCGGTGAGCAGTTGCTGCTTCTCCGGGATGTAAGGCAAGGGCTGTTGGGAGAGCGCCTGGAAGAAGCGGACCAGTTTACGCAGCTCGTTCTGCGAGAAGAAGAACGTAGGCATGCGCACCGGCAGGTAGGGGCGCACGCCGTTGCGGTGCTGGTCGGGGGGACTCGAGGCCAGCGAGGGATTGGAGAGAAAGCGCAGCAGCCATTCGGGATCGACGCGCGCGCCCTCGGTGAGCAGCTTGGGCGGCAGCTTCTCCTTCTGGTCCTGGAAGAAGGGCACGGTCTCGATGGCGGTCTTCTGGCCGGGGGTGAACTGGTGGCAGCCGACGCAGTTGTATTTGCGCACGATCCACCAGCCGTCCTGAATGTCGCGGCGGACATCCTCGGGACGGTACTGATAGCTCGCGGGAAGGGAAGTCTCCTGGCTGCCAAGAAGGAACGTAGTGAGGGCGCGAATCTGCTCCTTGTCGAGGTGCGGATCGGGCATGCGAAGTTTTTCGGTGGGGCCCTTGATCATGCCCTGGTCGTAGACGTTGGGCATGGCGAGCTTGTGCTCGAAGAAGCCGCGGTGGTTGTACCAATCGCCGGTGGCGGGCCCTTCAGGGAGGCGCGCGCGCATGGCGGGGTCCTTGATGGGCTCGCCGCCGCCGCTCTCCGCCACCTGGGTGAGCAGGGCGAAGTCGAGCCGCTCGATGGGCTTGCTGCCTTCCTGGGTGAGCTCGGTGCCGATGCGGCCTTCGGTCTCGAAGCCGGCGATCTCATGACAACCGGCGCAACCGAAGTGCCGGATCCATTTCTCTCCCTCGGGCTTGAGCTTGGGATCGTTCATGAAGGAGGCGTCGGGATAGGAGGCCGGATCCTTTTCCTTCTGCGAGATCAGGTAGGTGGCGATGTCGGCGACCTCGTCGTCGCCGAGGCGGAGGCTGGGCATGACGGTCATCTGCTCGACTTGGAGCTCGTGGCCGTCGTTGGGGCACTTGCTGTGATCGAGGTCGAAGACGTAGGGCAGGCCGTGCTTGGCGTAGTCCTCGGGGCCGATGTCCTTCTTCTCGTAAGGACAGTAGGGGCGGGTGCGGACGCGCGGGTTCTTGATCCAGCGGACGATGTAGTCGTAGTTGGCCTTCTCACCCAGGCGCGAGAGGTTGGCGGCAAAGTCGCCGCCGATCTGCTGCGAGCCTTCGCCGATGGAGTGGCAGGCCAGGCAGCCGCGGGTCTCAAAGAGCTGCTTGCCGCGGGCGGCGTCGCCGGGCTGGGCGTGCGGGATGGGGTCGGTGAGCGCCGACTGCCACAGGTAGGCGGAGATTGCCTTGATCTGGTCGCCGGTGAGGCGGAAGTCGGGCATCTTGGTGGTGGGGCGGAAGTCGGTGGGCTGGTGCAGCCAGACGGGAATCCAGTTCTGGTGGAGCTTTTCGCGGACTTCCTTGAGGTCGGGGCCGATCTTCTTCATGTCGCGCAGCAGGGAGCGGGAGCGGAGATCGAGCTGCTCGATGCGGCCGGAGATCTGGCTGTTATCGACGCGCATGGCCAGGGCGCGCTGGTTGAAGCGGTTGGCCTCCTCGTTGGTTGCGGCCTGGTCGGCCTGCTTCATGAGGAAGCCGGCGTTGCGCAGGTTGTCGCGCTGCTGCTGCTCGAGCTGCTTGATCTCCTGGCCGATGTTGTTGAGCTCCTCGGGCTCGCGGTCGTAGCCCTCGTAGCGATGGCAGCCGTTGCAGCCGCGCTGGCGGAAGAGGAACTTGCCTTCGCTGATCACGTGGCCGACATCGCCGACCTGGAGCACCATGTCGGCGGCGTGGCAGCTCTGGCAGCCGGCTTCGGCGTTGGCCTTGTGGAACAGCGGCCAGAGCCAGTGCTCGTAGTAGCCGTGCGCCTTGACCACGCTGGTGGTGGCGCGGCCGTTGCCCTGATGGCAGGGCGAGCAGCCGAATTTTTCGGGATCGTGGAACTTGAGCAGGTCAGGCTCGGGATGGCTGGTGAAGGCATGAGCATAGTGATCGGGCTTTTCGCCCTTGGGCGTCATTAACGCCGCGGTCAGCGTCACCGGCTCGCGGGCGCCCATGTGGCAGGACTCGCAGCGGTCCACGATGTTGGCCTTGGCGACGTTGATCTGGACGATCTTGGGGTCCCAGCCGGCGATCTTGTTCTGCAGGCCTTGCAGCCCGCTGGGGGTGAGCGTGAGCATGTGCTCCTTGAGCCAGGTGTCGCGCTTGAGCTTGGCCGCGTTGACCGGCTTGAGCAATTCGCCGAGCTGCAGTCCGAGCTGGCCCTTGTCGTTCTTCAGCGCGTTGTAGGTTTCCTCGAGCTGCGCGAAGTTGTATTGCCTGCGGCTGCCGTCGGGATAATCGACCGTAAACTGCTGCGATTTGTATTTCTCCAACTCCTTCAGCCTGGAGGCCTTGCCGCTGGGGCTGTCGTCGGTTTCGATTTCGTAGGTGAGGGCGTTGGCGTAGGCGCGCTTGTCGGTGAACACGCCCTGCACGGCCATCAGGTCGGAGGACTTGGCATGGATCTCCTTCTGCAGTTCCTGGATTTTGGGTTCGGAGGCCTTGTAGATGGACTGGTAGGCCTGGTCGAGATCGCGGTACTCGGAGTTGCTTTCCAGTTCCTTTTCCGACTGCGCCGATTGCGTGCGCGCCTGCTTGAGGAAGGCGACGTAGCGCTCCTGGAAGACGCGCTGATAGCGCTTCCACGGACGCTGGCCGTAAGCCTCGTCCCAGAGAGCCCACATGAGCGTGGCGATCAGCACCACGATGGCGACGGTGTAATGCAGGGAGTACGACTTGGTGGTGATCGGGTCGTGCTCGGGAATGGGTTGCTCGGGCACCGCGTTCCTCCGGAAAGGTCGTCGGTCTTCGGTTGTCGGTCTTCGGTCGTCAGTCGGTCAAGCTGGCAGTGGAGTCGACGACCGACGACCGTCGACCGACGACCGTCATATGTTGAACCAGGGCGTAATCCACACGTACTTGATGTGCATTCCCAGGCGCAGCACCATCTTGATGGGCAGGGCGACCATGGTAAGCATGAAGAACACCACCAGACCGTACTGGAGCAGGCGCATGCGCTTCCAGTCCTTGGGCATGCGGCGGCGGAAGAGCGCGGTCATCAGGAACGCGCCGATGGCATAGTAGCCGCCGACCACGATGGCGCCGAAAATTCCCTTGCCCAGGTTCGACGTGATGTTGAACAAATCCGGCAAATCACGGTTGACCTCGTAGATCAACCGGTTGTGGTCCCAGGTTTGGCCGGGCCAGAACCATTGCCATCCCGGGCCGCGAATGAAGGTGCCGATCAGGATCATCGAGACCCAGAGGATGAGGAAGCCGAAACAAAACGTGCCGATGGAGAACTTGCGCTGCTTGATGGTGTAGTAGCCGCTGCCCAGCGGATTGGTGTCGATGTAGGGAATCGCCATCAGGCCGATGATGATCAGCGTGGGCATGACCACGCCGGCAATCCAGGGATCGAAATACACCAGCATCTCCTGCAGGCCGAGGAAGTACCAGGGCGCCTTGGCAGGATTCATGGTCAGGTTGGGATTGGCGGGCTCTTCCAGGGGCGCGTTCATGGTGATGGACCAGACCATGAGGATGGCGGTCACGATGATGGCCGCCAGGAATTCCATCCGCAGCAGGTAGGGCCAGACGTGGACTTCCTTCTGCCATCCGCGGCGGAAGGGCCAGGTCTTGCGATGGTGCGTCTTGGCCAGCGCGGGATCGGCTTCCAGTTGCTCGATGAGCTGGTCGTTTGCCCGTGCCTGACGGAACGCCAGGAACAGATAGAACAGCACCAGCGGCAGCAGCGCCGTGATGGGGATGTTGTCGGGCGTGGTGGCGATGGTCCAGATCTGATGCCAGTTCATAAGGAACCCAGTTTCCAGTTTCCAGTTTCCGGTTTCCAGTTAGGCCGGTTTGGCGCTTCGCCGAAACTGAAACCAATATGTGTCATTCCCCCGCTGCTTTGGCGGCGCGGCGCGGCTTGTCGGCCTCGGAGGCCAGCATCACCGGCGCCGGTCCGGAGATGCCGCCATCCTTCCGCACCCGCCAGAAGTGCACGATCATGAACACCGAGGCGATGATCGGAATGGCGATGCAGTGCCAGATATAAGCGCGCAGCAGGGCATTGGCGTCCACGATGGAGCCGCCTAGCAGGCCGAAGCGGACGTCGTTATAGGCGGTCATGCCCAGTTGCTGGCCGAAGGGTCCTTCGTGCCCGAGCAGCGGCGTGGCCCGCGCCATGTTGGTGCCCACGGTAACCGCCCAGAAGCCGAGTTGGTCGTCGGGCAGCAGGTAGCCGGTGAAGGAGAGCAGCAGGGTCAACACCAGCAGGATGACGCCGACGTTCCAGTTGAATTCGCGCGGCTTCTTGTAGGAGCCGGTGAGAAAAACGCGGAACATGTGGAGCTCGACGGCGATCACCATCAGGTGGGCCGCCCAGCGGTGCATGTTGCGCAAGATCTTGCCGAAGGGGACGTCGTGCTCCAGGTAGAGGACGTCGCGGAAGGCCTGCACCTTGGTCGGGTGGTAGTAGAACATCAGCAGCACGCCGGTGAAGGTGAGGACGATGAACAGGAAAAACGTGATTCCGCCCATCCCCCAGGTGTAGCTGTAGCGCACGGCGTCGCGATTGATCTTGGCCGGGTGCAGGTGGAGGAAGACGTTGGAGAGCACGCCCAGGGCGCGGTTGCGCGGCGTCTCGTCATGCTTGTGGCGGAAGATGGAGGTGTAGACCTGCGTCTTGGTGGGATCCTTGACGCTTTCGATCTGCTCTTTGATCTTGGCCGGCATCTCGGTGCGGAAGGCCGTAACCTCCTCCTTCACGAAGACGCCGACACCCTTTCTTCCGTTCTTGGGCGCACCGCCGCCATTGCCGGAGACGCCGGCGCCGGAAGCTCCGTTTCCGCCCGTGACCTTTACATCATCGTCGGCCATAGCACCCTCAAAAGCGTTCTCGGTTTACGGTTATCGGTTTTCGGTTGCGAAGCTGGGCCTGGAAAACGATCACAGGGCCGGGGCCGAAAACCGCTAACCGAAAACCGCAAACCGTGAACCGAGAACCGCAAACCGAGAACCGAAAACCGCAAATCGATAACCGAAAACCGCAAACCGAAAACCGAAAACCACTACACCGGGATAGAGGCTCCCGGATCGTCAAAGTGGCTGGGCTGTCCCTTGGGCCACTGGTAGAGATGGCTGGCATCCACCACGATCTGGCCATCGGGCGCGATCTCCACGTGACAACGGTCCATGGGGCGCGGCGCCGGGCCTTCGAAATTGATTCCTTCGCTGTCATAGCCGCTGCCGTGACAAGGGCACTTGAACTTGTTCTCGGCGGGCTTCCAGTCGGGAGTGCAGCCCAGGTGGGTGCACTTGGCGAAAATAACGAACAGGCGGCCGGGGATGCGGTCCACCCAGATGCGGTGCGCCTGTTGAAACTTGGTGTCCACGCCCAGTCCGAAGTCTGAGGGATACCCGATTTTGAAGACCGTATTCGGCTCGAACAGCGTGCGCGGCAGGAAGAAGCGGAAGAAGGCGAGAAGCCAGGTGGCGAGGAAGGCGATCACGCCGGTCCACACCAGGCGGCGCCGCTTGGCGTCGATTTCCGTGCCGATTCTGCCTGCGCTGCCGACCCCACCGGCGGCAGCGGCTTTCGAACGTCCCCACGGCAGGTGTGCCGACATATCGGGTGGCCGCCCCGGTGCGGGCCAGCGGCGGAACAGCAGGGGCGGGGGCGGGCTTGGCGGCCACAGGGGCGGCGGCAGGCTGCGCGGGCGTGGCGGCGGCAGCCCCAGCGGCGGGCGCCGGAGTCGCAGCGGCCGCTGGCTCTTCCCCTAGCAGCAGGGCAATGTCGGCCTCGGTGAGCGGCGCAAGATGGTTGCGTTGGCGGCGCGCCTGCTCGGCGGCGATGGAGGACTTGCTCCACTTGAAGCCGCCTTTCAGCAGTTCAGCCGCGGCGGGGCTGGGAGCAGCAGCGGAAGCGGCAACCGGGGCGGCCGCTGCCGGCGTGGCGGAAGGCGCTGGAGCGGCGGGTGCGGGCGGAGCAGCGGCGGCGGGCGCCTCGCCGCGCTCCCACGACATGGGCTGCCCGGCTTTCAGCGCCTCGACGTCTTCATCGCTGATCAGCGGCAGGCCGGAGCGCTTGCGAAAAGCCTGCTCGGCTGCAATCACGGAATTGTTCAGCGGCTTGCGCGGCCAGGCGGGCAAGCGGCCCAGTTCGCCGCCGGCAACCGCCTTGGATCCCTCATCAGCCATTCTTGTTCACCCCTTTGCCACTGCCCGCCAGGCCTGGGCCGCGAATGCGGGCTCCTTTCTGGAGGCCGGCTCCACGCACTCCATCACCAACTGGGAGAGTGCGGCGATGAAGGCCGGCGAGTCGTTCAGGCCGGCGGTCATTTCAAAGCGCGGAATGCCGACGCTGGCCGCCAGTTCGCGGCCTTCGTGATTGATCTCGGCCAGGGTTTCGACGTGATCGGAAACAAAGGAAACCGGCACCACGCACACGTCCTTGATGCCGAAGGCGCCAAGTTCGCGGATGGTGCCGCGCAACGACGGTTGCAGCCACTGGCTGGCGCCCACCTTGCTCTGGTAGCAGAGGCGATGGCAGTTGAGCCAGCCGCCGCGGCGCATGACCAGGGAGACGGTTTCCTCGATTTGCCGCTGGTAGGGATCGCCCTCCTCGATCACCGACACCGGGACGCTGTGCGCGCTGAAGACGAGCACCACGTCGTGCCGATCGGGGAAGCGGGCCAGGGTTTCGTCGATGCGATCGGCGAGGGCCTCGATGTAGAGGCTATGGCGATGAAAACTCTGGATGCAGGAGACCTGCCGTCCGCCGGCACGGAACCGGCGGTTCCACTCGTTCAAGCTGCTGCCGGTGGTGGTGCGGGAGTATTGCGGGTACAAAGGGAGGAGAACGATATGCTCGCATCCCGATGCATCGAGGGAGGCGACGGCCTCTTCGGTGAAGGGATGCCAGTAGCGCATGGCGACAAAACAGCGGCCATCGAGGCCTTCGTCGCGGAGGCGCTTTTCCAGCGCGCGCGCCTGGCGCTCGGTGTGGCGGCGGATGGGCGAGTAGCCGCCGATGGTGTCGTAATGGTGGGCCACCTTGCGGGCGCGGGCCACGGAAATCAGCTTGGCAAGTGGCTTTCGGCCGATGCGGGCGAAAGGAAAATCAATGATATCGGGGTCGCAGAAGAGGTTATAGAGAAATGGCTCGATGGCCTCGCTCGAGTCCGGGCCGCCAAGCTGAAATAGGATTACGCCCACGCGACGGGTCGTCGACACCATCAGAACCTGCACCCCACAGTGCGGACGGCATCATATTCAAAATGGCCGCTGCTCGTCAAACCAAAAGGTACTTGGAACTCCGCGCCGGACGTGGGTTTTCGAGGGAAGGAGTTTTGGCGCTCGCCTTTTCACCGCCCAGACACCGGGAACACGGCGGATTTCAGAAACCTCGGTGCACCTCGGTGAACTCGGTGCCTCGGTGGTGAAATGCAGGAAGCTTAGGCCTGTCGAGCGGCGGGCTCCGGCTCGGCGCATTCGGGCTCGGCCTGCATGGCCTCGATGATGGCGTCGGCAAACTCGGAGGTTCCGGCGGTGCCGCCCACGTCGCGGGTGCGCTTTTCCTTGCAGCGATAGACCTTCTCGATGGCGGTGCGGATGCGCCAGGCGGCTTCGGGTTCTCCGAGGTGGCGCAGCATGAGAATTCCGGAACGCAGCAGGGCCGTCGGGTTGGCGATGTTGCGGCCGGCAATGTCCGGGGCGGAGCCGTGCACGGCCTCGAAGATGGCGCAGTCCTGGCCGAAGTTGGCGCCCGGCACCACTCCCAGCCCGCCGACGAAGGCGGCGCACAGGTCGCTGATGATGTCGCCGTAAAGGTTTTCCAGCAGCAGCATGTCGTACTGGTAGGGATTGGTGACCAGTTGCATGCAGGTATTGTCCACAATGTGCTCGCCGTAGGTGATTTCCGGATAGTCGCGGGAAATCTTGCGCGCGCAGCGCAGGAAAAGGCCGTCGGAGAGCTTCATGATGTTGGCCTTGTGGATGCAATGGATGCGCTTGCGCTTGTTCTTGCGCGCGTACTCAAAGGCGAAGCGGGCGATGCGCGTGGACGCCTTCTCGGTAATGATCTTCAGGCTCTCCACCACCCCGGGCACCACCTCGTGCTCGATGCCGGAGTAAAGGCCCTCGGTGTTCTCGCGCACGATGATCAGGTCAACATTCGGATAGCGCGTGGGGATGTGGGGAAGATTGCGGATGGGGCGGAAGTTGGCGAACAGCTCAAAGCGGCGGCGCAGGGCAACATTGATGCTGGAAAACCCGCCCCCAATCGGGGTGGTGATGGGCCCCTTCAGCGCAACCTTGGTGCGCTCAAACGACTCGATCAGCGCCTGCGGCAGGTATTCCTGGTATTTCTCGTAAGGCCTCGGCGCCGGCCTCCTGGCGGTCCCAGTCGAATTTCACCCCGCTGGCTTCAAGGATGCGGACTAGCGGCATCGCTGATCTCGGGGCCAATGCCATCGCCGGGAATGAGGGTAACGGTGTGAGTTTTTGCCATGCTTATCTTTTTATTTTGATGCGATTAGGGCACGACCGGAACCAGCAAGAGTGTAGCAGGAGGGAAGCGGAAGGTCAGTGATTTGGATTCGGTGTAAGGGGAGCGGTTGGGAAGGTCCCCACATTAGCTCGCTACGCTCGCAAATGTGGGCCACCCGCGAGTGGAAATAACGCGATTTGTCACCAGTTATGGGGAGATTGACTGGACCGGACCAGGCATCTGGCGCTGAGTGTTGGTGCACCGCTTAGCGGCTGACCCTCTTAATGATGGTGTCCTGCCAAACAGAATTGATTTCCACCAGCCCAACACCAGGCGCGAAATACCATTTCTCGTGAGCGCAACTGTGCGAATCAGCCGTCTCCTCGGCGGTCGAGGAACAGCCTTCAAACTCTTCGTTCACGACGGCGGGTCCCGTGTAAGCTGGGGTTTCGACCCGTTCGGCATAGATTTTCGAGGTCCAGCGAATCAACGGCCCCTTTTCCGCGTCCTTCAAGCACTCGGGTCTCTGTTTCGACGGGTCTACGTACCATTGCGCATAACCCGTCAGCGTGAGGGTTTGGCCCTCTCGGAAAAGCGCAGGCACAACCAAATAGGCCTGCGTATCTTGAGGAACGTAATCAATGCTTACGTCGTCGCCCCAATACGGGTCTGGATTATCCCAGTGAATCAGCGATGCTACGGCACGCCATTGCCCGTTTTCGTCGTGATGCATGACCCAATGGACTTCCGCATTCGCCAACCCCGGCTCCCAATAGGCATCGTTGGCGTTCTTCGTAATGTGAAGGTCAACCAGGTCGCCGTCTTCGCATCCGATTCCTTTTACCAGTAGAGTCTCGAAAAACGTCGGTTCTCCACGATCATTGGTCATGACCCAAGACTCGCCTGCACGGAATGGAAACAAGTCATGGGAGCTGAAAACCCTATTCGAACAACCTACTAAACATATGCAGGAGATCGAAAGTACCGCGATCAGAGCCCGCTTTCTTCGAGACACTTCATGACCGGAACGCAACCGATGCGGGTCGCTGCCCATCGCTGTCCCCCCGCTAGATGGCGTCGGCCCCAAACTCGGTTCCATAAACATAGACTGGAGTCTCCCGTCGGCGATAACTGGCGTGAACAGCGCTTACCACTTGTTACAAACGCCAGCGCTTTTGGTCAAACGAGGGACACAGTACCTTTACTGCGTCTTCAACCCTGAACTCTTGGCCTTCACCGGCGCCGCAGCGTCCTTGACAACGTCCTTGGCAACATCCTTCGACTTCAGCAGATCTTTCAGCTCGGTCATGAACTCGCCCACGTCCTTGAAATCCAGATAGACGGAAGCGAAGCGCACGTAGGCGACCTTGTCATGGCGGCGCAGGCGGTTCATGATCAGTTCGCCGATTTCGCTGGTCTTGCGCTCGCGCTCGGGCGAGTTGATGACGAACTCCTCGGCCTCGTTGACAATCTGCTCCAGCTTGCCGATGGAGATAGGGCGCTTCTCGGAGGCGCGCATCAGCCCGTTGAGCACCTTCTGGCGGTCGAAGCGCTCGCGGCGCCCGTCTTTCTTGACCACCATGTAGGGAATCTCGTCGATGCGCTCGTAGGTGGTGAAGCGCTTCTCGCACTTCAGGCACTCGCGCCGGCGGCGAATGGATTCGCCTTCCTTGGCCTCGCGCGAGTCCACCACGCGGTCGTTTTCAAAGCCGCAAAAAGGGCATTTCATGATGATTTCAGCTTTCGGGTAACAGGAGATTGTACAGGCTTCAGCCTTCAGGCTCTAGGCTTCAGGGGGACAAAACAATGCGGTGGAGGCGCGGCGGCTGCCCAGACTCGTCGCGGCGACTGGCGGCTTAGGCTTCGAGCTGGCTTTCCTCCAGGCGCTCCTCCGCGTGCGCCTCGCGGGTGGTCTTGCGCAGCGAGAGATGCTCGCGATGGGCGAGGATGAGCCCCACCGGGATGACCGCCATGAAGGTCACCAGCCAGAGCATGATGCCGCAACTGACCGCCAGCTCGGGCGGGATGCCGTAAACCGCCTGCAGAGCGCCGATGATGGCAAGCTGGCTGCCGCCGCCGACCGCGGGCAACTGCACGACCGAGCCCACCATGCTGAATCCCATGAGCAGGACGGTGTGGGAACGTCGAGATCGGAGAGGTGGGGACGTTCGCCAATGCGCTTGGGAGGATGATGGTCCTTGTAGAGCCAGTAGCCGTGGTCATGGGGAAGATCGTGGCGCTCGATGCGATAGCCCTTAGGCTCCAGCGCGCCGCTCAGTTGAGCGACGGTGGCCTGGTTGAGCGGTTGGCCCGCCAGGAAAGGCATCTCGGCCAGCTTCGCTGTTTCCACGTCCACCGAATGCGGCTCCGGCCGGACGCCGGTGATGCGGGCCTGCCGCCATCCCGGCTCCGGAGGATAGGCGTGGGCGACCTCGCGAAAGGCAAGCGCGATCAGGAACCAGATGGCCAGCGACAAGGCGGTCACCTGGAGGAACGAGAGGCGGCCCTGAATGGTGTTCAGCCCGACGCCGAAAGCGCGCGTTTTCTGGTCCACATGCGCCGCCAGCTTGTGCGAGATGGGCGCCAGCTTGCGATGCAGAAAGGCGCCCACGCGCGGCCCCCGGGTGCGGATCAGGTAGCAGACGGCGCCCACCGCCGCCACCAGTCCGGCCAGCGCCAGCGCCGCGTCGCGGAACTTGCCGATATAGGGATTGGACTGGATGTTGCTGGGAAGGAACACGGTGATCAGCATGAGCACGGTGAAAGCGCCGATATCGAAAATGCGCTCCACCGTCCATACGCCGATCTGCGACGTCAGCGAAACGTTTTCCTTCTTGCTGATCAGGTAGGGGCGGACAAATTCCCCAGGCCGCCCCAGCAGCGCCAGCCCGGTGAATCCGATGAAGGTGGGAGCAACCAGGCGGCTGCTGCGGGTCTTGCAGATGGGCTTCAGAAACACCTTCCAGCGGACCGCGCGCAGCAGGTAGGTGCAGTAGATGAGGCCCACCGCCACCAGGATGTGCAATTTGCTCATGCCGCCGGTCTCGGCGGTGAAGCGTCCCCAGTCGAACTCCCGCCAGTGCTCAATCTGGAGGTACACCAGCGCCCCGAGCACAGCGACGAGCAGCGCGGTGGTGACGACTTTCTTCTTGTTCATTTCTGGGATGCAGCCAGACTTTCAAGTTAAACGACCGCGCGCAGGGGGTCAATGCAGCCGACTGCAGGTTGGATGCGGATCATCACCCCCGAAAAAGCTGCGGCAAGTCCCCTCAGGAGCCTGGGACAGAGTGCGCGGCGGGCTGGGCGGAGGCGCTCGCGTCCTTGGGTGGAGCCTTCTTGGCCGCCTTCGCATGGGCCTTGCGAGCCGCCAGCTTCTTGCGGTTGAAATCGCGGATCACGTTGGCCACGTAGGCGCGGGTCTCGTGGTAGGGCGGAACTCCGTGGTACTGCTCCACCCGCTGCGGTCCGGCGTTGTAAGCCGCCAGCGCCTTGGCGAGATCGTTGTTGTACAGGCGGAGCAGCTCGCGCAGGTAGCGCGTGCCGCCCTCGATGTTGGAGGGCGCGTCGAAGGCGTCCCGCACGCCCAGCTTGGCGGCGGTTTCGGGCATGAGCTGCATCAGGCCGCGCGCTCCCTTGGGAGAAACCGCCCGGGGATTGAAGCCGCTTTCGGCGCGGATGACGCTGTCAATCAGGTCGGTGTCCAACTGGTGCTCTGTCGCCGGCCGCGGCCACCGCCGATTTCAAGTCCTCCGTTGCCGGCGCCCTGGCGGAGGGCGGCGGTGGAGGCAGTTTTTCCTGCGACAGCGAGACGATCTCCCCGGTGGGAACGTCGATATAGTTCTCCTCCGCCGTGGTGGTGTAGAGGCGCGAGGTCTCGTCGATGATCCGGCGATGGTCAAAGCGCAGGGTGAAGCCGTTGCGCAGGGTGGCCACGTACTCCGTGCCCGGCATGGCGGAGGTGGCGGGAGGAAGCGCCTGTACGGCAGGCGGGTCGGCCACGGCCGACGCCGTCAGCATTGCCACGCAGCCGAGAATATAGGCCAGCTTCCTCATTCGTGTCCCACGGCCCCCGCGGCCTGGCCCAACACCTGCTCGATGGCCACGGCGACGCCGCTCTGCTCGTTGGAAGCGGTTTCGGCCCAGCCGAACTGCTTCAACTCTGGGCAGGCGTTCCCCATGATAACCGGGAGCCCGGCAAACTCAAGCATTTCCACGTCGTTGTAGTTGTCACCAATGGCCATGACCTGGTTACGAATGATTCCCCGGCGGTTGGCCCAGCGCTCCAGGGCGTGCCCCTTGGAGCAGCCACGGTTGAGCACGTCCAGGATGGTGAGATCGCGCGCCACGTACTCGGTCTTCAGCACCGTGATTTCATCGGCCATGCCGGCGGAGGCCAGTCGCTCTTGCGCCTGCTTCATGCGCGCCAGCCGGCCGCAGAACATCGCCTGGATGGGGTCGGCGACCAGGGCGGATTCCAGCCGCGCCACGCGCTCTATATAGGCGGCGTTTTTTTCCATCCAGCGGCTGATGGAGGCGTGCAACTCGTCGGTCTGCTCCACCACCAGCGCCCCTTGATCTTCGCGGTCGAAGGTGAGAACCGCGTTGCGGCGAAACTCGTCCATGTGCGCCAGCAGCTTGCGCGCGGCCGCGGCCGGCAGCTTGTCGGTAAAGAAGTGCTCGCCCCGGGTGGACTTGGTGACCGCTCCGTTGGAGCTGATCAGCCACAGGTCGAACCCCAGCGCCTGGGCGATGGGCATGGCGAACATGTGCCGCCGCCCGGTGACCAGCACCACCTCGATGCCCGCCTCCTGCGCCTGCCGCAGCGCCGCCAGGTTGGACTCCGATATCTGGAATTGGGGATCGAGCAGGGTGCCATCGATGTCGATCGCGATCAGGCGGATGGGGAGCTTCACTGGAATGATTTTATCGGGTAATCGGGTGATCGGGGAATCGGGGAATTGAAGGACCGCGGCAGCCGCTGGTCAATTACCCAATTACCCGATTCCGCAATTACCCGATTTTCAGAACCTCAGCACCAGCCCTGCCGTGGCCACGATATTGTGCTGCCGCTGATTGAAGTTGGAGAGATTGAAGCCCAGTCCGCCGGAGTAGAAATCGCGCACTTCGGTGCGAGCGGAGATGAAAGGCGCGATCTTCCAGTCGAGTCCGCCGCCGTAGTCGAAAACGCCGGTGTTGGTGCTGCCGGCGCCCGCCGCGCGGAGGCCGGAACTGGGGCTGAAGTGCGCCAGCCCGCCGCCCACCGCCAGCCAGGGCGAGGCGAAAAATCCCGGCCACAGCTTCACCCGCAACCCGGGAGCCACGAACAGCGCCGAGTAGCTCGCCGACGACCCCAACCCGGCGCTGGTGACCGTCGAATTCAGTGTCCCCACCACCGGCACCTCGACGTAGGCGGACACAAAGGGCACCGAGGCCACCCGGTAGGCGGCGCTGCCTTCCACCGCCACCGCGTTGCCGGCGCCGTTCAGGTTCACCGGGAAATAGCCGCCGGCGCCGATGGCCAGCTCGACCTTCTGCGCGGTCAGGCGGTGTGGGCGCCGAGCAGAATGACACTCGCAATCAGGATTGCCGTCGACGGGGTTGCGCACCAATTTCTCCTCCGAATGATGCTTGGATGCGCCGAACATGGATTGCGGGTGGCGGGATTCGATCACGCCATTTATTCTGGTGCCGCGTTTGATCCCAACTTCCGGCGTGCACGATGAAGCGATGGCTGAAGCGGTGGCGAATCCGGATCCTGCTCATCCTGGCCGTAGTCGGGCCGGGCTTCATCACCGCCAACGTCGACAACGACGCCGGCGGCATCCTGACTTACTCGCAGGCGGGGCGCAGTTCGGCTACGCGCTGCTGTGGACCATGATCCCCACCACCATCGCCCTGATCGTGGTGCAGGAGATGGCCTCGCGCATGGGCGCGGTCACCGGCAAGGGGCTCAGCGACCTGATCCGCGAAGAGTATGGCCTGCGCGTCACTTTTCTCATGATGCTGGCGCTCATCGTCATCAACTTCGGCAACATCCTCAGTGAATTCGCCGGCATCGCCAGCAGCCTGGAGCTGTTTCACGCCAGCCGCTACATCACCGTGCCGGTCTGTGCCGCCCTCGTCTGGCTGATCGTGGTGAAGGGAAGCTACAAGAGCGTCGAAAAGGTCTTCCTCATCGCTTCCTTCTTCTACATCGCGTATATCGTGGCCGGTGTTCTGGCCGCGCCGCAATGGACGGAGGCGATAGTCAGAACGGCCACCCCGCCCAAGCCCAGCGCGTGGTCGCAATCCGGCTACCTCTACATGACCATCGGCGTCGATCGGGACCACCATCGCCCCGTGGATGCAGTTCTACCTGCAAGCCTCCATCGTGGAGAAGGGGGTCACCGCCCGGCATTACCGGGCCTCGCGCATGGACGTGATCCTGGGCTGCATTTTTGCGGTGGTGGTGGCCTGGTTCATCGTGATCGCCTGCGCCGCCACCATGCACGTGCACGGCATCCGCAACATCGATAGCGCCGCCCAGGCGGCCATCGCCCTGCGCCCGCTGGCCGGCAAGTACGCCTACCTGCTGTTCGCCGCCGGGCTGTTCAATGCCTCGCTGTTTGCCGCCTCCATCCTGCCCATCTCCACCGCCTATTCGGTCTGCGAGGGGCTGGGCTTCGAGTCGGGCGTGGGCAAGAAGTTTCGCGAGGCGCCGGTCTTTTATTGGCTGTACACGGCGCTGATCGTGGCCGGGGCGGGCGTGATCCTGATCCCCGGCTTTCCCTATTTTGAGGTGATCGTCTTCTCGCAGGTGCTGAACGGCATCGCGCTGCCCTTCGTGCTGGTGTTCATGGTGCTGCTCATCAACAAGCGCGAGCTGATGGGCGAGTACGTGAATTCCCGCTTCTTCAACATCGTGGCCTGGGCGACCACGGCCGTGCTGATCATCCTGACCATCGCCTGGTTCTTCACCCTGCGCGGAAGACGGTCCAGTGAACGCTCTGCGCGAAGCTGGAGAAATCGTATCACGACCCTCTGGCAATGTCCTCCACCAGGCCGGCGTCGGCTTCCAGGAAATCGAAATTCGGCAGCTCCTGGCGCCGGACCCAGCGCACGTCCTTGAAGATGCGGTTCTCCAGTTCGCCGCCGAATTCCTCCACCAGGAAAAATCGCAGCTCCACCGTGCCCCCGCGGCTGTAGGTATGCCGGATGCGGATGACCTCGTCGCCGACTTTGGCGTCGATGCCGAGTTCCTCTTCCAGTTCGCGCCGGAGCGCCGCCCGTGGCTGCTCGCCTGCTTCGATCTTGCCTCCGGGGAACTCCCATTTCAGCGGGAACGTCTGATGGCGGGTGCGCTGGCAGATCAGGATTTTTTCCGCCATCGATCCCGCTCCGCGCTGCACGATGAAGGCCGCGGCCACGCGCTTCACCGGCCCGCTGCGCCGGCGGGTCTTCGCCGCCTTGCGGTTCATTGCCGGGTCTCGAGGCTCCGTCCCACCAGCGCCGCGCAGCGCTCCACCAACTGGCGGTCCTCGGGGGTGAAGGCGGCGGCGAAGTGGCTGTCGATGTCGAGTTCGCCCACCACCCGCCCGCGCACGAAGATGGGCACCACGATCTCCGACTTAGTCTCCAGCGAGCAGGCGAGGTAGCGCGGGTCCTGGCGAACGTCGTCCACCACCACGGTTTTACCAGTGGAGGCGGCCGCGCCGCAGATGCCCTGGTTCAGTTGAATGCGGGTGTGCGGGGTCATACTGCCGACGAATTCACCCAACTCGAGCACGCGCTCGCCGCCCTCTTCCTGGATCATGTAAAAGCCGACCCAGTTGTACTTGAGCATGCGCTCGTGCAGGCGCTCGCAGATGGACTTCATGAGCTGCTCGGGCGAAGCGGCGGCGTGCGCCAATTCGTCGACTTCGCGCTCCACCTCGTGCGGTTTCCTGGCCGGCGTCACGGGTATCATGGCGCTATTAAAGCACACCCGCGGCCATTGCCCGCAGGCCTTCGCTCGCCGGAAAAAGCTCGGGATGCAGCGCGTGCGCCAGCGCCCGCAGTCCTCCCAACAGGGTGGGCGCCGGCGTGTTCAGCAGCTCGTCGCGGATGCAAAACACCCGTCCGCTGCGCGCGGCGGGGGTCTCCTGCCAGTGGCGCTCGCCGACAATCTTCTCCAGTGGAACGCGGTCGCCGGCGCCGCACCAGGCGCAGACGATCACTTCGGGGCGCGCTTCGCGGACTTGCTCGCTGCTGGTGTGGGTGCCCGCTTCGCCGATGAACTCCCCTCCCGCCGCCGCCGCCAGTTCCGCCACCCAGGGCTGCGAGTGGATGAGCGGCTTGCCCCATTCCTCGCAATAGACGCGCACCGGCCGTTGTCCGCCAGTGCGGGCCGCAACCGCGGCGATTTCCGCCTTCATCTGCTCAATCACGCGCGCACCGCGCTCCGCGGCCCCGAGCAGTCCGGCAATGGCGGCAATATCGCCGTAGATATCGGCCAGCGTGCGCGGCGCCAGCCCGAGAAAACGCACGCCCGCCTTCAGGATCTCCGCCACTGCCTTTTCCTGGTAGGGAACCGAGGCGATCACCAGGTCAGGCTGCGAGGCGAGGATCTCGGCGGCGTTGGCTGTCCAGGAATCGGCGACCACCATACGATCGGTGACGACTCCGGGGCACACGTCGGCGCAATAACGCGTGCAGGCGACTAAGCGGTCGAGCAGCCCCAGGCTGTCGAGAATCGCCGTCGCGCTGGGCTGCAGAGAGACGATGCGCTGAGAGTGACAAGTACTCATTTGATCCCGGCTATCCGCCAGAGGGCGCGTCGCTCACCCGAAACCGCTCCAACTCCGAGATCTCCGTTTCCGGCAGCCGCTGCCAGCGCGATTTCAGGTACGCCCACGGAATGTGGAAGAGCAGCACCTTGGGACTGAACTTCGACGAGCTGTGAATCCAGCACGAGTGCGTGCACCAGCACTGCGCCCGCGGGATCGACTTTACCTCCTGCCGCATGGGCTCCGAGCCGAGCGCGGCCGACAGGTTGAAGTCGAACTCCTGCAGCCGGCCCAGCTTGGGACGCAGCTCGCAGGCCCGAAAGTGGCCGTCGTGATCGATGACGATGGTGCTCCGGCCAGCCGTGCAGGCCATCGGCCAAGCCTTGTTGCTGTAATGATTTTGCTCGTGAATGTCGAAGTGAAACTTTATGTTTCCCAGGTAGTACGCCCGGGCCAGCGCCCGCGGCGCCGCCGGCAGATGCGCAAACAGCCGCTCGGCATAACGCTGGTGGAAGAACATCAGTTGCCGGTGCAACGCCGCCAGTTCCTCGCGCGGCAAACGCTTCAGCGAGGCGTCCATCGGGTCGCCGCGAATGATCTCGAAGTAATGCCCGTCGGCTTCCGTCTCGCGCATCATCTTCAGGCCCAGCTCCACCAGTTCGCGATAGTTCTCCGAGGTGACGCAACTGACCACGTTACGCCGCAGCCGCCGCACTCCTCGCCACTTGCGCGCCGCCATCTCCATGGTGGCCAGCGTTTTCTGAAAATTATTGGGCACCCCGCGGATGGCATCGTGGGTGTTCGCCAGCCCGTCGAGCGAGAAATTCAGGTCGATCACCAGCTCCGGGCAGCGCTCCAGCAGGGCGGAGATCACCGCCTCAACCCTGGCCGGCAGCAGGCCGTTGGTCGGCAGGTTGATGTGCCGCACCCCGTTGTTGACGTAGAACAGCTCGATGATCTCCGCCAGCTCCTTGCGCATGAACGGCTCGCCGCCGGAAATCCAGAGCTTGTGAAATGGGGGCGCCGTTCGGCTGAGGGTTTCGATTTGTTCGAAGCTGAGGTCGCGCCCCTGGTTCAGTTCGTCCCAGTAGAAACAGGTGCGGCAGAGCGAGTTGCAGCTCGAGGTGACGAACAGGAACACCGACTCCAGCCCCATGGGACGGAATAGCGTCTTGGCGTAATGGAAATAGGAAAACCCCACGGCGCGATTATATGCGGTCAGCCATCGGCTGTCGGCCCTGGGGCCACAGTTCCCGATAGGCGATCGCCGAAAGCCGAGAGCCGCTCATCACCGGCTACAATTCCCCTCATGTACTCCCCCCAGGTCCTGGACCACTTCGAGCATCCGCGCAACGTCGGTGAACTGGACGAGCCCAGCGCCGCCGTGCAGCTCGAAAATCCCGCCTGCGGCGACATCTTGCGCCTGAGCGTGCGCGTGGTCGACGGCCGCATTACCGAGGTCCGCTACCGCGCCAAGGGTTGCGTGCCCGCCATTTCCTGCGGGTCGCTGCTCACCGAGATGCTGCGCGGGCGGACGCTCGCCGAAGCCCGCGCCATCCAACGGCAGGAACTGGTCAGCGCCCTCGGCGGCCTGCCCGAAGCCTCAACCCACGCCTCCTACCTGGCGATGGATGCGCTGGCGGCGCTGCTCAAGCAACTCTCCATCCGATGACCTTCAGCGGAGTCACATGATCGCCAAGGTCGTAGAGGCGCCTTGCGCCTTGAGCCTTGCGTCTTGAGCCTTGCGTCTTGAGCCTTGCGCCTGGAATCAGGGCTGGTACACGGTCCACCCGCGTTGGCGCGCGATTTCCTCCAGGTCGGGATTGGGATTCACGGCAAACGCGTGCGCCGCCAGCTCCAGCATCTGCAGGTCGTGAATGGAGTTCCCGAATGCCATGTCCGGCATCCGCGGCAGCAATTCGCGTATGGCGCTCACTTTCAGCTCGTCGGTAGGGACTCGCAGCAGGCGATCGCTGGCGCAGCCGCCCTCGGTAGCCACGCAGGCGGCAACCACGCGCTCCGGCGCGAAGCCGAAGCGCGGCGCGGCGGCGCGGATCACCCAGTCATTGGTCGAGGAGACGGCCCACAACTCGCATCCTGCTTCGCGCAGGCGCCGCGTCAACTGCTGCATCTCCGGAAAAATCCAGGGCGCCACCCGCTCCTGGAAGAATTCCGCCGCCGCCTGCTCCAGCATCTCGCAGGAAAGTCCCTTGTGGATGCTCACCATCTCGCCGCACATGGTCAACTCGTCCACGCGCCCGGCCTTGTAATCTTCGTAGCGCGGTTTGGCCCAGCGCACCACGTCCTGCGGCAGCAGGCCGCGCTCCATCTCCCAGTAGAAGAACGCCTCGCCGGCATCGATGCGCCACAGGGTTCCGTCGCAATCGAACGCCGCCAGCCGGGGCTGCAGGCGCAGCACCGAGGCGACGAACTCTTCGCCGCGCGGCGGCAGGGAACTGGGCTGGGAAGTGGGAACGCTCATCCGCTGATGATTCGCTGGTAGTCCTCGGGAGTATCGACGTTCAAGACTACCAGAGGATCGTCCACCGTCACATACTCGATGTGCTGCTGGTGTGCGTGTTCCACCTCGCGCGCGGTGGACGTCGGCGGCGCGGAAAGAAAAGCGTGGATCATCTCCCGCCCCACCACCAGCGGATGCCCGTTGCGCTCGCCGTAGCGCGGCACCACCGCCCAGACGCCTTCCGCCGCCCGCTCCTGAAAGCGTTCCTTCAGCAGCGCCACCGTCGCCGCGGCTGGCCGGAGGCCGGTCCACCAGCGCGATGATGGCCGCGTCCCGGCCGCGGTTCAGCACCTCCTGCACTCCCAGGCGCAGCGAGCTGAACTGCCCGCGCTGCGGCTCGCGGTTGACGATCAGGTACGCGCTGGCCACGTCCACCAGCGGCTGCAGGTGAGGCGCGTTCTTGCCGGCCACCACGATCACCATCTCCGTCTGCGCTTGCAGCACCTCGATGGCGCCGCCCAGGAAGGTGGTGCCGCGCCAGGGCAGCAGCGCCTTGTCGCTGCCCATGCGCGACGATTCACCCGCCGCCAGAATCACGCCGCAGAAGCTGGGTGCTCGGGCCATGACAGCATTTGTAATTTGTAATTTGCAATTTGCAAAGGAATTCCGCTAAGGCGTACATTCGCGCGGTCGTGAAATTTGCAAATTACAATTTGCAAATTGCAAATTGATGCAGGGATTACCCATTATGAAAGCCATTCGATTCCATGAATTCGGCGGCCCGGAAGTCCTCAAGTACGAAGACGTTCCCGATCCGCGGCCGCGCAAGGACCAGGTGCTGGTGCGGGTGCGCGCCTGCGCCATGAACCATCTTGACCTGTGGGTCCGCAAGGGCCTGCCTGGGGTGAAGCTGCCGCACATCCTGGGCAGCGACGTGGCCGGCGAGGTGGTGGAAGCCGGCGAGTACGTCACCGGCATCGCCAAGGGCCAGCGCGTGATTGTCGCGCCCATGGTTTTCTGCGGCCATTGCCGGTTTTGCGTCTCCGGCGTGCAGAACATGTGCCGCGAGTTCACCGTGCTCGGCAACCTGGTGGACGGCGGCAACTGCGAACTGCTGGCCGCGCGCCCCGATTGCGTGATCCCCATCCCCGATTCGCTCAGCTTTGAAGAAGCCTCGGCCGCGCCGCTGGTGTGCCTCACCGCCTGGCACATGCTGGTCACGCGCGCCCAGGTTCGGCCCGGCCAGACGGTGCTGGTGCTGGGCGCCAACTCCGGCGTGGGCATGGCCGCCATCCAGATCGGAAAGCTGTTTCAACGCCCACGTCATCGCCACCGCCGGCGACGACCAGAAGACGCAGCGCGCCCGCCAGTTGGGCGCCGACGAGGTCATCAACCACTACACCCAGAAAATTTCCGACGAGGTCAAGCGCATCACCGCCAAGGAAATGTGCGACGTGGTAATCGAGCACGTCGGCCAGGCGACCTGGGCCGAGAGCATGAAGTCGCTCAAGCCCGGCGGGCGTCATCGTCACCTGCGGCGCCACTACCGGCCCCAAGGCCGAGTTCGACTTGCGTTTCCTGTTCTCCAGGCAGCTCGCTTTCCTGGGCTCTTACATGGGCACCATGGGCGAATTGCATCAGGTGCTGAAGCACGTTTTCAGCGGCCGCGTCAAAGGCGTAGTCGATTCCACCTTCCCGCTGGCCGAAGCCCGCGCCGCCCACGAGCGCATGGAGAAGAGCCAGATGTTCGGCAAGATCGTGCTGAAGGCTTAAGAATATCCACCACCGAGACACCGAGGCTCACCGAGCCGCCGGGTGCCCCGGGTTCGCGCGTTGGGCGCTAACCTGGGAAATCTGGAAACCGGAAACTGGAAACTCTTCCTACGCCACCCGGCGCGTGCTCCGCGTTGAGTGGTCCTGATCGTGCTCCCACAGATGTCGAATCGCGGGCGCCGCCTCCGCCGCGCTCAGCGCCAGCAGGGAACTGCTGATCCCCAGCGACGTCAGGCACCAGAAGCAAAAGGCGCGAATCTTGGCCGCCTGCTCCCAGGTCAGATACACGCCAGCGCCCACCGCAAAGGCCGAAAGCGCCGCCGCACCCGCCAGTTGCTCGGGACGCTCCCGCGCGTCCTTGTCGCCGGCCCACAGCGCCAGCGCTCCAATCGCAGAATAGAGCACCGCGCCCACGGCCGCGTTGGGAACGCCGAAATGCTTGTTGTGGCGCGAGCGGCCGACCGTCTCGCATCCTTTGCCGAAGAATGGACAAGCCAGGTGTTCGAGCAAACCTTCATTGAAGGCCAGCATGTAGAAGGCGTCGGCCACACCGGCCAGGCTCAGTGCGCCCAGGGCAAGTCGTCGTAAGCGGGACATGCCTTATCCGATTCTCCGCCAACGGCGGCGGTTGTTCTTATTTGCCGGCGCCCCAGGTTGGCGCACGCCTTTGGACGCTAACCTGGGTGAAGCGCCGCCTTCCGCGGCAAAAAAAACGGGCGGATATGCCGCCCGTGGCTCCTACGCCGTGGCTCCCTATCTCCGCGCTAGCTCAGCCGGGTGCACACCGCCTTGGTCTCGGTGTAGAGCTCGAGCACATCGTGGCCCATCTCGCGGCCCCATCCCGACTGCTTGTAGCCGCCGAAGGGCAGCGCGGCGTCGAAGATGTTGTAGCAGTTGATCCACACCGTGCCGGCGCGCAGTGCCGCGGCCAGCGCGTGCGCTTTGGCTGATGTCGCTGCGTCCAGACGCCGGCCGCCAGCCCGTAGACGGTGTCGTTGGCGCGCGGCGAGCAGCTCTTCGGGATCGCTCGAACGGCATGGCCGCCACCACCGGCCCGAAGATCTCTTCCTGCACCACTTTCATGTCTGTCGTTGGTATTCACCAGCACGGTGGGCTCGACGAAGTATCCCTGGTCGCCGAGCCGCTTGCCGCCGGCCACGGCGCGCGCGCCTTCCTGCTAGGCCGATCTCCAGGTAGCCGCACACGCGGCTTAGCTGCTCGTCGGATAACCAGCGGCCCCATCTGCGTGCTCGGATCCAGGCCGGGACCGAGCTTGATCTTCTTGGCCTGCTCGGCGACGCCCTCGACGACCTTGTCGAACACGCCCTTCTCCACGTACAGCCGCGAGCCGGCGCAGCAGCACTGGCCATGGTTGAAGAAGATGGCGCTGGCCGCGCCGGCAATGGCGGCGTCCAGGTCGGCATCCTTGAAAACCACGTTGGGCGACTTGCCGCCCAGCTCCAGGGAAACCTTCTTCAGGTTGCCGGCCGCGGCCTGCACGATCAGCTTGCCGACTTCGGTCGACCCGGTGAACGCGCACTTGTCGACGTCGCGGATGCGCGGCCAGGGCGGCGCCCGCGGTCTCGCCGTAGCCGGGGACGATGTTGACCACGCCCTCCGGGAAGCCGGCTTCCAGATCAGTTCGCCCAGCCGCAAGGCGGAGAGCGGCGTCTGTTCGGCCGGCTTCAGCACGACCGTGCAGCCGGCGGCCAGCGCCGGGCCCAGCTTCCACGCCGCCATCAGCAGCGGGAAATTCCACGGGATGATCTGCCCGACCACGCCGACCGGCTCGCGCAGCGTGTAGGCCAGATAGCGCGCTCCGGGCGTGTAGGGCACCGAGAGGGGAATCGTGTTGCCCTCGATCTTGGTGGCCCATCCCGCCATGTAGCGGAACAGGTCCGCGGCCAGCGGCACGTCGGCCACGCGCGCCACGGCGAAGCGGTTTGCCATTGTCGAGGGTTTCCAGTTGCGCGAACTCTTCCAGGTTCCGCTCCAGCAGGTCGGCCAGCTTCCAGATCAGGCGGCCGCGTTCCGTGGCCGTCATCTCGCGCCAGGGCCCCTTGTCAAAGGCCTTGCGCGCCGCTTTCACGGCGCGATCGATATCGTTCGGCTCGCCTTCGGCCACCTGTGCCAGCACCTCGCCGGTGGCCGGGTTGTAGGTTGGGAAAGTCTTGCCCGAGATCGCGTCCACCCACTTGCCGTCGATGAGCATCTTGCGCGGCGTGGCCAGGAAACTGGCGACGCTGCGATCGATCTGCACCGAAGTTGCGGTTGCCATCGGAACCTCCACAAATGGCTGCTCCCCGGCGACTCGCCGGGGAAGGATTGGTAGGGTTGCGGTGCTGGCCGGGTGTTCGCCGGCGTCCTGGATGAATGTCCCCGCCCCCCACGGCAGCGACGACCCGCCTACTCTACCCCTCCGCTTGTGGTCAGGGCAACTGCGCCTGGCCCGGACCGGCGGTTTCACCGATTAGCTATCAGCTATCAGCTGTCAGCTATCAGCCAAAAGGAAAACCTAGGAGGCTGCGGAAAAACTCTGCTTATCGCACCCGATTTGGGAATACAGGGGCTAAAGCCCCATCGTTTTTTCAATCATTTACGGCACGACTGAAGTCGTGCCCTGACACAAAAACGGCTTGCAATCGAGTTTTTCAGCAGCCTGCTAGATCCCTTGCTGCGCTCGGGATGATGATTCTGGAGAGATTAGCGATTACCGAGCTACCGCAATACGAGTCTCTGCCCGCCGGCTGGCATCTAACGAAATAGCGAATTACAATGGTGCGCTCATGAACGGCGACGAACGTTTGGAAAATGTCGAGGGCTACCACCCGCACGATCCCCGGGGCACCATCCGCGAGGTCCACTTCGGCGAAGCCCAGCCCGAGGGCGTGGTCCTGACCACCCTGGACAACGCGGTGAACTGGGTGCGCAAGAATTCGCTCTGGCCCATGACCTTCGGCCTGGCCTGCTGCGCCATCGAGATGATGTCCATGGCCGCCTCGCGCTTCGACATCGCCCGCTTCGGCGCTGAAGTTTTTCGTCCCTCGCCCCGCCAATCCGACCTGATGATCATCGCCGGCCGCGTCTCGCAGAAGATGGCCCCGGTCATCCGCCAGCTCTGGGAGCAGATGCCGGAGCCTAAGTGGGTGATCTCCATGGGCGCCTGCGCCACCTCCGGCGGCGTGTTCAACAACTACGCCCTCGTCCAGGGCGTCAACCAGGTCATTCCCATCGACGTCTACGTTCCCGGCTGCCCGCCGCGTCCCGAGCAACTGATCTACGCCATCACCCTGCTGCAGGAAAAAATCCAGAAGGAACGCGGGACGTTCAAAGAGGCGATGAACCTCACGTAGGGAAGGCTCAAGGCGCAAGGTAGGCAAGGAGCAAGGCGCAAGGCCCAAGGCAATTTCGGAATGCAGGGGCTAAGAGGCTGCTGAAAAACCACTCTCTGCCAAGTCCTGTTTTCAGGGCAGCAGTACACCCCTCCCACGCATCCCACCTATCTGGAAAAACAGGTTCTCTCATGTGGACCCCTATGCTTTTTCTCGTTCCCCTCGCCCTGCTTGCTGCCCGCCTGTGTCTGGGCGCAGACGGCGGGCACGGTGGCGCCCGCCATTTCCAGTCCTCAGCCTGCCGCCGCCTCCGGCATGAGGTCGGGTGTAGCCGCTCCCATGGAGGCACAACCGGGTGCTTCGCCCATCGTAAGACCGGTGCCGCCGGTCACCAGGCGGAGCGAGAATCCTCCTCCACCCAACGTTCACCTGCAGGTACCGCTGCCGCGGCCGGCGCTCATCCGGCGCATCGCCATGATCGACATTCCCGGCCGTCCCGGTTTCAATGACCTGCTCTTCGTCAACGGCTGCCTGGTGATGGCGCATCCGGCGGCCTCCACCGTGGACGTGTTCAACGTGCGCAAGCGGCGCCTGATTGCGCATATCAAGGACATGAAAGGCGCCAGCGGCATGGCCTCCGACCAGGCGGGCGGGCGGGTGTTTGTCGCCAACACCGGCGCGCAGGAGATCGCCGTGATCTCCGCCAGGAATTGGCAGCTCGAAAAACGGATTCCTCTCCCCGCCGCCCCCGATGCGCTGCTCTTCGTGCCTGCCACCGGAATGCTCTACGCCAGCAACGGGCGCGACCAATCCGTCTCCGCCATTGACGCACGCCAGGGAAGCGTGCTCAACACCGTGGTGGTGGGCGGCCGGCCTGAATACCTGGCCTACGATCCCGTTGCCAGCCAGATCTTCGTCTCCCTCGAGGACCTGCGCCAGGTGGCGGTGCTCGATCCCACCCTCAAGCTCCTGAAGCGCTATCCCCTGGTCGCTTCCATGCCCACCGGGCTGGCGCTGGATGCCAAGGGGCGGCGCCTCTATGTTGCCGTGCGCAACGCGGTGGTGGAACTGGATGCCGATTCCGGACGCGAGATCCAGCGTGTGCCCGCTCCGCAAGGCATCGACATGCTTTGGCTCGATCAGGCCAACGGCGCGCTCTACGGCGTCGCTTCCGGGGGCACCCTGGTGCTGTTCAAGGCCGGCAACGGCGTCTTTGAGAGCCAGCGCGAGTACAGCACTGCCATCCACGGCCATACCCTCGCCTTCGATCCGGCCCAGAAGACGCTCTATCTTCCCGGCGGTCTCGATGGCCGTTCCAAGCTGCTCATCCTGCGGCGAGTGGAACCGGGCGAGACAGCACCCAGCGCGGAAGTGGCGAAGAGATAACCACAAGCCATCTCATAAATGCTCGGTGTTTGGCACAGGGGCTAAAGAGAGTGTGTGAGAACTGACTTGTTTTCCTCAGGGCAGTTGAGGCACAACGAGGGCATGAGCCGATTTCGGTCGTACAGTCCCGAGCAAGCCTACTTGGTGCCTCCGAGCGTGAAGGACGTTTTGCCGGAGGGGCATCTGTGCTTCCTGGTGCGGCAGGTAATTGCCAAGTTGGACCTGAGCAAGTTCGAGGAGGAGTACAGCCGGGAAGGCGGCGAGTTGTACGCTCCGGAGATGATGTTGAGTGTGTGGCTGTACGCGTACGCGAGGGGATTAAGTTCCGGACGGCGGCTGGAACGAAAGATTCAGGAGGATCTACCGCTGCGGTACTTGGCCGGCGGCCAGCATCCGGATCACTGGGCGCTGAGCGCGTTCCGGCGGCGGCATCGGCGGGGCATCAACGATGTGTTCACGCAGGTGTTGGAGTTGATCCGGGACGCGCAGTTGGGGCGGTTGGGCACGGTGGCGGTCGATTCGACGCCGATCAAAGCCGACAATGGGCGCCAACGCGTGGATACGCGTAAGCGGCTGCGGCGGGATCGGGCCAAGTATCGGCGGCAAATTCGGCGCTGGCAGCGGCAATGCGAACAGGCGGACAGCGAAGAGGGCGCGGCCTATGCCCGTGGGCAAGTGCAACGATTCCAAGCGCAGTTGGCGCAGTGTCCGGGGCGCTTGCAGCAACTGAAGAAGAGCGGCCAGGAGCGGCTGCCGCGCACCGATGCCGATGCTCGGGCGCTGCGCAAGCGCGGCCAATCGGTCATCGGGTACAGCGGGGAGATCGCCGCGTCGCAAGATCATTTCATCGTGGCCGAACGGGTGACGCAACAGAAGAACGACAACGCCGGGATAGTGCCGATGGTGGAAGAAGTGGAGCGTCAGTGCGGCGAGCGCCCCGGGAAGGTATTGGCGGATGCGGGCTATTTCAGCACGGAGAACCTGGAAGCACTGCGCGAGCAAGGGATCGATGCTTACATACCGGACTCGAACTTAGCCAGGGAACTCAACCTCGGGAAGCGAGCGCGCGGGGTGGGGAGTCGGCCAGTGCGGAGTCCGGTAATCAAAGCCATGCGGCAGAAGTTGCGCAGTGCGGAGGGGCGTGCCACCTATGATCGCCGCAAGGGAATGGTCGAACCGGTGTTCGGCACCCTGAAGGCGCAGCGCGACCTGGCCCGGTTCCGTTTGCGAGGCTTGGCCAAGGTCGGCATTGAGTTCACCCTAGCCTGCCTGGCTTACAACCTGACACGGTTCCAGCAAGCGCGGGGCAAGGGAAAACCGGCCATCGATCAAGCTTAACGTCTGGATGGTGCCGCTATTCAGCGTTGAGCGTCATTGAGTGACGTTGGACGGAAACCCAATGTTGGGGGTTACTGCATGTACCAGGTTCGGAGAGGGGCTGTGAAGCTGGTTCTCACACGCTCTCTAAAGCCCCTTGTGTTAAAGAGGTTAAATTCGCGGGCCTGAAGGCCCGCGCTTCCACGGTGCTGCAAGCCTCCCGGCATTTAGGAGATAGCCTCCAGATACAATGATCCGCTCGCGTTTGGGCTGATCATTTATGTCTCAACTGGAAGTTTCTCCCGAAGAGTTCTGGCGGATTGCCGGTCATGTGCTCGGACTGGCCAAGGACTACCTCAGCGAACTGGATACACTGCCCGCTTTTCCGCCTGACGCCAGTGGCCGCGAGATTCTGCGGACGTTTGCCGAGCCCTTGCCGCGCCAGGGCCAGAAGGAGGAGGCGCTCGCCGACCTGGTCGCGGTGCTGCAGTGGTCGCGCCCGCCCAGCCCGCGCTTCTTCGGCTACGTGCTCGGCTCCGGGGATCCGGTGGCGCCTGCGCCGATCTGCTGGCCAGCGTGCTCAACCAGAACGTTACCGCCTGGCGTTCCGGGCCGGCCGCTGTCACTCTGGAGCGCCTGGTGGTGGGCTGGCTGGCGGAGGCGGTCGGCTGCCGTGGCTTCACCGGGAGCCTGGCCGGCGGGGGGTCCTCGGCCAACACCATGGGCCTGGCGATGGCGCGGGAGTCGCGCCTTCCGGCCAATGAGGAGGGCGCGCAGCCGGCCATGGTCTACGCCTCCGATGAAGTTCACATGTCCATTCCCAAGGCGGTGGCGCTGCTGGGGATTGGCCGCAAGAACCTGCGCTTGATTGCCACCGACGATCAGTTCCGCATGATCCCGGCGGAGCTGGAAAAGCAGATTGAGGCGGACCAGCGGGAAGGGAAGAAGGCGATTGCGGTGGTCGCCTCGGCGGGCACGGTGAACACCGGCGCCATCGATCCGCTGGCGGAGATCGCCGACGTTTGCCGGCGCTACAACCTGTGGCTGCACGTGGATGGCGCCTACGGGGCGCTGGCGGCGCTGGCCGCGCCGGAAAAGTTTCGCGGGCTGGAATTGGCCGACTCACTTTCGCTCGATCCGCACAAATGGCTCTACCAGCCGCTGGATTGCGGCTGCCTGCTCTACCGCGAGGCGAAGCACGCGCAGCAGGCGTTCGCGCACAGCGGCGACTACGCCCGCGTGCTCAGCCGGGACCCGGTCGAGGGTTTCGCCTTTTTCGAGGAGTCGATGGAGTTGTCGCGCCGCTTCCGCGCGCTGAAGCTGTGGCTTTCGCTGCGCTATCACGGCCTGGACGCGTTTGGGGAGGCCATCCGCGCCGACCTGCAGCACGCGCGGCTATTGGCCGAACTGGTGCGCGCGAACCCGAACCTGGAACTGCTGGCGCCGGTGGAGTTGAGCGCGGTGTGCTTCCGCGTTCTCCGCGCTGGCGCCTCGGACGCGGAGCTGAACGAGTTGAATGCCGCCGTCCTGAAGCGCGTGATTGAGCGCGGGCGGGTGTACATTTCCAACGCTTCGATTCGGGGAAAGTTCGCGCTGCGGGCGTGCTTCGTGAATCATCGGACCACGGAGGAAGACGTGCGCGCGGTGGTGGAGGAAGTGGTAGAAAGTCAGAAGTAAGGAAGAATTGTTACGTCGTGCGCATGGGACTGGCGAGGGAGATGCGGGCTCCGGCCAATTGCTGATTGCGAATTGCGAATTTTGCTAACTGCAGACTGGTATTGAGAGAAGAACGGAATGCCATTGAAGAACGAACGGCGGGCGGTGGTGGCGCAGGCGCCCTGCCGCGCCGACCTGGCCGGCGCCACGATTGATTTGTGGCCGCTTTATCTTTTTCATCCGGGCGCGGTGACGGTGAATTTCGCGCTCAGCATCCTGACCACCTGCCGGATTACGCCGCAAAAGGGCAAAGCGATCCATTTGAAGTCGGTCGATACCGGGCGCGAGGAGGACTTCGCCGACCTGGAGGCGCTGTGCCGCGCCCGGAAGTTCAAGCATCCGCTGGCGGCGCGGCTGGTGCAGTTCTTCCAGCCGGAGGGCGGATTCAGGCTGGAGACGAGGTCGGAATCGCCGGCAGGCGCGGGCATCGCGGGCTCCTCGGCGCTGATGATCGCCACCACGGGAGCGCTGGCGCGCTACACCGGCCGCGAGATGAGCCGCGAAGAGATGCGGGTGGTGGCGCAGAACGTGGAGGCGCAACTGATCCAGGTGCCGACCGGCTGCCAGGATTACTACCCGGCGCTGTACGGCGGGGTGAGCGCCATCCATCTCGACGTGGACGCGCCGCACCGCGAGGCCTTGCCGGTGGCGGCGGAGGAGATCGAAGGGCGTTTCCTGCTGGTTTACACGGGCGCGCCGCGCGCCTCGGGCATCAATAACTGGGAGGTGTTTAAGGCGCATATCGACGGCGACCGGAAGGTGATCCGCAACTTCGAGCGCATGGCGCAAATCTCGCGCGCCATGCGCCAGGCGCTTTGCGGCGGCGCCTGGGACGAGGTGGCGCGGCTGCTCCAGCAAGACTGGAAGTTCCGCAAGAGCAACTACAGGCGCATTTCCACGCCGCTGATCGACAAGCTGGTGGCGGTGGCGGCCCGAAACGGCGGGCGCGCCGCCAAAGTGTGCGGCGCCGGCGGCGGAGGATGCGTGGTGTTCATGGTGCGGGAGGAGGCGAAGGGGCGAGCGGCCCAGGCGCTGCGCACGGCCGGGGCCGAGCTGCTGCCGTTTCGGGTGGCGCGCGATGGGCTGGTGGTTTCGGAGGTGAAGACATAGGAGGCGGGCGAGAGTGAATCCGTGGGCCGACCGCGAGCACCGGCTGCGCGCCTGGATACGTTTTCTGCTGGGCGCGCTGGTGGTGTTTGCGGCCAACTTTGTCGCCGTCGGGATGGCAAGGGCGGCGGCACACGGACACGACAGGTTGCTGGAAGCGATTTACCGGCCGCTGACCATGGTGCTGCTGCTGGCCGGCTTCGCCCTGCTGCTGATCACCGCCGACGGCGTGCAGGAGGGGGTGATGCGCGCCATGGGCCTGGGGCGATTCCCGGGCTGGGCGCGGCAGGCATGGCTGGGAATCGCCATTGGCGCAGCCCTGGTGTGCGCGGCGGTGCTGTGGGTCGCCGTGGCCGGGGCGGTCAAGCCGGGGGTCCATCTGACGGGCCGAAGCTTCTCGGTGGCGCTGCTGGAATTGGTGATTCTGGCAAGCGGCGCGATGGCGGAGGAGCTGACGTTTCGCGGCTACCCTTTCCAGCGGCTGGTGGAAGCGGCGGGGCCGGTGGCGGCGGTGCCGGTGATGTCGGTGCTGTTCGGGCTGGCGCATGGGGGAAACCCGCACGCTTCGATGCTGGCGCTGCTGAACACCTTCCTCATCGGGGTGCTGTTCTCGATTGCGTACCTGCGGACGCGGGCGCTGTGGCTCCCCTGGGGCATGCACTTCGCCTGGAACGCGGTGCTGGGAGTGGTCTTCGGGCTTCCGGTGAGCGGGCTGACGGATTTCGCGGTGATCGTGAGGACGCGCGCCACCGGGCCGCGGTGGGTGACCGGCGGCGCCTATGGGATCGAGGCCAGCGTGGTGGGCACGGCGGTGATCCTGCTGGGGTTCATTCCCGTGATCCTGCTGACCAGGAAACGCTCCCGAGCGCAAGCCGAGGAAACGCCGGTGGAAGCGGGGACGAGCGCATCCGACCAGCCGGCCGAGCGGCGCATCCAACTATGAAGCTTGCCGCCCAGCGGCTGACAAGCGGCGGCCGGTGCGGCATATAATGAGAGCAACTCCGGTGTGCCCATGAAGCCTATCTCCACCACGCTCGCTTTGTTTGCGACGCTGATGTGCGCCGCGCTGGTCCGGGCCGACAACAAGCCGGCGAAAACTCCCAAGATCACGGAAGAGACGCGGATGACGCTGATCCGCGGGCTGAACGCGGAGATGGTGTTCATCCGGCGGCCGTTCCCCATGGGGAAGACAGGGCTGACGATCAAGGACGGGAAAGTGTCGCCGAGCGAGGAGCAGGTAGCGCGGATGATTGCCAGCTACGGGCCGGCGGTAAAGCCGGGCGACCGCGCGCACATCACCAACATCCAGTTCAAGGGTGACAAGACGATTGTTTTCGAGATCAACGGCGGCCCGGTCAAGAAGAAGAAGTGGTTTGAGCACTTGCAGATCGGGGGCGCGGGCGGGATGACGCCGGTGAAGGACCCGGGCGCGGACCCGAACGCCAATCCGCGGGGCTCCTACGTGGCGCTGGAATTCGACCACTACGTGCCGGAGATGTCGATCGAGCAGGTGAAGACGCTGCTCAAGCCGGTGTTCGATTTCAACGCCAAGTCGGCGGCGGAGGCGTACCTGGACACGCTGTCGCCGAAGCTGAAACTGGCGATCAAGAACCACCAGGTGCTGGTAGGCATGAACCGGGAGATGGTCACCTATGCGCTGGGCCGTCCGCCGAAGAAGTATCGCCAAGAGCAGGGCGGCGCGCAGTACGAGGAGTGGATCTACGGGCAGCCGCCGCAGGAAGTGAAGTTCGTGCGCTTCGTGGGCGATGAGGTGGTGCGGCTGGAGATCATGCAGGTGGACGGGGAGAAGGTGGTGCGCACCCAGCGCGAGATCGACATCCGCCCTACGCTGGCAAAGCAGCAGGAAGCGCAGCGCGCGAAGGCGGAGGCCTCGAAGCCGATGAAGCGGCCCACGCTGCGGCGTCCGGGAGAGGCGGCGCCCGACAACAGCGATGGGATGGGCAAGCCCTTGCCGCGCGATCGGACCACCGAACCGGACTCGCCTGCGCCGCCGATCCCGGGAAACACACCGCCGGGGAGCGGGACAGTGATTAGTAATTAGCGGTTAGCGATGTTAGCGATTAGTTATGGGTTCTGGGGCTGCGGCTGCGGGGGATTGGGCTGACTGAGGCCGCCGGGCTGGCCGAAGGAAGATGGTTGTCCGAAGGAGGACGGCTGGCCGAAGGAAGATGGTTGTCCGAACGAGGACGGCTGACCGAAGGCGCTCTTCTGCTGGCTCTGGCCTTGCGAGCCGATGGGCGCGCCGACGTTGGAGCTGGTGGTGAAGGTCTTGCCGGTGTAGGGGCCCTGGATGAGCGCCTTGGCGTTGTCGATGGTGGGATCGTAGACGAAGTACCACTCGTTGTAGTGGGTCTTCTCATTGAAGACGTGCAGGCCCTCTTTTTCGCTCAGGCTGGCGACGCCGATGATGGCGCCTCCGCCGATGGCGGCGGTGCTGGAAGTCATGCTGCTGGAACTTCCGGTAGTGCCGCCCTGGGTCGTGGAGGCCGTACTGGAGGAGCCAAATGTGGATGAACCCGACAGAGAAGATCCGAGGCCGCCGGGGCTGGAGCCCAGCGAACTGGGAGAGCCAAACCCGCCGGAGGTATTGAAGGCGCTGGAAGAGGCGGATTGCGCCGCGGGCTGGTCGAGATTTCCGGAAGGACCGCCGAGAGTGCCCATGGCGGCGACCGGGGTCCCGATGTTGGAAGCGGCGGCGCCGAGCTTGACGTCGCCGTAGTGGAGGAGCTTCCACTTGCCGTCGGGGGTCATGGGATCGGTGTAGCGCTTGCGCAGAAAGCGGATGTCGTTGGTGTTTTGCAACTGCTCGATGGAGCTGGGATAGCGCCCGAATTTCTTGAAGAAACGCTTGATGGCGCGGGAGTATTGGGCGCCGCGGTGGATCATTTCCTCCTCGCGATCGCGCTGGATCTGGGTCTTGACGGCGGGGGCGGTGGCCATCATGGCCAGCACCATGAGCAGCATCAAGAACAAGATGACCATCAGGACGTAACCTGAGTGGCGGGAAGAGCGGCGGCGAAAACGGCCCAGAAGCATCGCGCTTATTTTACATCCTGGCAGTTAGCCGGCGGTGAGGGGAATGGTCTGCCGGTTGTTGCTGAGGACATCCTCGATCTCGACCGAGTTGCGGTGGATCTTCATCACCTTGTAGCGGCGATTGACGATCTCGCCCTCGCTGGCGACAAAGACATCGGCGCCGTTGCCGAGGAAGACCCTGGTGGGTTCACCCTGGCCGCTGGCGAAGCCGAAGAACTTGAGATTGATGGGCGGCGGAGGAGGAGGGCCGGGCGGGGGAGGAGGAGGAAGGTGCTTATTGTCCACGATCGCGGGGGTGATGGGCTTGGGAATCTCGGCTTCAGCGAGGAAGATGTTGCGGCCGGTGCCCTTGTACTCGGTGTCTTCGCTCTGCTGGAGCAGACCGAGGTGGAGGCGTGGATCGAGGCTGACGAGCGGGGTGGCGGCGGCATTGCCGGCGGCACGCCCACGAGTACGGCGTCCACGCGCCGCGGGAGCAGCGGGAGCGGCGGCGGCCTCGGGCTGGGCGGGAGCAGGGACAGCGGCGACGGCGGGCTGGGGAGTGCCCGTGAACATCCGCACCAGCAGGAAAATGGCGATGGCAAACAGCGCCACGGCAACAATGGTAGTGGTGCGGTTATCCGTGCCCAGCTTCATTCCGCTCCCGTCTTCAAGTAAGTCTCGAGGGCAACATTGAGGCCGACGTTGCCGCCGCCCTGCTGCTCGGTAAGGCTGACGTTATTGATGATGAAAAAAGATTTGTCGCGCTCGGCGGCATTGATGAACTTGACCGCGGAAAGATAGTCGCCGGAGATGTTGGCGTCGATACGGACATGGCCGAGGCCGGGGAGGTCAGACTCCAGGTCGCGGTACTTGGCGCCGTTCAGGCGAACATGGTTGGCGGCGGCGAGCTTGCCCAGTTCGCTGCTGAGGGCGGAAGCGGAGCCGGGAAGACGGTCCTGATAGAAGACGTCAATCTGGGTGCGAGCTTCCTCCACCCGCTTCTGCACCTGGCCGGGGGGGACCACGGTCTTCAGCTTCTGCTGCACCTGGCGGCGGACGGCATCGAATTCGGCCTGGCGGGCGGCGCCGGCCCGGGCCAGCGGGGTGAGCAGGATGACGGCGGCTGCCACATCGACGGCCAGCAGCACCCCGAGGATGATACGGATGACAAAGCGAGCGTGGCGCAGGTTGGACACTATTCTCCGCTCCTTTGCCGCGCCGCCGGGGGAGTGGGCACGTACTGGGCGGTGATTTCGAACTGCACGGTGTCGCCGGCTTGCGCGCCCGCGGATTCGCGGCTCTTGTTGGTTTCCGACATCACCTGGGCGTGGCGGAATTGAGCGGTCTGCTCCATATTGTGGACAAGTTCGATGGCCTTCTCGCGGGAGTCGCCGGCGACCGTCATACGGATCTCGATGTCGTTGTTGCCATTCACCTCGGGCTTAATGGCGACCACGTGCAGGCGGGCGGGCATGAGCCGCTCCAGGTCGGCGAAGATGAGCGTCCAGGAGAATTGCTTGCGGTGGATGAGGCCGTTGAGCACCTGGGAGCGATCCTTGACGTCGCGATTGCCGGGCTGGTCGAGCACGGCCAGATCCTGCTGCTCCTGGCGTTTGAGCTTGTCGAGAGTGGCCTGCTCGGCGGCGATCCTCTGCGAGGTGACATGGGCACTGCGCCAGGCGCCGACGGCGCCGAAAACCAGGGCGCCGGTGAGAAGGGCGACGGCAAGCAGCAACGCGCCCCAGAGCAGGAAAAAGCGGCGGGCGTTTTCGTAAGGCTGAGTAGCGAGATTGATTCTGAACTTCATCGGCGATTCACGGTTCCCGAGCTGCCATCAGACGGCAAGCTCACGAACCTTATCTCTTCTCTCTCCCCTCTTCTCTCTTCTCTCTTCTCTCTTCTCTCTTTTCCATTCCATCGATTCCGGCGGCGCGGGCGAGAGCCGGATGGCATCGGTGGAGGCGGTGTTCATCCGGCCAGGGCTCCTGCCAGGGCAGCCAACTGGGAAGGCGCCAGGTTATCCGGTTGGCCGACCTGGGAGGCGGAAACCAGGTCGGAAACATGAGCGCCGGTGTGCTCTTCCAGGGCCGAACCGATGTCGTGGGTGGAGGCAAGTCCACCGAGGAGGATGCGCTCCACCTGCAGGCCGTAGTTGTCCTGGAAAAAGACGAGCGAGGGATAAATGTCGTCGGCCAGACCGGCGGCGTCCAGGCGAGTGCCGTGGGCGTTCTCCAGGGTGCGGTAGAGCAGCAGGTCGCCGGCCTGAACAATGGCGACGCTGGTGGTGTTGATGTCGACCTTAAGCACCAGGGTGGGCTGGGCGGCGTCCACGGTACCCAGGGCGGCCAGCATGGAGGGCAGGACCACGCCGGGGCTGTATCCGGCATTGCGGAACAGAGTCTCGTATTCCTCGAGCACGGCGGAGGGGGCGACGGCGGCGACCACCTTGACCGCCCCGTTGGCGCGGCGCGCTTCGTAGGAGAGCGCGGCCTGGTCGGCGTCGAAAGGCAGCGATTTCTTCAGGCGGAAGCGGACGACGGACTCGGCCTCCTGGCGGCTCTGGGGAATGTCCTCAAAATCGAGCAGGACAATGCGCACGGCAGCGTCGGGCAGGATGGCGATGACCTCGCGCGAACGGCCGCCGACCACGGCGAGGGCGTCGGAAACAGCCTCGCGCACGGCGGCGCCGCCGGGAATGTTGGTGGCGCCGAGGCCAGGAGCAAGGCTGCCGGCGGGCAAAGAACGGGCGGACACGACCTCGAGAACGCCGGCATCGGCGGCACGGGCGGCGATGACGCGCTCGGGCGTCAGTTCACAGGCGACACGCGGTTTGTTGGAAGCAGCCATCAGCAGTGAGCTCTTAAGCAATTAGCCATGAGCGAGCCGCGAAATCAAGAGAACCAAGGGCGCGGGCCACACGTCACCTAGTGGTCTCGATAAACGTGACCTTGTTAATCTCCTTCAAGGTGGTAATGCCTGACTTTACTTTATCAAGAGCCGATTCGCGCAGGAAATGCATTCCTTCCTCGCGGGCGGCGCGGCGGATTTCCGAGGTCGGTTTCTTATCCAGAATCATCTCCCGGATGCGGTCGCTGAGCTCCATCAGTTCGCTGATCGCCGTCCGTCCGCGGAAGCCGGTGCCGGCGCACTCGATGCAGCCCTCGCCCTCGTAGAACGGCACCCGCGCCCACAGCTTCGGATCCAGCCCGCTGGCTTCCAGCGCCTCCGGCTCGTAGTAGAGCTTTTTCTTGCAGCTCTCGCAGATCACCCGCACCAGCCGCTGCGCCAGAATGCAGTTCAGCGCGGAGACGAAGTTGTACGGCTCCACCCCCATGTTCAGAAAGCGCCCGAGCACGTCGACCACGTTGTTGGCGTGCACGGTGGTGAACACCAGGTGCCCGGTCAAGGCCGACTGGATGGCGATCTGCGCCGTCTCCGTGTCGCGAATCTCGCCCACCATGATCTTGTCCGGATCGTGGCGCAGAATGGAACGCAGCCCGCGGGCGAAGGTCAGCCCCTTCTTCTCGTTCACCGGAATCTGCGTCACCCCGCGAATCTGGTACTCCACCGGATCCTCGATGGTGATGATCTTGTCCTCGTCGGTCTTGATCTCGTTCAGCGCCGCGTACAGGGTGGTCGTCTTGCCCGAGCCCGTCGGCCCGGTCACCAGCACCATCCCGTAGGGCTCGTGAATGTAGCGGCGGTAGCGCCGCAGGGTGTCCTCATCGAAGCCCACCACGTCCAGATTCAGGCTGTGGAACTTCTCGCTCATCGACTCCTTGTCGAGCACGCGCAAGACCGCGTCCTCGCCGTGGATGGAGGGCATGATCGACACTCGGAAGTCGATGGAGCGCCCGTTGTAGCGCACCCGGAAGCGCCCGTCCTGCGGCACCCGGCGCTCCGAAATGTCGAGCTCGCTCATCACCTTCACCCGCGACAGGATGGTGGAGTGATGCTCCTTGGCGATGGCCTGCATGGCCTGCTGCAGCACGCCGTCGATGCGGTACTTGATCTGCACCGAGTCGTCGCGCGTCTCGATGTGGATGTCGGAGGCCCGCCGCTGCAGGGCGGTGAAGATGGTGGTGTCCACCAGGCGGATGATGGGCGAGATGTCGGTCTCAGTCGAGGTCAGCCGCTCGATCGAGATGTTCTCGTCGCTGGCCTCCTCCTCGCCCTGGATGACGTCCAGGGTGAAGCCCTCGCTGGCCTCCTCCAGCACCCGCTGCGACTGCTCCGTCTTCTTCAGGATGTCGCTGATCTGGGACAGCGTGGCCACCTTGGTGCGGATGCGCTTGTGCAGCAACAGGCCGATCTCGTCGATCATCATCAACTGGCTGGGATCGGCCATGGCGATGGAGAGCGAGCCGTCGGCCAGCTCCTCCAGGGGAATGAAGTTGAAGCGGAACATCAGCTCCACCGGCACCTTGCGCATCAGCTCGTGCTGAATGTGGTGACTGCGCAGGTCCAGGAACTCGCAGCGGTAGCGGCGGGCAATATCGCGGGCACGGGCCTCTTCCTCGGCCGGTGTGCCGAGAGCGGCGCCGTTGCCGTCGTTGACAAATAGAGATTTCTTTTCAGTGGACATCAATCACTCAACAGCACGCCGGCGGTCGACGGTCGACGGCCGGCAGCGAAAAACCGACTCCTGGCGCTCCTCAGGCCGGAGGAGGAACGCGCGAAATGCCCGAGCTTGCATCATCGCACGCCTCCCGCGCCGAGGGTGAAGATCGGCAGGTAAAGGGAAATGAGCACGAAAGCGACGATGATACCCATGAAGATGAGGATCACGGGCTCGATCAGCGACATGGCGGCGGAGAGCGCGGTCTGCACGTCTTCCTCGTAAAACTCGGCGACCGAGGTAAGCATAGCGGGCAGCGCGCCGGTGGACTCGCCCACCTCAATCATCTCGACGGCAAGCTCGGGCATGGTGCCGGACTCCTCCAGACTCTTGGCGAGCGAAGCGCCTTCGCGCACGCGGACGGAAGCCTGGTTGATACTGGCGGCAACCAGCCGGCTCTGCATGGAAGCGCCGGCGGTTTCCAAGGCGGGCACCAGGGGCAGGCCGCCGGCCAGCAGGGTGGCCAGCATGCGGGCAAAGACCGCGACCTGGTGCTTCAACGAGATTTCGCCGAACAACGGAATGCGGGCGCGGAGACGCTCCAGAAAAAGGCCGCCACTCTCGGATTTGCGCCAGCGCCAAAACAGAAACACAAGCAGCAGCAGGCCGGCGGCGCCGGGGAGCGCGTGGTGGCGCGCGTTCACGCCGATCTCGAGCATCACCCGAGTGATCGGCGGAATGGCCTCCGGACGTCCGATGGCGGCGTAGAGGGTGGCGAACTGCGGGATAACGTAGGTGACCAGGAAGGAGAGCATGACGACCACAAGCGTGCCCAGCAGCGCCGGGTAAACCAGGGAAGCCACCAGTTTCTTGCGGAAGGCGATGGCCAGACGCTGAAACGCGATGAAGCGGGCAACGACTTCTTCCAGGTTGCCGCTTTTCTCGCCCGCCAGCAGGGTGGTGGTGTAGATACGGGGGAAGGCGCCCTGGGCGGCAAAGGCGTCGGAAAGCAGTTCGCCTCCCTTGACCCGATCGTACACATTCTGCAGCACGGTGCGGAAAAAGGGATTGCGCTGGCGGCGCATGAGCAGGTCCAGCGAGGTCAGGATGGGCAGGCCAGCGCGAACCAGCGTGACAAACTGCTGATTGAAGACGACGAACTGGTCCGCCTTGATCTTGCGGCGCTGGGGAAGACGAATCTGGCCGCCGGTGAGCACACTACGGGGCTTGACCCAGTAAACGAGATAGCCCTGCTGGGAAAAGCGATCGCGAACGTCGCTGGGCGAAATCCCGTTCTCGGTCTGTTCCAGAACGTGGCCGCGCTCATCGGCCATCTTGATGACAAATTCAGCCATTCTAACGATTAATTGTACTGCTCAGAGGGGAGCTGGTTGTTTATCAGTGTAACACCGGTACTTAGGATCGGGGGAAAAAGCCGAACCATTCCCGATTTTAGCTTGCGAGAGAGCCGGTTGGCGAGCCGGAGAGGCCAGGCGCCTGAGCGGCCCGGCGGGCCGCGGCGGGGGCAGGAAAGGGTGGCCTATTGGGAGATTTCGGTGGCTTCGACGGTTTCCACTCCGGGCGGAGGGGAGAAGCGGAAGCGGTTGTCGGGAACCGGGACATTCTCCTTCTGGCCGGAAAAGCGAAACTGGGTGGTCGAGCCGTCGGCTTCATCGATGGTGATGGCGCGAATGTAATTGTCGGGCGTGATCTCCAGCAGAACCTGGGAGACGCGATCCTCCATGCGCTTGGGAATGCCGCGCAGGACGAGGTCGCCGGGCTCCACCGGGCTGACATCGGGGGCCAGGGAAAGGCCGGAGAATTCCTTCTCAAGCTTGGTCTTGCCCAGCAGATAACGGAGGGGGGAACGCAAGTCGTCGAGTTTCTTGACAGACGCCTTGCGGACCTGCTGCTCGCCGGGCACGTAGAACCAGGCGGTGTGGCCGTCGCTGATGAACAACTTGGGGCGAGGCTCGCGGTAGTCCCAGCGCATCTTGCCGGGGCGCTTGAGCCAAAGGGTGCCCGATTCGTTGCGCCTCATGCCGGCGCCGCGGAAGACCTCGGTGAACTCGGCTTCCAGGGAGCGAAGGCTGTTGTAGCGGCGGTCGACCCGTTCGGCGATTTTGTGGACGTCCGCCTGGGCGGAAGCGATGGCGGCGAACGCCAGGATGAATGCGGCAACCCGAAATAAGCGCATATTCGTTAGATCAAGACGCAACCGGAAAGGAAGCAAGCGCGACCGAATGCTACGGTCATGAGCCGGCCTTCTCGATGGGCAGCAACTCGGGTTGCTGATCCGGTGGAAGGCCCTTGCGGATGAAGGGAAGAGCGCCGGGATCGGCGACTTCGACGCGGCCATCAGGCTTGATCTTGTAGGGGTGGCCAAGCGGATCAACTGGAATGCCGCGGAGCAGACCGGCGTTGACCAGCGGAATCCAGGTTTCGGGCTGGTGGCCGGCGCGGCGCCGGTATTCGGAGACCAGCGCTTCCAGGCGGGGGACGTCTTCATCCACTTTGAGCGCGCGCAGATGCTTGAGGGCGTTGGCGCGGATCATATTGTCCTGGGAGGTCTCGTAGGTAGTGGTCCAGAGCATACGCGCGGTTTGGATTTCGCCGGCGTGCTGGGCCATGGCGGCGGCCAGGACCTTAAGGAAGGGGTGAGTGCCGGCAATCTCGGATCCCCGTTGGAAGGCGCGCGCCGCGGCGGCGGGATCGTGGCGTTCCATGTACTGCAGAAACCCGAGCTCGTAATAGAGCTGCCAGCGTTCGGGATTGGCGCGGATGCCACGCTCGACCAGGGCGACGGCTTTGTCGGGCTCGCCGGCGCCTTCCGGCGGCCGCTGCGCCAGAAAGGTCGAGCCAAACTGGTAAGCGACGATCAGTTGCGGGTCGAGCTCGGTAGTGATGTCGAGCAGCGGCGCCAGCAGCCGATATGCCGGGCGTGGGCCTGGTGCTTGGCGCCGAAATACTGCACGGCGCGGGTCCAGTAAACGTCGGCGAGCAGGCCGTTATAGCCGAGGCTCATGCGCTTGAGAAGCTTCGGCGAAGGAACGTACAAAACCTCCTCGAGGGTGGCCGCGGAGCGCATGCGATCAATACGGCCCAGGAGCAACACCGCGCCTGCCATGCAGAAAACGAGCACAGTGGCGAGACTGACGGTGGCGGTGCGATGTTTCATGAGGGATCGGGTGATCGGTTGATCGGATGACCGGGCGATCGGAAAACGATTTCCGAATGGCGATTGACGGTTGCCGATTGAAAAAACCAGGTCCCTGAACTCGTGCGCCCAATACGACGGCGCGCTTGCTCAGGATGACATCGGCTATGGGACTGCGCGTTCATTTCAGGTTCCGATGCTCGAAAATCAGCGCCGCGGCGGAAACGGCGGCGGCGGCATAGAGCAGCGCATAGCGGTGTTGTAGAGGATGAGGCTGCCGGCCACCGGCTTCGCCATGCGCCACGGAGGAGATGACGTTCAGCGCGGAGAAATTGGGCACCAGATACGCCAGGCCCTGTGCCAGGGTCCAGCCGGCGGGTCCCTCGGCGATGGGCGGCAAAGGCGCGAAGATCCTCGGCGAAAAGCTGCCGATGATGAACAGGCAAAACGTAAATACCGCCGAGAGCAGCGGCGAGGAAAATGACGAAAACAGCAGCGCGATGCGCGGTGACCAGAACGAACTGCAGCACGATGAAATAGAGCGCCACCAGCAGGTAGGCGTCGCAGCGCTGAAGTGCTGGGCCACGTAGAACAGCGGCGGCGAAAAAGCCCACCGCCATGAACAGGGTATTCACCACCAGCGTCCCGGCCAGGCCCAGGAACTTTCCCAGGATGAACTCCCAGCGCCGCACCGGGCGGGCAAGGACGGTGTACAGGGTGCGCTTGTCGATTTCCTTGGAGACCAGGCCGATGCCGATGAAGATGGCGATCACAATGCCGAAGAGGGAGACCGCGGTCAGTCCCAGGTTCACCACCAGCAGCCGGCCGATGCCGATGGAAATCTGTCTGAATGATGCAGCGCCGAACCGACCAGCAGCAGGGCGAACGCAGACCAGGTTGTAGAGCACGCGGTCGCGAACCGCCTCACGAAAGGTGTTGATAGGCAGATGGCGCTCGAGCCGCGGTGCTCATCATTGCGACTCCTCCTGTTCGCGGGCTGCCAACCCGTTCGCTCGTTTCGCACCTCGCGGCGGAGGAGAGCCGCTTCCAGCTGGAGGAAGTAATCCTCCAGCGAACCGCGCACCGGGCTACGGAGATCAGGCGGCCATGGGGCGGCGGAGGATGTCGATGGCGGCTATCCAGTTGGTCCTCCGTCAGCACGGCGCGAATGATGTCGCCGCTGGTCTGGCATTCACATCCCATGCTCTGCATGGCCGGAATGGCGGCTTCGCCCTGCCAGACGATCTCCACTCCGCGCGCGTGAAGCGCGCGGTCAGGTCCGCAACCACGCCCACGCCGCGCAGTTCGCCCTTGGCCAGAACCGCCACCCGGTCGCAGAGGGCTTCGGCATCCGCCAGGATGTGGGTCGAGAAAAACACCGTCTTGCCCTCGTCCTTCAGGTTCTGGATCAGATCGCGCACCTCGCGCCGGCCGACCGGGATCCAGCCCGGACATGGGCTCGTCCAGAAACACCAGCTTGGGATCGTGAATGATGGCCTGGGCGAGTCCCACGCGCTGCAACATGCCCTTGGAAAACTTGCGAAGCTGGAGCTTGGCGCTCGTCGCGCGAGTCCCACGCGATCCAGGAGTCGGCCGATGCGCTTCTTGCGTTCCCGGCGGCGGGGACCCCGGAAAGCTGCGCGTAGTAGTCCAGCAACTCGGAAGCGGTCAGGTAGTCGTAGAAGTAGGGCTGCTCGGGAAGAAACCCAATCTGCATCTTCACCCGCGGATCCAGGTAGTGCATGCCCAGAATCCGGGCCGAGCCGCCGGTGGGAAAGACCAGGCCCATGAGCAGCTTCAGGGTAGTGGTCTTGCCGGCGCCATTGGGTCCGAGATAGCCGAATACCTGGCCCTCGGGGACTTCCAGGGTCAGAGGATGCAGCGCGACGCTTCGGCTCTTACGCCAGAAGCCGGCGAGAAACGTTTTTTCGAGCGCACAGGTCTCGATGGCAAACATGCGGTTCAGGGACTGGTTCATTATATGTGGAACCCGCGGAAGAGAAGCAATCAGCAATTAGCGGCGCAGGGGCGGCGAGGCACACGCCGGCGGCGTGCGGCGGAAGCTCGGGTGAAACAATCCTCAATCAAAAATGAAGATGGCGGCGGCGATGACGGTGGTCCACTTGCCGGTCTTGTCGCCCACGGCGGACTGGGTGATGTTCATGGTGCGCACGATCTTGTTGGAGAGGCGGTAGACTTCCTTCTTCTCGTCCCAAGACTTGTCGGGGTCGAATTCCACGTTCAAGGTGGTGGCCAGCATTTCCGCGGCGAGCTCCTCGGCATAGTCGCCGGCCTGGTCGTCGGTCTCGCCGAAGGAGTGGTGCTCGCTGAGATAGCCGTAGGTGGAGCGGTCGGCGGGGATGGCAAGCCCGATGCTGGCGGCCAGCAGGCGGTGCGGCTCGTGGGTCGAATTCTCGGCCACCACGGCGAAAACCACCTCGCCATGATCGAGATGCTTGAGGCCGAGCGCGCGCGGAATGACCTTGCATTGCGGGGGAAAGATGGAGGAAACACGCACCAGGTTCTGCGAGGCGATACCGGCATCGCGCAGCGCCAGCTCAAATGATGTGAGACGTTCCTTGTGCTTGCCCACGCCCTTGGTCAGGAAGATGCGCCGCGGGACCATGTTCTTGCCCAATTCGCTTGCCTCCGCTTGTCGCAGGAATTTTGAAAAAATAACACGCCGCCCGCAAACGCAACCATGAAATTCCTGAAAAAACGTGGTTCCTGGCGCGTGGCTGTTCGGGGCGGCGGCTTAGGAGCCTTGCGCGAGCCCCTTGCGTTTGCTCTTGACGGCGATGTCGATGAAGGCGAGGGCGGCGCGGGAGAGAGCCTTGTCCTTGCGGAAAACCAGGCCCAGGTCGCGGCGGATGGTGGTGTCGGCAATGGCCATGGCGACCAGCACCCCCGCCTGCACGTCTTCCAGGACATTGGAACGGGCGATGAAACCGATGCCGACATCGGCGGCGACGAAGCGCTTAAGTAGTTCGCTGGAATCGAGTTCCATGGAAACGTTCAACTTTAACTTGCGCTCGTGGAAGAGCTGCTCCATGGCATCGCGGGTGTGTCCGGCGACGGGCACCAGCAACGGGTAATGGGAGGCGTCGGCGAGGGTGACCGGCTTCGCCCTGGCGAGCGGATGCTTCGGTGGCGTGATGATGACCAGTTCGTCGCGGTGCACGGGCACCACCGTGAGCCGGTTGTCGTTGACGGGAAGGGAAATGACGCCGAAGTCAACCGAGTTGTCGATGACCGATTCGAGGATGCCCGCCGACTCCAGGCGGTTGATGTTGACCGAAACGCCGGGGTACTGCTTCTTGAATTCGGCGAAAACCTCGGGCAGCACATGCAGGCAGGTTCCCTCGTTGGCGCCGACCACGATCTCACCGCGGGGAACGCGCTCCATTTCGGCGATGCTGGTAAGCACGGCGCGACGGGCCTGGAGCGTCTCCTCGGCGTACTTCTGGAAGACCTTGCCCGCGCCGGTGAGGGAAACCTTGCCGCCGGAGCGGTCCAGCAGCCTGGCGCCCACCTCTTCCTCCAGGGCGCGAATCTGGGCGGAGATGGCGGGCTGAGTGCGGAAGCGCTTCTCCGCCGCGCGCGAGAAGCTGGAGAGCCGCGCTACCTCCAGAAACGTTTCTAGCTGGTCGAAATCCATAGAGCAGCGATTTGCGAGCAGCGATTTGGCCCGGTGCCCCTGGCTAGCTACGCAAATCTTTGAAATCAAGCACTTAGGGGTATTGTAAGAGCAACATATTGAAATGCAATCGCTTATACGTAAGCTATTGAAAACGAGTTAGTTCAGGCATCGGCAGCCGGCGGCGGGGAGATGTCCTGGGGCGGCGGTGGAAAGAAGAATCGCGGAGGAGGCGGCATGTGATCGGTGTCACGTACGAATGTGACATCCTGCCTGGCTCCGGATTCCGCTGTCCGCGTATAAGTGTCTCAAGAGGTGAGGAGATGCAGCGGTTAATTCAGATCGGCAAGCCCGCCCCGGTTCTCAGCGTTCGCGAAATGTTTCGGCGGTTGGCGCAGCGCGAAGCCGAGGAAATTCGGCGCCTGAAGCAGGCCGTCTCCCCACGTCCGCAGCAGTAACTCACTGACAAGATCCTCCTGAACGGCGCCGGACACCGCGGATTGCTCCGGCGCCTCTTTTTTTTCTCCCAGGCACTCCTGGGAGCGGCGGCACGCGCCTGCCAAGCGGCCGCGACACCTGATAGGCTGGCGGCAATGGACCAGAGCCGACCCCTCGCCTCCTTTCGCCTGCGCGACTCCGGCCCGGCGGACTTCCGCCAGCTATGGCAGATCGACCAGGAGTGTTTCGCGCGCGGCATCGCCTACTCGCAGCGCGAACTGGCCGCGTACATGGGCACGCGTGGCACCTTCACCCTGGTGGCGGAAGCGGCGGAAGGCGTGGCGGGCGGAGAAGGGAAGCAGCGCATCGCCGGCTTCGTGGTGGGGCAGAAACAGGCGCGCGGCCTGGGGCACATTGTCACCATCGATGTCCGGCCGGAGGCGCGGCGCGCGCGCCTAGGGTCGCTGCTCATGGATGCCGCCGAGGAACGGTTGCGGGTCCTGGGCTGCGGCGCTGTGTACCTGGAAACGGCGGTGGACAACCAAGCCGCACTGCGCTTCTACAAGCAGCGCAGCTACTCCGTGCTGAAGACCATTCCCCGCTATTACCTGGGCAGCATCGACGCCTTGTTGATGGGGAAGAAGCTGTGAACAAAAAACAGCGGGCGCCCGCATGGACGCCCGCCAATATCGGCGGATAGATACCGCCGCACAGCCGGCCGCCTACGCCGCCTCGTCTTCCTTCTGCTTTTTTCTGGCGCGCATTTCACGTTCGGCGCGGTCGGCCAGCTCGCGCCCTTTCTCCTTGATCTTGCCGGCGGTCTTCTGCACCTTGCCTTCCACCTGGCGGGCGGCGCCTTCCGCCTCCAGGTCCTCGCGATCGGTCCACTCGCCTATCTGCCGCTCGATCCGTCCCGCTGCGTCCTTGCCTTTGCCCTTCAGAGTGTCTTTGTCCATACTCTAGCTCCCTGTTTTCCTGCGATTCCGGGTTGCCCCGGTGTAATTCGGCGCCCGGTTATGTCGGGCTGCGCATGGTGATCAACTGGAACAACAACGCCACCACGGCCAGCACCAGGAGGATGTGAATAAAGCCTCCCAGGGTGTAGCTGCTGACCACGCCAATCAGCCACAACACGAGCAGGATGATGAACACCGTCCAAAGCATTTCCGGTTCTCCGCTTGCGGGTGGCGCTGATAAGTGTGGTGCGATTTCGGGCCGGACGGTTGTAAGCATTCGCGAGCAGAAGCTGGAATCGAGAATTGAAGGTTTAAGATTTGGAAGGGTTAAGGTTTGGATCGAAACCGGGCAAATGCAGGCGTAGACTGCTCACGGCCAACATGAAAGTTGCCATCCAAGGCGAACTCGGCTCCTTCAGCGACGAAGCGGCGCGCGCCTTCCTGCCCGGCTGCTCGGTGGTTCCTTGTGTCACCTCGACCGAGGTCTTCGACCGCTTGGATGGGACCAGGGTTGCCGCCGCCCTGGTCCCCATCGAGAACTCGCTGGCCGGACCGGTGGCGCAGCATCTGGACCTGCTGCTGGCGCGCGACAGCTTTGTGGAGCGCGAGTTCCGGCTGCGCATCCGTCATAACCTGATCGCCGCTCCGGGGGTGAAACTTCAGGACGTGCGGCGCGTGTTCTCGCATCCGATCGCGCTGGAGCAGTGCCGCGAGTTTTTCCGCCGCCACCGCCAGGCGCGCCCCGAATCCTTCTACGACACCGCGGGCAGTGTGCGCCACGTGGTGCGCGAGAACCTGCACGATGCCGCCGCCATTGCCGGCAGCCGCGCCGCCGCCGTTTATGGCGGACGCATCCTGCTGCGCGGCCTGGAGGACGACAAGCGGAATTTCACCCGTTTTTTCCTGGTGCGGCGCAAACCGGAAAGGAAGCGCGGCGCCAACAAGACTTCCATCGCTTTCGCCCTGAAAAACGCACCCGGAGCGCTGTTCAAGGCGCTGAGCGTCTTCGCCCTGCGCGACATCGATCTCAGCAAGATCGAGTCGCGTCCGCTGCGCGGGCGCCCGTTCGAGTACGTCTTCTTTCTCGACTACCTGCGCGGCGACGATGAGGCGGCGCAAAAAGCTCTCGCCCACCTGGGCGAGATTGCCGAGTTCGTGAAGGTCCTGGGCGTCTATCCCGCCGCCTGAGACCGGGGACAACTGGTCACGCGCTTCGTCTCGAACGCCTCCCCAAAATCTTCCCGTAGCGGACCCTGTGCCCACAGTGGGCAAATCCGGCGACAAAAGTAATACGAAAAGCGCAATCCGATTTCCCCATGGGAAATACTGTCTGCCATGATCCTGCGGTGCGCGACCTTGAAGCGACGCAGAATCACCAACTCGTCATGGCGCCTGCAACCGGTTTTGCCCCGCCGAAGCCGCGGAAGAAGCCTGAACGGACCTCGGGGTGGTGAATTGCGACTGTGTGGGAACCCATCGAGTCAAGGCCGCAAGCAAGGCCGCGGGGTCACGCTGGTGGAGTTGCTGGTTGTGGTGGCCGTATTCCTCACGATTTGCGCGATCGCCATTCCCAACCTGCTGGCCGCCGTGGACCGCGCCAAGATCGCCCGGGCTGTCGGAGACATTCGTACCATCGGCGCTCATGTTCAGATGTTCGACATCATTACCGGCGAATATCCGGGCACGCTGGACGAGGCCGGATACGGAAGCAACCGGGACCCGTGGGGCCATGCCTACCAATATCTCAATTTTCACGGGCTCCGGCGCAGGGGCCGAATGCGCAGAGACCGGTTTTTGGTGCCCATCAACAGCTTCTTCGACCTTTACAGCATGGGAAAAGACGGCGCCAGCGTCAGTCCGCTCACCGCAAAGCAGAGCCAGGATGACATCATCTGGGCCAACGATGGCGCCTACATTGGCGTGGCCAAGGACTTTTGAGGCGCGATGAGGGTGGATGCCACATTTTTGCGCAGCAAGGTGGCCCGCCGAATCTTCACCCTTTTTGTCTTCTGCGCCTTGCTGCCCATTCTCGCCCTGACCTTCATTTCCTTCCAGTCGGTTTCACGGCAACTCGCTCACCACACGCGCGAGCAACTTCAGCAGGCGGCCAAAGCGGAAGGATTGGATGAGTACAAGAGCCTGGAGAGCCTGGAAGCGGAGATGCAACTGATCGCCTCGGACCTCGATCCGTGGGCATTCACCCCGTTTTGGAGAAGAGGTCACGGCGCGTTTCTCCAATCTTGTGTTTTCCGGTGGGCGCGGAAAAGCCGGGCGCGTGATGCTCGGCCAAGCCTCGCCTTGGCCTGTTCTAAACGCCGGCCAGCACCATCACCTGCTTGCCGGCAGGTCTTTGCTGACGGTGGGCGACTGCGTCGGGCGTGACCAATCCTGCGCCCGCATGATTCGCCTCGTCGATCCCGCCAATCCGCGCTCAGGAATGCTGATGGCGGAGATCAACTCCACCTATCTGTGGGATCCGGAGAAGCTGGCGTTTGGGGTGAAGTTGTGCGTGTACGGTTCGGGCAAAGCGCTTTCCTGCGAGAAAGACGAGGCGCTGCAGAACCTAGTCAGCGGTTTGGGGCAGAAGCGCGGTGATGGGGACCGCCAGCTCAGTTGGACCGCGGATGGAGTTCGCTACGATTCAGCCTATTGGAACCTGTTCCTCAAGCCGCATTTCCTGGCGCCGGATTGGACCATCGTCCTCAGCGAGTCGCGCGCGGAGAATCTCGCGCCCATGCAGCATTTCCGCGCCACCTTCGCGTTCGTCATCCTGCTGGCGGTGCTGACGGTTGTCCTGCTCAGTTCCATGCAGATCCGCCGCACGCTGGTACCGCTGGAAAAGCTGGCGGAGGGAACCGAACAGATCGGAGCGCGGCACTTTGAAACCAGGGTCGACGTGCGCAGCGGCGACGAGTTCGAACATCTGGCGCGCTCCTTCAATGCCATGGCGTCCCGCCTCGGCAAACAATTTCATGCGCTTCGCACTCTGAACGACATTGATCAGGCCATCCTGGCTTCTCTGAATCGCGATGGCATCATCGCCGCCGTGTTGCAGCACATGCCGGATCTGCTGCCCCACAGTTGCTTCGCGGTCGCGTTGCTGAGCGACCCGCGCCTTCAGGGTCGTCCCAGCCTGAGCCTGGCGATTCCCCCCCGGAAAGTTCATGGGCAACTGGTTGAGACAAATTTCCGCGGCGAGGATCTGGCACAACTGCAGGGCAACTCCAGGCACTGGCTGGTCGGCCCCGGGGAGCAGGTCCCCAGGTTTCTGATGCCGCTGACGGGCGCGGGCATGACCGCGTTTCTCATCCTTCCCATCCACGCGGAGGGGAAGATCCTGGGGGCGGTGGTGGGCGCGCATCCGGAGGCCGTTGCCCTGGAGGAGCAAGACCTGGAGCAGATGCGGCAACTCGCCGACCAGGTGGCTGTGGCCTTTTCCAACGTCCGGCTGATGGAAGCCTTGGAACAGCTTCACTGGGGAGCGTTGAACGCGCTGGCGCGCGCCATCGATGCGAAATCCAACTGGACCGCCGGCCACTCCGAACGGGTGACGCTCCTCGCGGTGGAGATCGGGCGCGCAATGGGCCTTCCACCGAAGGATCTGCAGATCATGAAAATCGGAGGCCTGCTGCACGACATCGGAAAAATCGGGACGCCGCCGGAAATCCTGGACAAACCGGGAAAGCTGGAGCCGGAAGAAATGCAAACCATGCGCGACCACGTCCGCATCGGCATGCGCATTCTGGAGCCTGTGCCCGGCCTCAAGGAAGCGCTGCCCATCGTGGCCCAACATCACGAATGGTTTGACGGCAGCGGCTATCCGGAGGGCCTGGCGGGAGAGCAGATCAGCCTCCACGCCCGCATTTTCGCGGTGGCCGATTGTTATGACGCGCTGGTTTCGGACCGGCCCTACCGCCGCGGCTTGCCGCGGGAGAAGGTGGTCGAAATCATCACCAACGGCTCGGGCAAGCAGTTCGATCCGCGGGTGATCGAGGTTTTCCTGCGCTTATGCGCCGAAGCCCCGGAGTCATCCCGTGTGCCGGAGCGGTTCGTGGCGGTTGAGCAGCACGCATGAACGCGAAGGAGATGAACATGCGATGGAAAACAGCCGTGCCCATTCTCTTGCTGTTCGCAAGCTGCCTCGCCTGCCAGCAGGGGCTTTTGTCTCCTCCCCAGAAACTGCTTGGCTTGTGGACGACCGAAGCGCCCGCCTACGCGGACCGTTATCTGAAAATCGAGGAGGACCAGCTTGTCTTCGGAGTCGCCTCTGACAAGCCGCCCATCGTTCAACGAATCGTGAGGGTCGATGTCCGGGCGGACGAGGAGCGGGCCATCTACACTCTCCATTCCGTCGATGCTGACGGAGAGCACGAATTAGTCGTCTTCTACGATCCCGCCGATGGTGGAACGCTGCGGATCAAGAATCTGATCGATGTGATGTGGAAAAAGCGAGGCTGAATTTCCGCCACTCCAACCTCGGTGGTCAGCGCGCGCGGGATGATGTAATCTGCCTTTCCGAGGTGAACCGTGAAAGCCTCCCTGCTGATATTCACGCTCCTGCTCAGTTCGCTGGCGCTGCCCCAGTCGCAGCCGGCGTCCAAGGCCGCGCCCGAAGCGGCGGCGGCTGTCCCTGCCGATGTCCAGACAATCGACAACATCGTCGCCGCGCTCTACCAGGTGATCTCCGGACCGGCGGGGCAGGCGCGCGATTGGGAGAAGTTTCGTTCCTTGTTCTGGCCGGGCGCGCGCCTGATGCCGCTGGGACCGGCGAAGGAGACGGGCATGCATGCGGCGCACGTGCTCAGCGTGGAGGACTACATCACCCGCACCGACCCGTTCTTCGCCAAGGAAGGTTTCTATGAAGCCGCGGTCGCCAACCGGATTGACCGCTGGGCCGACATCGCCCAGGTGTTCAGCACCTACGAATCGCGCCACGCAACGGCGGAGAAGCCTTTCGCCCGCGGCATCAACAGCATTCAACTCTTTTACGACGGCCGCCGCTGGTGGGTGCTGAGCATTTTGTGGGAAGGCGAATCGCCCCAAAATCCGCTGCCTCCGCGCATGATGAAGGCGCCCCTGCGCAAGCGTTAGGCGCCCGGTGGAAACGCGCCTCCGGCCTCTCCGCCGCAAGCGCGGCCATCGGCAATCAAGCCGGAGAGCGCGGCGAACAATGACATGTGATAGGCATCACACCGGCTCTGTCCATTCCGGCGTTAGCCTGCCTAGGCGGCACGCTGCCGAGGGGTTGCGCGGGGTGCTGGCCGGGAATAGCATCAGTTTCGCGCACCAAGAGGTGACCAGGCTGACATGCGTAAGGTTTCGTTGCTTGATTCGTTGCACATTATCGCGCGGGGCTCGCGCAACTGGCCGGCAGGCCGGCCTATCGTCGTCTCCTTCGAAGTAACGGACTCCTGCACATGTTTTTGCAAACACTGCGACCACGGCGGCCCGAAGGACGAGTCGCGCCAACTGAAGCCCGCGGACTACCGCCGCTACATGGAAGCGCTGCGGCCGTGCGTGGTGCAGGTGTCGGGGGGCGAGCCGCTGCTGCGCCCGGACGTGGTGGAAATCGTGCGCACCATCAAGGCGGGCTCCGGCGTGCCCTACACCATCCTGGTCTCCAATTGGTCGGAGATGACCGACGCCAAGTACCTGGAGCTTCACCGGCGCGGGTGTGGATCAGTTTTCGGTCAGCCTGGATTTTGCCGACGAACGGCACGACGAGTTCCGCCGTTATCCCGGGCTGTACCGGCGCCTCAGCGAGCTTGTGCCGCGGCTGGCGCGGCACGGCTATGACGACATAGTCCTGAATTGCTGTATTACCAGCGAGAATGTCGGCGAGATCAGCCGGCTGGCCGACAAGGCGCGGGAGTGGGGGGTGAACGTCTGCTACAGCGCCTACTCAGCCCGCCGCACCGGCTGCCGCGATTACTCGCTCAATACCCCCGAGCAACTCTCTGCCCTGAACCAGGGGCTGGATGCGGTGGAGGCGCGCCGCGACTCCAGCAACTGGATCGTGAACTCGCCCACCACCCTGGCCGCCACGCGGCGCTTCTTTGAGCAGGGTTGCATGAAGGGATGCAAGGCCGGGCACCGCTTCCTGGTGGTGACCAGCGATGGCTGGCTGCAGCCCTGCTCCATGGTCTTCCAGCGCTACCGGCTGGAGGAGCGGGCGCGGATGGCGGCTGAGTTTACCCCCGGCAACCGCTGCGACGAGTGCTACGTTTCCATTCGCTCCTACCTGGACAAGAGCTTCCCGCAGTTGCTGTGGGAAAACGTGAGCGGGTTCTTTTCCGTCAAGGCGCATTGAGCGCGCGCACCCGCGCTAGTTCTCTATCCATTCGCTACCTCGCTGCCCGTCAGCGCTTGAGGTGTGAGGGTTCCCGGGCACGCTTTTTCCCGACACAGCGGATGCGGGGACAAAGAGCTCAACGCCCCTTCCCCGGGGGTTCCATCAGCGGATAATGCCACCGTGTCACCGCATTCCTGTGGGTTTCCAATTCAGACGGAAATCAATGTATAGCGGCGTGATCTTGATACGGTCGTCTGAACGGTATTGCGGATGCTTAGCCATGTCCAGCATGGCCACGATCGCCCCGGGATTGCCTTGGCTGTACTCCAGAACGCGTTCCAGAAAATCGCTCATATTTTGCGCCGACAGGCTGAAACGCTTGGCCGCATCCAGCGCGAAACGCTCCGCTGTTTCCGCGTCGAAATTCTTGAGCTCGAAGCGGTCCGCGCGATCCGGGTAGAAGGCCTGAAGGAATCCGGTATCCTCCATGTGCGCCGAGCGGGCGATCGTCATCACGGGAGTATCGCACCAGCCCATCAACTCGCGTACGGTCGCCGCAAATGAATACGACGGCCGCTTAACGTGATCGAGGACAAGACAGTATTTGCCGTCATGGAGCGCATCCCGCAAGACGCCTTTGAGATTCAAGGCCGATTTCGTCTTGATCGCCTCGGCCCCGGCCTTGCCGAACGACTTAACCACCGGTGCCGCGCGAAGTTCCCATAAGCGATAGGCGATGTTTCGGAACGCCGCATTAATGGTGCTTGAGTCGGGTGAGTATAGGAAATCCGGCAATCCCCTCAGCACGGCGGTAATTAACAGCGTCTTGCCAACCCCGGTCGGCCCATAAATGAGCAGTGACTGGCGCGCCGCAACGCGTTTGGCCAGCGCTACCTGTTCGTGCTCACGCCCGAAGATGAAATCCGGGTTCACGACTGCTGGTCGAATGCTCCTCCGTGGCGGATCGCCACCGGCATTGTGGTAATTAGCCGCTCGCCGATCATTGTCTCGATCAGCGGCAGGATTCGCTCGACATCACTGAGGTGCGGCCCACGGCAACAGTTCCTGTTCTAAAGAAGAGAGCCGGACCAGCGCGGCTTCGACGGCCGATGCGCCGGCCTCGCGGGCTTGGCGCGCGTTCGACAGGGCGCGTTCGGCCACGTGGCTCACGTCCCGCAAGAGGCCGCGAATGTCGGCTTCAAGACGATGGCGGCTTTCCAGGACCCGCTCGTTCACATCACTCTGCACCCGCGTGCTGTTTACCTTCAGCAAATGCTCCAGAAATGCGAACGCGTCCCGCTCGATGCCACCGTATGCGCCAATTAAGCCAAGCGCAACATCGCCCAGCAGGCGAAAGATCGACGCGGGCCTGGCGAGGGTAATGAAATCGTGAAAATAGAATCGTGATTTTGCACGAAAACCCCGCTCGGGATCGAGCGCATGCGGCATCTGCGCCAGTTCCGGAACACCGGCTTCGGAGAGCTTCTTCAGGAAATCGTTAGCGAAATCGACGAATCGCTGCGCGGCTTTGCGGTAAGTCCGTTCCGCAAACGATTCCTCCGACTGGAGCCAGGGCGCGACGTAGTTGCGGGCAATTTCCTGAGCTTCGTGCATCACGTGCCGGCGGAAACCGGGACCGCCGTGGCGCGGCGCCGCCTTGATGGCCTGCATCAGGTCCGCTTCCGCGCGGATCAGCGCATCGGCGACGAACTGTTTCCGGCGGGTCAAGAAAAGGTCCGACAGGCGGTGCTGTTCGGCGGTGAACAGGTAACCGAGGTCATGCATTGAGCGCTCTGCGTCGGCAATGGTCTGGTGCATGGTGGCGATGCGGCGCTCCGACTCTTCGATTGGACGAACCAGCGCGTCGCGTCCCTCGTGAACCATCGCCAACAGCTGCTCGGAAAGCCGCCGCACTCCTCGTTCCGCCGCGCTGCGAATCAGACTTCGTCCCGACTGCCCGACCAGGTGTTGCAGCGCCGCGATGAATTTCTCCCAATCCCGCTCCGGACCACGCCGCTCCAGTTGTTCCGCCGCGCTGACTTCATAGATGGTGTCGACCGCACGTTGCAGACGAGATTGCAGCATCTTGCGCGCGAAATTGGCGGCCGTGGTGCGTTCTTTGTCGGTGACACGATCCGACTTGTTCAGGACGACAAGGATGTCTTTCACGTGCCTGGCGACGGTCTCAACCGTGGTCAGCTCCTCGCCCGAAATAGGCGGGTCGGCGCCGACCACCATAATGGCCGCGTCAATATGCGGAATAAACGCCTGCGTGGTCGCGGTATTGCCTGCGAAAACCGATCCCAGGCCGGGCGTGTCCACCAGACACATGCCCGTCGCCAGAAGCTTGCTGGGAATGAACACCTCAGCGGCATCGACACCCTTCACGTTCTCCGGATTATTTTCTTCGGAGACGTACTGTTCCAATTCCGCGAGCGGGACTGCGAGCCATTCACCACTGGTCGAGCGCACTCGCGCAGAAGCATGCTCTCCGTAGCGGATCACCGTTGCTACGGCGGTGACGGGCGTGATGCCGGTCGGGAGAACGTGTTCACCCACGAGCGCGTCCAGGAGCGTTGATTTGCCGCGTTTGAACTGGCCGACACAGGCGACGTAAAACCGGCCCTCGCTGACGCGTTCCGCCAACTCATTTGCCTCCAGGGCAATGCGGTCGCTGCCGATTGCGCCAGCAATCGCGGCAATTCGGCCGAGCGCGTCCACAGATTCAGCCGGCGCCGCGGTCCTCTCCCCCCGCACGCCTGAGTCGTGCGATGACCCGGTCGCAAGCGAAACGATATTTTTCTCTTCAGGCATGACTTCCCCGCGATGACGGTCCAGCTTGCAGCACTCGTCCTCCTAACGGTTTGTGCCTCGTTGGGAAACAAGGAACTCGGCCGCACGTCCGAGCACCCCACCCCCTGCCCCCATGTCCTCATCGGCGCGATCAAGCAGATTTTGCAGCTCCGTTTTCCAGCGCCTGCCTGCTTCGTTGGACAATCTCGTCCACGACGCCATGAAACCTGACTGGCGACAGTTGACGAATGTGGTCCGCATGCAATCGGCAGAATGTTCCTTGCCGTTTCATCCAATCGCGCACCAGGCGCGTGTTCATGTGCTCGATGAGTTCCTTGATATGCAACACCTCGCGTTGAACCAGATAGTCACACACCGAGCAGCGTTCTGAAGGCGTTGACCGGCTCATCGCGTTCAGGAAAATCTGAGCAACCGTTTGCCGGTCAATTGCGGCGGCTAACGCCCACGCGTGGAAATTGCATACGCCAGTAACCTGATCGGGGCGCAATTCGCCTCGGAGAAAAGCAGCTTGGTCGTTCTTGAGATAGGCGCGGATAGGACATGCTCCCTTGGCGAGCACCTGCGAGATACGCTCCACATCCACTGGTTTCGTCAATCTCATGCTAGAACCCTCCCCGCGTCCACGCCCAACTGCGAATCCTCCAATTCCCACCATCGTATACTTGAGCAGTCAGGTTGTTCCTTTCTCACACGCGGTTGCGCTCTAGGCGTGCACGACGGGTCTATTGTCATCAACAAAGCCAAGAGATTTCAGGTCTGCCGCAATGGCGCGCCGCTCTTCCGCAAACGTCTCGCCGGCTCCGAATGTGCGCTCGAATTGCGCGCGATAAGCTCCCGCATACGCATCGAAACGACGATGCAGTTTTGCAACTACATCCTCGACCCAGGACCGTAACAGCCGGGCATAAGTGTCGAGAGCCTCAGATAATCTCGGCCGAACCGTCTTCTGGAGTTCGTTTCGTGCCGCCCGTTCCATCATCCCTTTACCGAACAAGCCCGCCGCTTTGGGACGGCGCAGCCGGACGCGAAAAGGAGACGGATCGAACGCCGGCATTTCGCGAACCATGCCTTCGAATTCGCCATCGGCGGGGGCGTCGGGGAACTCCAATTTGTCTGCAGTGTCCGTCAATGCCGTAAGAAGCTGGGTGGCCAAAGAGGACAACAAATCCCGAAATGCTTTCGTGATTGCCTGCACGGCAGGAAGGAGTGCGTCGCTTACTTCAATAGCGCCGATCGTTGGATCATCTGCCGACGCCCAAGCCTCGGCGGCGGTTGCAGCTACCGCGCCTATGAGCGAGTCGGCGGCACGGGATAGTTTTTCAATCGACCGTTTCGCCGCTGATTCTGTTTCTTCAATCCGCGCTGTTGCTTGCCGCAGATTCGCGTCCAGCACCCGCACGTCAGTTGGCGGCTCAGAGTAAGTGTGCTCCGCCCGAGCTACTCGTGCCCGCAGGGCTGCCACTACCGATTCACGTAGCATGCCGATTTTTCGCTGCACGGACCGCAGCTTCAGCTCTTGCCGGTGTTCGACCATGGGCATGATGTCCTGGTGGAGCCATGCCTGGAACAGATGTTCATGGCCGGGCATGATGCTGACCGGATGGACATTGATGTCCAATCCTAGTTGGACCTTCATGTGTGCCCTGACATACGTGGTCATCTTTGTACGATCAGAGTCATTCAGCAAGTCGGCCTTGCTCAGCAATACATTGGCCGGAATGCCAGCGTGGTACAGGGCCTGAATCGTTTGCAGGTCATCCGGCGACAAGGTTGAGCCCGCATCGATCAGCACCACTCCAAGATCGCAACGCGGCAGGTAGGCGAGTGTTTCCGCAGCGCCCGTGGTTGCCAGCGAACCAAGACCCGGCGTGTCAACAAAAGCAATCCCGTCGCGCAATATGGCCGACGGGAATTCGACGACGATCTTGCTCACATGCTTCTTGTTTCCGGGGTTGTGCTCTTCCACAACGAAGTCACCAAGACGCGAGATGTCGAACCTTTCAGCCGGTTTGCTGTCTGCATACCAGACTCGTATTGCTGGAGTTTCGCCGAAAACCAGCCGCGTTGGCAGGGCTGTAATCGGCGTGACGCCCACGGGCAAGACATCCGTTTTCAGAACATGGTTGAGCAGCGACGATTTTCCTGAGCTGACGCGGCCGAAACTGGCAATTTCGAAGCTGGTGTCCTCCAGACGGTCGAGAATCATGCTCAGCGTCGGGCGAAACTCGACCAGACCCCTCTCGGTGATCACGCGCTCCAGCGTCTTGAGCAGTGCTGTGTCGTCCCCAGCGGCTTCTAGCGCCTCGATGCGTTGCTGCAGGTTGCCAACGGAGGACTGGCTGACAAACGAATTCAGCTGCGCAACCAGACCTTCTAATTCCCGCACAATCCCGTTCAGCTCGGTCGCAGCCGCGGGCGGTACCTCGCCGTACCCGCGCATATAGCGGGGCCGGAGTTCCTCGATCGCGATATCGACGAATGTCAGCGCTGTATACAGCGCACGGGTAGCCGGGATAGAGGGTGGTTCCAGCGGGATGTCCTGGCTTTCGAGGGTCTGGACGAGCCGCGCACGGATGCGCGCGATGTAATCCTCAATGACGCGCCGCTGCGCGGGCGTTATGTCGGAAATATATGTGGGAAATGGAGACTTGGAAGTCGAGGCCCAGAGCACGTCTTCGACATCGGACAGCAGTTTGTCAATGTGCCTGCACGTGACGCTCAGGCGCCGCTTGTGGAACTGATTCAAACCGTCATTTGTGGCCGCCATACCGCTGAGGCTCCTGCGGCGTAGCTGTCCCTTAACAGCATTGCGCCACGCTCAATCCGGGTTCCTCAGGCTGGGATTGCAAGAAGAGCAGAAAACACCGAGCAAGAGAAATCCCTTGTAGGAGTCATCTGCCCGAGCTGCAGGGCGGTTGAGGTGAACTCCAACACCTGTTTTTAAATTATGGTGCGACCCCAGCCACTCGTCAATACGACCGGCTCGATCGAATCGCTACCGAGTGCAGATCCTGAGCTGCCGGAAACCGCTATTCTCGTATTCCACCCACGCAGACTCTCGGCTTCCGTACCGGGTGAGGGCGCGCTCGCTTATTGGCACAGCGTGTGAAAACGCTTGTGCGAACAGACCCACCTTTGCCAACTTGACGGTAGAGTACGACTGACATTCTTGCCTCCAGTTCCTAATACTGCGGCGGAGGCAAAATGAACGTGAATTTGGTAGCAGGTTGGTAGTCACCCTTCTACGTAGCAGAAACTAAAGATCTGGCGGAGAGGGAGGGATTCGAACCCCCGATACCGGTCAAGGTATGTCCGCTTTCGAGGCGGATCGTTTCAACCACTCACGCACCTCTCCGCGCCAGGGAAGGGAACAGTGGTCTACAAAAAGCCGCCTTTTTTCGGCGGTCCTTCCCTATGGTACCAAACTTCATTCCCGCTACGCGCCCCAGGCAGCCGCGGCGTAACTCATGGGTCAACCGCGACGGGCGCGAAAGAAGGCCTGCAGCAGCTCCTGGCAGCGCGCCGCCAGCACGCCCCCAGCGACCTCCATTTGATGATTCAGTTGCGGATGGTTCAAGACTGCCATGACGGAATGCACCGCGCCCGCCTTGGGATCGTCGGCGCCATAGACCAGTCGCTTGAGCCGCGCGTGCACCAGCGCGCCGGCGCACATCGGACAAGGCTCGATGGTGACGAACATCTCGCACTCCAGCAGGCGGTGATTGCCCACCGCGCGCCCCGCCTCGCGCAGCGCCACGATCTCGGCGTGTGCCGTGGGATCGGAATCGGAGAGGTTGCGGTTGCAGCCGCGTCCTATGACGCGCCCTTCGCAGACCACTACTGCCCCCACCGGCACCTCGCCTGCCGCTTGGGCGCGAAGCGCTTCCCGCAGCGCCTCCTCCATGTAGAGTTCGTCGGTCATCCACTCCTTTGTAATTTGTAATTGGCAATTTGCAAATTCGTAATTTCAGCCGGCTCGCCGGCTCTGTGTAGCGGCGGAATTCATTCCGCCGTCGCCAGCCCTGCTACGCTGCCACGGCAGCTCTCGAATGTTGGGCTGAGCAGAGCGGGACGGGGCAAACCGCCGCCGATAATCCCTCTCTAACCACCGAGCGCGCCACTTCCAAACGCAAGCATAAGCAAGCCCAGAGAGGGCAATCGGAGGATCTTTATGCGAAAAATCACGTTGCTGACAGGGATGCTGCTGCTGGCCGCGGCGGTCGCGGCAGCCCAGGCCTACCCGTCGCAAAACACAAGCCCGGCAGACCAGGGCGCCAGTCAGGCCGGCAGCCAGCAATCCGGGATGAACGGCCAGAGTCAGTCCATCCAGGGCTGCCTCAGCCAGTCCAATGGCAACTACATGCTGACCGATCAGTCCGGGCAGATTTATCAGTTGCAGGGCGACAGCAGCCAATTGCAGAGCCACATGGGCCAGCACGTCCAAATCAGCGGCTCTCTATCTGGCAGCACCGCCTCGGCAAGCTCGCAAACCGAGGCCGGGACCACGGGAGCAAATGCGACTGCGGCCCAGACCTTCACCGTCTCCAGTGTGGACAAGCTGGCGGACACCTGCTCCAGCGGTCCCTCGGCTTCCATGAGCGCCCCTTCGCAATCGGCGCAGGGTGAGGCCGCGGCCAATGCGGCCGCAGGCACGGAGATCAACGGCAACACCGGCGCCGCCGCCGCTAATCCCGAAAACCAGCCGGCGGGCAGCGCGTCGGAGGATAAAGGCGCTTCCAGCATGACCGGCGCGTCCGAGCAGCAGGGCTCGACCGCCACCCAGCCGCAGGACAACCCTTCTACCATGCCGAGCAGCACTTCGGTCCCGGATACCAGCTCGAACATGAACGACCAACAGACCGCTGCTCCCGGCAGCAGCGCCACCACCAGCGCGCAGACCACCACGGAGCAGGGCAGCGCGAATTCGGCGGAGCAGCAGGAGGCCAATCCGCCGAGCAACGCCGCCGACTCCGGCGTGAGTGCGGATAACAGCGCCACTCAGGGCCGGCAGAGCGCCGGCATGGACGAGCAGAACAATGCCGGCACTGCCGGGCAAAACGCGGGCGCCAACTTGCCGCAAACGGCTTCGCCGTTGCCCTTGCTCGGACTGCTGGGGCTGGGCTCCATCGGCGTGGGCCTGCTGGGCCGCAAGAAGAAGTAGCGCCGCAACACCTCGGCAACTCAGGGCGTGCGCGCCATGCGCACGCTCTTTTTGTCGCATGCATTAAACTATTAATGCGACCATCTGGCGGGGGAGGTCATCGATTTAAGCGTGGGGCTCAAAAACGCACTGAACCGAGTTCTTCTGGTGGACCTGATCAAGGGGCTGAAGGTAACCTTCCGTTACCAAAACCCGAAAGAGGTCTACACCGAGCAGTATCCGCTCGAGCGGCCGCAGGTGGCCGAGCGCTACCGCGGCGCGCCCCGCCTGAATGTGAATCCCGACACCGGCGAGACGCTGTGCATCGCCTGCGACCTGTGCGCGGTGGCCTGCCCGGAGCACCTCATCGTGGTCAGCGCCGAGCGCAATCCCACCACCCGCCGCAAGGAACTCACCACCTTCACCTACGACACCAGCCGCTGCATGTTCTGCGGCCTCTGTGAAGACGCCTGTCCCACCGACTGCCTGGAGCTCACCCAGGATTTTGAGCTCGCTAATTACACTCGCGAGGGCGCCATCTGGGACCGGCAAACCCTGGAGCAGGGCCCCCAGCCGGTGAAGTACGAGAGATAAGTTTCAGTTTCAGTTTCAGTCACGCCGCGCGTTGCGCGGCGTTTCTCATTCTTGTGGGTGCCCTGCATCCGGCTGCAGTTGGCAGATGTGGGTTCTTTTCAATCCGCCGCTGAGAAAATCTCTGCAACTCAATGCTGAAACCAGAACTGAAACTGAAACTGAAACTGAAACTGAAACTGAAACTCTCCTACCTCGGCTGCTGCATGGTCATGCAGTGAATCGCTCCCAGTCCCCACACCAGGTCGCGGCAGTAGATGGGAACGATCTCGCGCTCGGGGAACAACTCTGACATGGTTTGCAGTGCCACGCGGTCATTCGGGTCGTTGAACACGGGCACGAGCACGCGCCCATTGGCGATATAGAAATTCGCATAGCTGGCCGGCAGCCGCCGCCCTCGGAAGACAACCGGCGCGGGCATGGGAAGCTCCACCACATTCAACCGGCATTCGCGCTGATCGCTCATCCGGCGCAATCGCCGCAGGTTCTCCCGCAGGGGCCCGTAGTTGCCGTCGTCGCGATTCGGCTCGACCGCAACGACAATCGTTTCCGGCGAAACGAAGCGCGCGATGTCATCCACGTGCCCATGGGTATCGTCGCCGGCGATGCCGCCTTCCAGCCACAGCACCTTTTCAATCCCCAGATATTCGGCGAAGACGCGCTCCAGATCGTCGCGTTCCATGCGCGGGTTCCGGCACTGCAAATCGCTCAGCAGGCACTCTTCCGTGGTCAGCAGCAGGCCGCGCCCGTTGACCTCAATCGACCCGCCTTCCAGGACCACGGGCTCTCCGCGGCCCGATCCGCGAGCGTTAGAGATCGGCCCCCACACCGGCAGCCTAAGCCGCTGGACCATCTGTTCGGAGGCGCGCTGATCGAGCTGCCAGTCGGGATATTTCGCCCACCCGTTGAACCTGAAATTCACCGCCGCCAGGGGATCCCGCCGCTTGTCGCGTTTCACGACGAGCGGTGCGAAGTCGCGCGTCCAGCCGCGATTCGTGCGCCAGCGGTGAAAGCGGAGCGTGTCCCACATGGCATCGGCGCGTTCGAGCGTCTCGCGCGCCCTGGCCTCCGCCTCGGCGTCTTCCACGATGATCTCCACCCGCTCCACCGGCGCCAGATGCCGCACAATTTCCGCATAGACCCACGGGATGGGCGCGAACTTCCCCGGCCAGTCGCCGCGGTTGTGCGGCCACCCCAGCCAGGTGGAAACGTGCGGCTCCCACTCGGCGGGCATGCGATAGCCGAGCGAGGCGGGCGCAGCGCGCTGGCGTCTTTCAGCGCGAACTCAAGGATCGATTAGTACAGAGGTTTCAGATTTAAGACAATTCAAAACGCAATTGCGTCGGCACCCAATGCCGCCTTGCTCTTGGCGCTGGGCTGCAAGCCCACGGAGATTCTGTAGCGCTTCTTTCAATCTGAAATCTGTGATAATCCGGCTAATCTTAAATCGTCAATCCAGCAGCCTGCTGGTGATCGCCGCATAGCTGTCGATCCGCCGATCGCGCAGGAATGGCCAGTTGCGGCGCACCTCCTCCAGCTTGCGCAAATCGATCTCTCCCACCAGAATCGCCTCGCTATCGGCCGGCGCTTCGGCGATCACCGTCCCGAACGGATCGCACAGGAACGATCCTCCCCAGAATTCCAGCCCCGCGCCGGGCGTCTGCTGGCCGCGCACGTTTCCCGTCTCGTGTCCAACGCGGTTGACCACGGCGACGTAAACCCCGTTGGCGATGGCATGAGCGCGCTGAATGGTGCGCCACGCGTCCTGCTGCGCCGCACCGTATTTTTCCTTCTCCGCCGGATGCCAGCCGATGGCCGTTGGATAGAAGAGCACGTTGGCGCCGCGCAGCGCCGTCAGCCGCGCGCCCTCCGGATACCACTGGTCCCAGCACACCAGCGTGCCCACGCGTCCCACCTCGGTATCGAAGGCGCGAAACCCGAGGTCGCCGGGCGTGAAGTAGTACTTTTCGTAGTAAAGCGGATCGTCGGGGATGTGCATCTTGCGATAAATCCCGGTGAGTTTGCCGTCCGCGTCCAGCACCGCCGCCGTGTTGTGATACACCCCGGGAGCGCGCTTCTCGAACAGCGACGCGATCAGCACGATCTTCTGCTGCCGCGCCAGTTGCGACAGCCGCGTGGTGGTCGGGCCGGGAATCGGCTCGGCCAGGTCGAACAACGACGCGTCTTCCCGCTGGCAGAAATACTGTGTCAGGAACAACTCCGGCAGGCAGACCACCTGCGCCCCGCGTCCGGCGGCCTCGCGCGCCATCTCCATGGCGTGCTCCAGGTTTTTCTCCGGCTCGGCAGAGCACGACATCTGGATCAATCCCACGCGAAACCGCTCAGGAGCCGCCAATTCCTCCTCCGTAACGTGACAGCATAACAGACGGGTTCCCGCCGGCGGCGCGCTTCGGCAGCTCAGCCTCAGTAGCTCAGTACCAGTACCAGACATACTGAGCCACTAATCAGAGGCTATCTCATAAATGCCGGAAGGCTTGCAGCACCGTGGAAGCGCGGGCCTTCAGGCCCGCGAATTTTGGGCCGTTGAGGATCGGGGCTTTAGCCCCCGTGCCGAACCAGCGAGCATTTATGAGATGGCTTGTCGAGTAGCTCAGTACCGGAGATACTGCATTGACGCCGGCACGCGCTGGCGTTTACTTTGGCAGGTTCCCGATCAGCGTTCATCCGCGTTCATCCGCGGCAAGTGTTTCCGAGGTGAAGCATTGAAGCGCAAGCACGGCCAGCACGATCATGAGAAGAAAGTGGCCGAGGGCACCGGCATTGAACGTCATCTGCACACGCCGGAGGAAGACAACCTGGTTCCCCTCGAGCCCCTGGATCTCGCCCAGATTCACGGCATCGACGACCTGGTGCGCGCCATGGGCCGCACCGCCTTCACCGCCCGTCAGGTGGGCCAGGCCGCCGATGTGCTCGAGGCCATGGCTCGCGATCGCGACTGCCTCAACGTCATGACCCTGGCCGGCGCCATGACCGTGGCCAAGCAGGGCCTGGTCATCGCCGACCTGATCGACCACGGCATCGTACGCGCCCTGGTTTCCACCGGCGCCCTCATGGCGCACGGCCTGGTCGAGGGAATCGGGCGCTCCCATTACGTCTACGATCCCAGGATGAACGACGTCGAGCTCTACGAGGCCGGCTACAACCGCGTCTACGACACCCTGGAGCCGGAGCAGAACCTCGACCAGGTGGAGCACATCGTCGGCATCATCCTCGACCGCTGGAACCACGAAGAGACGCTGTGCTCGTGGAAGCTCAACCGCGCCATCGGCGAACACTTGAGCCAGCACGTGCCGGGGCGGGGAATTCTGAAATCGGCCTATGAGAAGAATGCCCCCGTGTTCGTGCCCGCCTTCACCGATTCCGAACTCGGCCTGGATTTCGCCCTGCACAACCGCATGCGCGTGCGGCAGGGAAGACCGAAGCTGCGCTGGGATCCGTTCGAAGACGTCGACAAGTACGCCGACACCATGGTGGCCTCGCCGCGGATGGGCGTGTTCACCATCGGCGGCGGAGTTCCGCGCAACTGGACGCAGCAACTGGGTCCGTACCTGGAATTGCGCCACCGCCGCGGCGGCGAGGATATCCCGCTCAAGCGCTTCCATTATGGCGTCCGCATCTGCCCGGAGCCGGTTTACTGGGGCGGCCTCTCGGGAAGTCCCTACACCGAGGCCGTGTCCTGGGGCAAGTTCGTGCCTCCCGAGCAAGGCGGCCGCTTCGCCGAGCTTTTCCTGGACGCCACCATCGGACTGCCGCTGGTGGTCGGCGCCGTCCTGGAGCGCCTGGGAAGAGATTAGGATTCTTTCGGAAAACAAGCGCGAGCAATCTGCCCAGCGCCGGCTTGGCGTCCCGCAGGGACGCTTGACGGCAGCCCAGCGATTCATCGCTGGGTGAGCGGATCTCGGCGCCTGCAGTCCGGCAGGACGGTTGAAAGGAACCCACGCTGGGCCCAATCTGGCCGCGAAGCCGCGGCCCTCGCATCCACATCCAATCACTAGCTATGAAAATCGGCGTGCTCGCATTGCAGGGCGATTTCGATGCGCACCGGCGCCGCCTGGAGGAGCTGGGCGCCGAGGTCGTCCTGGTAAAAAAGCCGGAGCAGCTCGACCAAGTGGACGCCCTGGTCATTCCCGGCGGCGAGTCCACTACCTTCCTCAAGCTGCTGGGCGACGCGGGATTCGCCCGCCTGAAAGATTTTGTGCTCCGCAAGCCCACCTTCGGCACCTGCGCCGGCGCCATCCTGCTGGCGCGCGAAGTAGGGAACCCGCCGCAGCCGGGTCTGGGCGCGCTCGACCTCGCCATCCGGCGCAACGCCTATGGCCGCCAGATCGACAGCTCCATCCGCTCCGGCGCATCCACGCTCGGTCCCCATCCGCTGGAGATGGTTTTTATCCGTGCCCCCAAGTTCGAAAAGCTCGGACCACAGGTCGAGGTCCTGGCCCGGGAGGGCGGCGATCCCGTGCTCGTCCGGCAGGGAACTGTGCTGGCCGCGACCTTTCACCCCGAGCTTTCCGCCGACCCGCGCGTCCACCAGTACTTCCTCGACATGGTGCGCAACGGCGGACGGCGCTGACCCGCCGTGTCTTCTTGCAGTTGCTAATTGCTAATCGCGAATCGCTTTCACGGGTGGCGTATTGACGGGCACGCTTTTATACTCAGGACTACGATGTCCGCCGCTCCCGACAAGACGTTCTACCTGGAAACCTTCGGCTGCCAGATGAACGTGCACGACTCCGAAAAGGTGATCGGCACGCTTATCTCCCAGGGCTACCGCCAGGTGGAGACCGTCCAGGAAGCCGACCTCGTCCTCTACAACACCTGCTCCATCCGCGACAAGGCCGAGCAGAAGGTCTTCCATCGCCTCGCCGACTTCAAGGCGCTGCAGAAGCAGGGCAAGAAATTCGGCGTGCTCGGTTGCGTGGCGCAGCAGGAGGGCGAAAAAATCTTCGAGCGCGCGCCCCACGTCTCCTTGGTGTGCGGTTCCGCTTCCTACCGCAACCTGCCCGCCATGCTGGTGCGGATCGAGGCAGGGAACTCCCGCGTAACCGGCCTGGACGACCGCCAGACCGATCAGACCTTCGAAACCGAGTACACCGCCCGCGGCAATCCCCATCGCGGCTACATCACCATCATCGAGGGATGCGACAAGTTTTGCGCTTACTGCGTGGTCCCCTTCACCCGCGGCAAGGAGCGCAGCCGCACCTCGGATTCCGTCCTGGCCGAGGCGCGCAAAATGGCCGGCGAGGGCTTCACGGAGATCCAATTGCTCGGGCAGAACGTGAACTCTTATCGCGATCCTTCTGGAAAGAAGACATTTGCCGAGCTGCTAGCGGCGGTCGGCGAAGTCCCGGGACTGCGCCGGGTGTGGTTCACCACCTCGCATCCGCGCGACTTTGGCCCGGACATCGTGCAGGCCATCGACGCCGTGCCCGCGCTCTGCGACCACGTTCACCTGCCGGTGCAGAGCGGTTCCACCCGCGTGCTGGAGTTGATGAAGCGCCTCTACACCCGCGACCAGTACCTGGAACGCATCGCCTGGATCAAGTCGGCGCGCCGGCCCATCAGCATCACCACCGATGTCATCGTCGGGTTTCCCGGTGAAACCGGGAAGGACTTCGAGGAAACCCTTGGCCTGCTGGATGAAGTCCGCTACGACGCGATTTTCTCTTTCAAGTATTCGCCGCGCCCCAACACCCCCGCTCTCGGTTACATCGACGGCATTTCCGACGAGGAAAAATCACTCCGCCTCTCGATCTTGAACGCGCGCCAGAAGGAAATTTCCAACGCCGCCAACCGCAGGCATTTGGGCCAGACGGTTGAAGTGATGGTGGAGGGCCGGAATGAGGCCCGTGGCCAGTGGATTGGGCGCACTTCGCAGCACAAGGTGTTAAACTTCACCACCCATGGGGGAGGACATCCACGCGTCGGCCAATATGTGCCGGTGCGCGTGACCTCGGCGTTCCCAAACAGCTTGCTGGGCGAGATCGCCGTCTAATCTTGTTACGGAGGGCACGATGGAAGTGGAGATGAAAATCCGCGGATTAATGATGGATCCGGTTACCAACATGCCCATCGTGATTCTCAAGGACGTCGGCGGTGACGCCGTCCTGCCCATCTGGGTCGGCATCTACGAGGCCAACGCCATCGCCCTGGAAATCGAGAAGGTCACCACTCCTCGCCCCATGACCCACGACCTGCTCAAGAACCTGCTCATCGGCCTGGAGGCAAGCGTGCGCAAGGTGGTGGTCAACGAGCTCCGCGACGACACCTTCTTCGCCATCATCTGGGTGGAGCGCGACGGCCAGATCATCAGCATCGATTCGCGCCCCTCCGACGCTCTCGCCCTCGCCCTGCGCGTCGATTGCCCCATCTTCGTCGAAGACGACGTGCTCAAGACCTCGCGCATGGCTACCGCCGTCTCCGACCGCGTCTCCCAGGAAGAGCTGCGCAAGTGGCTGGAAAACCTCGGGGACGAGGATTTGGGGCGGTACAAGATGTGAGTGGCCAGTGGTCAGTGGCCAGTGGTCAGCGCACATCGGTCTTGCTTGACCACTGGCCACTAGCCACTGACCACTGGTTATGGATCCCTCTTCCCAGCTCCAGCGCATCTACCTCGCCGGTTTCGAAATCCAGACCTTCGACCGCTATCCCAAGGCCGTGGGCGTCGTCCGCGGCGGCTGCATCGCGCTGCTGGAGGCCACTCCCGGCGGGCTGAAGATGATCGGCACTCCCGGCTGGCGCATGGGCGAAGTCATGGGAGTGCTGGTCGAGGAGGCAGGCTGCCAGCTCTTCCGCGCCAAGTCGGAGACGCTGGAAGCCACTCCCGAGCGCCTGGAAGCCTTGCGCCAGTTCCGGACCGATCTGGACCAAATGCTGGCACCACAAGCCTAGGCGCATTCTGCGTTGACCGGTACGGCGGGGCTTAGCTAAGATACTTAGCTATGTACACCGTCCATCAGGCCAAGACGAATCTTTCCAAGCTCATCGCCGAGGCGGAACAAGGAAAGGAGGTTGTCATCGCCCGCGGCAAGAAGCCCGTCGCCAAGCTTGTTCCCATCGCTCCCAAGAAGGACAAGCATCGCGGGTATGGCATATGGAAGGGAAAATTCTGGGCTGCGCCTGACGCCTTCGACCCCTTGACTGACGAAGAATTAAAGGACTGGGGCGTCGAGTGAGGTTGCTGCTCGACAGCAACGCATTGGCGTGGTGGTTTACCTCTGATCTGCGGCTCTCCGAAAAAGCCGCCCGTGCGATCAGGAACCCGGCGAACGACATCGTCGTATCGGCGTCTTCGGCCTGGGAACTGGCGATCAAGGACAAGCTCGGGAAGCTGCGAATGGGAGACCTGTTGGAGCGGATGCCGCATGACGTGGAGGAATCGGGATTCGCCGTGTTGAGCATCACGCTCCACCACGCGCTGCGCGCCGGCTCACTGCCAACCCACCACAAAGACCCTTTCGACCGCATGCTGATTGCCCAAGCCCAGGCCGAGAACCTGACCATTATCAGCAGCGACGCTGTATTCGACCGCTACGGCGTGCGGCGGCTGTGGTAGGGAACTCACTTGTGATCTCAGGGGTGCGCCGCGCGTCCCCCAACATAGTTGCTGGCCGAACTCCTTGTTTTACATAATATCCGTTATCGGACATTGAACCTATCGGCCGCGATCCGCTGGGCGCCCCACCCAAGCCGGGTTTGCTTGGGTGGGATTCTCCCAAAACCATCTACCCCACCAGCACCACCTTGGGATGAAACAGCGTCCCCGCCACCCGGCTGGCGATGGCGATCAGCTCCGCCTGCCCGGCAAAGACCTTCACCAGCCGCGCCCGTGACAATTCCGGCAGGTTCGCCGCCTGCCCGTGCCGGATGCGGTTGGCGTTGGCGTCGTCGGCGGTGACCGACGGGAAGGCCGGCAGGATCCTCCTTGGATGGATCATCAGCCGCTCCGGCTCGTCCTCCGCCGCTGCCGCCTGCAACTGCTCCAGCGTGCAGCAGTCGGCTTCCGTGAATTCGCCCACCCCGGTCCGCCGCAGCGCCGCCAGGTGCCCCCCAAACCCCAGTTCCCGGCCCATCTCGTGGGCCACGGTGCGCATGTAGGTGCCCGAGGACACCCGCGCCCGGAAGCGCGCCAGTTCCCCCTCCAGCGCCAGGATTTCGAACTCCTTGATCTCCACCCGCACCGGCTCCAGCTTCACTTCCTGGTTGCGCCGGGCCAGCTTGTAGGCGGGGACGCCGTGGACCTTCTTCGCCGAAAACGGCGGCGGCATCTGCTCGATTTCGCCCCGAAAGCAGCCTGCCAGCTCGCACACTTGTTCAAGTGTTACTTGAACGTTGCGGGCTTCGCCCGCCGGTTCGCCCTCGGCGTCGTAAGTGTCGGTCGCGAAGCCAAAGCGAATTTGGCCTTCATACGCCTTTTCCGCGTCGGTATAGAACTGCGCCAGGCGCGTCAGCCGGCCCAGCACCAGCGGCAGCACCCCGGTGGCCATGGGATCCAGCGTACCCAGGTGCCCCACCGAGCGCTCGTCCAGCAGCCGGCGCACCCGGCTGACCACGTCGTGCGAGGTCAACCCCGGCGGCTTGTCGATAACCAGTACCCCGTTCATGGTGTCTCTGTTATCGTGACCGTGAAACCGCATTCCGGTCAACCGGGTCGGCAGTCCGATGATCCCCCTCAAAGACGACGCACCGCGCTACAGCACGCCCTGGGTCAATTATTTCCTGCTGGCGCTGAACACGCTGATCTTTCTCTGCATGTGGCTGGGCGTGCCCGCGCCCGCCCAGCAATTGGTGAACGTCTTCGGCTTCCATCCCGTGCGGGTCACCGCCTTTCTCCGTGGATCGCACTCGGTGAATGCCGCCATGGCCTTCATTCCCGTGCTGACCGCCATGTTCATGCACGCCTCCTGGCTGCACCTGATCTCCAACATGTGGGTGCTCTACATCTTCGGCGACAATGTCGAGGACCACCTCGGCCACTTCGGTTACCTGCTGTTCTACCTGGGCGCCGGTGTCGCCGCCACCCTTCTGCATACGCTCTTCAACCCGCTTTCAGCGGTGCCCAGCGTCGGCGCCAGCGGGGCCATTGCCGGGGTCATGGGCGCCTACTTTGTGCTGTTTCCGTCGGCGCGCGTGCTCACCCTGGTTCCCTTCCTGTTCATTTTCTTCCTCTGGCTGCCCGCCTGGATCGTGCTCGGCTACTGGTTCGTGGTGCAGTTCCTGAGCGGCGCGGCCACCTCCATCGCCTATTCCAGCCAGACCGGCGGGGGAATCGCCTTTTGGGCGCACGTGGGAGGATTCGTGGCCGGCATTTCCATGATCAAGCTCTTCCCTGCCCAGCGGCGTCGGCGCTTCCGCTACGATGCCTGAGCCAAGGGTACGATGTTGTTGCTTGGTAAACCTTAGACGGTATACACCCCCTCCCCACTGCCACGTAATGGAATCATGGACTTACGAACGGTATACCGTGGAAAGAGGACGGTTACCGTGAATGAATGACGCAGCATCAACAACTTAGGTCCGAGTTTTCTGGAATACCGAACATATAGTGTTAGCGAACCGTGAAGACCACAACTGACCACAATATATAGGGCCGCAAGGTGGTCGCCCTCCCTGCGGCCCAAATTTCACGCCAGATAATCCAGCTACTGACATTGTAAGCAATTAGTCAAGGGGTGTCAATAGGGTTTGGTCACCCATGCATGTGACGAATCACAGGCTGCCGGCGGTGGGCCCGATGCGCAACTCTTCGGCGATGGCGTTTTCCGGCAGGGTGAGGATCGCCAGCAGGGCGCGGGCAACGGTTTCCGGCGGGATCATCTTGTGGCGCGGCGCCTCCGGCCAGAACTGGTCCCAGATGCCGGTGCTGGTCGGCCCCGGCATGAGCGCGATGACGCGGATGCCCCGGGCGCGAACCTCCAGGCGCAAGGTTTCGGTAAGGCCGAGCGCTCCGTGCTTGGAGGAGCAGTAGGCCGATTCGCCGGGAAAGACGCCGCGGGCGGCCACCGACAGATTGTTCACGATCACGCTTCCCTTTCGCATCAAGGGCAGCGCTGCCCGCGTGCACAGGAACATGCCGGTAAGGTTGGTGTCGATCACCTCGCGCCAGGTGGCGAGCGCCATTTCGCCGAGGTTGCGCATGGGGTGGGCAATGCCGGCGTTGTTGACCAGAATGTCCACGCGCCGGAAGCGCCTTTTCACCGCGGCGAACAGTTCGGCCACCGAGGCTTCATCGCGCACATCGCAGGCAACAGGGGTGATCGGTTGCCGGCGATCGCCGGCCCGGGAACGGAATTGCCGGGGCGAAATGGTTCGCGAGGCGGCATAGACGGCGCAACCATGGCCGCGCAACGCCTGGGCAATCGCCAGTCCGATGCCGCGGCTGGCGCCGGTGACCACGGCAACCTTGCCGCTCAACGTGCTTGCCTTCGCTCGGTCCATGAAGCCTAGAAGCCATCTGGCTCTGTTGACATCCTGTCGCGTCGTCCCTCCGGGACTCTCATGTTCTTTGCGCATCCCAGGGCTGGCGCCCTGGGCTACCAGCGTTCGGCCCTACGGGCCTCGTGTGGCGGTGTTCTCAGCCCAGGTATAGCCAGCAGGACGTCAACAGAGCCAAGCCATCTCATAAATGCTCGCCAGTTTGGCACAGGGGCTAAAGCCCCGATCCTAAACGCGCCGAATTCGCGGGCCTGATCAGCCCCACCGCGCCAAAATCGGGTGCGGCGGGGACCCCGGATTCGGCCCGCGCTTCCACGGTGCTGCAAGCCTCCCGGCATTTGTGAGATAGCCTCTAGAAGGATACACGACGCGAACGGTGGACGATGCGAAGGAGCGTCAGGCAAAGACCGCGTCTTCGGATTCTGGTTATCGGATTCTGGTTATCGACAACCGTCGGCAGGCAGGCTTGGGGTTCGGTGTATTTCGTTCCGAGCCCACCCAGAGGTTGAGTTCCGGTCTTTCGCCTCGACTGTATACTCCTGTGGCAATGGATGCCGACGACAAGCTATTGCCCGCGTTGCGCCGGTACTGGGGCTATGACGCCTTCCGCCCGCTACAGGAACGAGTCGTCGGCAGCTTGGTGGGCGGGCACGACGTTTGCGTGGTGATGCCCACGGGCGGGGGCAAGTCGCTGTGTTACCAACTGCCGGCGGCCATCTGCGAGACGCGCACCGTGATTGTGGTGTCACCGCTGATCGCGCTGATGCATGACCAGGTGGCACAACTGGCGGCGATGGGGGTCCCCGCGGTTTTTCTGAACAGCTCACTGCCGAATGGCGAGCAAGCGGCGATCATGCTCAGGGCCGCGCGCGGTGAATATCGCTTGCTCTATCTCTCGCCGGAGCGCTTGGCGCGGCCGGACACGTTCGGGTGGCTGCAACGCGTTCCGGTGAGTTTCTTCGCCATCGACGAGGCGCACTGTATCTCGGAGTGGGGCCACGAGTTCCGGCCGGATTGCCGGCAACTGAGGCGTCTGCGCGAGCACTTTCCTGAAAAGCCGATTGCGGCCTTCACGGCCAGCGCGACGCGACGCGTGCGGCACGACATTATCGAGCAGTTGGACCTGCGCGAGCCCCACCGATACATCGCCAGCTTCCATCGCCCCAACCTCCGCTACTGGGTGAAGAAGTGCGTCAGCGACTTCGAGCAGATGGCGCACCTGACGGCGGCGCTGCGCGCGCACTCCACCGGGAACGTGATCGTTTACGCGCCGACGATCAAAAGGGTGGAACGCACGGCGGACGAGCTGGTCGCGCAGGGAATTCCCGCCATCGCCTATCATGCCAAGCTTCCCACGGAGGTGCGCCGCCAGCACCAGGAGCGCTGGATGGCGGATGAAGTACGCGTGTTGGTGGGAACCATCGCCTTTGGGCTGGGTATCAATAAGGCGGCGGTGCACGCGGTGATCCATCTGGCCCTGCCGAAATCGGTCGAACAGTACTATCAGGAGGCCGGCCGCGCGGGACGGGACGGCCTGCCCGCGGATTGCCTGCTCCTGTGGCAGCCGCGGGATTCGGGGCTGCACGCCCACTTCATCGGCCAGATCATGGACCCGGCGGAGAAACAGAGATCGTGGCAGCGCTATCGCGAGATCCAGGACTTTGTCTCCCAGTCACGTTGTCGCCACCAGCAGATATGCCTCCATTTTGGGGAAACGCCGCGCTGGAGCCGTTGTGATGGATGCGACGTGTGCAGCGGCTTTCCTTCCTGGCTGAAGGGCACCGCACCTGGGCTGCCCGCGGGCGGGCGCGGACGACTGCGTCTCTCGCGCTCGCGGACGATTTCTTCCCTGCCTGCGACGAAGGCGGATGATGGGCTGCGCGAGTATTTGCGCGAGTGGCGGCGGAAGACCGCAAAGCAGCAGGGGGTGCCGGCGTTCGTCGTCCTGCACGACACGACATTGGAAGAGCTGTGCCGCGCGCGCCCGGCGACCATCACCGAACTGGGCGCGATCACGGGAATCGGGGAGCGGAAGCTCGCAACCTACGGTGGCGCCTTACTGGAAGCGATGGCCCGCTTCCGGGCGCGGGCGCGCAGCGGGAGCCCGCAGGCGAAATCCTGAGCGCAGCAAAGGATCTGCAGCGAGCAGATTTTGAAAAGAATAGCGCGCCCTGAATGACGATTTTAGAACTCTGCTTGTCCTCGACCCGGCCTCGCTGGTGCTGTTATGAGGGGGAGGGTTCGGCCTCCGAAAACAAGCTCTCCAGGTCGCGCGCACCGTGCACGACACGCAGAATGAAAATCTCGCTTTCCCGTGCCTGATAAAAGACCAGGTGCTTGGGAAATCGCGGAACGGACATGCGACGGGTGCCACGCAGCTCTTCTCCCCTGAACTTACAGGGTGAGCCGGTGCCCGGTCGTCTTGCGATGTGCAGCACTGTTGAAGTGACACCCGCTTCCCAACGATTTGCCAAGCTCCGACCGGCCTTGCTCGGCGTACCAGTCGAACTGCTCCACGATATCGGTCATTGCCGCGTCACTGAAAACAAGCTGTAGCCGCTTCACGCGCGACGAACCCGTTGGCGCAGAGCGGTAACTAAGCCTTTTTTCCGGATCTCCGCAACCGACACCTCGATTTTCGGCCCTTTCGCGGCCGCGAGCAGCTCTTGTTCGAGGCTGGCCATCCGGCGCTCTTTGTCCTGGCGGATCAACTCCCGAATGTATTCACTGGGAGTGCCCCAATCGCCCGAGGATACCTGGCCTTCAACATAGGCCTTAAGGTTTTCAGGAAGCGAAATGTTCAGCGAGGTCATTGCCATGCCTTCATTTTATGACAGAACATGAAGGCGAGTGGCAAGAGTTCGAAATACGCGAAGGCCCTCAGCCGCAAGTGTCCTGAGTCGACAAGAGAAAAAGAATGGCGCGCCCTGAGAGACAATTTTAGAACTCTGGATTTTCGATGAAGTTCCCGGTGGCCAGTTCGTGATGCAGACGTATAATCCGCCAACAACCATGAATCGCATCAACATTGATCATTTGACGGAAGCTGAACTCATCGACCTGAATCATCGCGTCGTGGAACGCCTCAGGCTTATCAACCAAATGCATGCCCATAGGGCAATGCTGGAGTTCCGTATCGGTGACCGGGTTGCGTTCGAACCGCATGGAGGACCTCCTGTCATCGGCGTGCTCACACGCTATAACAAAAAGTCCGTTACAGTTCTCACAGACGATGGCTATCGGTGGAACGTGTCTCCGCACCTGTTGCGCTCGGCGGGACCCATCGGCCAAAAAGCACGAACAGACGATCCCGTCGGTTTGAAGGATGTGATTCCGTTCCGGCAGAAATAAACCTGGCCGCTCGGCCAGCAGAATACGCGATTGAGAACGGGCGAGGGAGAGAACGGCATCGTCAGTTGCTGCAGGGCTGAGTTCCGCGATGGCTGTGACATCATGCCCGGCGTCACGCAGGGCGCTAACAACAGCGAAATCGCAGCTCTCGTCTGCCAGGACGCGCAGGCGCTAATCCCGTTCCCTGATGATTGGTTGTCACGACTGGCTGACGCTCGTGCGCAAGCGAAAATTGCAAGCCGCATTAACCGGCTTGCAGCGGGAAACTTTGGCGACTGCAAGCCACTACGCCAAGGTGTGAACGAATTGCGAATCAATTGGGGACCCGGCTACCGGGTCTATTACGCGATGTTTGGTAGAGTTTGCGTATTGCTTCTTTGCGGCGGCGACAAGAGAAAACAGTCGTCCGACATTGACCGGGCGCTCGATTACCTCCAAGACTACAAAGAAAGGACTGGACACCGTGAAACGTAAAGCCAGCATCTCCCACGATGAGGCCATGGTACGCCGGCTCCGGAAAGATCCGGGCTTTGCCGCCGAGTACCTGAAAGCCGCGCTCGAAGATGCGGACGAACCTCGCGTTCTCCTGCTTGCTCTGCGCCACCTCGCCCTGGCGCAAGGCATTGCAAGAGTCGCGAAGGCCGCTGGCATTGAGCGCGAAAGTCTCTATCGGGCATTATCCGCTCACGGAAATCCCCGCCTTTCCACGCTCGTCGCCGTCACCAGAGCGATTGGTCTGAAACTTACGGTCGAAGCGGCTTAACTGGCGCGCCCTGGGGGACGAATGCCAATTCCAAGTGGCACTCGATTGTGTGAAATAGTGAAGATGCTTCCTGAAAGGATCGGGGCATACAATGAGGGCGCACGCACGGCCGCATACAACGATGAGTACAACAACTACATTGTCGCCCGAAAGTTGGGAATTGAGGCCGCAGGGAGTCTAGCGGCCTGGGTGAACACGGGCAGGGCCGCCGAGCCGATAAGGACTTTCCTCAGGAGCTTCGGTATGAATACACAGGGTTCAAGGGTAGTTGATCTTGCGGCCTTTCAGAAGACCCTGGTAGGCATGAACCCTGAAGCAATCAATTGGACTTCTCGCATCTCGCTCCCGCTTTCCGTTTCGCCTTCGAACCTTTTGAATCCGGTGAGCGGACGCACCTTGTCAATTGAAATCGGTGCCATGTATAGCGCGCTTGCAGCGCCGGGGGCCGTCACGAATAGCGGCGGATATGTTGCCGCCAGCAAAGCGATGCATTGCCTATTCCCCGAACTGACTCCGATGATTGACGGGAGACACAGCGGAATCTCCTACTACAACATTGCTAGGGAAACCTATGCTCCACCGCTTGGCATTGTTGAATGGGCGGGATGGTTAGGCGCTCCAATTAACGGGGTGCCGAATCCGAGCCCACGCGGCCAAGGAAGGGACTTGTGGGAGTGGAAGCGATTCGTGCTCGCAATGGGAATAAACCAGCACATCTACGAATTGTGGCAAGTAGCTAACGGGCGTCCAGGTTTGGCGGCATTTCTGGCGGTTGACCCGAGCGATGGAACGACGGGAATCCCCCGGATCGTTGACAAGGGTCTTTGGTAAGGCGTAACCAGCCATTCCGTCAGGGGCAAAATAGTCGCTGGTCTCAAAAGCTATGGCGCGCCCTGAGAGATTCGAACTCCCGACCTACTGGTTCGTAGCCAGTCGCTCTATCCAGCTGAGCTAAGGGCGCGCTGGAGCGATTATATCGAACGGCCCGCACTCCGCGCTACTGCCTGTTCCGGGACCGGCAGCGCCACCGGCATCCGTGCTAAAATTCCGCTCTGCCGTGGGGTGGCTGGAATTTTTTGCCCACCGGAGCGAGTATGACACCGAGCACCGCGACTGCCGTCCAGCGTTTGCGGCTTCGTACGACGACCGAGCCCAACGCCATTGTCATCCACTGCACCGGCCGTTTGACCTCGGAGTACACCGGCGAATTGCGCGGTGAATTCATGCGGGTGTTGCCGGGCGCCAAGCGAATTGTGCTCGACCTCACCAACCTTCGCCACATGGACAGCTCGGGCCTGGGCACGCTGGTGCGGCTTTACGTTTCGGCCAAGACCTCGCATTGCGAATTCCAGTTGGTGAACCTGAATCAGCACATACGCCACCTGCTGGGCCTGGCCAACCTGCTGGCGGTTTTCGGGATTTGCGGCACGCTGGGCCGGCTGCCCTGATCTTCAGCTTCGCGGAGCCGCCTGGGTCCGCGCCGCCGCTGGGGTTTCGACGGCCGCGCCGGCGGCGCGCGGGAAATAAACCGTGAACGTGCTGCCCAGGCCGATTTCACTGTCCACCGCCACGTAGCTTCCCAACTGTTTCGCCACGCCGTAGACAATCGCCAGTCCGAGCCCGGTGCCCTGTCCCTCCGGCTTGGTGGTGAAGAAGGGCTCGAAGATGCGCGCCTTGGTGCGCTCGTCCATGCCGATGCCGGTGTCGCGGACGGAAAGATAGACGTAGGAACCGGGGCGCGATCCGGGATGGGCGCCGACGAAGTCCTGGTCGAGCTCGGCGTTGCCGGCGCGCACCGTGACTTTGCCGCCCTCGGGCATGGCGTCGCGCGCATTGACCACCAGGTTGAGGAGCACTTGCTCCAACTGGCTGGGATCGCCGCGGGTGAAACCCAGCTCCGGCCCCGGTTCGAACACCAGGGAGATCTTGCGCCCAAGAAGCGAGCGGAGAATGTTCTCCAGGCCGGCGACCAGTTGATTCAGATCAAGGCGGCGGGGGGGATGGGGCTGCTGCTTGCGAAGGAAGGAAAGCAATTGGCCGGTGAGACTGGCGGCGCGCTCGGCGGCGCGGTCGATCTCCTCCACCTTGTCGCGGAGATCATGGTCCGGGGGAATGGAATCCAGCAGCAACTGGCTGTATCCGCGAATGATGGTAAGCAGGTTGTTGAAGTCGTGCGCCACCCCGCCCACCATGTGGCCGGCGGTGAACACCTTCTGCTGTTGCAGCATCTCCGCTTCGGCGGCACGGACCTGGCGGTCGGCGTTGCGAGTGTGCTTGTCGGCGTAGAGGGCCTGATCGGCGCGCGCCAGCAGCTCGGCCGCGGATTCTCCCCGGCGGTGCTCGGCCCAGCCGGCGGCAAAGGTGATCTCCAGCTTCTGTCCGGCGTGCTCCACGGTGAGCCCGCGGAGGTGGGTCAAGGCCTTGGGGACGTGCCCGGCGCCGCATTCGGGCAGCAGCACCATGAATTCGTCGCCGCCCATGCGCACCGGCAGGTCGGAGGAGCGGAAACACCGTTTCAGATGATGCGCGAATTCCGCCAGGATCGCATCCCCGGCGGCATGACCATAGCGATCGTTGATTTCCTTGAAGCCGTTGAGGTCGAGCATGAGGGCGGTGAGCGGATAGCCCTGGCGCAAGGAGCGCGCAATCTCGATGGGCAAATGCTCGGTGGCGAAACGCCGGTTGTAGAGCTCGGTCAGGGGATCGACCACCGCCAGCCGCTCGTAAGTCTCAGCCCGGGTTTCCAGGGCTGCCATCATGGCCAGTTGCGAGGCCAACTGGCCACGCAGGCGCTTGATCAGCACCTGCTGGTAGATGACGAAGACGCTGAACAGCAGCACCAGGCCGAACAGGCCGCGCACCGCGATGTCCAGTTGCAACCAGTAAAACGGGTTTTCTTCCCGGAAGATACCGGGAAAGCTCAGCGAAAAGATGGCAAAGCTGAGCAACAGCATGATGAGCACGGCTGTTGCCCAGAGCCACCAATCCTGGCGCTCCAGGCGGCGCAAACGCCGGCGTATGTCTTCCAGCCCGGCCGAGCGGGACTGCAGCAGGCCTCCGGCCTGAGCATGTTGCGCCCGTTCCTGGGACAGCGCAGTCAAGCTTTCCAAGGTTCGCACCGCTGCTCCGAATATAGCCCAGCCTCCCTCCATCTCGTTGGGGATTCCGCCGGTTCCCGGCCTCCCTGGCCCGATATGTGCACAGGTGCAAAAATCGGAATGGATACCCTTGGCGCCGGGGCGGTAATTCTTTCCTTAGCCTCGGCAAAAGCTACCCGACAGCGGATCTCCGCCGGGGGGTAACCCGAGCATTTTCAGCGGTGGCCGTATGGAATGGAGGATGCTTTAGGAAGCGCAGACGAAGTGGCGCGCAACAGGGGCGCTCTCGAGAGTAACTTTCGGCCAGAGAGTTTCTTGAGCGCCCCTTTGCATTTCTGCTAGGCCAGCGCGAGCTTCTCGATGACGTTCGATGCCGGCCCGGCGCAGCAGCCCCGCGACCACCTTCTCGTTCAGGCGGCTGGCGTCGAACTCCACGCGCAAGATGCGCTCCGCCTCCTGGAAGACAATCCGCCGGATGCCGTAAACGTCGCGCACGCTGTCGAGGGCGCGCATGTCGTTGGGCCCGGGTGTGTTTCCGTAGCGAAATGCGACCTCAACGACGGTCATGGTTTCATACCTCCGGCGCAAGCGCGCCGCCTGCCGTGACCCGGAAAAAGTTGCCAATAGCCTGGAGCGCGAATCTAATATAGCAGCACACGTCTTCATAGCAGGACGCGCCTTCTGGGCAGGCCCATGAACGAACCCACGCGCACCACGGCTCCGGTGAAAGATCCGGTTTGCGGCATGACCGTCGATCCGGCCCGCGCCGCCGGCCAGGCCGAGTACCAGGGCAAGACCTACTACTTCTGCAATCCGCGTTGCGAGCAGAAATTCCGCGCCCAGCCGGAAAAATACCTCGCCCAGCCCGCCGGCCTGACCACCATTGCGCCGCCGAAACCGGTGGGGCTGGTGGGAATCGGCGCGCCCAAGGCGGCGGCAGCGCCGGAGCGTGATCCGGCCTGCGGCATGTTGGTGGACCCGGCGCACGCGGCCGGCAAGGCCGAATACCAAGGCAAAACCTATTATTTCTGCAATCCGGGTTGCGAGCGGAAATTCCGCGCCGAACCCGAACGCTACCTGGGCGCCAAGCCGCCCGCTACCAAACCGGCGGCAGCCGAGCAGCAGCAGACCTACATCTGCCCCATGGACCCGGAGGTCCGCCAGCAGGGGCCGGGCGCATGTCCGAAATGCGGCATGGCGCTGGAGCCTGAAATCATCACGGCGCCGGCGAGCAAGACGGAGTGGGTGTGCCCGATGCACCCGGAAGTGGTGCGCGCGGAGCCGGGGGCGTGCCCCATCTGCGGCATGGCCCTGGAGCCGCGCACCATTACGGCGGCGGAACCGGAGAATCCCGAACTGCGCGACATGACGCGCCGCTTCTGGACGAGCGTGGCGCTTACTATCCCGATCCTGGTGATCGCCATGGGCCACATGGTGCATTCGCTGGCCCAGTTCTTTCCGCGCTGGCTGCTCACCTGGGGCGAGTTGGTGCTGGCCACGCCGGTGGTGATCTGGGGAGGCTGGCCCTTCTTCGAGCGCGGCTGGACTTCGATCAAGAACCGCCACGCCAACATGTTCACCCTGATCAGCATGGGCGTGGGCGTTGCCTACTTGTACAGCCTGGCGGCTACGATCGAGCCCGGCGCGTTTCCGGAGGCCTTTCGCGAAGCCGGCGTGGTGAACGTTTATTACGAGGCGTCAGCGTTCATCATCGTGCTGGTGTTGCTGGGGCAGGTGCTGGAACTGCGGGCGCGCAGTCGCACTAATACCGCCATCCGCGCCCTGCTCGATCTCTCGCCCAAGATGGCGAGGCGGGTGAATCCCGATGGCAGTGAAGCGGATATTCCACTCGACCAGGTGCAGCCCGGCGACCTCCTGCGCGTTCGCCCCGGCGAGAAGGTGCCCGTGGACGGCGTGGTGGCCGAGGGCAGCAGCACGGTGGACGAATCCATGATCACCGGCGAGCCCATCCCGGTGGAGAAAACTCCCGGCAGCCGCGCCATCGGCGCCACGGTGAACGAACGCGGCAGCTTCATCATGCGCGCCGAGCGCGTGGGCAGCGAGACGCTGCTGGCGCAGATCGTGCGCCTGGTGGCGGAAGCGCAGCGCAGCCGCGCGCCCATTCAGCGGCTGGCCGACCGCGTCGCCGGCTATTTCGTTCCGGCGGTGATCACCATCGCGGTGGTCACCTTCGTTGCCTGGGCGATAGCCGGACCGCAGCCGCGCTACGCCTACGCGCTGGTCAACGCCGTCGCCGTGCTGATCATCGCCTGCCCGTGCGCGCTGGGACTGGCCACGCCCATCGCCATCATGGTGGCCACCGGCCGCGGCGCACACGCCGGCGTGCTCATTCGCAACGCCGAGGTGCTGGAGATCATGGAGAAGGTGGACACCCTGGTGGTCGACAAGACGGGCACGCTCACCGAGGGCAAACCCAAGCTGGTGTCCGTGGCCGCCGCCCCGGGATTTGACGAGAAGGAACTGCTGCGCCTGGCGGCCAGCCTGGAACGGGCCAGCGAGCATCCGCTGGCCGCCGCCATCGTGCGCGGCGCGGAAGAACAAGAGCTCACGCCGGCGAAGGCGGCGGAGTTTCGAGTCCATCACCGGCAAGGGCGCCACCGGCCGCGTGGACGGCAAGGCGGTCGCCGCGGGAAACGAGCGCCTGCTGCAGGATTTGAAGGTTGCAGTGCCTGACGATCTGGGCCAGCGCGCCGCCCAGTTGCGCGCCGAAGGGCAGACGGTGATCTATGTCGCCGTGGACGGCCGGCCCGCGGGGCTGCTGGGGGTTGCCGATCCGATCAAGCAATCCACGCCGGAGGCCATCCGCGCGCTGCACCAGGAGGGCGTGCACGTGGTCATGCTCACCGGCGACAGCCGCACGACCGCCGAGGCGGTGGCGCGCAAGCTGGGAGTGGACGAGTTCGAAGCCGATGTTCTGCCCGACCGCAAGTCGGAAGTGGTGAAGCGCCTGCAGGACCAGGGACACGTGGTGGCTATGGCGGGCGACGGCATCAACGACGCGCCCGCGCTGGCGCAGGCCAACGTCGGCATCGCCATGGGCACGGGCACCGATGTTGCCATGGAAGCTGGCGGCGTCACCCTGATCAAGGGCGACCTGCGGGGCATCGTGCGCGCCCGGCGGCTGAGCCGCGCCACCCTGCGCAACATCCGCCAGAATCTGTTCTTCGCCTTCGTCTACAACTCGCTCGGCGTGCCGATCGCCGCCGGCGTGCTGTATCCCTTCTTCGGCATTCTGCTCAGCCCGATCATCGCCGCGGCCGCCATGAGCTTCAGTTCGGTGTCGGTGATCTCCAACTCGCTGCGTCTGCGGAATGTCCGCCTGTAGGCGACGAACGCATAGGCACAGAGACACAGACAAACGCATCCCTGCGCGTTGGGTCTCTGTGTTTTTCAGTTTCGGTTGAAACAAACTACATTCTGCTGAGGTAGGAAACAATCGACGGCTGGGTCCAGTCGACCGGGCCGATGAACTTGCGCCGCACCACGCCCTTGCGGTCGATGATATAGGTCTCGGGGTACTGGAAGGTGCCGTAGAGGGAGCTGGATTTCTGGCCGGGGTCGCGAACCGCGGTCAGGTTGACGTTGTGATCTCTCAGAAATCTGCGGTAGGCGTTCTCATCAACGTCCAGGCTGACCGCCAGCACGGTGACCCCTTTGTCCCGGAGCTCGGACTGGAGGCGGATGAGCGACGGCATCTCTTCCACGCAGGGCGGGCACCAGGTGGCCCAGAAATTCAGCACTACGACCTTGCCCTTGTAGTCGTGCAGGGCTATGGTCCCGCTGCCGTCCTGGAGCGAGAAATCGGGGGCCGTCTGCCCGATGCGCGGCGGCCGGCCGCCACTGTAACAGGCGGTCATCAGCAGCATGAGGGCGGCAAGGAGGATCGGTTGCCACTTCACGCGTGTACGATACATGACCATCCGCAGTCCCCCGGCATCGCCCGCCGCGCACCAGAGCCGGCTTGCAGTCCATGGTCTCGCCTCACAGGGGGCTGTGACAGTGATGCCGATCACACAGCCTGTCGAGGGCCCGCGCTTCTATAATCGAGTTTCTCAGTAGATCAGTAACGCAGTGGCTCAGTAGCTCACAAGCCATCTCATGAATGCTCGCCAGCTTGGCACAGGGGCTAGAAGCCCCGATCGTAAGCGCGTCGAAATCGCGGGCCTGGAGGCCCGCGCTTCCACGGCTTTGCAGACCTTCCGGTATTTATGAGATAGCTTGTCAGTAACTCAGCAGCTCCTCCGTACTGAGATGCTGAACTACTGAAATACTGAGATACTGAAGATACTGCGAGACCGACAGGCCGCCGTGACCATCGTGGCCAACACTGACGCACAGCTCGTTTCCGTCATCGTGCCAGCGCGTAACGAGGAAGCCTGCCTGGGCGCTTGCCTGGATTCCCTGCTCGCCCAGCGCGGAGTGGAATTCGAGGTGATCGTGGCCGATGACGGCTCCAGCGACGGCACGCGGGAACTGGCGCTGTCCCGTGCCGGGGTGAGGGTGGTGGAGGCGCCTCCGCCGGCCGCGGGCTGCTCGGGAAAGTGCAACGCGGCGCAGGCCGGCGCCGAGGTGGCGCGCGGTGCGTGGCTGCTGTTCACCGACGCCGATACCGTGCACCTGCCGGGATCGCTGGAGCGCAGCCTGGGCGAGGCGCGCGAACATGGCGCCGACCTGCTCTCCTATTCGCCCGCGCAGGAACTTCACGGCGTTCTCCAGCGAGCGGTCATGCCGGTCATCTTTGCCGAGCTCGCCATTGCCTATCGTCCGCGGAAGGTTTGCGATCCGGCATCGCCGGTGGCGGCGGCCAACGGCCAGTATCTGCTGATCACCCGCCACGCCTACGACGCGGCCGGCGGCCATGCGGCGGTCAGCCATACCCTGCTGGAGGACGTGGCGCTGGCCCAGGCGGTGAAGCGCGGCGGGCGGCGCTTGCGTTTCCGCTTCGGCGGCGACGCGGTGCGCACCCGCATGTACCGCTCATGGCGCGACCTGCGCGACGGCTGGACCAAGAACCTGGCGCTGCTGTTTCCGCGGACGCTGCGGCTGGCGGGGCTTCGCGGCATCGAATTTATTCTTGCGGCGGGAGGCATCGGGACGGCGGCGGCAGGAGCGGCCAGCGCCGACTATCGCCTGCTGGGGGCCGGCCTGGCGGTGGCGGTCCCGACTTGAAGCCTGTTTCTCCGCCGGGTGCGGAGAGCCCATGCCGGGCCGCTGGCGACGATGCTGTCGCCCCTGGGCCTGCCGGTTTTTGTGTACCTTCTGCTGCGCTCGCGACTCCATTACCGGAGAGGGCAGGTGAGGTGGAAGGGCCGGATATATCGTCATGCGACGGAAACGGCAGGCGCCTTCCGCGGAGAAGCGGCCGCGGACCGGTGATTTAGGATGATGGAGGAACCCACATCTGCCAAAAGCGGGCAGATGTGGGGCACCGAAAGCTACGAGAAGGAGAGCATGGTTTACCTGACGCGCAAGTGCGAGTTTTCCGCGGCGCACTACTACCACAACCCGGAGTTCTCACCGGAGGAGAACCAGCGACTCTTCGGGAAGTGCAACAACCCCCACGGCCACGGCCACAACTACACCCTGGAGGTCACGGTGAAGGGCGAGGTGAATTCCCGCTCCGGGTTCGTGGTGGACCTCAAGGAACTGAAGGACGTGCTGGAGCGGGAAGTGCTGAGCGCGCTCGATCACCGCTTCCTCAACAAGGAAGTGCCCGAGTTCCGCGAGCGCATTCCGACCACGGAGAACCTGGCGATTGCCATCTGGGACCGGCTGCAGCCCAAGCTGAACCGCGCGCAACTGCACCGGGTACGGCTGTACGAGACGCCGGATTTGTTTGTGGACTTCTACGGGGAGAAATGAAGGCCCACCTGACAAGGCGCTATTGGTTTTCCGCCTCGCATCGTTTGCACAACGAGGAGATGTCGGCCGAGGAAAACCGCTCGACCTACGGCAAGTGCAACAACCCGTACGGCCACGGGCACAACTACGCCCTGGAGGTGACGGTGAGCGGGCCGGTGGACGCGGGCACCGGGATGGTGTGCAACCTGGCGGACCTGGACGGGTTCGTGGAGCGCGAAATTCTATCGCGTTACGAGCATACCAACCTGAACACGCTGGCCGAGTTCAGCGCGCGCGTGCCGACCACCGAGAACCTGTGCACCGAGATTTACGAAATTTTGCAGCGTGGCTTCGCCCACGCCCATCTGGAAAAGGTGAGACTCGAAGAGACAATGATGAATTCCTTCGAATATGCAGGAGGAACCGAGGTGCGCCATTAGCACCAAGAAAGACGCCATGACCCAAGTCGCGGAATCCACCACCCTGGCCGGCGCCAGCTATGCAGATCTGGTGCGCGAAATGCTGATTCGACTGGGCGAGAATCCGGGCCGCGAAGGCCTGCTGCAAACCCCGGAGCGCGCCCAGCGCGCCATGGAATACCTGACCAAGGGCTATCGCGAAGACCCCGAGGCCATGCTCAAGGGGGCGCTGTTCGCCGTCACCTACGACGAGATGGTGATCGTCAAGGATATCGAGATGTTCAGCCTGTGCGAGCACCACCTGCTGCCGTTTTTCGGCAAGGTGCACGTCGCCTACATTCCCAACGGGAAGGTCATCGGGCTGAGCAAGATGCCGCGGCTGGTGGAGATGTTCGCCCGGCGGCTGCAGGTGCAGGAGCGGCTGACCACCCAGATCGCCGAAACCATCCAGCAGGTGATCGAGCCGCAAGGGCGTGGGCGTGGTGGTGGAGGCGCGCCATTTGTGCATGATGATGCGCGGAGTGGAGAAGCAGCACTCCGCCGCCGTCACCTCGGCCATGCTCGGCGTCTTCCGCGGCGAGCACGAAACGCGCGAGGAGTTCCTCTCCCTGATCCGCGCCAAGGCCGGCAACGGCAGCTTCTGAGACCGCGCTTCAACCAAGGCTGGGGCGCAGCCGCCGCCGCCTACCGAACCGATGCCGGGACGGTCCGTGGCGCACTTCTCCACCCCCAGGCTCCAAAGAGGAATATCCTTGGCGCACCAATCGGAAAGGCAAACGACCGGGGATGCAGCAGTCTGAACAAATCAGGCAAGGCGTAAGAAACATCAGACGCTTTCTGTTTTGGCGAGGATGCTTCCGCATCAGGGAAGGCTCGGCCTCGGTGGAAGAACTCACTTATCTGGTGGAAGTGACGCGGAAGAATCGGGCGAAGCAGATTTGTGAAATAGGATTTAACGCCGGATTTTCAAGTTATGCGTTTCTGATCGCGGATCCGGAAACAAGAGTGACCTCCTTCGATATTGGAAAGCACAGGTATCTCCATTTCGCCAAGGAATTTGTCGATCAGGAATTCCCGGGACGCCACACCCTCGTCCTGGGAGAACTCGAGGGAAACGGTCCCGAATTTCAGGAAGGAGAATCCTGACGTATTCTTCGACTTGATCTTTATTGACGGCAGCCACCAATATGAGATCGCCAGGGCCGATATTGAGAATATGAGGGAGTTTGGCCGTCCCGATACGCCGGTGATCATCGACGACCTGATTCCGTGGCGGAGTTACGGAAGCGGACCCACCAAGGCGTGGCTGGAAGCGCAAGAAAAAAGAATGCTCACCCAGAAAGAACTGTACAGGGACGGAAGGCGGGTGGAGCGGATCGAGCCTCCCGGCAAAAGGAGCTGGGCGCTTGGGTATTACATTTGATCAGGAGATCTTTTTTACCGCGCCGGCAACCAGGGCAACCATGGGAATTGCGGCGGTGACCTCGGCGTAGAGTTACGGAAAATTCTTGTGAGTGCAGAATGCGAGCGCTTCCGGCGCCCGTTTCGCTCGGGTTGAGTCGACATGCGAGGCGTACTGATTGCCACATCGAATCCGGGCAAGCTGCGGGATTTCGCCGCCGCCGCCGCCGAATCAGGCGTGGAGATCGCGCCCGTGCCGCGCCTGGATGAATTGCCCGGGGTGGTAGAGGACGGCGCGACCTTCGAAGCCAATGCGCGCAAGAAGGCGGAGCACTACAGCCGCCTGGCGCCGGGCGAAGTGGTGCTGGCGGACGACTCCGGGCTGGAGGTGGATGCCCTGGGAGGAGCGCCGGGGGTGCACTCGGCGCGCTACGCCGCCGGGCCGGAGCAGCCGAATTCGGTGGACGCTGCCAACAACGCGCGGCTGCTGCGGGAAATGGAAGCGGTGGAGGATGAGCGGCGCACGGCGCGGTTCGTATGCGTGATCGCCGCGGCGCGGGACGGGCGCACGGTGGCCACATTTCGCGGCGAGGCAAGCGGCCGGCTGCTGAGGGCGCCGAGAGGAGCGAACGGCTTCGGCTACGATCCGCTGTTCTACTTCCCTGCCCTGGGCAAGACTTTCGCGCAGCTCGCGGCGGAGGAAAAAGCCGGGGTCAGCCATCGCGGGGCGGCGTTTCGCGAATTTCTGGAGTGGTACCGGTCAACGGCTTCAACCGCTACTTGAAACAATTCACCAGCGCGGTGGCGCCATGCCACCAGCACCTGCAGATCGGCAGGCGTGAGATCGGCGCCGCGGCTTAGCGCGGACCAGGGGCGCCGGCTGCCACCGATGTCTCCGCCGGAACGCCCACGGTCCTGGCGGGCGCAGGCGTGAGGTTGGCAAGCGGCTTAACCTCGCCGGGGCCTTCCATCTTGCGGCAGGATTTTCTGCCGCCGGCCAGATGCAGGTAATCCAGAACCAACTGGCGCTTCATCAGTTGAACGGCGCGCGCCGGATCCACTCCCTTGGGGCAGACGCGGGTGCACTCTCCGGCGTAGTGACAGCGGAAGGCGCCTCCCGGCCCGCCCGTCACCTGGTTGCGCGCCTTGCCGCCCTGGTCACGAGTGTCGTTGTTATAACGGTGGGCGGCAGCCAGCGGCATGGGGCCGAGATAACGCGCGTCGGTGGCCAGCGTGGGACAAGCCGCCATGCAGCAACCGCACTTGATGCAGTAGGTGAACTGGAGGTACTCCTCCAACTCCGCGGGCGATTGGTAGAACTCGCCGGCCGGGCTGTTAATTTCGGCCTCCTCGCGCAGGATGTGGGGACTGACGGAATTGTGCTTGTCGAACATGGACATCAGGTCGGGCACAAGATCGCGGATAATTTCGAAGTTGGGCAGCGGTCCCACGGTGACATTGCCGTCGGCAATGTGCAGAACCTGGGTGTTGCAGGCCAGGCCGGGACGTCCGTTTAGCAACATGCCGCAGGAACCGCAAATGCCCATGCGGCAGGAGTAACGCCAGGCGAGCGTCGGATCGAGGTTGTCCTTGATGTAATGCAGAGCGTCAAGAACGGTCATGCCCTCGCGCACCGCAACTGCGTAAGTCTTCACGTAGGGGGCGCTGTCGGTTTCCGGATTGTACCGGGTGACGTGGAAGTTGATCTGCCGCGCCGGCTTGGTGGTGTCCGCCATGATTAACCTTTCACTCCAGCCAGGGCCAGGCCATGAGCGGCCACAGCAGCCCAGGCGCCGAAGCTAAATAGCCCGATTCCGATGACAAGCAATACCACGGTGACAAACTTCTCGACCGCCGGTCGCAGTGTCAGCTCGAAAAGAATGGTCCGCAACCCGTACAGCCCGTGGTACAGCGCCACCGCCAGCAACAGAATGTAAGTGACGGTGAAGAACAACTGCCCATCGCGGAACAGGCTATTCACTTTCGAGATGGCTTCTTCGTGAACGTTAGTCGAAAAAGCCGCGCCCGTGACGCCGATGTGCATGATGCACATGTGCAGCCCGAGCAGGAACAGGATGACCACGCCCGCCGCCATGTGCCAGGTCCAATATTTGGTTCCGTTCATGTCCCCTCCTACTTCGCCAAGCCGAGGAAGCTATAGCCGCCGCCGGCGAGAAAGACCACGGTCAAGATCATCATGACGACCAGCAGCGGACGCTGCACATCAAGCGAAGTCTTATAGGGATAGACCGGCTCGATGGGCCTGCCGACGGCGAAACCGAGTTCCACGAGGATGAGGCGGATGCCGTTGCAGGCGTGGTAAGCGAAGGCGGCGAAGACGAGGAACTCGCCGAACTTAAAAATCGGCTGGTGCAGGACTCCGCCTTCCACCCACAGGTAAACGCCGGTAGCACGCAGGCTGGTAACGACCACGTGCATGAGAAAGTACATCAGGATGCCAAGGCCGGTGAGACGGTGGAGGACGTAGGCGTAGCGCTCCGCGCCCCAGCGCCCGCCGCCCAACCATCCCCAAACTCCCAGCCGATTGTCGTGCCGTTTGAACTGCGTCATGTGCGTCCCCCGGGTGCTAGTACTTCCTCTCCACCGGTTTCCAATTGGTGATCGTCACCGGCTTGTACTCCAGCCGCGGCTGGCCATTGCCGGTGTAATAGACCATGGAGTGCGACAGGAAGCGCTCGTCGTCGCGCTTGGAAAAGTCCGTCCGGGCATGGCCGCCTCGGGATTCCTTGCGCGCGTGCGCCGCGAACAGCAGCACCTCGGCAAGGTCGAGCATGTTTTGTGTTTCCAGCGCCTGGATAAGGTTGGTGTTGTAAATGCGGCTCTTGTCGCGGATGACTAACTTCTTGAAGCGGTTCTTAAGTTCGGCAATGCGGTCGAGCCCTTCCTGCATGGACTCGCCGGTGCGGTAAACGCCGGCGTGCTTGTCCATGAGCCCGCGCAGTTCGCAGCGGATGAGCGCCGGATTTTCCGTACCTTCCTGCTGCAGCAGGCCGCCGAAGATTCGCCGCTCTTCCTCCCGTACCTGGGCCTGCGGGACATCGCTGAGCTTGGGCCCGGCGCACAGGTATTTGGCGATCTCCGCTCCCGTGATCCCGCCCCAGACCAGGCACTCGGCAGTGGAGTTGCATCCCAGGCGATTGGCGCCATGCATGGAATGGCAAGCCACCTCGCCGGCGGCCCAGATATTCTCGACCGGGGTCTGGCCGTTAATGTCGGCCTCAATGCCGCCCATGGAATAGTGGGCCACGGGACGTATCGGAATGGGATCGGTAATGGGATCGAGGCCGAGGAACTTGATGCAGACTTCGCGGATCAGCGGCAGGCGCTTGTTGATCCTGTCGGCGCCCAAGTGGGTCATGTCGAGGTGCACGTAATCCAGGCCGTTGGGGCCTGGGAAGCCCCGGCCCTCGAGGATCTCGGTCATCTCGGAGCGGGAAACGATGTCGCGCGGAGCCAGTTCCATCATCTTGGGGGCGTACTTCTCCATGAAGCGATCGCCCTTATTGTTGCGCAGGTAGCCGCCTTCTCCGCGGCAGCCCTCGGTCATGAGAATTCCCGAAGGCACGAGTCCGGTGGGATGGAACTGCAGGAACTCGGGATCTTCCAGGGGCAGCCCGGCGCGATAGGCGAGGGCCTGGCCGTCGCCGGTGACGGTCTGCGAATAGGTGGTGAATCCGTAGAGGTTACCCAGGCCGCCGGAAGCAAATAACAGGGCCTTGGCACGTAGTACAAAGGGTTCTCCCGAAGGCGCATCGTAGAGCATCAGGCCAGCGAAACGGCCGTTGTCCAGCAACAGCGAGGTAACGAAGCACTCGTCATAACGCTGCCAGTTTCTGTACTTGGTCAGGGTATCGTAGAGTGCCTGCATCTCGAAGAAGCCGGTCTTGTCGGCGGCCATGCAGGCGCGGGGAAAGGTGTGGCCGCCGAAGGGGCGCTGCATGATGCGGCCGTCTTCGCGCCGGGACCAGGGCACGCCGCGATGCTCGAGCAGGCGGATCTCGTCGGGCGAGGTGCGCACAAATCGGTCCACCACGTCCTGGTCGGCGAGGAAATCGGAGCCCTTTACCGTGTCCCAGGAGTGCAGTTCGAGACTATCGCCCTCTTCCGGCCGCATGACAGCGGCGGTGCCGCCTTCCGCACACACGGAATGCGAACGCATCACCTGCACCTTGGAGACGAGCGCGATATTGGCCTTACCCTGGCTGCGAATGCTGATTTCGACTGCCGCGCGCAGTCCCGCCAGCCCGGTTCCAAAAATTAAAACATCGTGAGTGGCTTCTCGCATGCTCTCCTGCGCTCCTTTGGATTGGGCGGAAGAGTAACTTTATTCCTGTTAGTGGCCAAGGCGGTGTGAGCCGGATCACTTGACAGTGTTCATCGGCAAAAACCATAATCGAAACAATTCAGGCTTCCTCTGAGCTGGTAAAGAAGGGGCGTATCGTGACAGCAAGTTCTTCGGCTGCTCCAGGCCAAATCAGCTCCTCCGCGATTCCCGCAGGTGTACCGGCCCTTCGCGCCGGCCAAGGACATTCATTCTTGTGGCGCCGCCTGCATTCGATCAGCGGCATTTTTCCGATCGGCGCCTTCATCCTCGAGCACTTTCTCTCCAACGCCTTCGCCACCAACGGAGCGGCAGCGTACAACGAGAAGGTGCGCTTCCTCACCGGCCTGCCGTTCGTGCCGTCGCTGGAGATCGTCTTCATCTACATCCCGCTGGCCTTTCACGCCGGGGTACGGGTTCTGGATCTGGTGGCGCGGGGAGAGCAACGTCGGCGCCTATCCGTGGATGGGCAACTGGATGTACACGCTGCAGCGCTAGACCGGGATCGTGGCCTTCTTTTACATCGGGTACCACATCTGGACGATGCGCTTCAGCGGCGCGCACATCCTGACGCACTCCGACAGCGCCTTCGCCAAAGTGTGGGCGAGCTGCAGAATCCCTGGTCGTGGCGTTCTATTTCGTCGGGCTGGCGTGGCGTCGTGGCACTTCGCCTACGGATTGGCTATTTGCGGCGAAATGGGGATCGTCAGTCGGCGACAGGGGCGCAGGAGATTCGGCGTGTGTGTGCGTGGTGATCGGCCTGGCGCTGGGCGGCATGGCCACGGGGTCGCTGTACGCCTTCCTGACGACGCCGCAGAGCCAGGTACTGCACCTGGACGAGCTGCAGCAGTTGCAGCATTCGCCCGGGCCGTACGTTCCGCAATAGACGAATTCATCGGGGTCCGGCAAAGCCGGGCCGGGAACTTTTTCTTATGGCAGCAACTCCTAAAATCATCGTAGTCGGCGGCGGACTGGCGGGGCTCTCGGCCGTCATCAAGATCGCTGAAATGGGCGGCGCAGGTGGACCTGTTTTCGATCGTGCCCGGTGAAGCGGTCGCACTCGGTCTGCGCCCAAGGCGGGATCAACGCGGCCAAGAACCTGAAGGGCGAGGGCGACTCCACCTGGCAGCACTTCGACGACAGCGTGTTCGGGGGCGACTTCCTGGCGAACCAGCCTCCGGTGAAGGACATGTGCGACGCCGCGCCGGGGATCATCGACCTGCTCGACCGCATGGGCGTGCCCTTCAATCGCACTCCCGAGGGACTGCTGGATTTCCGCCGCTTCGGCGGCACCTTGTACAACCGCACCGCGTTTGCGGGCGCCACCACCGGGCAGCAGCTCCTGTACGCGCTGGATGAACAAGTGCGGCGGCACGAGGACGAGGACAAGGTCAAGAAGTTCGAGCACTGGGAATTTCTCTCGGCGGTGATCGATTCCAAGGGAGCCTGCCGCGGAATCTGCGCCATGGACCTGCGCTCGATGCAGGTGCACACGTTCGCGGCGGATGCGGTGATCATCTGCACCGGGGGCGTGGGCGCGATCTTCGGAAAATCGACCAATTCGGTGGTTTGCACCGGGTCGGCGCAGTCGGCGGTGTACCAGCAGGGGGCGTACTACGCCAACGGGGAGTTCATCCAGGTGCACCCGACGGCAATCCCGGGCGAAGACAAGCTGCGGCTGATGTCGGAATCGGCGCGCGGAGAAGGCGGGCGGGTGTGGGTTCCCAAAAAGCCGGGGGACAAGCGCGGCGCTAAAAGCATTCCGGAAAACGAGCGCTACTACTTCCTGGAAGAGCGCTATCCGAAGTATGGCAACCTGGTGCCGCGCGACATCGCCACCCGCGAGATCCACAAGGTGGTCTACGAGGACGGGCTGGGGATCGACGGCGGCCCAATGGTTTACCTTGACCTAACTCATATTGACCGCAAGGTGTTGGACAAAAAACTTGGAGGAATCCTTGAAATCTACGAGAAGTTCGTAGGAGATGATCCGCGGGACGTGCCGATGAAGATCTTTCCCGGCATGCACTACACCATGGGCGGATTGTGGGTGGATTTCAAGCAGGCGACGAACGTTCCGGGCCTGTTCGCGGCAGGGGAATGCGAGTACCAGTACCACGGCGCCAACCGGCTGGGAGCGAACTCGCTGGTGTCGTGCATCTGGGGCGGGTTCGTGGCCGGGCCGGCGGCGGTGCAGTATGCGCAATCGCAGACGAGGGCGGCGGCCGATGGCGCCTACGACGGCGAGCGCAAACGCCAGGAAGAGGCCAACGCCCTGCTCATCAACAATCAGGGAGACGAGAACCCGTTCAAGATCTGGCGCGAGCTGGGCGACGTGATGACGCGCAACTGCACGGTGATCCGCTACAACAAGAACCTGCAGGAGACGGACACGAAGCTGGTGGAATTGCTGGAGCGCTTCCGCCGGGTGAACTTGAGCGACAAGACGCAGTGGGCGAACACCACCTTTGCTTTTACCCGCCAGCTCTACAACATGCTGCAACTGGCGCGGGTGGTGGTGCAGGGGGCGGGGTTGCGCAATGAATCGCGCGGCGCGCATTACAAGCCGGAGTTTCCGGAGCGCGACGACAAGAATTTCCTGAAGACCACGAAAGCCTACTTCGCGCCCGACGCCGACGAGCCGAAGTTCGAGTTCGAGGCGGTGGACACGTCGTTGCTGCCGCCGCGGCCTAGGAGATACGACGTGGCGACATAGAGCAGTAATTAGTCATTAGGTATTAGCGGTCGGACATCAGGATTGGGGGCCGCGCCTGCGAACCGGTTTTGGTGAAAGAGTCATGTTCCGCCGGTCGGGATTAATTTGAACTTTTAAGGCAATCATAGCCATGGCAGATAAATCGATCATTCTGAAAATCAAGCGACAGAACGGGCCGGGGCAGTCGCCGACCTGGGAAGAGTTCGAAATTCCCTACCGGCCGAAGATGAACGTGATCTCGGTGCTGATGGAGATTGCGCTCAATCCGGTGACCCGCGACGGTAAACAGACGACGCCCATCATCTACGACTCCAACTGCCTGGAGGAGGTGTGCGGATCGTGCGCCATGCTGATCAACGGGCGCACCCGGATGGCATGCTCCGCGCTGGTGGACCAACTGGAGCAGCCGATCGTGCTGGAGCCGTTCAGCAAATTCCCCGTGATTCGCGACTTGGCGGTGGACCGCAGCGTGCTGTTCGAGAACCTCAAGAAAGTGAAGGCGTGGGTTCCGATCGACGGCACCTACGACCTAGGCGCCGGCCCGCGCATGCTGCCCGAGGAGCAGGAGTACACGTACCCGCTGTCGCGCTGCATCTCCTGCTGCTGCTGCATGGAAGCCTGCCCGCAATTCAACCAGGCCACCGGCTTCGTGGGCGCGGCCGCCATTTCGCAGGTGCGGCTGTTCAATACTCACCCGACGGGCAAGGCGCTGAAGACCGAACGCCTGCACGCGCTGATGGGCGACGGCGGCATCCAGGAGTGCGGGTACGCGCAAAACTGCGTCGAGGTGTGCCCCAAGGACATCCCGCTCACCCGCTCGATAGCCGAGGTCGGAGGGGCGGTGATGAAGCAGGCCTTCTTCGATCTTTTCGAGCGATAACGCGGGTTGGTGACGAAAGTAACCGCGGGTGGACCCCGAGTGTATCTCGGGGTCTTGCTTTTCTTGGTCCCCTACGTCATAAAACAGAATGGAAGGGCTGGAACTTGGGTTTACACTCAGCGCCAGGTCGTCATCGAACTACTCTGTTGGGCTTAGGGGGCCATTTGCACGCCGGGCGTCGGGCTGGTTTCATCGCAATCCTGCTGTTACTGGTAATCTCCACGGATTCCTACGCGGCTTCGATCCGGGCGCGCTACCACCGTTCCCACTACCGTCATGCCCGCCACTTGCGCTGGTACCCGGTGCTTCTGAAGGGGTCGCACGCATCCCTGGTGCGGCAGAACGCGGAAATCGACCGGCTGCAACTGCCGCGCATCGCCAACGAGCAGGAGCTGGAGGAGTTGATCGCGCACGAACAACTGGTGGCCGTTCCGGCGAACCGATACGTGCGCATCGACCCGCGGCTGGAGGCGTCGCACCGCTTCTGCCGGCCGTGGACGCGCGACTTTCTGGAAGACTTCGGACACGCGTACTACACGGAGTTTCGCCAGGGGATCCAGGTGAATTCCGCCGTCCGCACGGTGGAGCAGCAGGAGCGGCTGGCGCGGCACAATCACAATGCGGCGCCCGCGGAAGGTGACACCGCTTCTTCGCATCTGGCGGGCGTAACGGTGGACATTGCCAAGAAAGGCATGACGCGGCGGCAGCGCGCGTTTGTCGAGAAATACCTGATCCACCTGCACAACCTGGGGCTGGTGGAAGCGATCGAGGAACGGCGGCAGGCCTGCTTTCACGTGATGGTGTCGGACAGGTATACTGCATTCCGTGACCGGGAAAAAATCGCTTCCGCTCCGCAACCTTCGCGCGAGCCTGCCGCACCGCAACACTAACCGCATCGCAAGAATAATGGCCGCTGCATTCGCGCTGGGAGTGTGCCTGGGCGCGTCCGCCCAGAACCGGGGAAACGGCATTCCCGCCGTATCGGCGGAGGCGCGGCGCATCCATGACTCCGCCATCGTCATCGATACTCATGCCGACACGCCGCAGCGGTTTCTGGACGAGCACTTCGACATGGGCACGGTGACGCCCGTCAGCAAGGGCCAGGTTGACTTGGAGAAAGCGCACGAGGGCAACCTGGGGGCGGAGTTCTTCTCCATCTGGGTGGAGCCCGATAAGTTTGAAGGCCATTACGCCCGGCGGGCGATGGATCTGATCGACTCGGTGTACCGGCAGGTACAACGGCATCCGGAGCAGATGATGATGGCGTACAGCGCCGAGGACATCGTGCGCGCGCGCAGCGGGCCGAAGAAGAAGCTGGCGGCGCTGCTGGGGCTGGAGGGGGGCCACGCCATCGAAAACGATATCCGGCTGCTGCGCGACTACTACCGGCTGGGCGTTCGCTACATGACCCTGACGTGGGCGAACACCAATGAGTGGGCGGACTCTTCCGGCGACATCAACAAACCGGCGGTCGCGCACCACGACGGGCTGACGCCGTTCGGCAAGGAAGTGGTGGCGGAGATGAACCGCCTGGGGATGATGGTGGACATCTCGCACGTCTCCGACAAGACATTCTGGGACACGATCGCGGTGTCGAAGGCTCCGGTGATCGCCTCGCATTCCTCGGCGCGCGCGCTGGACGGCGCGCCCCGCAACATGACCGACGAGATGCTGCGGGCAGTGGCGAAAAACGGCGGCGTGGTGATGGTGAATTTCTATTCCGCGTTCATCTCCGACGATTTCCGCAAGGCTTATGCGGCGCAGACGCCGCAGCGGAACGCGGCAGTGAAGGCATACGAGGCCAAGCTGAAGGCGGAAGGCAAGCCGGTCACGTATGAAATGACCAGCGGGATCTTGAAGGAATGGACGGCAAAGATTCCGCGGCCGCCGTTTAGCGAACTGATCGACCATATCGACCACATCGCGAAGATCGCCGGGGTGGAACATGTGGGGCTGGGCGCGGATTGGGATGGAGTGGATTCCCTGCCCCAGGGGGTGGACTCGGTTGCCGACCTGCCGAAGATCACGCAGGCGCTGCTCGACCGCGGCTACACCGGCGAGCAGATCAAGGGCATCCTGGGGGCAACCTGCTGCGGGTGTTCCAGCGCGTGGAGCAGGTGAGCCGCCAATTGCAGTCACAACGCGCGAGCGGCGGTGGAAGCGAGTAGAATAGCGGGTTTCAGGAATCGGCCGGAACGCAACCGAGACACCGAACTTAATTCTTCCCGAGGTAAGACAATGCGAAAAACATCAGCCATCATCCTGCTCCTGCTGCCTTCGTATCTGATCGCCGCCGCGGCATCGAGTAATCCCAAGGCGGTGATCGAGACCACCGCCGGGAACTTCCACTGCGTTTTGTTTAAGGACAAGGCGCCGGTGACGGTGGAGAACTTCATCGGGCTGGCCGAGGGCACGAAGGACTGGACCAACCCCGTCTCAGGCGTGAAGAAGCACAACACGCCGCTGTATGACGGCACCATCTTTCACCGGGTTATCCCGGGGTTCATGATCCAGGGCGGGGACCCGGCGGGCAACGGCACGGGCGATCCCGGATACAAATTCAAGGATGAATTCGATCCTTCCCTGCGATTCGACCGCGGCGGACGGCTGGCCATGGCCAACTCCGGCCCCAACACCAACGGGTCGCAGTTCTTCATCACCGAGGCGCCCACGCCCTGGCTGAATGGCAAGCACACCATCTTCGGCCAGTGCGAGCCGGAGTCGCTGGTGAAGAAGATCGCCAACGTGACCCGCGATCCGGGCGACAGGCCGTTTCATCCGGTGAAGATTGCGCATATCAAGATCGAACAGACGGGGGCGGCGGCACCCGCGCCGGAAAAAAAGAGAGCGAAGTAGAACAGAGATAGGTAGTCGGCAGGTGGCGGAGGGAGTTCGCCGGCCGGCAATGCTTCACGGCCCAACTGCCGGCGCGCCCGCTGCGGCGGGTCTCGGCAGTCTGACTGCCGCTTTCATACGGTTGACCCAACCACGCTGTACAGGAAAGAAAGGATTCCCCATGGCACGCCAACCCGGCACGTATGCCGTTCTTGACACCTCGGAAGGAAGTGTCGTGTGCCGCCTGTTCGAGCAGGAGGCGCCCAAGACCGTGCAGAACTTCATCGACCTGGCGGAGGGAAAGCGCGAGTGGACGCACCCGGTGACGCACGCGAAGAGCACCGACCGCTTGTACGATGGCACCATCTTTCATCGCGTAATCCCCAATTTCATGATCCAGGGCGGGGACCCGGCGGGCACCGGTTTGGGCGGCCCCGGCTACCGCTTCGAGGACGAAACCAAGGGCTCGCCGCACAAGTTCGACAAAGCCGGCAAGCTCGCCATGGCCAATGCCGGCCCGAACACCAACGGCAGCCAGTTTTTTATCACCGTCGCTCCGACGCCGTGGCTGACCGGCAATCACACTATCTTCGGCGAAGTGGTGGAAGGCCAGGACGTGGTAGACAAGATAGCCAACGTTCCGCGCAGCCCGCAGGACAAGCCGGTGAAGGAGGTGAAGGTGAACGCGGTGAAGATCGAACGGGCGTAAGGGGCCCCAGGGCTCAAGGACAGGGCGCAAGGAAATGACGGCCGAGCTTCTGAGCGTTCCGCCGTCACTCTGGCGAAACTAATGCTTGCGCTCGGCCGAACACCCAGCTAAAATCAATCGCGAGACGTTCGCGCTTCGGCGCGGGCGTTTTGCTTTTGGGGTGAAAATTCCGCTCGTACGCGTTCGGCGCGTGCGGGCGTTTTCTTTTTGGAGGAACGATGATGACGATTTTTGTTGTACCAGCCGTCCTGGCGCTGGCCGGCACCATCTTCGGACAAGTGCACGCCGGGGGAGGCGAATTTCGCTCGCTCGGCATCACCCGCGGCGAGCATTTGCAGTTCAACGCTGGCGTGGAAACCGTTTTCCCGCTGTTCACGCCCCTGGGGGAGAGGCACTGGGCAAAAGGCTGGAACCCGGAAATTCTCTTCCCGCGCGACCGCGACGTTGCGCAAGGCATGGTTTTTCGCACGCATGAAGGTGTGGAACATATCTGGACGTTAATTGCCTACGATCCCGGGAACCATACGGTCGCTTACAACGTGGTCGGCGAGGCGGTGCTGGTGCGCCAAATCCGGGTTCGCTGCAAGGTGACCGGGTCGGGGCATACGGAGGTCGAGGTGACCGATTCGTATATCGGCCTGTCGCAGCAAGGGAATGAGTTCATCGAAAGCCTTAACGAGGCCGCGTACGAAAAGAAAATGGAGAACTGGAAGCGGGCGATCGACGGCTATCTGGCCAGCATTGCGACTCCGGCACAGTAAACGAAGCCGCGGATGACGCGGATCAACGCGGATTGCAAGAAAGCCTATCCGCGTTCATCCGCGGCCACCCGCGGCCAATTTCTTCAACGAATTAAACTCCGATGACGGCGACCAACTCCTTGACCGCGCCGGCGCTCTTGTCCAGAGCAGCCTTTTCCTCCGGCGTCAGCTTGATCTGGACGACGTCTCTCGATGCCGCGCGCGCCCAGCTTGCAGGGCACGCCGACAAACAGGCCGTTGATCCCGTACTCGCCTTCGAGGTAGGCGGCGCAGGGCAGGATCTTTTTCTTGTCCTTGATGATGGCTTCCACCATCTCGGTGACGGCGGCCGACGGGGCGTAATAGGCGCTGCCGGTCTTCAGGTACTTCACGATCTCGGCGCCGCCGTCGCGCGTGCGCTGCACCAAGCGGTCGATGGTGGCCTTGTCCATCAACTCGGTGAGCGGGATGCCGGCGACGGTGGAATAGCGCGGCAGCGGAACCATGGTGTCGCCGTGCCCGCCGAGCACGAAGGCGGTGACGTTTTCGACCGAGACTTTCAGCTCCTGGGAGATGAAGGTGCGGAAGCGGGCGGAATCGAGCACGCCCGCCATGCCGATGACGCGGTTGCGGGAGAAGCCGCTCATCTTGTAAGCCGCCTGCGCCATGGCATCCAGCGGGTTGGAGACGATGATCAGGATGCAGTCCGGGGAGTACTGGACTACTTTGCCGACCACGTCCTTCATGATCTTGTGATTGATGTTGAGCAGGTCGTCGCGGCTCATGCCCGGCTTGCGGGGGACGCCGGCGGTGATGACCACGATGTCGGAATTGGCGGTGTCGGCGTAATTCTCGGTGCCGACCACGAAGGAATCCTTCTTGATCGATGGGCATGGCTTCGAGCAGGTCAAGTCCCTTGCCTTCCGGCACGCCCTCGATGATATCGATCAAAGTCACATCGGCCAGTTCGGCGGCGGCAATCCAGTGGGCTGCCGTCGCGCCCACGTTGCCCGAACCCACGATCGTCACTTTTTTGCGCATCGATGAATCCTTTCCTAGGCAGACCGGACCAAGGCTGCTCCAGCCGCAAGTTAAAACTCAGTAGTCTACGCCAGAACCTGGTTTTTTGAACCGCAGCAGACAGGAGATTTTTCGGCCGCGAAAAAACCGGGGCGGGCTGTTAACCCGCCCCGACTGCTCGTAGGGTCCCGCGACGCTGCCAGAGGCTGCGACTAATCGGCCGCCGCCGAGCTCGAGGCTTTCATGTTCTCAATGATGTAGCTGCCAAACTCGCTGGACTTGACCTTGGTGGCGCCATCCATCAAGCGGTGGAAGTCGTAGGTGACCTTCTTCTGCTCGATGGTCTTGCGGACGCCGTCCTCGATCAGCTTGGCCGCTTCCTTCCAGCCCATGAACTCGAGCATCATGGAGCCCGACAGGATGACTGAGGTCGGGTTGATGACGTTGAGGTCAGCGTACTTGGGCGCCGTGCCGTGGGTGGCTTCGAAAATGGCATAGCCGTCGCCGATGTTGGCGCCGGCGGCGATGCCGAGACCGCCGATCTGGGCCGCGCAGGCGTCGCTGATGTAGTCGCCGTTGAGGTTGGGCGTTGCCAGGATGTCGTACTCATCGGCGCGGGTGACCACCTGCTGGAAGATGGAATCGGCGATGCGGTCGTTGACCATCAGCTTCTTCTTCCACTGGCCGTTGCCGTGCGAGTTGAAGATGGAGTCCAGGCAGTCCTTCACTTCCTTGTAGATGGTCTGGCGGAACTCGGGCGCGGCGTATTCCAGGCCGGGCTCGACCAGGCTGGCGTTCTGCTCGATAGTGATGTTGGGATTCTTGTCCTTGTTGTCGAGGATCCAGCTCTCGCGCTCGGTGACTACCTGGTCGCGGAATTCACTGGTGGCCAGCTCGTAGCCCCACGCGCGGAAGGCGCCTTCGGTGAACTTCTGGATGTTGCCTTTGTGCACCAGCGTGACCTTCTTGCGGCCGCTCTTCAGCGCGTCTTTGATGGCATTGCGGACCAAGCGCTTGGTGCCGGTGACCGAGATTGGCTTGATGCCTACGCCGCTGTCCTCGCGGATCTTTTTGCCGGTGCCGGCGAGCATTTCACTGTTCAGGAATTTGATGAGCTTCTTGACCTTGTCCGATCCCTCTTCCCACTCGATGCCGGCGTAAACGTCTTCCGTATTCTCGCGGTGGATGATGATATTCATCCGCTCCGGGTGCTTCACCGGCGAGGGCGCGCCGTAGTGCTTCACCGGGCGCACGCAGTCATAGAGGTCCAGGATCTGGCGCAGGGCGACGTTGAGCGAGCGGATGCCGCCGCCCACCGGGGTGGTCAACGGCCCCTTGATGCTGACGCGCATGTCCTTCAGCGCTTCGATGGTGCCGTCGGGAAGCCACGAGTTGAACTTGGCCATCGCCTTTTCGCCGGCGAAAGCTTCGTACCATACGATGCGGCGCTTGCCGCCGTAGGCCTTCTGCACCGCGGCGTCGAAAACACGCACCGAGGCTTTCCAAATGTCGCGGCCGGTTCCATCGCCTTCGATAAAAGGAATGATGGGGTTATCGGGAATGGTGTACTTTCCGTTGCTGTAGGTAATTCGGGCGCCGTCCTTGGGCAAGGCTACGCCGTTGTATGAATCCGCCATCAACCACCTCCTCAGGAGTTTCAGGGACCAGCCATTATAGGCCCGCGGCAAGTACATGTCCGCATGACCTGGATCACATTTCAATGTGACGAATGAACAGCGGGACCCCGCCAGAAGAAGCATACTCCAGTCCGCGGCAGGGCGGGGCAAGCTTTCGAAAAATCGAGGAAACAAGCGCCTGCGGGCGGAAAAATGGGCGGGCGGGTTAAGGCGATCGACCGACCACCCGTTCCCGGCGCGAGCGACGCAAAAACCGGACAGCGGTGTCGGGCGTCACACCACCAGACGCTCATAGACGGTCCGCGTCGCCTTCAGCAGGCGCCGCAATTCCGCCTCAACCCCGTCAGCCAGGCTGCGGCCCAGGATGTGCGCGGTCAATTCCTCGACCGCACCGCGTGCGTGCTCGCCCACGGGCAGCGTCTTGCGTGCGCGCCCCGTCACCACCCGGACGGCGTGGTCGAGCGCGCGATAGAACTCGGCTGCGCCGTCCAGCAGGCCAAATTCGGCGTCCTCGAGGAGGCGCGCCTGCCGCAGGGTGCGCAGTCTCTGCCGCATGTTGCCGCGCAGCACTAAACCGTTCCTCACCATCAGCGCCGAAGCGGTGAAGTCGACGTCATACATGGCTCCGGCAGCGGTCTTCAGGTTGGGCCCGGCGGGCTCGGGCTTGTCGAGTTTGGCGCGCATGGAGCGGACTTCGGCGACAAAGGCGTCGTCGTTGGCGAAGCGCGCCAGCCAGCCGCCCACGGATTGCAGAATGCGGCGGCTGACGCCTTCCGCACCCGCCACGTGCCGCAGCTTGGTGAAGCTGAGCGCTTCCCATGCTTGCGCTTCGCGCTGGAAATATTGGTCCACATGGGAGACGGTCATCACCAGTTCGCCCTCCGTCCCGCGGGGACGCAGACGCGTATCGACGGGAAAAACCGTGCCATCGCGTGTGTATGCCGAAAGGGCCTGCATGAACTGCCCGGCGGCGCGGCTGGCGGTGGCCGGATCCAGGTTGTCGTCGCGCACGAACAGCAGGTCGGCATCCGACAGCAGGTCAAACTCGCTGGTTCCCAGCCGGCCCAGAGCCAGCACGGCAAAGCCCTCGGGATTTCCCGCAATCGCCAGCGCCGCCGCGATGGCTTCGTCGGCCGCCGCCGACGTTTCCGCCAGCGACGCGTACACGCAGCGGCTTTCGACGACATCGCGCGCGCCGGAGGCAAACACGCGGTGCCGGTAATGACGCCGCAGCAGCGCCAGTTTCTCGTTGTAGGGCACATCGGCGGAGGCGAGATAGACGAAGACGGGATCCCTGAGAGGGCAGTCTTCCTCCCCCTCCGGCTCGAACAACTGCCCTGCCCCGTTCGGCCTGGGCACGGGCTCCGAAGGGGCCAGGTTGGCAACCTCCTCGGGATAACGAGTGAGGATGTCGGTGAGGTAATCGCTCAGCCGAAACAGCGGGAGCGCACGCTGCACTTCTTGCGGCGCGCGGGAGACCGCGGCATAGCGCTCCGAACTGGTGAAAGCCGCGGAGAGGAAACGAAACAGGTTGCGCCGCATCTGGGGATCGGAAGCCGGACCGCTCAGAACCTCATGCAAGGCAGGGGAATCGGCAGCCACGCGCGCCAGCATCTGGCGCTCCGTCTGGTCGCGGCCGTGTTCGGCGCTCTCCAGGCGGAACTCGGAGGTGTCGCGCTGCTGCTGCAACTGCTGATGATGAATGATGCGGTTGTAAATTTCCGCCACCGCGGCCATGCTCCGATGCACCGCCTCGACGATGTTCTCCGAAGGGGCCGGGGCGTGCCCGCCGGCCACGGACCGGGAGATGACGTCCAACTCGTCCTGCGATTTCGGCAGCGTGTGGGTCTGCTGTCCCTGCCGGAGTTGCAGCCGGTGTTCGAGATTCCGCAGGAACTCGTAAGCGGTGCTCAACTCCTGGAAGTCGTGCCCCGAGAGATGCCCCTTGTCGTGCAGTTTCTGGAGAGAAAACAGCGTTCCCCCGGACCGCAACCAGTGCTCGTTCCCGCCGTAGACGCGTTGCAGGCACTGCACCAGGAATTCGATGTCGCGAATGCCGCCACGGTCGAGCTTCACGTCGATGCTGGCGCCGCGCGCGGCCGCTAGCCGCCGCCGGGCGCCAATGCGATCGCGCGCCTCGAGCGCGGTCTCAATGGCGGCGAAATTCACCTGTTCGCTGTACACGTAAGGCTGCACGGCGCGAATGAACCGCCGCGCCAGGGCCAGGTTGCCGGCGGAGTGCCGGAGCTTGATCATGGCCTGCAATTCCCAGTCGGCGGCGTCATGAGAGTAGTACCGGAGAGCGTGCGCCAAGCCGACCGCGGGTTCGCCTTCCCCGCCCTGGGGCCGCAGCCGCAGGTCCACCCGGAAGACAGAGCCTTCACCGGTGACGCGCGACAGGGCGCCGGTGACTGCTTGCGCCAGGCGGATGAAGTATTCGCGGGTGGAAATGGAAGTCGTACCGGCGTCCTGGCCATCGCCATAGAGGAAGAGCAGGTCGATGTCGGAGCTGTAGTTCAACTCGTTGCCGCCCAGCTTGCCCAGGGAAAGCACCGCCACCGGCACGTCGGCCAGACGTCCCTCGGAGTCGACGTGCTGAGGCGGGCCGTAGCGGCTGCGAAAGGCGGCGTCGGTTTCGCGCAACGCCTCCTCGATAAGCACATCGGCGAGCGCAGAAATCTCATTGGTGCTTTCGGCGAGGGTGGCCGTCCCGAGCACGTCGCGCAGCATGATACGCACATACTCGCGGCGCTTGAAGCGGGCCAGCAGCAGCGCAACATCGGTTTCGAACGAGCGGGAGCGGAAGCGCGCAAGCGCCTCGCGGTATTCCTCCCGCGACCGTGAACGGTCCAGCACCTTCTCCCGTTGAAAGGTGTGGAACAGGTCGGTATTCCGGATCAGCGTCTCACCGAGAAAATGACTGTAGCCGAAAACCGTGAGCGCGTAATGCACCAGAACGCGGGCGCGATCGAAGGCGCGGAACAACTCCGCGGATGCGGTCCCCGTCAGCCGTTCGAAGAGGTTGAGCGCGGCATCTGGATCCGGCAACTCAGGAACGAGGGCGGGAATCGCCTGAATCACGCCCGGGGGCACGCGCAGCGCGATTTGCGCCAGGTTGCGGCGGGCGGCCTCGACATCGCGGAATGGCGCGTGCGGCAGTTTCGGCGCTGCGTTAACGGTCTTCGGCACGGTTCTTGCCGAAGCATAGCACGGGCTGTCTGTTGCGCGGTGATGCCGTCCAGTCCACGCCGGCTCACCACGGGTGAAACTGCCGGTTTCCCGACAGCCTGTCTCTCAGGCACCGTTCATGTCTTCACCTTGGCGCCTCGCAGCACGGATTCGCTCTGGTAGGCGGCCTCGGCCCGCCGGCGGCGAACCGGGGCCCCGACGGCGGCGACAATAAGCACAGCCGCAGCGATCGCAACCGCGTCCCGGGCGCTCTGCATGGAACCGAGCGAGACCAGCAGCGTGGTGGAAAGCGCGGCTGGCTGCCCTGCTTTGAGGGCCAGAGTGAGCAGGGTGGTCAGACCTACGGCGACGACACCCGCCCACAGCCGCGACGATGTAATGAATCCGGAGGCAGCGACCTTGGGACTCGACCAGGCATGCAAGACCCAGAGTCCAAAGAATCCGGCGCCAAGGCCTACGAAGTGCCCGACGATGATGTTGTAGGTCCGCGCGCTGTTGGAGGTCGGCTTCTCAATCAGTTCGTACACCGTGGGGCCGAGGCTGGTGAACAGGAGCGGCGCATGAGCGGCCCAGCCCATAGTGCCGACCAGCAATACCAGGGTACTCTCGCCCACGGGGGCGACCAGAAGATCGTGCTTCAGAAACCTGAGATGCGGACGCACAGATAGGCTATGCCGCCGGATTGAGCTTTCGCCTCTTACTGGGCCCGAAGTTCTCCCCCATGGTGCGGTTCTGCATGTGATCGGTCAACGTTCCTCCTGCGCGCGCAGACCCAACGCTCTCTTTGACTAGAGTCGCCCAAAAGGCGCGCGGTTGCATCAAAGCCGCGCTAAAGAGCACAGAACACCGCGGGCCCACTTCCGGAGGGATAACTGAGATTTTCGTTTTGTGCTTAGCTTGCGGAGTGGCCGCTGGCCTTCACTGCTGCTTCAGGACGCGCGATGCCGACGTCCTCGACGGCGGCGCGCAGCAACTCCGCCACGCTCCAGGCCTGTGCGAAACATCCTCCGGGAGTAAACGGCGGCTCCGCATCAAAGACTTCGGAGATGTGGCCCAGACCCGCAACCGACAAGTGCTGCTGCAGCGGTTCCAGCCATTTTGCCGCCTGCCGGCGGGAGTCGCTGCTGCCGTTGTGCACCCGGACATAGGCAGCGATGAAAGGACCGAGGAGCCAGGGCCAGACCGTGCCCTGGTGGTAGGCCGAGTCACGCGAGTAGGCGTCGCCACCATAATGGCGGGTATAGCGCGGGTCGGACGGCGACAATGTCCGCAGACCGTAGGGAGTGAGCAACTCGCGCTGGACCGCGTTGACCACGGCTTCAGCGCGCTCCGGACTGAGCATGCTGTGATGCAAACTGACCGCCAGAATCTGATTCGGACGAATGGAGGCGTCGGGGGGGCCGTCATCCACCACGTCGTACAGGCAGGCTGCCGAGTCATTCCAGAAGAGGCGATTGAAGTTCGACTTCGCGAAACCCGCCATATCGCCGTAGCGGCCGCGACCGGCAGCGTCACCAAAACGCACCGCCAGGCTTTCCATGACGCGCAGCGCGTTGTACCACAGCGCCTGAATCTCCACCGGCTTGCCGCGACGCGGCGTAACCACCCAGTCGCCGACCTTGGCGTCCATCCAGGTAAGCTGCAGTCCAGGCGCCCCGGAATTGAGCAGCCCGCCGGCATCTACCTTGATCCCGTGGCGCGTTCCGCGGACATGCCATTCGATGATGTCGGCCAGCACGCGGTAGAGCTTCTCTTGTATGAATCGGAAGTCATCGGTGTAGGACAAGTACGACCGGACCGCCTCAAAGAACCAGAGGGTGGCGTCCACGGTGTTGAACTCGGGAGCTTCGCCGGCGTCCGGAAAACGGTTGGGCAGCAGTCCCTGGTCGACGCTGGCGGCGAATGCCAGCAGGAGTCCGCGGGCGTCCTGGTAGCGCCCGGTGGCCAGCGTCAGGCCGGGCAGTGAAATCATGGTGTCGCGGCCCCAATCGCTGAACCAAGGATAGCCCGCAATCACGGTCTTGTGCTCACCGCGAGCTACGATGTACTGGTCAGCGGCGGCAACCAGCGCGCGTGCGAACTGGTCTTCCGGGGCGGACGCCACGACCCCTCTACGACGTTCGATTTCCAGCTCCCGGAGTTGTTCAGCCTGGTTCGCCCGCCGAACCAGGGTGGAGGCGATCACGGTTGCGGTTCTCCCTGAAGCGACATCGAACTTCAGCACGAATGGGTTGAACAGGTCTTCGGAGAAGTCCAGCCCTCTTTCGCGCTCGACCCGGTACTGAAAATTGCGGTACCAGTTTCCGGTGATCTCCAATTCACCGGCATTTTCCGCAAAGTAAAGAGTTGGGACCCCGCTGTAAGGCGTGACACTGGCCAGGCCAGGCTCGCGGTTGACCCTGGCGTTCAAAGAATGGTTTTCGTGCGTGGTGGAGTGGTAATCGCGAAAGGCGATAAGCGGCGCCAGCTCAAGTCTCACCCCGGCGGCGGGACGCGTGCCGAACATGATTCGGTACTCGATGACGGTGCTGTTCTCGCCGTGCACCATCCATACCGACTTCTCGATGGTGATGCCTTCGACCACGTAGGTAAAAACAGGAAAGGGATCGAGGCGGAAGCCCATCAGGTAGCGGAAGCCCTGGGGGTGAATCACGCCAGGATATTCGTTGGCCGACAAGTCGAAGCGGGCGCCATTCACAACGAGGGTCTCCTCCAGCTTGGAGAGGAGAACCATGCGTCCTAGCGGGGGCTTGGTGGCCGCGGTCAACAGGCCGTGGTAGCGGCGGGTGTTAAGGCCGGTGATGGTGGAGGAGGCAAACCCACCCAGCCCATTGGTCTCCAGCCACTCACGGTTGAGGGCGCTGTCCAGGTTGCTGCAAACGTCTGGCCCAAATTGAATGGCTGGCGCGACTTTCTTCGAGCGCGGCATGACTCACCTCGACAGGGCAGCCGTGACGCCTCAATCCGCGGCGCCGGCCTGCATGGATCCACCTTCGGCGAGAGACTGAAAGTCGATGTTTACCAGGTCCCCGATCCGGTCAATGGTGTAGTCCGCCGGTGGAAACTTGCTTACCGCCTTTTCATCGAGCGCGTAGTGGCCCTGCCGCGGAAACACGGTGGTAACGCGGCGTCCCCAGGCGTGCTTCACGGCAGTCAGGATTCGAAGCTTATCGTCCACCAGCACGTAATGGTCCGCCGGGTGGCGCTGTTCGACATCGTCCAACTCCAGTTCCTTATGGACGTAAATGAGCACAGCGCCCTCGAAGGCGTCGTGCAATCCGGAGCGCCGGATCTTCTGCGGCTGGAAAACCACGTCGCCGTCGGACAGGATGGCGGGCCGGCCGAATTGCTTCACGTGGTCCACTGCGTCCAAGGAATTGGGAAACAGGCGATTGGCGAAAGGATATTCCACCAGGAAGTGCGACACGGTCAGCAGATTCGGATCCCGAGGATAGTTGGAGCGGTAACGCTGCAACGCCCCGAGATAATCGGCATACCCCAGCTCCGAGCGCAGTTCCTCGAAGATGGTCCAATAGCGCTGCTGCCGGTCGTGGCCGACCTCGCATTCGAGATGACGCTTGAGGTCGGCCGACACGCGATCGTTATCCAGCAGCGTATTGTCCACATCGAACAGGAAGACCAACTTGTTGCTCATGTCGAACTCCTCGTGGCCGCAAGCCCAGGCCTACATCAGGCCACGGTGATCTTGGAGTCAAGATAAACATCCTGAATCGCCTGAAGCAGTTCCACGCCTTCCTTCATGGGACGCTGGAAGGCTTTCCGGCCCGAGATCAACCCCATTCCGCCAGCCCGCTTGTTGATGACCGCGGTGGTAACGGCTTCGGAAAAATCGTTCGCGCCGGAGGCTCCGCCGCTGTTGATGAGCCCCGCCCGTCCCATGTAGCAGCTGGCCACCTGGTAGCGGCACAGATCGATGGGATGCTCGCTGGTCAGTTCGGAATAGATCCGCTTATCCAGCTTGCCGTAGGCGGAGTCGCCGGTGTTGAGTGCGGTAAAGCCTCCGTTATTTTCGGGAAGCTTCTGCTTGATGATGTCAGCCTGGATGGTAACGCCGAGGTGATTGGCCTGTCCGGTCAGGTCGGCGGCAAGGTGGTAATCCTTGTCTTTCTTGAAGGCCGGATTGCGCAGGTAGCACCAGAGCACGGTCGCCATGCCTAATTCGTGCGCGCGCGCAAAGGCCTGGGCGATCTCGACAATTTGCCGGGCAGCGCCATCGGAACCGAAGTAAATGGTGGCGCCCACGGCGGCCGCGCCCATGTCGTAGGCCTGGTCGACCGTGCCAAACAGGATCTGGTCGAACTTGTTCGGATAGGTGAGCAGCTCATTGTGGTTGATCTTCACGATGAACGGGATGCGGTGCGCGTACTTCCGCGCGACGATGCCGAGCACGCCGAAGGTGGAGGCAACCGCGTTGCAGCCGGCCTCATAGGCGAGCTTGACGATGTTGCCGGCGTCGAAGTAGTCGGGGTTCTTGGCGAAGCTGGCGCCGGCCGAGTGCTCGATCCCCTGGTCTACAGGGAGAATGGAGAGATATCCGGTGCCGCCGAGGCGGCCCTGGTCGAAGAGCCGTTGCAGGTTGGCCAGCACCCGGGGGCTGCGATTCGAGGCGGCAAAAACGCGGTCCACGAAGTCCGGACCGGGCAGGTGCAGCCGCTCCCTGGGGATTCGCGGGTTGCTGAAGCCCAACAGGGTTTCAGACGCGCCACCCAGATAGTGCTCGATGGAACTGATCTTCGGTGCTGTAGCCATACGATCTCCTATGCTGTCGCCTTGATGACCGGAGACCCGCTGGCGGTGCGGTCCAGCAGTCCGGCGGCGGATTCATCGACCAACCACAAGAGCGCTCCACTCTGCGGGCGGATCAGTTGTGAAGGCAGTTGCTCGGGCTCGTACGGCCCTTCCAGCACAGCCTTGAGCGGCTGCGCCTTATCGTGGCCGTGGACCATGAACATGACCAGTGCGGCCTGGTTCAGCACCGGAGCGGTCATGGTGATCCGGTGCGTGTAGAACTTCCCTACCCAGTTCGATGTGACCAGCTTCCGCTTCTCCTTCAGCGCCTTGGTGCCGGGAAACAGCGAAGCGGTGTGACCGTCCGGTCCCATCCCCAGCATAATCAGATCGAAGCGGGGCAGCCGGCCCGGGGTGAGCTGGAAAAACTTGCGCAATTCCGCTTCGTACTCAGCGGCGGCTTTCGAGGCATTCTCGTACTCACCCCTCATGCGGAACACGCGGGTCGAAGGGATGGACATTTTCGCCAGCATCGCTTCGTTTGCCGTCCGGAAATTGCTGTCCGCATCATCGGGAGGAACGCAGCGCTCGTCGCCAAAAAAGAAATACGTCTGCTGCCAGGGGACGCGGGAGCTCAGATCGGAGTCGGCCACCAGCAAGGAATAGAGGGCCTTGGGCGTGGAGCCTCCTGACAGCGCGACGGTAAACCTGCCCCTCTCCCGGACCGCCTGGCTGGCGGCGTCCACGAAGACATTGGCCGCAGCCCGGGCAAGAGCCGCGGCATCCGGAACGACTTGCATACTGTTTTGCACGAGAAAACCTGCCTAGTCGCCGGCCGCCGCAAGCGCCCTGCGCGCGGGCTCAGGCTGCCACATACGGAAACCGCCCTCGCACGCGTTGCAGTTGTCGCCGAAATAGACGCCGCGTGGAAGAGCAGTCAGACGCTTCGAATTGCCTCCGCCGAGGACGACGTAGTCGGCCTGCAGCGCGGTCTTCAGTTGGGCCACGACATCAAATACCGACTTCGTCCACTTCTTTTCCCCCTTGCTCTTGAGGGCGGCGGCGCCGACATGGTCTTCAAACGAAAGCCCATGCTTATACGGCAAATGGGCCAGTTCCATGGGCTCCAGGACGCCGTCCACGATAAGGGCGGAACCCAGTCCGGTACCGAGGCCGAGAAAAAGCATGCGGCCGCCACGGTAGCTGCCGAGCGCTTGCATGGCGGCGTCGTTGATGATCTTCACGGGATGCCCGAACGCCTTCTTGAAATCGAAACCGACCCAGCCGGGTCCGAGGTTGGCGGGATCGTGCACAGGCTTCCCGTGAAGCACGGGACCAGGATAGCCAATGGAAACCGCGGCGTACTCCCAATCGGCCGTGGCTTCCTTGATTTCCTTGACCATCTTCTTGGGGGTCATCTTCGGGCCGGAGGGAATCTTCAGCGCCTCCAGATGGCCGGTGGCATAGGCCTTGACGTTCGTGCCGCCGATATCAAGCACCAGGATTTTCATAGTTTTCCCACCATGGCGGCTTTCGCCGGTTGAACCATTGAGGTGTGTCTTTCGGTACCAAACTTCTGCAGGAGACGGACGACCAGGGCGGTCCAGCCGGTTTGGTGGCTGGCGCCGCAACCACGGCCGTTGTCGCCGTGAAAGTACTCGCTGAACAGGATGAGGTCGCTCCAGTTGGGATCGGTTGCAAAGCGCGCCTGTTCACCATGGCACGGCCGGAAGCCCTGCCGGTCCGGGAGGAATAGGCCCACCAGGCGGCGTGAAAGCTCCGCGGCAGCGTCGGCGAGGTTCATGCGATTGCCGGAGCCCACCGGGACCTCCACGGTGAGCGTGTCGCCATAGAAATGGTGGTAACGCTGCAACGCCTCCACCAGCAGATAGTTGACCGGGAACCACACCGGGCCCCGCCAGTTGGAGTTGCCGCCGAAGACCGTCGTGGTGGACTCCCCGGGGGTGTAATCGGCGCGCAGCTCTCCATCGGGAGTTTTCAAAATGCACGGGTACTCGCGGTGCGCCGCCGAGAGGGCCCTGATGCCATGCGGCGACAGGAATTCACCCTCGTCAAACAGGTACTGGAGCACGCGTTCCAGCCTCCAGCGCGATGGGATGGAGAGCAAGCGCCGCCCCTTTTGCCCGCCCTCTCCGGAAACCGCGTAGGCGATCTGGCTTCCGAGATCGGGCCGGTTCTTCAGGAACCAGTTCATCCGCTGCTTGAAGCCCGGCAGGCGGTCGATGAGGTCATCCTCCAGGACTTCTACCGCAAACAGGGTGACCAATCCGACCATGGAGCGGGCGCGAACCGGATAGCTCTGGCCCCGTATATCTACGCCGTCATAGTAGAAGCCATCTTCCTCATCCCAGAGGCCGGTGCCGCGGAAGTTGTTCATGGCATCCGCGATGGCGACAAAGTGCTCGAAGAACTTGGAGGCGACATCCTCGTAGACCGGGTTGTAGGCCGCCAGTTCCAGCGACATGGCAAGCATGGTCAGGCAATAGAAGGCCATCCAGGCGGTGCCGTCGGCCTGGTTGTAGGTAACGCCGGGCGGCGGAGGCGAGGAACGGTCGAAGAGACTGATGTTGTCGAAACCCAGGAACCCGCCGGCAAACAAGTTCTTGCCCGACTTGTCCTCGCAGTTGACCCACCAGGTGAAGTTCATGAGCAGTTTCTGCAGCGCACGCTCCAGAAAATGCCGGTCGCGCTCGCCGCGGGAGCCGGTCATCTTGTATATGCGCCAGCAGGCCCAGGCATGAACCGGGGGATTTACGTCGTCCAGGGCGAACTCGTAGGCAGGGAGTTGCCCGTTGGGATGCATGTACCATTCCCGCAGAAACAGGATCGCCTGATTCTTCGCCAGTTCGGGATCCACTTCGGCCAGGGTGACGAGATGGAAAGCATGGTCCCAGGCGGCAAACCAGGGGAATTCCCACTTGTCGGGAACCGAAAGGACATCGCGGCAATGGAGGTGAGGCCAGTTGGCGTTGCGGTGTTGGCTGCGCTGCTGCGGTGGTGGGGGCTGCTTGGGATCCCCTTGAATCCAGTGGGGAATGACGTACTCGTAGAACATCTTCGACCACAGCAGACCGGCAAAAGCCTGGCGCGCCACGTGCGCCGTCTCGTCGCTGTCGCATCGCGCCAGCTTGGCAGCGTAGAATTCATCCGCCTCGCGAATCCGCTGATCAAAAACCTTGGCAAACCCCGGACCGAGAGGATCGGCCGGGGCTTCGTCGGCGGCGTACAACCGGAGTTCCACCCGGACTTCTTCGCCAGGCGGCACTTCCTGGCGGTAGTACACCGCGGCCTTCGTCCCCCAACCTTCCCCGTTTACGGCATCTTTGCGGCCGTGGATGACGAACTCGTGAAAAGCATCCTTGACGAACGGGGTTGAATTGGGGACCCCGTACAGCCGCGCAAAGTTGGTTTCATTCTCCGTGAACAGCAGCACCGGATGCTCGCCACCCGGGCCCGCTCCCGCCACCAGAAACATGCGGCCCAGTGTCGGGTGTTCCGCCTCCAGCGTATGGTCGTTCAGGCGGCTGATCCGAGGTTTCCCGTGGAAGTCCTCGTCCTTGCGCCCCCACGACCAGGTATTGCGGAACCACAAGGTAGGAAGCAAGTGAAGCTCGGCCGATTGCGGACCGCGATTGCAGGCAGTAATGCGGACAAGCGTGTCGCCCGGGCCTTCCTTGGCATATTCGACAAACACGTCAAAGTAGCGGTGGCCGTCGAAAATACCCGTATCCACCAGTTCGAATTCGGGGTCGGCTGAGGTGCGGCGGCGGTTCTCTTCCAGCAGCCAGTTGTAGGGATACTCCGCCTGCGGGTACTTGTAGAGGGCCTTCTGATACGAGTGAGTGGGAGTTCCGTCGAGGTAAAAATAGCATTCCTTAACGTCCTCCCCGTGGTTGCCCTCGCTGTTGGTTACCCCGAAAAGACGCTCCTTCAGAATGGGGTCCCTGCCATTCCACAGGGCAGGAGCGAAGCAGAGCCGGCACTCGCGGTCGCACCATCCCAGGAGGCCGTCTTCGCCCCAGCGGTAGACACGGCTACGCGCGTGGTCGTGGGGAAAATGCTCCCAGCAGTTGCCGTAGGGCGAATAATCTTCGCGCACCGTGGCCCACTGGCGTTCGGGCAAGTAGGGGCCCCACCGCTTCCAGTTTTTCAGGCGCCGATGGTCCTGCGCCAGGCGCAAGGATTCTGCGAGAGCGTCCTCACGCTGCCGCTGCTGCAGCTTCGTCAATCCGCCTCCATTCGCGGCCGTCACGCCCAATCAGCGCTTCGGCAGCTTCCGGTCCCCACGCCCCCGCCGGGTAGTTGGGGAAATGTCCGGGCAGAGCTTTCCAGACTTCCTGAATAGGCTCGATCACGCTCCACCCGGTTTCGACCATGTCGGCACGCTGGAAGAGCGTCTGATCGCCCAGCATGCAGTCATGCAGCAGGCGCTCGTAGCCGGTAGCCGGGTTGGCATGAAATTCGCGGGCGTAGTCAAAGTCCATGTTGACCTGCCCGATATTCATCACCGGGCCGGGTATCTTCGCGCCCATCTGCAGGGTGATTCCCTCCTCGGGCTGGATGTGGATGAGCAGCTTGTTGGGCAGCAGATCCCTGACCGTGGTATTGCGGAACAGCACAAACGGCGTGCGCCGGAAATGGATGGCGATCTCGGTCACGCGTTTGGGCATTCGCTTACCGGTGCGCAGGTAGAACGGCACATCCGCCCAGCGCCAGTTGTCGATGGTGAACTTGAGCGCGACAAAGGTCTCGACGTTGGAATCGGCCGCCACGTCCGGTTCGTCGCGGTACCCCGGCATGAGAGGCCCGCGGCCGGAGGGCCCGTACTGGCCGCGCACCATCTTGGTGAGAACCTCTTCCTGCGTGGGAGGCTGAATGGCACGCAGCACCTCGGCCTGCTTGTCGCGGACCGCGTCCGCTTCAAACGAGATGGGAGGTTCCATGGCCACCAGCGACATGAGCTGGAAAAGATGGTTGGGCACCATATCGCGCAGCGCCCCCAACGTCTCGTAGTAGCCTCCGCGGTGCTCCACGCCGACGGTTTCGCCGGCCGTAATCTGCACATGGTCGATCAGGTTGCGGTTCCACAAGGGCTCGGCAATGCTGTTGCTGAAGCGAAAGACCAGCAGGTTCTGCACCGTCTCCTTGCCGAGATAGTGGTCGATGCGGTAGATCTGCTTCTCCTGCAGCACGTCCTTGATTTCGCGGTTCAGTTGCCGCGCGGATTGCAGATCGCGCCCGAAAGGCTTCTCGATGACCACCCGGGCCCAGCGTCCTTTATCTTCGGCAGCCAGTCCGGCGGTCCCCAGTTGGCGAACCACTTCGGCGAAGAACTTGGGGGCCACGGCAAGGTAGTAGAAGCGATTTCCATTGGTGCCGTGGTCTTTCTCCACCTCCGCCAGTTTCAGCGCCAGCCTCTGATACGCCTCCGGATCCTGGAAATCGCCCTGGACGTAGTGGATCCGTTCGAGGAACCAGTCCCAGATCCTGGCTTCGACGGGATTGGTCGCCAGGCTCTTCATGTCTTTCGTGAGCTGGTCACGAAAGCTCTCGGTGGTGGCGTTGGCATAGGCAAAGCCGACGATGGCGAACTGCTTCGGCAGCAAGTTCGCCACCGCCAGGTTGTAGAGCGAGGGCAGCAGCTTGCGCTTGGTGAGATCGCCGCTGGCGCCGAAGATCACCATCACACACGGGTCAGCCGCCCGCCCGGGTTGCATAATCATCTGATTCATGACTCTGTCCTTGTTGTCCGCTGCGTTTGCAAAACTCGGCTCGATCAGGCGACTGCGGACTTTTCCTTCTCGAGGTGTCCTCCGAACTGGTAACGCATCGCCGACAGCAGCTTATTGGCGAAGGTCCCATTGCCTCGCGAACTGAACCGCTCGTACAGCGAGGTGGTAAGCACCGGAGCAGGAGCCCCCTCGTCAATCGCCGCCAGGATGGTCCAGCGTCCCTCACCGGAATCCGAGACCTGCCCCGAGAACCGCGCCAAGTCAGGTTCGTCCAGCAGGGCGGTCGCCGTGAGATCGAGCAGCCACGAGGCGACCACGCTTCCGCGCCGCCACACTTCCGCGACGTTGGCCAGGTTGAACTCGAATTGGTAGTGCTCGGGATTGCGCAGGGGCGTGGTTTCCGCGTCGACGGTGCGCGTCTGCTTGCCCGCGTTGGCGTGCTTGAGGATGTCCAGCCCTTCGGCATAGGCGGCCATCAGGCCGTACTCGATGCCGTTGTGCACCATCTTGACGAAGTGCCCGCCGCCGGAAGGCCCGCAGTGCAGGTAGCCTTCTTCGGCCGTGCCCGCCATCTTTTCGCGGCCGGGAGTGCGGGGCTCATCGCCGCGCCCGGGAGCGAGGGTCCTGAAAATGGGATCCAGCCGCTGCACCGCGCCCTTCGGACCGCCGATCATCATGCAATAGCCGCGCTCTAGGCCCCAGACGCCGCCGCTGGTGCCCACGTCGACGTACTGGACGCCGGAACTCTCCAGCTCCTTGGCGCGACGAATGTCGTCAATGTAGTAGGAGTTTCCGCCATCGATGACGATGTCGTCCTTGTGCAGGCGCGGCGCCAGCTCTTTCAGCGTGCTGTCGACCACCGCAGCCGGCAGCATCAGCCACACGGCACGCGGCGCCTTCACTTTCCGTACGAGGTCGTCCATCGAGCTGGCCCCGACGGCGCCCTCCGAGGCCAGTTGCTTCACGCTGGCAGGGTTTGCGTCATAGACAACGCACTCGTGTCCACCGCGAAGCAGGCGGCGAACCATGTTGGCGCCCATTCTGCCGAGACCGACCATTGCGATTTGCATGTCGAGATAGCTCCTTTTCTGAATTTCGAACGGTGCTCGTTACTTGAGCGCCTGCTTGACGGCCTTGGCCAACTCGGCGAGTCCGGCGCCGACGTTCGGACCGAGATGGACCCGCAACGCCCGCCGGTTGCGATCGGCGAGCACCTGGAAATCGCCGCGCGCCTGCGCCGCCTTGACCACCCCGAAGGTGTACTTCTGGCCGGGAACCGCGAGGTCCTGGGCGTCGTCGCAGGTGATCTGCAGGAAAACGCCGCTGTTGGGGCCGCCCTTGTATGCCTGCCCGGTGGAATGCAGGAAACGCGGACCGAAGCCGAGGCAGGTGGCCACGCGCTTGGCATCGCGAATGTTGTGACGGATGTCCTGCAGCGCGGCTTCGTGCGCCTCGTTCATCTGGATGAACGCCAGCAAGGCACAGTAGTCGCCGGCGCCCAAACGGTCGAGATGGGCCTTGAGATAACCGGCAAGCGACTGCTGCTTCGCGCCGTTCTTCAGTGCCTCGGCATTCTTGGGATCGGTGAACAGGCGGATGCCGTCGGACTCGAACAGCGGTGTTTCGGCCGGCAGGCTTCCCCGCTGCTCGTATTCCGAGGTGAGCTTGCGGGTGGCCACCTTGGCGGCCTCGACATCAGGCTGATCGAACGGGTTGATCCCGATGACCGAACCGGCAACCGCGGTCGCAATCTCCCAGCGGAAGAATTCCTCGCCCAGGCTATAGGACTGTTCCACGGCGATGCGAACCACGGGCTGGCCGGCCTTCTCCAGCGCCTCGATGGCCGCGTCCTGATCCTTATCCGGAGCGGAATCAAGCCGCAGATAGGCAAAGACGCGGTCCTTGCCATACGCCTCAGGATTTCCCAGGCGCTCACGGTCGACCGGGACCAGGCCCTTGCCGATCTTGCCGGTGGATTCGGCGATCAATTGCTCCAGCCACGCGCCCAGGTCGGAGATGCCGGGCGAGGTGATGATGGTGACCTTGTCCCGTCCGCGGACCCCGAGCGTGCCCAGGATTGCGCCCAACACTACGCCCGGATTTTCCTCGACCGGAACCGTCGCGCCGCAGGCGTGCACCATCTCCTCCGTGGCATTGAGGAGGCGTGGAAGGTCCACACCCATAACGGCAGCCGGCACCATGCCGAAGTCGGATAGCGCGGAGTAGCGCCCACCGATGCTCTTCAAGCCGAAGAACACATGCCGGAAGCGGTCGCTTTCCGCCACATGCTGCATGTTGGAGCCGGGGTCGGTGATGGCGATGAACCGGTTGCTCGCCTCGGCCGCGCCCAGTTCCTGTTTGGCGCGCTCGAAGAAGTACTGCTTGAAGATGTTGGGCTCCAGCGTGCCGCCCGACTTGCTGGACACGATGAAGATGGTGCTCTTGTAGTCGATGCGGCTCTCGATCGCCTTGATCTGCGCCGGGTCGGTGGAATCCAGCACATGCAGCTCCGGCGAGCCCGGAATCTTGCCGAAGGTCAGGCGCATCACCTCCGGGCAGAGGCTGGACCCGCCCATCCCGAGCAGCAGGGCGTGCTTGAAGCCGGCGGTCTTCACTTCTTCGGCAATACCCTTGAGGTGCTGGATGTGCGCCAGTTGATCGTCGCTGATGCCCATCCACCCGAGCCAATTGGCTTCGTCCGTGCCGGTCCACAGCGATGTGTCGCCGCGCCACAGACGCCGCGCCTTTTCTTTCTTCTTCCAGTCGTCAAGCGTGGCATCCACAGCGGCGGCGAGATCCTTGGGCATCTTGTATGTCTGGCGATTGATCTTCACCGTCTCATGGCTCTCCAGGCGCCGGCCGGTGGACTTGAGCAGTTGAGCGAAAGCCGTGTCGAACTGCTGGATGCCTTCCACCAGCAGCTTGTCGGTGACCTCTTTCATGGAAATCCCGACTTTGCCCAGCGCGTCCATGCTGGCGACTGCGCCTTCCAGGTCTTCGCTCAGGCTCTTGCGCAGGTAGCCATGATCGCGGAAGCCGTTGAAGGTGGCCGGGGGAATGGTGTTGACCGTGTCGGCGCCGATCAACTCCTCCACGTAAATGACGTCGCGGTAGCTGGGATTCTTGGTGCTCGTGCTCGCCCACAGCAGGCGCTGCGTCTGTGCGCCGCGCGCGGAAAGCTGCTTCCAGCGCGGGGTTGAATAGAGCTCGCGCGAACGCTGGTAGGTGATCTTGGCGTTGGCGATGGCCGTCTTGCCCAGCAGTCCCGTGAGCCGGGCGCGCTCGCCGGTGTCCTTGGACTCCTTGATTTTCGCGTTCAGCAGGGCATCGACCGCGGTGTCGATGCGGCTGATGAAGAAGCTGGCGACGCTGGCGACGTTCTTGATCTCCTGCCCGCTCGCCTGGCGCTCCTCCAACCCGGATATGAAAGCCTCCGCCACCTGCTCGTACGCCGACTGCGCGAACAGCAAGGTGACGTTGACGTTGATTCCTTCGCTGATGAGCTGGCGAATGGCGGGTATGCCGGCGGCGGTGGCCGGCACTTTGATCAAGACGTTGGGGCGGCCAACCGTCTTCCACAAGCGGCGCGCCTCGTCCAGGGTGCCCTCGGTGTCGTGCGCCAGGGTGGGCGAAACTTCCAGGCTGACGTAGCCGTCGCGCGCCTTCGAGCTGTCATAGATGGGGCGCAGAATATCGGCGGCATCGCGAACGTCGCGGACCGCGATTTCTTCATACAAAGCCTTGGCATCGAAATCGCGATATTGCGGGGCACCCAGGATGTCCTGATAGTCGGTGCTGCCCACGATGGCTTTTTCGAAAATGGCCGGGTTGGAGGTTACGCCACGCAACCCGTCTTCTTCCACCAGGCGCCCAAGTTCGCCGCTGGTAATCAGGCTGCGGCGGATGAAATCGAGCCAGACCGACTGGCCATACCCCAGCAGGGCCTTGAGCGGGTTGATGGGAAACTCTTTTGCGATTGCTGCGCTTGTCATAATCCTGTGCTCTTTCCCGCCAGCTGCGAAGGCTGGCCGCTATACCGCTTCTCCATGGCGGCGACTTTGCCCAGGCGGCGAAGGTGACGTTCTTCCTGGCTGCATTTCGCAGCCACGAAGGCTCGAACCAGTTCGCGCGCCATCTCTTCCCCAATCACCCTGCCCCCCAGGACGAGGACGTTCATATGGTCATGTTCCACGCCCTGATGCGCCGAGTAGGTGTCGTGACACAAACCGGCGCGTGCGCCGGGAATTTTGTTGGCGGCCACCGAAGCGCCCACGCCGCTGCCGCAAATCAGCACGCCGCGCTCATTCTTGCCGTCCAGGATGGAGTTGACCACCGCTTCCGCATAGTCCGGATAATCCACCGGGTCGGTGTTGTGGGTTCCCAAGTCCTCCACGTCGTGACCGAGGCCGGCCAGGAACTTGCGGACGACCTCCTTCAGCGGAAAACCGGCGTGGTCCGATCCGACGCAGACGCGCATGACTTAGCTCCTCTTCCCCAGTTGCGTCTTGGCCGCGGCGACCACGTGGTCCTTGGTGAAACCGAATTCCTGCTGCAGGACCTTCAACGGCGCGGAAGCGCCAAATGTCTTCATGCCCAGGATGGCGCCCGTGGTGCCGGTGTACCGGGCCCAGCCCATCGTCGATAACTGCTCGACCGACACGCGCGCGGTCACCGAGGGCGGCAGGACACTGTCGCGATACTCCTGGGTCTGCTGTTCGAACAGCTCCCAGGAAGGCATGCTCACCACGCGGGCGCGAATCCCTTCCGACTTGAGCTGCTCAAAAGCTTCCACACACAGAGACACCTCGGTGCCGGTGCCCATCAGAATCACTTCCGGTGTTCCGGGGGCGGCATCGGCCAGCACGTACGCGCCCTTCGCCACTCCGGAAGCGGATGCGTACTTGGTGCGGTCCAGGGTTGGCTCGTTCTGGCGGGAGAGGATCAGCGCCACCGGCTGCCGCTTGGCGCGCAGGATCACCTTCCATGCCTCCGCCACCTCATTGGCATCGGCGGGGCGCAGCACGATCAGGTGCGGTATGGCCCGCAGCGAGACCACTTGCTCGATCGGTTGATGCGTGGGGCCGTCCTCGCCAACTCCAATGGAATCGTGGGTAAAGATGTGGGTGACCGGGATCTCCATCAGCGCGCTCAGGCGGACGGCGCCGCGCGCGTAATCGCTGAAGATGAGGAATCCGGAGCCATACGGACGGAGCTTGGAGAGCGCCAATCCATTGAGGATGGATCCCATGGAGTGCTCTCGCACCCCGAAGTGGAAGTTGCGTCCGGCGTAGCTGCCCGCCTGAAAATCGCCGGCGCCGTCAAATGTCAGCCGGGTCTTGGTGGACGGCGCCAGGTCAGCGGAGCCCCCGACCAGCCAGGGAATCTTCTGCGCCACCGCATTCAGCACCTTGGCCGAGGAGTCGCGCCCGGCCAGGCCCTTGGCGTCGGCGGGAAATACCGGCACGCTTTTCTCCCAATCGTCCGGCAGATCGCGCCGCTGTATGCGCTCCAGCTCATCCGCCAATTGCGGATGCGCCTTCTGGTATTCCTTGAACTTGTTCTCCCAGCTCTGGCGCAATTGACGCCCGCGCTCGCCGATGCCCTCCTGGAAGTGTTCATACACTCCCTCGGGAACCAGGAACTTCGCGTCCTCGGGCCAGCCGTAGGCACGCTTGGTGAGCTTGATCTCCTCCTCGCCCAGGGGTTCTCCGTGCGCGGCCGGAGTGTCCTGCCGGTGAGGAGAGCCGTAACCGATGTGGCTCTCGACGATGATCAGGGTGGGGCGATCGCGCGTCGTCTTGGCCGCCTGCAGGGCGCCCTCGATGGCGGCGATGTTGTTGGCGTCGCCGACCCGCAAAACATTCCACCCGTACGCGGCGAAACGCGCCCCCACGTCTTCGGTGAAAGCCATGGTGGTGGGGCCTTCAATGGTGATGTGATTGTTGTCGTAGATCCAGCAAAGGTTGTTGAGCTTCAGATGCGCGGCCAGGGAAGCAGCCTCGCTGGAGACGCCTTCCATCATGCAGCCGTCGCCACACAGGCTGTAGATGGTGTAGTCGAACATCTCGAAACCCGGCCGGTTATAGCGGGCCGCCAGCCATTTGCCCGCCGCGGCCATTCCAACGCTGGTGGCCACGCCCTGGCCCAGCGGGCCGGTCGTCGTTTCCACTCCGGAGGTCCATCGGTACTCCGGATGGCCGGCGGCGCGGCTGCCGAACTGGCGGAAATGCCGTATATCGTCCAGCGACACACTTGGCCGGCCCAGGATCTCGTAATCCGGATCCACCGCCTTGGTGCCGACCAGGTGAAGAATGGAGTACAGCAGCATGGACGCGTGCCCCGCGGAGAGAACAAAGCGGTCGCGGTTCGGCCAGATGGGATCCTGGGGATCGAACCGAAGCACGCGCTGCCACAGGGTGTACACGGTCGGCGCCATTCCCATGGGCGTGCCGGGATGGCCCGAATTGGCCTGCTGAATAGCGTCAATCGCGAGTGTGCGGATGGTATTGATGCACAATTCGTCGAGGTTTTCTAACTCGTCGAGGTTGAACGCGGTTGCAACATTCGCCATATTTCCCCCACACAAAATGGCTGCGGATCAAACCGGAACCGCAACAACAAATTTAAGAACTTGCCAGCCTAGTCCCCCCACAGGAGCTAGGCGGAATTTTTCATGCCCGCGGCGCTGCGGCTGCTAGCCAGTTCCCGGAATACCTCTCCAAAGGCCGGTACGCTTGTCTTGAGCAGGTCAAAATCGGCTTTCGACACCAGAAGCACATCCATCGGCGTGCGCGCGCGAATGGTGGCATTCCGGCTGGCGTCGGACAAGAGCGCCATCTCGCCAAAATAGTCGCCGCTGCGCAGGGTGGCGACCACACTGCTCAACCCGTTTCTCTCCTGCAGCACCTCGCACTCGCCGGCCTCGATGATGTACACGTTGTCGCCAACGTCGCCCTGGTAGAACACAACGTCGCCCTGCTCGAAGTGTTGCTTGCAGATGCCGCTTTCCAGGGCCGTTCGCACTTCCACCAGGTCCGGCGGGAACAGGATAGCCAGCACCCAATCCAGGAGAATGCGGACCTTGCGATTGAAGGTCGGCATCTTCATCAGGTAAATCGCCCTCCACAGGCACCAGGCGGGGAATCCGGAGACGCGCATGCCCAGGATCTCCGCCACCGCCGAGAAGTGCCCCAGCGATCCCAGCTTGCCCAGTCCCTCGAAGGCAAAGGCGGAGCTTGCGCCGCCGTGCATGTTGGCGGCGATGTTCGTGGCGACTGTCTTGGCTTCGCGGATTGCGTGCTGAGCGGTCGGAGGCACCGGAGTCCCGGACTTCGTTTTCACCGAAGCGCAATCCCCCAGCGCCCACACTTCGCCTTCGTAGCCCACCAACTCCAGGCTGCCGTTTGTCAGCAATCGCCCCTTGTCGTAGGTGCATTCCAGCTTCTGCAATACCGCCGGAATTTGAGAGGGCACGGTCGAGACCACCGTTTTGGTGGGAACTTCGATGTGCGAGCCGAGAATGGCTTTTTCCGAAGTCGCCGCCACCAGGCGGTCGTTGAGCAGAATTTCCACCCCGCGCTTGCGCAGAAGCTTCTGCGCAAACTCTCCCAGCCGCGGCGTCATTTCCGGCAAGATGCGGTCGCCGGAGTGAACCAGCACGCAGCGCGCCGGCTCGGAACGCAGCCTCATGAACTTGCGCTTGACCTCATGCACAAAGTCGTTGAGTTCGGCCATGACTTCAACGCCGGAAAACCCGCCGCCCGCCACGACAAAGGTCATCAGCTTCTTGCGCGTTTCGGCATCGGGCTCGACCTCGGCCTCTTCGAGCACGTTGATAATGTGATTGCGCAAGCCCATCGCGTCCGCCAGGTTGCGAAACGGCCGGGCGTGCTCCAGCATGCCCGGCATTCCCGTGAACTTGGTGGTGCTGCCCAGCGCGATCACCAGGTAGTCGTAGGAGAGCTCCATCCGCCGCGGGCGAAAACCCGGGCTGACGGTGACCACCTTCTTCTTCAGGTCGATGCTCTCCACTTCCCTCATCACCAGCTCGGTCCGGGGGCAGAGTTGGCGGATGGGCGCAACCACGTCCGTCAGCCCAATCGCCCCGGAAATCACTTCCGGGATCATCGGCTGGTAGACCCAGTAGTTTTCGCGATTGACTAGGCAGAACGAAGCTTCCTTCGGGTGAAGAAGCTTCTCCAGATGGCGCGCCACGTAGACGCCGCCAAAGCCGCCGCCCAGTATGAGAATGCGCTTTTCCTCGGTCCGCATAGTCCCCACGCTATCGGTACGCAAGTACGTCTGCTTGACGCTGGACGCAGCCTTGTCCCCACAGAGACTGCGTCAACGCTGGATTGGAAGGTCCCCCGAAAGACTTGACTGATCCGGTCTATCTGTCGGCGGAGCCTACACTGTCCTTCAAAATAAAACAAGTGAACAAATGGTCAAATCACAACAAATTCCGCCACCACGGCGGAACTTGGCGCGCGACAACGGTCCCATCATTTCTTCAACGTGCGAATGAAGGCGATCACGTTGTCGACATCGGCCGGGGTCAAGCCCTTGATCGGCTTCATCTTGCCCTTGCCCTCGGCGATGATCTTCTTCAGGTCCGCGTCGCTCATTTTCTGCACATCGGCCGAACCGAGCGGTTGAATAGTGGTATTCAGGGCCTTGGCCATGCCCGGGTTCCCTTCTCCGGTCGGGCCGTGGCATACCTTGCACTTCTTGTCGAAAACAGCGTGGCCGGCGGCGGCATCGGCCGCCAATCCGGGAGTGATGGCGAGAACGACCAGGGCCAGGACCGAAGCAACCGTTCGCAACATGTGCTTGCTCATCCGAGAGTCTCCTCTTCCTTCATTCTTTGTTTCGGCATTCTTTATTTCGTCCGCAACCAGAGCTACTGGCCGGCGGCCTTCTGCATAGCCCTTTGATTGACGGTTTTCATGATGTCCTCACGGGTGGAAGGCATCACGCTGAGCATGGTAAGAAAGTTCTGCTTCCCCAGAACCGCCACTTTGGTGTGCGCAACCGCACGCACCGTGGCGTTTCGCGGATGGCTGGTGATCAGGGCCATCTCCCCGAAATACTGCCCCGGCGAGAGCCTGGCGACGACGGTTTGCAGCGCGCCCGTCCCCGTCAGCACTTCCACTTCGCCGTGGTGAATGAAATAAGCGCAGTCACCGGAATCTCCTTGCTGGAAGATGATCTGGCCCGGTTCGAATTCCTCGAACTGGAACAGGCTGTGGCTTCGGAGAAAGCGCCAGGCCACCACCCCGACCAGGATGATCAATCCCAACATTACCAGCGCGGGAGCAACCGTGGAAAACAAGAACAACGTTCCTCCCGTAGTGCTGATCAGGAATTGCAATCCCAGGCCGTAGGCCACCAGCGCCAGCAATTGCGCCGCGATCAGCAACCGCCGGGTGACGACGGGATCAGCTTCGATTCGCTCCAGTTTGGTGGCAATCTTGTTCATGGCTAGCTGTTCCCCCCTACGTTGTGCGCGGGATTTGTCGCGCCATGGCAGTCAAGACAACTGGTTTCGCCCGAGAACAGCGAAGCCTTGAAATCGCCGTGGACCCCCAGCCACTTGACCGAACCGGCATGGCACTTCAGGCAGTCGGTGTTGGGATAGGGGTGGCGTATCTTGATCGGCAATTTGAAGGTGTGGGTGTAGTAAACCCACACATCGTGCATGCCCTCCCTCTTGGCTTGAACGGTGCCGAATAAGCCGTAGGAGGTATGGCAGACGTAGCACTGGTCGTAGGGAATGTAGCGGTTCTTATAATGGAGCGCCGCCAGGCTCTCGCTCTTCGGGTCCTTCATGTCGTCGACGAAGGCCTTCATCGTCAGGTGGCACGATTGGCAGAACTCCACCCGCTCCGCGCGTTCAAACACCAGCACCGTTCCCACGCCCGAGGAAACGACGGGAAAGATGCCGACGCCCAGGGCCAGAAGGCCCCACGACGCCGCCCCGAGGGTGCGCCCGCGGTACCGCACCAGCGAGTACAGGACCACGCCAATGCCGATCACGATGACCACGACGAGGAAGCGTGAACCAAAGTGCTCCACCGGGTCCTGCTGAAAGCGGGACGCTTCCTGCGCGCGCAACAGTACCGGAGCCAGCACCAGCGCGGCCGCCTGGAAAATACGTTGCCCGTTCTTCTTGACCGCCATATCTCCACTCCTGCTTGCATCGGAATACGACGTTTCTGAACGTTGTCCTCTGCTTGTTTTAGCCGCGTCCATGGTTATTTGAGGCTCCTCGTATGGCACTGGGCGCAAGTGTTTTCGAACGTGTGACAAGTCAGGCAACTGCGTTGATTGAGCATGGCCAGGCGGGCGTGAGCGCCGCCCTTGAACAGCGCCAACGGAAGGTGGCTTCGGGGCAGCTCGTTGTGACACCGGCTGCAGAAGTCGGTCTGATGGCAATTCGCGCAGCTCTCGCGGTCCATGGCGGCGTACTTGCCGTGAACGTCGTCGCGCCAGCGCGCGGTATGGGATGCGGGACGCATCACCTGGTGGCACGAGAGGCATTGGTCATTGGAAGCCGCCGAGGCCAACGTCTTGGCCACCACGTTGGTGTGGCAGACGAAGCACTTGGCGCCGGGAGCGGCAGCCTCCCCCTGGTGATGCGTGCGGAAGTTCTCGGTGTGAAACGCCGGCTTCACCCAGCGCGTGTGGCTCGAGGGCAGCGGCCCGCTAGCCCTCTCCACGTGACAAGCCTGGCAGTTGCCCATGCGGAACCGTGACGCCATGGTCTTCTGCATGTCGTGGCATTGCACGCAATCGACCATCTGGGGCAGCTTCAGATCGGCCAGTTTCGTGCTCTGCATGATGTCGGAATGGCAGGTCAGGCAGGTGACGTGGTATTGCTGGCGGAACTTGAAGTGGGTGACATGCGAGAACTTCAAGTCCGCGTACTTGCCGCTGACGACCTCCGCGCTGAGCATCCGGCGCGGCCGCTCCGATTCGGGATTTTCAATCGCCTCTGGGGCGTGACAACCGCGGCAATCGGCGGTAGTGGAACTGGCGCTCAACTGCGGCTTCATGCCCGGTTTGGAATGGCATGCGGCACACTCGGTATGCGCCGGAAACATACCGAAGGCGCCCTGAGCATCGAACTTGTGGCAGAAGGTGCAGTCGCCGCGAAACCCGCTGTGGGTATCGATTCGGGCCTTTGGATCAACGTGCTTGGCGTGCGAGAACTCGATCAGCAGCGCCCGTTCGCCCTTGTAGCGGGGGAAGGGATAAAGGTCATCCCCGGTGGGGGGAAAATCCTTGTGGCACTGCGCGCAGATTTTCTTATTGAGGTTATCGCCAAAGGCATCGGAGTGGCAGGCCATGCACTGGTCGTGACCGGGACGCTGGAACACCACCGAGCCTTCCTTGGCGGGCGCGTGGCAGATGGAGCAATCGAGGCCGAGGTTCTTGGCATGAAAGGCGTGCAGGTAGAAAGGTGCTTCCGCGGCGGGCGCGGCCTCCGATGCAGCCTGCGGCTTCGCGGCGGCGGGTTTGTTCTGTGCCGGTGACGCAGCTCGCGCCTGCATCCACAGGCACAATACGGCCGCAACCCACATCGACGTGAATAGCGAACGGCGCCAACCGCGAGTCATAGTCAGTATTTCCAATCCAGGCCGAGGTGGAACACCTGCCCGTTCTTGATACTGGGTCTCCAGACGAAGAAATCGGTGTCCAGGCTGTAGTCGAAGTACACGCGCGTGCGTTGGTCCAACCGGACCGACGCACTGCCGAGCCAGCCCTTGTCCTGCGCATTACCGATGAAGAAGAACCGGTCCTGAAATTTCAGCCGCCGCAGGAAGCCGCCCCCGCGCACCGTCAGGCGTCCTTCGCCGAAGCTCTTGCCCACCTGCAGACTGAAGTCCTGGACCCTGGTCTCCCCGGCGGCGCTGACATCGTCAAAGGCGCTCGCCGGAACGGGATTCTTGCGGTCCAGATCACGCTGGTGGAATTCGAGGAAGGTCTCGATCCTTCTCAGGGGGAACACCTGGGCGTCGATGCGATAGTCCTGAAACGAAGTGTCGAACGGCCCTTGGTCGTTGGAATCATTCAGACGGCGAACCCAAAGCGTGCCGCCCAGCCGCAGCCGCGGAATCACCGCACGGTGCACGTCAATGGTGAACTGGCTGTAGGGCGAGATTGGGCCCAGGTAAAGCCGCAGCAGGCTGTTGTAAGGGTCGGTATCACGGGCGATGTAGGTGTAGTCGTAGAAGTAGTCTTTGTTGCTGAGCTTCTGGAAAAAGCCGAGCGCGATGTTCGTCCTGCCGCTAGGAGGCGCCCACATGGCGTTGGCGCTGAAATCGACCGCGCTGCCGCCAATCATTTTGAAATAGCTGTTGAACAGCCAATCGTCGCCCAGACGCTGGCGATAGCTAAAGATGTGGCTCCCCTTGACGTAAAACAAGCCGGAATACTCCAGGCTGGCATGGTGGAAGCGGTAGACGAAATCGACGCCCCCCAGGGCGCGCTGGTCAGGGTCGCTGAAATAAGTGAAGCGCCGGCCGCCAAACACGGTCAGCGAATACTTGGGTCGGTTGCGGGTGAAGGAGATCCCGTCCATGGACGCCAGTTCGGCGCCGTACACATATTGCCGTCCAATCCGCACCGACGATCCCGCGAAGAAGCCGTCCCCGGGCTTGCCGTTGATCTCGATGTAGCCGGTCTGCAATTCGAATTTTCGGTTCCCGGGAAAGGTATTGAGAATGTCCTGCCCCGGCGACCCGGTGTTCACGTGGGTCAGATCCGTCCGATACCGCATCGAGAAATTTGTGTTTACGCGCTCCGAGCCCCAACCGCGTGTGCCGAAATTCAAGAAGCTGTAGGACTCATTGGTGCTGGTTTGAAACACCGAGGGGTCAGGTATGCCTGTGGGATTGAAGGCGGCCCCCGGCGGCACATTAATGACGCCGGTGGCAGTGGGCTGTCCGCTGAAGTCGGTCTGCGTCCGCCAGTATTCGGTGCGCACTTCGAAGAACAGATGATTCAGGAAGTCGGTGGCCCCCCCAGTCTGGCTGGTGACTTGCGGGACCGTGAGAGCGGTATCCGTCTTCTCCGCGGGCGCCGCGTGCTGCAGCACGTCGCCCCAGGCCTGCGATACTTCGGGAGGGCGGGCAGCCGGTGTGGATGTCGCCGGCCCGGACGCCGCCTGCTGCCCGACTGCAGCCGCTACCACAACCGCCGAAAATCCGACGTGGAACAACAGCATGCGAAGTGACACCGCCGAATCTCGCCTCTGCATAAGCGGAGTGCCCTCACCAAGGGCCGAACATCGTTCCCACATTCCTCTAGTTTCGAGCCTGCAATGTCTTCAGCTTTTGCTGTGCCAGCGCGATCCTCCAGGGATAGGTGTCGCTGTGCCACTGCGTAGCCAGCAAGTACGCCTGGAGTTCGCTTTTCTCGTCGGCCGTCATGCCAAGCTTGTCGTAAATTTCGGCCAGTTCCCAGTGCACGTGCGCGTTGTTGGCCTGATCTCCGGTCTGCGCAATGGTGGTTGGCGTCACCGGAGAAAGCGCCAGTTCCGCCTGGAATGCCTGGATCGCCTTCTGGTACTCGGCCTGTTGCTCCGTCGCATCGTTGGTTTCTTCCGCCTTGATCACATACGCCTCGCCAATCAGGGCGTTCACATCGAGCTTCAGCGGATCAATCTGCGTCACTTCCTGGAACAGCTTGATCGACTGGTCGGGATCGGTCTCCAGCAACAGGTGGCCGAGCCGGAGCCGCACCGTGAACATGCAAGGCGGCGGAGTCAGCGTGCTCGGCAGTTTCCCATTGACCAGCGTCGCCGCGGTGACGATCTGGCAGGTTCCGTTATCCAGGCTGTTCATCGACAGCGCCGTCTGGTAGTCGGCGACGGCGCCCGGAATATCTTCCAGATCGTCCTGCTTGTGAATGCCTCGCTGCACGTAATCCCACGCGTTTTGCGGGGTAGTGATGCCCAAGTACTCCCACGTCACCTTGCCCTCGAAATAGAACGGGTTCGGTGTCGGGTAGTACGGGTTGGCCGACTGGTACTCCCCGGGGTATAGGTCTGCGCCAGCGCACCGACGGCGGCCAGTCCCAACAGCGCGAGGAGAATGCGTTTTCATGCTTCGCATTCCTACTCCAGGTTCACCGTGAAATCCGCCGATGCAATGGAACGGATGTTCTTGAGAAATGAATCAATCATGCCTTCGTTGAGCAAGTGCAGATCGTGTCCGGTGGGGCCGTTGGCTCCCGTAGTAGCCACCAGGAAGCGCAGGAACAGCGGCGGGAAATGCTCGAAGTTCACTTGCGCATGCACATGCAAGGGGCCTTTCAGCGTGACGCCCAACTCGCTCAGTTCCGCGGCCGTGGGAAGTTGAACTTCGTAGTCGAACATGGTGGGCCGCAGCGGCGCCAGGGAGCGATAGTTGTCCACCGAGTTGGCCAGCGCGGCGCTGAACGATTCCTCGAAATGCGGCTTGGTTACGATGATCGGATTGCCGCTTGCGTCGGTCCGCCCGAGCGGCTCGCCCGGCAGGAAAATCCGCGTCAACTCGTTGCGGAACAGTACCAGGCCCTCGGGCGCCCCGTGAATACGCGCGCATCGGGACCGTTGTCGGGCCCAGTTTCGAATACCAGGTTCAGATGTCCGTTGGTGCCCGTCCCCGGCGTATAGGTGGCCGTGTGGCGGCCAGGATCGACCACCGCGTTCACATGCTCGGTATCCTCGTCATCAAGGTTGCCGTCGGGCATCATCTCGCCGGTCTGCGGGTGCGGTTTGTCGACCACGTAGCCCGATTGGTAGAGGAGGAACCCGTTGTCGTCCTTCACTGTGAGTTCCACCCAGGTGGTACGCTCCTGCGAGAAGCCCGCCGGAAATCGATGTCCGGTCAGCGCGACCGCTTCCAGGCGAACGGTAAGCGGCTGCCCCAACCTTCGCCGTAGCGTCGGTCTTGTCCAAGTTCACGCGCACGGAGGCTTTCATCAGGTCCTGGCGCCGCGTGGCCACCCCCTTCGGAAAGCCGTGGCTGTCTTCCCCGCTCTCGTACGGGTCCGGGTAGTCGCTGCCCAGCCGGTCGCGCAACTCCTGCACCGGCAACAGCGGAACGTCGATGCCGGTGAAATAGTGATTGACCACCTGCCGCTGGGGCAGGGGCGCGTCTCCGTCGGTGGAAACACCGGGCACCGCCGCGTAGTCAGTGGCAAAGACGGCCGGAGTCGGGCTGGTAATCGTCACGCCGCCCACCTGGTAGGTGGTGTTGCCCGCGTACGGGTACATCGACATGTGGCAGTCCTGGCAGCGGATCACTTTGCCGAAGGGGTTGTTGGTGCTGTTGTAGGGCCCGGTCTGCCATTCGGTGCTCAGGTTCTCCAGCCGGTAATACTTCACGTTCTCACCGCCGGGATTAATGTTGTGCTCTTCGGCGGTCAAATTGTTGTTGGGCACGCGCACGTCGTGGCACGCGTTGCAGAAGGCCGGGCTGCGCAGGAAGTCAATCTTCGCCTGATCGTTGCTCGCCACGTGAAAGTTGTCCTTCACCGCCACCGGCTGCGCGAAAGGCCCGACTTTCTCGATTGACTCGTTGAGGATCAGGCTCATGTTGGCGAATCCGTCGCCCTGGAAGCTGCGGTTCAAGTCCGGTCCGCCCTCGTTGTGGCAGAAGTCGCAGGTGATTCCCGCGGCGCCCAGAGACGGTCCGGTTCCCGGCGGAGGATACCCGCCGATCTCGCCCGGAATTACCTGCTTGCCGCTGGCGTCGATCAAGTGATAGTCGCGCAGGGGCCGGATCAACTCGGGCAGGAAATCCGCCTGCAGCCCGGGCAACGCTGGAACCTCGCGCTGGTTGGGATCATCCCCCATGCGCTCGATATGCGGATTGTGGCAGCTATAGCAGAACCCAGCCTGCACCTGGCGGGTCTCGGTCAGCAACGGGCTGGTGAACATGTTGGTGTTCAGCACCACACCATCTGGCAAGACGATGGTGCTGTCTTTGTAGACCGGCCGCAACAGACCGCCGCTGACCAGGTTCGACGCCATCTCCAGCCCGTTGAACAGCGGGCTTACGTTTCGGTATCCCGACTTCACCGAGCTGCGCAGCTCGTCATACTGCCGCTGATGGCAGGGAAGGCAGTTCTTCGGCGGCTGATAGCTTTGAGCACGGAACACCGGCGTGGACGCGCTGCCGGTCGTGGTTACATCCTGGAGTCGCGTGGATTGACCTGCGCCGCAGCCGACCTGCAACAAGCTCGCTGCAACCGATCCGAGGATCGCCAGACGAAGAACGTGGCTGGACATAGGCGTTGCGAAAGGCTGCGCTACTTCAGTCCCCACACCGAAGTGCGCAGGTCTATAACACGGAAAAATTCACAGAGCAATTAACGAAGCAGTAAACACACCGATCCCAACCGCCAACGACGCAGGTTTCCGCAACAAAAAAAATCTTTTTCTACACCTGAGAATCTCATGCAGTACGGCCTGTAAGGCGGCGGTTGCTCTGCCGGCCGTGCCGCGCTGGTGGCGCGTTTACGGGGAGCGGCACCTTTGCTATACTCGCGCCCGCTTTACTCGCCTTTCTCTATTAGGCAGTCATTCGCGATTTTGACCATCTCAATCGGGCAAATTGTGCGCGGCTGGACAGGCAGTTTTTGGGGCGCCTTCCAGGGGGCGGCGTTTTCTCACGCGTAGGGACATTCAGTGTTTTTGATCGAAAATGTCGCGGTCATTCTGCGCGCGGTGCTTGCTGTCATCCTGGCAGTCAGCGCGTTCTTCCTGGTGTGCGTCTTCTATCGGCGCGTCAAGCAGAAGCGATACCAGGAGTCCCGCGAAGGTGTGCGCGCGCGCTATGCGCAGAGTGTCGATGATTGCCTGAACGGAACGATCGATGTTGCGGCGGTCGCCGCCCTGCTCAAGGCGGCGCGCTCCGCGGCCGAACGCGAGGGGGTGCGCGAGTTGCTGATATCGCGCGCCGGCCCGGATACGATCCACCGAATCACGGAAATTGTGTACGCCACGGGGGAAGCCAGGCGCTGGGCGCGCGCGGTTTTTGGAAACAAGCGCGGCGACGCCCTGGTCGAGGCCGCCGCCGGCAAGGGCGAGGTGGGAGATCGGCGGCGTCGCTGGCGGGTGGTCGATGCGGTGCGTCGCATGCAGATATTTGCACTGCCCCGCGCTATCGCGGTCAGGCACCTTGGCCGTTTGGCTCCCGCCTTTGCCCACCCGCTGCTCGCCGAAGCCATGCACGATCCCGCTCCCTACGTTCGGCAAACGGCGGTCGCCGCCATGGGCTCAGCCGGATTCCCGGCCGCCATTCCCATCATTCTTGACGAATTGAGCAAGGCGGTTCAGTCGGGCAATGAGATCTCGGTTCGCAACGTCAAGAATGCGCTCGTACGTTATGGTGTGGACCACCTGGACCGCTTCATTCCCTGGCTGACGAACGCCGACGCCCGCGTGCGCTTCCTGGTGACCGACGCCGCGCGTGAAATCTGCGGCAGGGCGGCGCGGCGCTCCGCCCTCCGTAAGAACGACTTCTCTCCGCGTGTATACACCGTGTTTCTGGACGTCATTTCCTGTGACGCAAATCCGGACGTCCGCGCGCGCTGCGCCGAGGTGATCTGCCACTTCCATGACGATCGCAGCCAGCGGTGCCTCGTGCGCCTGATGGACGATGAAAATGAATTTGTTCGCCTGCATGCGGTTCGCGCCGCCCGGGATGATGGCGAACTGGTGCAGCCGCTGCTCGGGCGTATCAGCGATCGCTGCTGGCGGGTGCGGGAGGCCGCCGTGAACGCGCTGGCGGGCCTCGGCGGCCATGCCGTCAACGCGATTTACTCGTACTTCATCACCTGCGACGACCGCTATGGCAGCGAGCAGATTGCGGACGAGATCCAGCGTGGCGGCCTGGTGCCGCGGCTGCTGGCCACCGCGGCCGCCGGCTCCGATAGCCGCTTGGCCCTTGCGGCCTGTCGGAAGCTGGTCGGAATCGGTAAAACATCGCTGCTGCTGTCTGCGCTTCCGGTGCTCGATTCGGCGGAGACACAGATCGAGATCCTGGACGCGATGAGCGAAAGCCCCACGCCGCGCTTCCTCGAGGTTCTGGCCGAGTTGTCCCACTCGGCGGCCGAACCCGTCAGGCGCGCGGCCATGTCACTGCTGCGCAAGTTCGAGCTGCAACGGCTGAAAGCAGCGGCCGGAATGGACTGACATGCATAGCTGGCTCCTCCAGTTTTTCGACTACTTCAACACCATCGTGCTGTTCTATTTCGTGTTCACCAACGGGATGTATGCCGTCCTGATGGTGTGCTCCATGTACTCGGTGAACCTGCACGGCAAACGCGTGGCCTCCACCGACTTCGAGCGCGTCCTGGACTCGCCCACCACGCCTCCGGTCGCCCTGATCATTCCCGCGTTCAATGAGGAACAAGCCATTCTGCAAACCGTGCTTTCGGTCATGGAGCTTCGTTACCCGGAGAAGGAAATCATCGTCGTCGACGACGGCTCCACCGACGCCACCTCGGCACGCCTTATCAACCATTTTCATCTGATGGAAATGGACTTGATTTATCGGGAGAAGGTGCGCGCAACCCGGCCTTTCGCCTTCTACTACAACCCCAAACACCCGGAATTGCTCCTGGTGCGCAAGCAGAACGGCGGCAAACCCGACGCCCTGAATGTGGGACTCAATATCGCGCGCAGTCCGTATTTCTGCACCGTCGATGCCGATTGCCTGATCGAGCCCGAGGCGCTGCTTCGGCTCGCCATGCCCATCGTCGATTCGCCGCAGCCCATCATGGTCAGCGGCGGCGTGGTTCGTATCCTGAACGGCTGCACCGTTCGCGGCGGGCATGTCACCGAGGTCGACCTCCCGAAGACCTGGATCGAGCGCTGCCAGGTAGTGGAATACATCCGCACATTTCTCTTTGGCCGCCCCGGATGGAATTTCATGGGCGCCACCTTCATCTGCTCCGGCGCCTTTTGCCTGCTCGACCGCCAGGCGGTGATCGACGCGGCCGGTTTCAGCCGCGACACGGTCACGGAAGACATCGACATCATCGCCAACCTTCACCGGCTTCTGCGCGCGCGCAAGAGCAAATACCGGATGGTGTTCACCACCGATCCCGTTTGCTGGACGGAATCGCCTAAGACCCTTGCTATGCTCGCTCGCCAGCGCCGCCGCTGGCAGCTCGGGCTCATGCAGACGGTGATGAAGCACAATGACATGATTTTCAGCCCGCGCTACGGCCTGATGGGCATGATCAGCATGCCCTTTCATGCCTATATCGAAGCCGTCGGCTGCGTCGTCGAAGCGCTCGGCACGGTGCTCATTCCCTTCTCTTTCCTGGTCGGCGCCATGCCCTTGTGGCTGTTCCTGTTGCTGGTGATGCTCGCCGTCGGCTACGGCACGCTGTTGTCCATCGGCTCGGTGCTACTGGAAGAAACCACCCTCCGCCGGTATCCGAAGATTTCGCACGTCTTGACGCTCATGCTTTATGCGGTGCTGGAGAATTTCGGTTATCGCCAGATGCTGGCCTTCTTCCGCTCGCAAGGAGTCTGGCAATACTTCACCGGTCTGAAGAGATGGGAAATCGTCCTTCACGAGGGTGGCCGGGAACCGGAGGCCACCAATGCGTAAGCTGGCGGGCTGGCTGACCAATCGCGTCTTGATGGGCATTCTCCTGTTTTTCGTCGTCATTGGCTTCTGGGAGTTCAAGTGGAAACCCCAGTACCGGCCGTTGTACGAGCGGGCGGTGAAAAGCTACCTGGCGCACGACTATCCTGACGCCCTGCAGAGGATGGCCGGTGCCTACCGGATTGCGCCCAATTCCACCGATGTGATCACCATGATGGGCTGGATCAACCTCAAGATGAGCCGTTACGAGGAAGCGCGCTACTACTTCAGTCGCGCCCTGGCGATCGACGCGCGCCTTGAGGAGGCGCGCATGGGGGTCGCCTTTGTCGCGCTGGAGACTGGGCGTGGCGATTTGAGCTACGCCGCGCTGCGGAAGGCCCTGGGGAGGCGGCAGCGAGACCCTGACGTTCGTATTCTCGAAGCCGGTGCGCTCGCCAGGTCCGGACAGAATCTCAGGGCGCTGGGGCTCTACCTCGGGCTTGCCGGCGATCGAAGTTACAGCCGCGCCGCTAACGCGGCGCTCACCGACATGTTCGGCCTGGAGGGTTTTTCAGATCCGGTTCCGCACGGATTGCCGTCGTTGTCGCGGCCAGCGCAATTGCAGGTCTTGCACCGGGCCGCCGGCGATTCGATGTGGGAGCGGGGCCGGTCGGGGTGGGAGAAACACTACCTCACCGGAGTCGATCTTGGTCCTGCTCCCCCCGGCTATTATCCGGCTTCCGCGCCCGGCGATGGCCGGCTCTACACCACCTGGTTGCGCAACGCGGCGCAGATGAACGCCGAGGTTGTCCGGGTGTACACCTTGCTGCCGCCGGCGTTCTACCGCGCTTTTTCCCACCAGGTTGCGGCCGGCGCAAGGCTGGTGTTGTACCAGCAGATCTGGATCGGCGATCCCCCCAACAAGGACTTGTTCGATCCGCAGTTTATGGAGGAGTCCAAGGCGGAGATTCGCTACGTGGTCGATGCCATCCACGGTCAGGGCGATGTTCCTCCGAAACGCGCGCGCGCCAGCGGACTGTTTGTCAACGATATCTCGGCCCATGTCGGCGCGATCCTCCTGGGCCGCGAGTTTGAACCCTCCACCGTGCTGCGCACCAATGCGATCAACATCGGAAAATCGCGCTATGGCGGCAAGTACATTTCGGTGAGCGACGGCAACGCGACTGAAGTGTGGCTGGCGCAAATGCTGGATTACCTGGTCGGGTACGAAACCGATAAGTACAACTGGCAGCATCCGGTCGCTTTCGTCAATTGGCCGCCGCTCGACCCGCTCCATCACCGCACCGAAACGCCTTTCTACCAGGAGCTTCGGATGCGCGCCAAGCGCGGTGAGCGCCTCGCCCCGGTCTCTGAGACCACCGATGACGATGATGTTGTTTCGCTCGACGAATCCAAGTTTAGCGTCGGAAGCGAGTTCCAGGCAGGCCTGTTCGCCTCCTATCACGTGTATCCTTACTACCCCGATTTCCTGAACCTCGACCCGGATTACCTGAAGGCCAGGGACCAGCAGGGACCGGACCCGATGTACGGCTATCTTCGTGAACTCCGCTCGCGAATTCCCTTCCCCCTCTTAATCAGTGAATACGGGCTGCCTGACTCTATCGGCATTTCCCACTTCCAGCCTTACGGATGGAACCATGGCGGCCATAACGAGCAGGACCAGGCCAAGATCGTGGCGCAGTTGACGCGCGCCATTCACGACGCCGGTTGTGCCGGAGGTTTCGTCTTCTCCCTGCAGGACGAGTGGTACAAACCTAACTGGCTGGTGCGGGACTTCCAGAACCCGCTCGACCGGGCGGCGTTGTGGCTGGATGAACTCGATCCCGAAAATTCTTACGGGATGATCGGCTACAAGACTCGCAATTGGCAGCTCTTCACCTCCGATGCCGGCGCCTGGCGCGATAAGGGCGCGCTCTACCGATCCGTATCCCCTGCCCGTCCCGAGGCGGCTCGACAGGAGACGCTTCGCAGCGTGCAAGTATCCGAGGATGAGGGTTTCCTCTATCTCCGGCTCAAGCTTTGCTGCGTCGATGTGAAACCCGGGAAGTTTCCGCTTGCCGACCACGCATACGTCATCGCTTTGAACACATTGCCGAGCCACGCCGGTGTACAGCGCCTGCCTTTCGGCCCTCTGCTCCGCTCGGGCGCGAACTTCCTTCTTTATCTGGCCAATCCGGAAACGGCGCGCGTGCTGGTTGCTCGCGACTACAACCCGTACCGCCAGGTTGCTTCCGACAACAACCCCGCGCAAACCGATGTCGTTTACAAGCGGTCGTTTGAGCCGGCTCTGGAGGAGAAAGGTCCGTTCGAGGAGATGATCGTGGAGACCAATCGCCGCCGTTACGCTCGCGACGGCACGGTCTATCCCTCGCAGCGTTATAGCCGCAGCGTTCTTCGCTACGGAAACGGCGATCCCGCCTCTCCCAATTACGATTCGCTGGCGGAGTGGTACGTGGACGTCAAGGACAAGGCCATTCTGGTTCGCATTCCGTGGGGCAAGCTGCTGGTGACCGACCCGTCCAGCCGGCAGGTATTCGCCGGTATCGACAAGTCGCTGCACGTCCTCGCCCGCCCCTCGGCTGCTATTGAGGTCAGCGCGTTCGAGGTGACGCCGGCGAGCGCAGGCCAACTCGGCACCGCCGGCGTAATCGCTTCCGCACCGGCGCTTGCCGGCGGCGAGATCTCCGGACCGGAACATTTCAACTGGACCGCCTGGAACGATGTTCAACTGGTTCCCTACTTCAAGAAGGCTTTCTATGCCGTACAACAGGAGTTCGTGGCAGAAAACCCGCCGCCTAAGACTGCTTCTGGTCCTGTGCTGCGCAGTTCTCTCAGGCGCCGCCGCCGCAAACTCGCCGCAAACCGGTAGCGGCGCTCTGCTGCGCAAGGCCGACCAGTACGCCGACCAGGGCAAGATGGACCTGGCGCGGCGCACCTATGAGCAGGCACTCCAGGCCGGGGCCCGCCTGCGAGGTGATTTCCCGCGCTCGCGGAATCTTGGGCTGGCCTACCTGAATAGCGCTCCACCCCAACCCAAGCGCGCCATCCACTGGCTGCGCAATGCTCTCCGCCTCCGTCCTGGAGATGACAACACTCGCCTCTGGCTTGCGCGTGCCCTGGCATCGGACGGCCAGTTCCAGCAGTCCGCCGAACACTACCGCGTGCTGCTGTCCAAACACCCGGATCGCGCCTCTTACGCAATCGATCTCGCGGACCAGTTGTATGCGGCCGGCGCTGTCGATGATTCACTCAGCGCCCTCGCTTCCTTCCTGAAACGGAATCCCGGCAGCAAGGATGTTCGCCTCGCGCACGGGAGCTTTCTCGGTTATGCCGGGCGTTACTCCGAGGCCGGCTCCGAGTTTGAGCACGTCCTGCAGGGCGACCCGCAGAATGTGCGCGCACAGGTTGGTCTGGCGAAGGTCTACTCCTGGCAGGAGAAATACGGCGCTGCGCTGCAACTGCTGGACGAGGTCCTGAAACGCGAACCGGCCAATTACGATGCCATGGTTGCCAAGGCCTTCACCCTTCTATGGATGGGACACGACTCCGAAGCCCGCGTCCTCTTCCTCGAAGCGACGCGACAAAAGCCGAATGACGCCGAAGTGGCCAAAGCCTTGCGCTCTCTGCCGGCCAACCCGTCACCCGCCGAATCCACGGATGCCCATGCCGAGACTGGTTCAACAAACGAAGAGCAGCCGCCAGCGGCCGCCGCGGGAGCTTCTGAAACGGCATCGGCTGAAGCGGCGCTTGGCAGCAACGATTTCGCCGGCGCCGCGCTGCACTATCGGCGAGCTTTGGAGAAGGGCGCCGAGAACCGCGCCACGCGTCTGCAGCTTGCGCGCGTTCTCTCCTGGGCGAAACAATACGCAGCGTCATTGGCTGAATATGATGCGCTGCTTCGCGATAACCCCAACGACGCGGAAATTCGGCTGGAAAAAGCGCGCGTTCTCTCCTGGGCAGGCGGTTATACCGACTCGCTCGCTGAGTACAGCGCCTGGTTGTCACAGAACGGCAGCCAGGCGGCCGCGGCGCGCGATGTCCGCCTCGAATATGCCCGCGTACTCAGTTGGAGCGGGAAATACACGGATTCCCTGCATCAACTGGCCTTGCTGCTTCCCGCGCAAAGAAAAGAGACTGCCGACGACAAGCCGGTGTTGACGCAACGCGCCCTCGTGCTCGGATGGTCCGGGCAGTATGATCAGGCAATCCGCACCTGGGACCAGGTCTTGGCATTCGGGGACGATTTCAGCGCACGTCTGGGCAGGGCGCAGACCTTGTACTGGGCCGGAAGGCTCGGCGAGGCGCGGCTGCAGTTGCAACAGTTGCGCAGCCAGAGGCCCAACAACCCAGAACTGAACTTCACCCTGGCGGCAGTCGAACGCGGGCTTGGCTGGCGGGGCGAAGCTCTCACCCTGCTGCGCCTGGCGCCTCAGGACGAGGAAACCAGAAAACTCCGTCTCGCCATCAATCAGGAGCTTCGGCCGGTTCTTCGTCTGCGCCTGGGTTTTGAAGACGATCGCGAACAGCCGCCATCCAGCGTTGCTTTCGGCATCAAGCAACTGCGTTACGGCGCGGCCTTTGAGTTCAATCTCCGCCCCGACCTTCGCATGCGGGTGTCCAACACCGTCACCCACGGCATCACCAGCAATCCCGTGCTCGGAGAGTTTGGAGGAGACGCCTGGAGCACCTCCACCATGGCGGGCCTGTCGTTCACCGCCGCGCGCTGGCTGCGAATCTACGCCGGCGCCGGGGATGGCACCGCGGCGGCAGCCGAGCTGGCCGGCACGCAGACGCTGCGCCGGCACCATTTTCTTTACGATCTTCGCCCCACCATCGAGCACCATGGCGTGCGCCTCAGCGTCGCCGCCACTCGTCAACTGGCCGACTACACGGCGCTCGCCATTCACAACGATGCCGTGCAGACACAAGAGGAGTTCACCGCCGAATACACCTTTCGCAGCCTGCTGCGGCTGACGGCGGACTATTGGCACGCCAACTATTCTTTGCGGGTGCCCGGGAATCCTCCGCAGCCATTCGACACCGCGGCGAACGGCGGTTCGCTCGCGCCCGTGATCCTGTTGTTGCGCGGCGAGAAGCTGAGCATCGATTCGGGAGTCCGCTACGAAGTTTTTTCTTTCGACGACTCGGCTGCCCAGGCCGCGCTTGCTGCGCAGTCGACCGGCTTCTTTGCGCCCCGGCTTTACGAACGCATCTCCTGGACCGGACACTTGCGCGGGGAGCCCAGCCGTTACCTTGAGATCGACCTCAACGGCACTGTCGGTCCACAGCGCGTCTTTGGTTTCACCGCGCTGGATGCCCCGCCGGCGGAGTTTCGCAACACCGGCACCGTGGGGACGCAGCTTACTTTCAAACTCGATCGCTGGACCCCGTTTGTCGCTTACGATTTCTTTTCCACGGCGACACCGGCTTTTCCGGCGAGCCAGTTGGTGTTACAGAACGGATCCTACCGTTCACAATCGGTCGTCATAGGCTTGAACCGGCGATTCTGATCCCCGGCCGAAATGGCGCAGAAAGACAGTTGCATTCGTAAGATAAACAGCTACACTGTTCATCAGATGTGGGGGGAGATGTGACACCAGAAATTTCCAAGAGCCCGTCCGAAGCCGCGGCCGGGGTGGCAGTCGTTTCGGCGCCAGCGCGGGAAGCCGCCAAACCGGGTCTTAGTCCGAACAGCTTGCAAGCCAAACTGCTGTACTCCTGCGTCAGGACAGCCCGCTTTGCCATTTCCGCGGCCACCCTGATTGTCTGCCTGGCGTTCCTTGCCGCCTTTCTGGCGTCGAGCAACATCATTGATCCCAAGATTCTGCTCGATTCTCCCCTCGCGTTTCTGTTTACCTCCATCGTCGGGCCGCTGACGGGAGCGCTGGAAAGCGTGCTGAAAATCCGGACCGTGTATGGGGGATGGAACTTCGCCTTCATCGGCCTTGCCGCCGTTGGCCTGGTGCTGCGCCAGTGGGTGATGATTCAGGTAGACAAGGTTGACCGCTGGGCCAAACGGAAGACCACGGTTCAGACCCAGGTAAAGTCGGCGGCCATCGATGTCCGGCAAGTGGCGCCGCCCCCATCCAGCCGCATGACCATGCTTCGCGACTACACCGAAGCAAGACAGTATCTCTCCAAGGACAAGCGCTCGCTGGCCTTCCTTTCCATTGACGTTGTCGGCTCCACCAAGATGAAAGTGGGCGAGGACAAGCTGGTCATCGAACATGCCTTCTCCGAGTACAAGAAATTCGTTACCCGCATTCTGAAGAGCAACAACATCTGGAAGGTCGCGTGGACCCCCGACGGCATTATGTGCGCCTTCCATACCTTGGGGGATGCCGTCGGCGCCGGAAAGGACGTCCTCTCCGGCCTGCCGTGGTTCAACCAGGGCGTTCACCACTTGAAAACCGGCTTCAACGTTCGCTGTGGTATTAACGCCGGCGAGGTCGTGTTTCCGGATGAGAAGGCCATGGAAGAGGTAAGCGACGAAGTCATCGACGTCGCTGGACATATGCAGAAGTACGCCGCGCACGGAGCGCTGTGGCTTTCTTCCGATCTGCTCCCGCAGTTGCCCGACGGCAGCGGATTTCACGCTATGGGTGAGGAGAAGGTGGATGGCCGCCCGGTCACGGAATGGCGGCCCGCGGAAACTGCCTCAAACCGGGCCGAGGCACAGGCGGCACAGGCGGCGGGTTGAACGCGCGTTACTCGAATACCGGCCGCAAGTCACCGAACGTAACCTGCTGCCGGAAGTCCGCGAACAGGAGCTTGGCGTAAGGATAAAGCGCGGAGTGGAACAGGATGGCGCGATTGCGCGGAGAAGCCTTCAGCCATCGGCGCAGTTCACGGTACTCCCCTTCGGTGGCGACTCTCACCGCTACGGCGCTCGATTTCATCTGCTGCGCGCGTCGCAGCAGCAGGCCGATTTCGTCCGGGCCGTTCACATCCACGTACTGCACATTGACCTTCACGAAACTGTTAAGCCGCCGGAAATAGCGCGCCGGCGTGTCGTAATACTGCACAGGAAGGTCATCCTTCGTGTCTTCCGCCACAATCGGCTCGCTCAAATCAAACCGCACCGGCTGATCGCCGATCACCGCCCGGCCGTTTTCCTGGCGGACCGGCGCGCCTCCCATCACGACCCCTTTCGCGTCGTACCCCAGCAGCATGTCTTCGAACCGGTCGCCGGGAAACACCACGTTGATGCCGCGCTCGGCCAGGTAGAATGCCGCCTGTGCTTCGGCGGGAGCATCTCCGGAGCCCACCAGCAAGGGCACTTGGTGTTCCAGCGCCTGCGGCACGAGCGCGGAAATCCCATGCGTATCAAGAACCCAGGCGAACTCGGAATTGGCATGCGTGGTGGGGTACTGCAGCTTGTCGGAATCGACTTCGAAGCGAAACACCCCCTCGCCGTCCGCCGCCAGCCATCGGCCGCCGTCCTTGGCAACGATGCTTCCCGCCAGCGGATAAATCTTCACCGCACTGGCTTTCGCGATCTGGGCGATGAACGCCCCTTCAAGGTACGGCAGCAGCAAACTGGGTTGTACCGGCCGGTCGGTGAAGTCCCACCGCATCTGGTAGCTGATCCAGTCCCGCACCACGCGGTCGACTTGTACGCCCACCATGGTGTCCGGTTCCACCGAGATCACGCTTTTGCCCAGAATCATGCTGCGCGCATCGGGAGGTACGGCCAACTGCACTTTGATATTCGCATCGGCGAACCTGGGGTGAAGCTCATGACGCGCAATCTGGCGCAGCAGTTCGGCTTCCAGCGGCCGCTTGGCCTGATTGGCGGCCTCAGCCGCCGCGGCCAGAGCACGATCGGCGGATTCCCCGCATTCCGGGCCGGTGAAACCCAGCGCCGCATAGGCATCCAATCGGCGGTTGGGGTCGGCATCGTCGGCCGCCTGCCGGTACACGTTGCGAGCGTCACAGTTCGGATTGCCGGTTGCCCGCCATAAAATGTAGCCGACATCCCCCATCACAATCGGGTCGCCCGACTTGTATTGCCGGTAAAAATCAATGAGGTCAGTTCTGAGTTTGGAGTCGTATCCTTCCCAGAAGCAGGAATAACAGACCGGCGGCGCTACCCGGTCGATCGCGATTTCTCGCACCGGAGACCTGTAATAATGGATGAGAAGCGCGCAGGTGAGCGCTGCCCCGGCCAGCACTCCCACCACGAATCCGCCGAGAAAGGGGTTCACTCGCCCGAGCAGTCCGCCCGGGGTTGGGGAAGTGGTTCCCGGCAGCCTGCGAATACGGCTCGCCAGATATTGCTTCACGAGATCGCTGGGAGGCATCCTCAACTCGAAACTGTATTCCTCACCCCTTCGGTCGGTAAAGCAGTCTCCGCTTATCGGCGTATCGAGGCTCCGGTCACTCCTATTATTGCATGTCATTCCCCGGCGCGGCCTTCCCTGGGCTGATGCTGGCGAAAAACGCCGGTTCGTTTGTATATTCTTCGGGCGGAGTTCTATGCGGATCCTTTTTGCTGCGCTGCTCCTATGCGTCTGCGCTGCCGCCCAGCAGCCTCCGGCGCTGCGGACGCTTCCCTGGAACGGCCACAAGGCCGCTGTCAGCCTTACTTTTGACGACGCCTTGCCCGTTCATCTGGACGTCGCCGTACCGGCTCTGCGAAAACGGCATCTACGCGCCACATTTTTTCTGATTGCCGACAAAACCATTCGCATGGACGAATGGAAGCGCGCGATCCGGGATGGCAACGAGATCGGCAACCATTCCGCCAGCCACGAGAACCCCAACACATTATCGGCGGAAGCCGGTTTCCGGCAGGTGGAGGACGCGCAGGAGTTCTTCAAGGCCAACCTCGGTGTCCGCCCCCTGACGTATGCCTACCCGTATGCGCTGACAACCAAGCAAGCGCGCGATGCGGCCATGAGATACAACTTTCTGGCGCGCGGTTGGCGCGTCAACGGCATCAGCCAGTATCTCGTTCCCGGCTGCGGGCTCGACTGGTATAACGTCCCGAGCATCGCCACCCACACGATTACCACCCCGGCGGAAGCGGAAGCGTGGGTCGATACCGCCCGGGCGAAACGCGCATGGGTGGTCCTCCAGATCCACGGCATCGGTCATGCCAAGTTCGGCTTCGACCCGGTGCCCCTGGACACATTTTTTACCCTGTTAAACAAGCTGGCGGCCGCGGTCAACGAGGGCGACGTGTGGGTGGCCCCGTTCGGCGAAGTGGGTGCGTACTGGCGCGCCTCCGACATTTTCGAGAGGTCCGCAACATCGCCGGGCGTGTATCAATGGGACATTCCCCCGAATTTTCCCCACGGTGTCGTCTTGCTGGTCAAAACCAAGGGCGCAAAGCTTTACCAGGGGGAGAAAGAAGCCAAGCGCGACAAGCGCACCAACGCATACCGTGTGCAGTTCGATGCCAAGGAACTGACCGTGGGAAGGTAAGCTGGGCGTCCGTCATGGATGCCCGGAGACACCCTGCACCCTGCCGCAGCCGGCTACAGCAGGCGGAGAGCAACAGCGTGCCCGATGTATGCGGCGCCATAGGCCACAACGCCCATGTAAACAAATTGCAGAGCCGGCCATTTCCAACTGTTGGTCTCGCGATACACCACCGCCATGGTCGAGACACACTGCATCGCCAGGGCAAAGAAGATCAGCAGAGCCACGGCGCTGGCCGGTGAGAGTTCGCGGCGCAACGCCGCCTGCAACTCCAGGCCTCGGGATTCAGGGTCCACCCCGTTGAGGGTGGCCAGCGTTCCGATAATGGTTTCGCGGGCGGCAACCGACGTTACCAGGCCCACGCCGACTCTCCAATCCAGCCCCAGCGGCGAAACCACCGGCTCAACCACATGCCCCAGCGTCCCGACGACGCTGTTCTGGATTCCCATGGAACCGCCGCCATGAACAGGCACGTGCGTCGCCACCGCCAGCGCCAATCCCACCAGCAGAATCACCGTGCCGGCGCGGAATACAAACGCCTTGGCCCGGTCCAGCACCCGCATGCCCAGGGACCAAGGGGTCGGCCAGCGATAGGGCGGCAACTCCAACACGAAATGAGAATCGGAACTCCTCAGGATGGATGACTTCAGCACTCGCGCGGTGATCACCGCCATAAAGAATCCGAGCAGGTAAAGACCAAGCATCGCGGCTGCCCGCGAGCCGAACATCACGCCCGCGATGCGCCGATCGGGCACAAACGCCGCGATGATCATGGTGTAAACCGGCAGCCTCGCCGAGCAGGTCATGAAGGGAGCGATCAGGATTGTTGCCAGCCGGTCGCGCTTGCTTTCAATGGTTCTGGTCGCCATGATGGCCGGCACGGCGCAGGCGTAGGCAGAAAGCAAGGGGATAAAAGCTTTGCCGTTCAGGCCGACCTTGGCCATGGTCCGATCCGCAATCACGGCGGCGCGCGCCAGGTATCCCGAGTCTTCCAGGATGCCGATCACCAGGAACAGGAGCATGATCTGCGGCAGAAAGACCAGCACCGCGGCGGTTCCATTCCAGGCGCCATCAATGATGACCGATTTCATGACCCCGCTGGGAAGTTGCGCCCCCACCACCGTGCTCCCCTTCTGAAGCACGGTTTGCAACATATCCGAAAGCGGCTGTCCGATCAGGAAAATGGATTGGAACACCGCCACCACAATCAAGACGAAAAGAATCGGTCCCCAGATGCGGTGCAGACACACCGCATCCAGCCGGCGCGTCCAGACCGCCGGCAAGGGTCGCCGGTAGCCGGCCGACTCGCTGACGCGCTTCGCCCAGGCTTGGCAGGCCGGGACGTCCTGCAAAACCGGAAGGGCCGCTGGCTCTTGGACCTCGGGTGCCAACGAAAGGAACCGCGTGATGGCCGCCAGGCCCTCGCCTGCCGAGGCGCTCGCCAGGACCACAGGCCTGCCCAGTTCTCTGGCCAGCGCCAGCGGGTCCACGTGACCCCCGCGTGCGCGCAGAGAATCCGCCATGTTAAGAATTACCAGCGTGGGCAGACCAAGGGCGACGACTTGCGCCGCCAGCGCCAAATGCCGTCGCAGGTTGGTGGCGTCCAGGACCAGCATGACCCCATCCGGTCTTGGTGTGCCCGCCATGCCGCCTTGCAGCACATCCACCGTAACGCGAGCGTCTTCCGACCGAGGTACGAGACTGTAGACGCCGGGGAGATCAACCAGCGCAATCTTCTCCCCCGCCATGCCGTTCAGGTAGCCAAGGCGGTGTTCCACCGTCACCCCGGGAAAATTCCCGACTTTGTGCCGCAGCCCGGTAAGCCGGTTGAAGAGCGTCGTCTTTCCTGAATTCGGAGGACCGACGAGCGCCACGGTGCGAAGGCGTTTGGCGCAAGCCGATGGAGTGGCGCAGGCGGAACGGGGTATGGATGCGATCGAGCAGCTCAATCGCCACCCTCCAAAACCGCGTCCGGTACGGTTACATAAATGTGGCGCGCGGCGGCCGTTCGCAGCGCCACCAGCGTGCCGTCCAGCTCATAAACCCGGGGATCACCGCCCAGGCCGCTGTGCGTCGGTTTCACGTGCGCTCCGGGAACGAACCCGATGTCCAGCAGTTCCCCGAGCCCTTGATCAACTGCCGCTATGACCGCCCCCTGCCCTTTCGGAATATCGGCGAGAGCGGCCATCTTCGGCTTTCTGGTCATGGTGGTCTGCCCTGAAATTGAAAATCATTTTCAGAATTCTCGCCGATGATACCCCGCAACTCCCGAACAAGGTGAGTGCATGGATCACAGTTGCGTGTGACCAAAATCGGCGGGCAAATCCCGCGGCCGGGCCGGGTCCGATCCGGGATGGGGCTGTTTCCGCTCGGCCGGCTCAAAGTGCCGCGGCACCCATGCTGAACTCCCAGCCGCAATACTTCCCCGCGGGCGCTTCCGGCGGACAATGCAGGCAGTTTGTCTGAATTCTCGGATCAATGGTGCGGGCAAAGGTCGCGAACTCCACCGTTCCCACCGGCTTACAGGGAAAGTCGGGCAGATTCTTGCGACGGCGCGTTTCCTGCACCCGGCAAACGTCCATGAAGAAGCGCAGTCGTTGCCGGTCGTCGGCCCACTCCACGTGCTGTGAGCTGATCAGGCTGTACATGCGTAAATTAAGAGCTCTTTCCAGGGCGGTCAGCCCGCCACCCGGCGCGATATCAAAGGTGGTCATGATGCGGCGGGCCTCGGCTGCCGCATACCGTGCCCAGGACCGGGTATCCAGATCGACGGCGGCTTCCATCCCCAGCCGTTCCTCCACCGCCAGAAACCAGCAGCCATCGTGCGCCAGCCAGTTCTTAGCAAACATCTCGAGCGCACGAAGAAGCTCTTCCCGGCTCATTCCCTCGAAGGCGTTGGCTGGCTTGGGCACTGTTTCACTCCTTCCGGCGAAAGTATGGAACAAATGGAAACCATCCCTCATCAGCGCCGGGCAGTGCAAGCGGCGCGCCTGTGCCTGTCATGCAGCTCAACTGGCGCAGGCGCGCCCAACTTGACTTCTGTGTGCTTCCCTTCCCTTTTTGCCGTCGAGAGCCAATGAGGGCGGTGCCGGTGCGCGGCTCAGGCCCGGCTGGATCCGAATCGTCAGTAACTCACCACGGCGCTGGCGTTCAACAGCATTTGCGTGTAAAACGCGGCGGCAATGGGCTCGGCCTGCTCAATCAGATCGTTCTTCTCGTCGTAGCAGCGCCCTTTGAAGCACGGCGTGCACAGATACAATTTCCCGCCCAGTTCCAGAAAATTCTTGAGCAGCTCATCCAGCGGCTTCAGGCCTTCGTACTTCACGTGACGGGCTACACCTTTGTAGGCCAGGTTGACGGCGGTAGCCATCAATACGAGCTTGGCGTCCACATCCATGGCCAGCGCGCCCACCGCATGCATGAAGCTCAGCAGAACGATCTCCGGATTCTCTGCTCCCTTGGTCAGGACGTAAACGATATTTTCCTTGCTGTTTTCGCTCATGATTGCCTCAGCTTATTGAAGTTTGATTCTGTTGCTTTTGCAGGAAATACAACCCCAGGCACAACGGACGATAAATAGCGTGGGCCAGCTTCGTCATCATCACCAGCAGCACGAGTTCCATCGCCATCACCGTGTGCAGCAACAGAACCACGTCGTCAAAGCGCTCATGCCACCGGAACGTGACCGTGAAATCCAGCCAGAATCCCGTGATTGCCAGCACGAACAGGAACACCAGCAGCCACCAGTCGGCCAGCGTCGAATACTTCAGATGGTTGGCCCGGCCCTGGTACCGCTGATACATGGCCACGCTGACCCCGTACAGCATCACCAGGCCGGAGACGCTCCCCAGCACGCGGGCCGGCGGGAAGGTGGTCCATCCGAGAAGATAGACAAAAAGAAAATCCAGCAGCGTGGCGGCGAACAAGCCGAGGAAACCCGCCATGATGCTGCCATGCACGAATCGGGGCGTCAGGTACCACGGCGCCGAGGGTTGCTCCACATCGCACTGGCCATGGCGCTTCATGGTGGCGACTTCAAGGACGACTTCTTTCAGAGCCCGCGCATGTTGCGGCCAGGGCAGCCTGCGCAGGACGCCCAGACCTCCCGCAGCCCGCGTATAGCGCCGCAGGAAATTGGTTATGGCCACTACCGCGACTACCGCGAAGATGACAGAAATCGCCATGCCGACCGTGTGAATCACCTCATAGGGAACGAGTCCAAAAATCCATTGGTTGAACGGGTGCGACGGCTTCAGGGAAACCAGGAACAACGCCAGCACGGCGGCCAACAGCAGGGTCGCCATCACCGCCAGCGCCGGGCTCCGGTACATGATTCCGGCCAGACCCGTGGGATCGAACGACGCGATCGCGTACCGCCGCAGCGCCGCCATGGTTTCGCCCGGTTTGGCATCCCGCGGACACGAGGCGGAACACTCGCCGCAGTAGTAGCAGAGCCACGGCTCCGGCGATTGCGCGAGCTTTTCTTTCAGGCCCAGTTGTACGTAGCGGATCAATTTGCGCGGGAAGACCGTCTCCCCTTCGGATAGAGGGCAGACGGCCGTGCAATTGCCGCAGTTGAAGCATTTGGTGACACTGCCGGCGCCGAATCGGATCAGTTCGTCTTGAAAATCGGGATCTACGGTATGACTCATTGTCTCCCGCCTTGGATGGATGGCCCTTATTCCCGGCTCTGCTCCAGCAATTCGTACTTCACGTACTCGCCATCCGGACCCGCCTCTCGCGCGGCGCCGTATTTCCTCATGCCGGCCACATGCCAGAGCACCCGGTCGGACGGCAGTCCGGTCTGCCGGGCCAGCTCCGGAACCGTTGCCGGCGCAACCTGCAACGCATCGGTTATCCGCTTGCGCTCCCGCCGAAAATCGGCAGCATACTTTTTGAGCGACTCGGCGACTCCGCCGTGGCGCTCGCGAAAAACCTTCAGTGCCTCCCGGTGCGCTTCGGTGAGTTTGCCCGACATGTTCCCCCTCTCAACTTAAGCCCACGGTGGCGACGTCCGCCACCAGGCCGTCGACCATGGCGTCGAACTGATCCAGCGTCCAGCCCTTCAGATCAATGGCACGGGTGGGACAGACGGCCACGCAGGCGCCGCACCCGACGCACAATCCTGGATTGACGTGCACTTTGCACACGGGCGCGCCATTCACTCGGCGCCATTTCCTTCACCAGCGCTCCCGTATAAGCACATTCCGGCAGGCAGCGATCGCAACCGATGCATTGCTCCGCATCCACCCTGGCCACAAACGGATCCAGCTCCACCGTCTCACGCGACAGGAGAATCGCGGCCTTGGAAGCCGCGGCGGCCGCCGCCGACAGCGTCTCCTCGATGTTCATCGGCGCCTGGCACGTGCCGGCCAGCAAGATGCCTTTCACCGCCATCTCCACCGGCCGCAACTTGGGGTGAACTTCCTGCAGGAAGCGGTCGGCGCTCACCGGCAGCTTCATCAACTCAATCAAATCCCGGACCGGATGCGGCACCATGCCAACCCCGAGCACCAGCAGATCCAGCGGCACCTCGATTTCTTCGCCAAATGTCAGCCAGTCCTTCATCCGCACCTTGAGTGGCGTGCCATTGTCGCCCGGCTCAACCGTCGGAGGCTCGTCGCCGTGATAGCGGAGGAAAACCACTCCCGCCGCCGAACTCCGCGTGTAGTAGTCTTCCAGCCCGCCGTAGGTGCGGATGTCCCGGTGAAAATCGAATACATTTACTGCCGGGAAACGCTCCTTGACGGCGAGCGCCTGTTGCAGGATGGCAGTGCAGCAGGTGCGCGAGCAGTAATCGTTGACTTTGTCGTCGGCTTGTGGCGGGTTTACGCCTTCCAGTTGGCGGCTGCCGACACAGTGCAGGAACCCAAGGCTTTTTACTCGCTTGCCATTCCAGGTCAGCCTGCCGTTCGGCAAGCCCGCCAGATGCCGCAGGAAGTCGGGCAGCGCAACCACCGCCGACTGTTCGGCAAAACCGTATTCGCCCCTGGCGGGAGTGTAAGGATCAAACCCCGTGGCGAGAATGATGGTCCCCACAGCGGCGCAAATTTCCTCCTCCTGCGCAGGGGTGGCCAGGCGAACGCCAGCAATCTCCGGCGCATCCGCCTTGGGCTCGACCGTGATTCGAACATCGAAATTGCCGATGAATCCGGAAACCGCCGCTACTCGTGCCTGAGTAAAAATGCGAACCAGAGGATGGCCGATGACTTCCGCCGCCAGACTCTTCACCAGCTCGGCTCCGTCTGCCTCCCGTGGAAACGTCCTGGCCAGCGAGGCCACTCGACCGCCCAGGGCCGCTGTTTGTTCCACCAGGATCACCGGGATGCCCTTGCCTGCCAGCCCAGCGGCCGCCTTCAGCCCGGCAATGCCGCCGCCGATCACCAGCGCCTGCCGGTGGTTGGTGATACCAATCCGCTCCAGAGGTTCGGCGTGGCGCAGCTTGCCCACCGCCGCCGCGATCATCCGCAGCGCCTTGGCCGTGGCCCCGGCCGGATCGTGCTTGTGCACCCAACTGTCTTGCTCGCGGATGTTGACGTGCTCGTAAAGATAGGGATTCAAGCCGCCGCGCTGCACCGCCGTTCGAAACGTCAACTCGTGCAGGGATGGCGAGCAGGAGGCGACTACCACCCGGTTCAACTTTTCCTTCTGGATGTCCTCGGCAATCGTCGCCTGGCCGGGATCGGAACACATGAAGGTGTGAACTTTGGCGGTGGCCACGCCCGGAATGCTTTGCGCCGCCTTGACGATCGCTTCCGTGTCTACGACGTCGCCGATGTTGCCGCCACACCGGCAGACATAGACGCCGATTCGAACCGGTTCCGGTTCTGCCCCGGGTTGGAAGTCTGGCTCACTCATGGCTGGCTCCAACCACCTGAAATTCGGGAGCGGCGCTCGACTGCTCCGATTTCTGCCTGCGGGAGAGGTAGTGCGAGGCCTCCATCGCCGCGGCGCCCGCTTCCACGATGGAATCCACAATGTCCTTGGGTCCAGCCGCCACACCGGCCACAAAGATCCCTTCGCGTCCGCTCCAGGCGGGCCGCAGCGGGTCGGGCCGCTTCACAAAGCCATCCTTTTCTTTCTCGACCCCCAGACGTTCGGGACTGATCAACTCGGGCACGATTCCCTGCGCCAGCACCACCAGGTCGTGGCGGTTTTCCGTCACCCGCCCGCCGTCTTCCAGCGCTTCCACCCGCAGTATTAGGTCGCCGTCCTCCTGCGGCGCGATTCGCGCCACCTTGCCTTTGACGAAGTTGACGCCCATCGCCTTGGCGTTCTGGTAGAAAGGCTCAAAGCCCTTGCCGAAGGCGCGAATGTCCATGTAATAGATCGTCAGGTCCGCCGTGGGGAGCGAGCCCGAAAGCAGCATGGCTTGCTTGATCGAGTACATGCAGCAGACGCGCGAGCAATAAGCAACGCCGATGCTCTGGTCGCGCGACCCGGCGCACAGGACAAAGGCCACGCTCCCGGGAATCTTGCCGTCGGAAGGCCGCAGCACCCGGCCATAGGGGCCATGGGGAGCGAGCAAGCGCTCCAGTTGCAGCGGCGCAACGATGTTCTTCGATCCCGTGGCGTTGTACTGCGGCTTGAGCGAGGTTGAGTTAAGCCGGTAACCGGTGGCCAAGATCACCGCGCCCGCTGCCACCGTCATCATTTCCGGGACCTGGTCGAATTTGACGGCGTCGGTCGGACACACGCGCGCGCAGGCGCCACAGGCGATGCAGTAGTCCGGGTTGAGCACCGCATACTGCGGAATCGCATTGGTGAACGGCACCGCGATCCCGCGGATGGATCCCATCCCCTCCTCAAACGGGTCCGGATACTCCACCGGACATTCGTATTCGCACTGCCGGCAGCCGATACACAATCCGGTTTCCACGTAAAGCGGCTTGTGCGCGAGCGTGAGGCGCTGTCGATCGTCCTCCGGTTCAATTGTTTCTACCGTGGTGTGGGTCAGCACCGTGATGTTGGGATGGTGAGCCGCCGCCGACATCTTGGGCGTGGTGATGCAACTGGCGCAATCCAGGGTCGGAAACACCTTGCTCAAGGCGATCATGCGCCCGCCGATGCTGGCCTGCTTTTCCACCACCAGTACCTGGTACTCCTGGTCCGCCAGGTCGAGCGCCGCCTGCAGGCCGGCGATGCCCCCACCCACCACGACGGCGTCGTAGGCGGGTTTTATCCCGGCGGACAATCCGGCGGTTCCCTGGCTCATGAGCGTGGCTCTTCCCTGCTGCGGTGGCAGCCCGGCCTGCAATTCCCGCTGCGAAGCCCGCCAGAGCTCGGCCGCGACCGATGGATTGGTCGGGCCGATCTTCCGAAGCTTCTGGTCCATCTGCTGGACCTCGTTGAGAAACGCCTTAATGCAGACCGTGCAAATCGCCGTCAGCCGCATGCGCTCGATTTCCAGGCCTCCCCCCTTCATCTTCTGCACCAGCCGGTCAATGCGGCGCGCCAGCTTGGCGTAGGCGCCTTCATAGGGGCAATCCGACCCGCAGGCGGCGATCAGGATGCCGTCAATGCTGCGCGCATACGCGCGCAAATAGAAATCCTCGGGAAACAACACCGGCGATGGCACCCGCAGGATGCTGATGTTGGCCGGGTATTCCAGGTGCGCTTTCCCCACCGCGTCTGCGCCCGGATAAGCGCACGCCACGGTCGCCAGCACCAGTATTTTCGGTTCGAAATCACTGGCCATCGCACACCTTCTGTCCGGTGATAACCCGGCTCACAGCGTGATGGGCAGCCGCGGCCGCCTGTTCAAGCCGCTGCCACGCAGCCCTGCCCCGGTTCCGCTCTCTTGCGACTCTTGCCTTATGCGCCCTTACTTCTTGCGCCGGACAAAATGCCGGTCAAACCCGTCCGCCGGCACCATGCCCAGGTACTCGTGCCCGACCTTGTTTGCCCAGACCGGAATGTCGCCGCGCGTTCCCGCATCACCCGACAGCACTTCCACCACCTGGCCGACGCGTACCGCTCCAATAGCCTTCTTGGCCTCAAGCAGCGGGCCGGGACATGCGGTCCCGCGCGCATCCACGGTTTTATCCGCGGTCAAAGTTCCCAAGTCTTCGCTCATGGTTATTGTCCTTTCTCCCCGTTTCTGGCCGCTAAAGCGGTCAGCGGGCGCTTCGCGAAAGTTCAGACTTCCTCCGGCGCTTGCCGCCTCCGCCATTCCCGAACAACAAATGCATTGCATCTGACTTTGTTACGTAAAAATCCTTTCACCATGAATTCTCAGTGGGACATGGCATCAGGCGCACCGTCGAAAGCCCGATGGTTGTGGCTTCAGCCGCTCAGCCGAAGTCATCCCGAGGCTGTCGAAAACCGCTCTCGAAACCGGCTGTGTTTACTTTAATTTCGAAACTAACAAACTGATGTGATTCGGATCACGCGCGGTGGCGACGGCACACCGTTTCGGGAAATCGACACGCTGTTTCTCGTCACATACTTGCCGTGAGCAATCGCACAGACGCGGCCCCCCGCATCCCGAAACAATACATGTCAAGGAGATGTGTGCATGAGCCCAGCCAGACGAATCTTGATTGTGGGTGGAGGGGCCGCCGGAGCTTCTTGCGCCGCCCGCGCAAGGCGGCTCTCCGAGACTGCCGAGATACTGCTGTTCGATCGTGGTCCGTACGTTTCCTTTGCCAGTTGCGGGCTGCCCTACTACGTCGGCCAGGTGATTGCGGAGGAGACAAAGCTCCTCCTCGCCACCGCGGAGCTATTCAAGGCACGCTTCAATATTGAGGTTCGGACCGAAAGCGACGTCATCGCCATTGACCGCCAGCAGCGGGAGATCTCCGTCCAACCGCTCAGCACTGGCGAAGTCTGCCGCGAACCGTACGATGCTCTGGTCCTCGCGCCGGGAGCGGCGCCAGTCCTCCCCCCGCTGCCCGGCATCGATCTTCCTGGAGTATTCGTCCTCCGCTCCATCCCCGACGGCCAGCGGATCAGGAACTGGATTGCCGAACGCAATGCGAAGAGCGCCGTGGTCATCGGCGCGGGCCTGATCGGCCTCGAAATGGCGGAGAATCTCGCTGCCCGCGGCCTCGCCGTCACCGTCGTCGAAATGCTGGACCAGGTGTTGCCGCCCCTGGATCCGGAAATGGCGGAACCGGTTTGTGAGCGCCTGCTCGAACGCGGCATCGATCTCGAACTGGAAGATGCCGTCGCCGCCTTCGAAGCGGCTCCCGACGGCTCGCTCGCCGTCAGAACGGAATCCGACGCGGTATTTCCCGCCGATCTCATCGTTGTCTCCATCGGCGTCCGCCCGGAGACAAAACTGGCCAAGGAAGCCGGGCTCAAGATTGGCGAGCGTGGCGGCATCCACGTCGACGGGCAAATGCGCACCAGCGACCCGCACATCTGGGCGATCGGTGATGCCGTCGAAACTCGACACTGCGTTACCGCCGTTTCGTGCCTGGTGCCCTTGGCGGGGCCGGCGAACCGCCAGGGGAGAATCGCTGCGGATGCCATCTGCGGACGCCAAAAATCGTTCCGCGGTGTTCAGTCCACCGGCGTGATTCAGGTTTTCGGATTGACCGCCGCCTTCACCGGAGCGAACGAGAAAACGCTGAAGCAGGCGGGCATCACGGAATTCGAGAAGGTTTATCTGCACCCCGAAGACCACGTTGGTTATTACCCGGGTGCGCAGCGCATGCACATCAAGCTTCTGTTCTCCACCGCCGATGGGCGCATCCTGGGCGCTCAGGCCGTCGGCGAAGCGGGCGTCGAGAAACGGATCGACGTCATCGCCGCCTTTCTCCAGATGCGCGGAACGGTATTCGATCTGGAGGAGAGCGAGCTTTGTTATGCGCCGCAGTTCGGCGCCGCCAAGGATCCCGTCAACATGGCGGGAATGATCGCATCGAACTGTCTTCGCGGAGACTTGCCCCTGGCGCATTGGGAGGAAGTCCCCGGAACAAGCTCCCTGCTGCTCGACGTCCGCGACCCTCAGGAATTTTCCTCCGCCCACGTTCCACGCGCCGTCAACATCCCTTTGCCGCAATTGCGCGCGCGGCTCTCCGAGTTGCCCCGCGACCGTGAGATCTGGTTGTACTGCGACCTTGGCCAGCGTTCCTACTTCGCCTTACGTATCCTGCTGCAGCATGGCTTTGCCGCCCGCAACCTCCCCGGCGGATTTGTCACCTACCGCTATTTCTGTCCACAGCTCGAGCGGATAGCGGCCCTGGCCACGGCATCGGTCTAGCTAGAGGATCATCACGGCCGAGCCGCGACTCGGCTCACCTCCACCGTCGGCTGCAGTCGAAGGTGGATTCGACTATGGTGGCGACTCGGAAGCCGGCGCGGCCAGCGAGAACTTCTCCATCCGGTAGATCAGGGTCTTGCGGCTGATGTTGAGATACTTGGCCGCCTGGGTCTGGTTCCACCCGTGCTTTCCCAGCGCCTGGAGAAGGATTTCCTTCTCGACTTCTTCCAGATCGATGCCTTCATCCGGCAGTTTGAGGCTGATGTTGGCAATCCGCGACTCCGTACGGCGGATTTCCGCCGGCAGAGCGTCAAGGTCGATCCTGTTGTCCTTGGCCAGAACCGACACTCGTTCGATTACATTCTGCAATTCACGCACGTTCCCCGGCCAGTTGTGCTGAACCAGCATATCCAGAGCCTCGTCTGAAATTGACAGACCAGGAATTCCATAGTGCGTGGCGAACTGCCTCAGAAAGTGCTGGGTCAGCAAAGCGATATCTTCACGCCTTTCCCGCAACGGCGGAAGCTCAATGGTGACTACGCTCAAGCGGTAGTAGAGATCCTCACGGAATTGCCCATCTTCCACGAGATTTTTCAAATTCCGGTTGGTCGCGGCGATGATCCGTACGTTCACCCTCACTGGATGCGGGTAGCCGATCTTGTCCACTTCGCGTTCCTGGATGACGCGCAGCAGCTTTACCTGCAGCGGAAGCGTAAGCTCGCCGACTTCGTCCAGGAAAATGGTGCCTTCGTTGGCGGTTTCAAACTTGCCCGCCCGATCCGCAATCGCGCCGGTAAACGATCCCTTGCGATGTCCGAACAACTCCGATTCTGCGAGAGTTTCCGGTAGAGCTCCGCAGTTCACCGTGACCAGCCGTTGGTCGGCTCGCAGGCTGTTCTGATGGATAGCCTTGGCCAGCAGTTCTTTTCCGGTCCCGGACTCGCCCGTCAGCAGCACGGTCGAATCACGCCGCGCCACCTGCGCGCTAACTTCCGTGACGCTGCGCATCTTCCGCGACTGCGTAACGATGTTCTCGAAACGCAAATTGCTGCCCGCGAGATTGCGCAGGTTTCGGTTTTCGTCCACCAGTTGCTGCCGCTCCAGGGCGCGGCGGACGTTTACTTTCAGGTCGTCGGCGTTCAGCGGCTTCAGCACGTAATCGGCGGCGCCGAGTTTCATGGCGTCCACCGCGTCGTTCACCGTTCCGAAGGCGGTGATGAGAATCACGGGCGTATCGGGATTAGCTGCCTTGACGCGGCTGAGCAGATCGAGCCCGCTCATGCCGGGCATGCGAATGTCGGTGATCACCAGCGAGGGCGCACCCTGTTCGAAGGCGGCGAAGCCGGCCATGCCGTCGTTGGCGGTGGTTGTGGCGTAGCCCTCCTCCTGGAGCCAGAACTCGATCAATCGCCGCTGGCTGGCGTCGTCGTCGACGATCAGCACCTTCGGTTTCGGGTTCACCGTCGTGTCCCCGCCGCTGCCGAGCTCTCCACTGAGGCCAGCGGCAGCCTGACGCTAAACGTCATTCCGCGCTCGGGGTTGCGCCGCGCCTCGATGCGCCCATCATGCTGCGAGACGATGCGATCGGCAATGGACAGGCCCAACCCGGTTCCTTCCTCCCGCGTAGTGAAGAACGGGTTGAAAATGCGCTCCAGGTTCTCGGGGGAGATTCCGGGGCCGTTATCCCGAACCTCCAGCCGCAGCGCATCCTGCTCGGTCGCCGCCCGCAGCAGAATCTCGCCTCCCTGGGGCATAGCCTGCACCGCATTGATCACCAGGTTCAGCAGCACCTGCTTGATTTGCTCCGGATCTACCGCAATGGCGGGCGGGCGGCCGAATTCTTCCACCCGGATGACCACCCCTGCCATCCTGGCTGTCTCGGCCGAAAGTTTGGCCACCGAGTCCAGCAGGAGCATGGGGTCACTCGTGACCCGGCGAGGCTCCTGGGGCCGCGCGAAATGAAGAAAGCGGGTCACGATGCCCTTCAGACGGTCCAGCTCGCGCTGCGCCAGCCCTCCGAACTCCTGCTTCGTAGGCTCCGGCAGGGAATCGCGGCGAAGGATCTGCACCGCGCCCTCGATCGAGCCCAGAGGATTGCGGATCTCGTGCGCCAGCCCTGCCGATAGCTCCCCCATGGCGGATAGGCGGTCCGCACGCCGAAGCTGCTCGAACGACTTCTGCAATTCGGTGTTGGCTTGGGCAAGCTTTTCTGCCATGTGTTCGGCTTTCCGCCGCTGGGCGCGTTCGTGGTCGGCGAGGATGCCCGTCAACAAGGTGATGACGAAGAACATGCCGACTTCGACCCTCTGTGCGGCAGCGTATTCGGGATTCATGCGCCAGGACATTTCAATATGGGGAATGTAGGCAATTCCCGCGATGGCAGCAGCAATCAGACCGCCACGCCAGCCGTACCAGAGCGCCATCACCAAAAGCGGCACGTAATACGCGCGCTGCAACAGCGGGTGAAGCCAGATGTGCGTCGTCGGGGTTGCGTAGTGCAACAACGAGATCAACAATATCGCCGCGAATAACACAGCGACTCGCACTGAAGTTTTGCGGGGCATGCGAGAGAACTTTGCTGAATTTTAGCACTCAGAGCAGCGCCTCTCTGCTGGCCGTGATCGTCCAGGACTGCCCCAAATCGTCCAGTGCTGCCCGAAAGCGGGCAGCCGTAACCGCCCGGTTCACTGCGGATTCCCGCCTAAGGCGCTGAAAGTAAAGCGAACGAATCAGACAAACGGACTGGTTATGTGCATGCACGTTGTGACCGCACCGGATCAACAAAACGGGTGGTGCAACCAATGCCGCCGGGCAGGGAGACACGCCAAAGCGTAATTCAACGGCGCCGCGCCGTTGATTCGGAGAATCGAACTCTCTCCCTCTCCGCGTCCCATATCCGGTCCTGCCCAAGCGCCAGCGGCCCTCGGTTGCACCACCCTCGGATCAACACCCGCTCCCAGAAAGCCCCGGCCCAGCAACCGAGCGATCTTGAGCCTTTTTATTGGAATTCCCCTGTTCTGCTGCGCCCTGCCGCATATCGTCCAGCCATGCCCGATATCGCCCAGTTGGGGCGGCTATTGCGGTCATGGTGCTTCGTCTTAACCTGATGAAAACACGCGCCAATCGTGGTCCGGCCTTTTTGGCAACCTGCGTGCCATTCGCAAAGACGAGCATCGGACAACGATGTAGAAATCAAAGATAAGAGAAAAAAGAGGTGCACCATGAAACCCCGTTATTACCTTCCCGTTCTGGCTGTTCTCCTCCTGGCACTTGCCGGGTTGGGCTTCGCGCAAGATGACTATTACGATGACTCCGGCTACCACCAGCTTCCGACATTCAAGTGGGAGTCACCAGAAATCCAGCCGCAAGCCGATACGAACGCTGTTCGCGACCCAGGCGTGTATTACAACGATTCCGGCATCCAGCATGTCCCGACCTTCAAGTGGGAGTCCACGCCGGCCTTCTATGAGCATGCCGGCAAGACGGGCAATTTGAAGCTGGGCGCTGCCGTGAAACTGGGCGGTACTCTCCTCCAGCCCGGAGACTACGAAGTGCGCCACGTCAACACTCCCAAGGGACACTACGTCGAGTTCTCGCAGATGGTGGACAACGACATTGTGCTCGACGGCATGTCGCCCTACAAGGAACAGGTCGTGGCCCGCGTGAATTGCATCCGCGAACCCCTGAACACGGTGGTGGCTCGCACAGAACTGGAGCCGGACACCGCCGGCACGCTGGCCCGCCTGGAGATTCGCGGCGAGAAGGTAGTGCACCTGTTCTAAACCCGATGGAACGGCAAACTGACTCACCGGATCCGCCCGCCGTTGAGCAAGCGCTCCACGGCGGGCGCGATTGTCAACGGGAGGCGGGCCTCAAGTTCGGGCCGTCACCATCACCTGTGACCTGTGTCACACACTCGGGTACAATACTGGCGCTAGCATCAGACATTGTTTCGATGAAGGTTTTCTCCAAACTCGTAGCGCTGGTGCTCGCGATTGCGCTGCTGGGTGCGCCGGCCGCCGCCCTGTCCACGTGCTGGACCACTGCCGGCGAAGCCCGCGGCGGCTGCCCCGCCGGCTGCCCCATGATGGCGCACATGCCTCAGCCCGCCAACGTCGCGCAGGCCGCGGGCATGCCCTGCTGCAGCCTCTCGTCGGGACAAGCCGCAACCCTAGCTCAGTTGTCCAGGGCTGACGCTCCTTCGGTCACCGTCAATCCGCCTTCGGCCGGGTTTTCCGCTCCCGTCGCGGTCGCCCCGTTCCCCAGACGTGTGGCCAGGCCCATGCCGCTGAGTCACCCGCCCTCGCCTCAAGCCGTCCTCTGCACGTTCCTCATCTGATTTTTTCTGCATTCAGCTTTGTGTTTGTGGTGCGCATAAGCACCCCCGGGCGTGGCGCGCCATGCTGGGGAGGCGTACCGGCACCGAGCCCGGTGAACAACTCCATCGTGCTCGTAGCGTCCTAACGGCACGGCTGTTGCAAGAGAGGATCGCATGATCAGGACACGACTCATGGCCGCGTTTCTACTCTCGGTTTTCGCCGTCTCATCCGCTGCGCAAACTCCGGCGCAGTCTCCGATCGCCGCCCAACCGGCCGTGCTCACCCTCGACGATGCCGTCCGCTTCGCCCAGGAAAATAATCCAGCCATCCAGAGCGCGCTGCACAAGGTGAATGCCCAGCGGCGCCGCGTTCCTCAGGCCAAGGCGCTGCCCGATCCCAAGATTTCCGTGGGATGGACGGGCAAAGCCGAGCCCTTCGCCGTGCGCAATGGTTTTCCGCCCAGCTACCGCGGCGTGCAGGCCATGCAGACCATTCCCTTTCCCGGCAAGCTGGGGCTGCGCGGCGAAATCGCCGGCAAGGAAGCCGAGGCCGCCTGGTGGGATTACGAAGCGGTTCGCCGCCGCGTCACCGCCGGCGTGAAGACTGCCTTCTTTAACTACTTCTTTCTCGACAACGCGGTCCAGATCACCCAGAAAAACCGCAACCTGCTGAACAAGCTCTCGCAGATCGCCGAAGCCCGTTATCGCGTGGGCAAGGGAATCCAGCAGGACGTTCTAAAGTCGCAGACCGAGTTGTCGCTCATCCTCCGGCGCCTCACCGTCCTCGAGCAGCAACGCAGCGACGCCCAGGCACGGCTGAACATGCTGATGTCGCGGCCTCCCGAGACTCCCCTGCCGCCGCCCGCCGAGGTCCAGCCCGTGGTTCTCGCCTACTCGCTCGATGAGCTGTACCATCTCGCCGAGAAGAACGATCCCGGCCTTCACCGCGCGCAGCAGGTGATCGAGCGCGACCAGTACGCCGTCAATCTCGCCCACAAGGAGTATTACCCCGATCTCGCCGTCGGCTACGGTTACCAGCAGCGTCCCATGCTGCCCGATACGCAAGGATTCACCTTTACCGTGAACATCCCGGTTTTCTACAAGTCCAGGCAGCGCGAAGCCCTCAAGCAGGCCGGCGAGGAAGTCCTCAGTGCGCAGACGGCGAGCCAGAACCGCCTTAACGAGGTCAACTTCGAAGTGAAGCACCAGTATCTGCTGGCGCAGGCCTCGCAGGAGCTTTACCAACTCTACGCCAAGGGTGTGGTGCCGCAGTCATCGCTGGCGTTGCAGTCCTCCATGTCGGCCTATCAGGTCGGCACGGCCGATTTCCTTACTGTGCTGGCAAACTTCAACAGCGTCCTCCAGTACCAGGTCGAGTACTACCGCGAGCTGGCCAGTTTCGAAACCGCCCTGGCCGGCCTGGAGCCCTTGGTCGGGCTGGACCTTACCACGGCGCGGCCGCAGAGCCCGCTCCCGCCAGTCAGCCCGAAGAAATGAAGGAGAAATCCATGTTACGCAAGTCGATCACTATTTCCACCGTGCTGCTGGTTGCCGCCATTGCCTTCGCCGGCGTCAGCTATCGCGGCCGCATCCGCGCCCTGTTCGGCAAGCAATCAGCATCCTTCGACTCCAGCAGCCGCAAAGTTCTGTACTGGTACGCCCCCATGAACCCGGCTTATCACTCCGACCATCCGGGCAAATCGCCGATGGGCATGGATCTGCTTCCCAAGTATGCCGACGACGAGCCGGCCCCCATGGCGCCGGGCACGGTGAAGCTCTCGCCCGACCGCCAGCAACTGATCGGCGTGCGCACCGCTGCGGTCCAACGCGCTCCCTTGACGCGCACTATTCGCACCACCGGCACGCTCACCGCCGACGAAACCAAGATCGCGCACGTGCACGTCAAGGTGAAGGGATGGATCGACCAGGTCTACGTCGATTTCGTCGGGCAACTGGTTAAGAAAGGCCAGCCGATCTTCACCCTCTACAGCCCCGATCTGGTGGCCACCGAACAGGAATACCTGATCGCCTTGCGCGGCGAAAAGGATCTGGGCCAGGCTCCCTACCCCGAGATCTCCCAAGGCGCCGAGTCGCTGCTCAGCGCCACTCGCGACCGCCTCCGCCTGTGGGACATCAGCGATGTCCAGATCGATAAGTTGGAGAAGACCGGTAAGGTCGAACGAACCCTGACCTTCTACTCGCCGGTCACCGGTTTCGTGCTCGACCGCCAGGCCTATCCCCAGACCTCAGTCGGCCCCGACAAGGAACTCTACCTGGTTGCTGACCTCTCCGACATCTGGGTCAACGCCGACATCTACGAGTACGAAGTTCCCTACATTCGTGTGGGCCAGAAAGCCACCATGCAGCTCAGCTATTCTCCGGGCAAGACCTATACCGGCCGCGTCACGTACGTCTACCCCACCGTTGACCCCAAAACCCGCACCGTCAGAGTCCGCCTGGAATTCCCCAATCCGAATTTCGATCTCAAGCCGCAGATGTTCGCCGACGTTCAATTGAACGTGGACTATGGCGCCAATATCGTGGTGCCGGCCGAAGCGGTGCTCGATTCCGGCAGCCGCCAGACGGTGTTCGTCGCCAAGGGCAACGGCTACTTCGAGCCCCGTGACATCAAGGTGGGACCGCGCATCGACAACCAGTTCGTCGTCCTCAGTGGGCTCAAGCCGGGCGAAACCATCGTCACCTCGGGCAATTTCCTGATTGATTCGGAGAGCCGCCTGAGCGCCGCTACGGGGGACATGTCCTCCCAGAAGAAATAACAGACACATTCGCAGCCAGCAGCGGTGGGAGACAGAGCCATGATCGAGAAAATCATTGAGTGGAGCGCGAGGAACAAATTCCTGGTTTATCTCGCAACCTTTTTCGCCGTCGCCTGGGGCGTGTGGGCTATTTACAACACGCCCCTGGACGCTATCCCTGACCTTTCCGACGTGCAGGTCATCGTCTTTACAGAATGGAAAGGTCAGAGTCCCGATCTCATTGAGGACCAGGTTACCTATCCCATCGTTACTGCATTGCTGTCCGCACCCAAGGTCAAAGTCGTCCGCGGTTATTCCTTCTTCGGGATTTCATTCGTCTATGTCATTTTTCAGGACGGCACGGATATCTACTGGGCGCGGTCGCGGGTGCTCGAGTACATGCAGGGCGTACAGGGCAATCTGCCCCAGGGCGTGATGCCCACCTTGGGCCCGGACGCCACTGGCGTCGGGTGGGCGTTCGAGTATGCGCTCGTGGACAAGACGGGCAAACATGACCTGTCGCAACTGCGCACCTTGCAGGATTGGTACGTGCGTTACTGGTTGGCTAGCGTCCCGGGCGTGTCGGAAGTGGCGAGTGTCGGCGGCTTTGTCAAGCAGTACCAGGTGACCATCGATCCCGACAAACTGCTCGGATACGGGCTCTCCATCAACAGGGTCATAGAGGCGATCCGTGAGAACAATAGCGACGTTGGCGGACGCGTGGTGGAGTTCACCGGGCGCGAATACATGGTCCGCGGACTTGGATACATCAAGAGTGTTGACGACATTCAGGACATCGCGGTTGGCAGCAATAAGAACGGCACCCCAGTTTATCTGCGTGATCTCGCCAACGTCCAACTTGGACCGGACATTCGCCGTGGTGTCGCCGAATTGAACGGCCAAGGGCAGGTAGTCGGCGGGGTAGTCGTGATTCGCTACGGTGAGAATGCGTTGGCGGTGATCCAACGCGTAAAACAAAAAATCACCGAGATCAGGCGCTCGTTACCTGAAGGCGTCGAACTGGTGCCGGTCTACGACCGCTCCGACCTTATCCTCCGCTCAGTCGAAAACCTCAAGCACAAGCTGCTGGAGGAAATGCTGATCGTCAGCCTCGTCTGCATCGTCTTCTTGTTCCACTTCCGCAGCGCCCTGGTGATCATCCTCACCCTGCCGATTGCCATCCTGCTGTCGCTGATCTCGATGAGGTACGTGGGCGTGAACTCCAACATCATGTCGCTGGGCGGCATCGCCATCGCTATCGGCGCCATGGTGGACGCCTCCATCATCATGGTGGAGAACGCCCACAAACATCTCGAACACTGGGAGGCCGACGGCAAGCCCGGCGACCGCCACAAGGTCATCATCGACGCGGCCAAAGAGGTCGGCCGCTCCATCTTCTTCGCCCTGCTGATCATCACCGTGTCGTTCCTGCCGGTGTTCAGCTTGGAAGCGCAGGAGGGCCGGCTGTTCAAGCCGCTGGCGTACACCAAGACATTCTCCATGTTCTGGGCGGCGATCTTGGCCGTGACGCTGGGTCCGGTGTTGATGCTGCTGTTCGTGCGCGGCAAGATTGCGCCGGAGCACAAGAACCCCATTTCGCGCGCGCTGATTTGGGCTTATCAGCCCGCTGCCCGGCTCGTATTGAAGTACCGCAAGACCACCCTGGCAGTGGCGCTGATTGCCATGGCCTCCACGGTTCCTGTGTTCATGAAGCTTGGCTCCGAGTTCATGCCTCCGCTGTACGAAGGCTCGTTGCTCTACATGCCCACTGGCCTGCCGGGCATGTCGATCACTAAGGCCGAGCAGATCATTCAGCTTCAGGACAAGATCATCAAGCAGTTCCCGGAGGTGGAAAGCGTCTTCAACAAGGCCGGGCGGTCGCGCACGCCGACCGATCCGGCTCCGCTGGAGATGATGGAAGCCACTATTGTCCTCAAGCCGGAGAACCAGTGGCGCCCCGGCATGACGCCGGAAAAACTGATCCAGGAGATGGACTCGGCGTTGCACATTCCGGGCCTCAGCAACTCCTGGACAATGCCGATCAAGGGCCGCATTGACATGCTCTCCACCGGTATCCGCACTCCCGTCGGCATCAAGATTCTTGGCCCCGATCTCAACGTCATCCAGCAAGTCGGGGAAAAGATCGAGGAGGCGGTCAAACAGGTTCCGGGTACCCGCAATGCCTACGCCGAACGCGTGGTCAGCGGCTACTACTACGATTTCAAGATCGACCGCAAAGCGATCGCTCGGTACAACCTGAGCATCTCGAAGGTGGAGGACGTGATCGAGTCGGCCATCGGCGGCAAGAACATCACCACCACGGTCGAGGGCCGGGAACGCTTCCCGGTCAACGTCCGCTACCTGCGTGATTTTCGCGATGACCCCGAGCAATTGCACCGGGTGCTGGTCAGCACGCCGGGCGGTTCTCAAGTGCCGCTTACGCAATTGGCTACCCTGAGGATTACCACCGGCCCGCCGGTGATTAAGAGTGAGGATGGGGAACTGGCCGGCTACGTGTACGTGGATACTGCCGGGCGCGACTTGGGCGGGTACGTGAATGATGCTAAGCGCATCGTTGCCGAAAAAGTACAACTGCCACCCGGTTATCACCTGGTCTGGAGCGGTCAGTATGAGTACATGGTCCGTGCCAAGGAGCGACTGAAATACGTCATCCCTCTCACGCTGCTGATCATCTTCGTGCTGCTGTACATGAGCACCAAGTCAACCACTAAAGTCATACTCGTGTTCCTGGCAGTGCCTTTCTCGCTGGTGGGGGCCTTCTGGCTGCTCTACTTGCTGGGCTACAACCTGAGCATAGCGGTAGCGGTCGGCTTGATCGCGCTGGCTGGCGTCGACGCGGAAACTGGCGTCGTCATGCTGCTGTACCTCGATCTTGCCTACAACAAATGGAAGGAAGACGGTCGGATCAACAGTGAGAAGGATCTGGAAGAGTCGATCATAGACGGCGCCGTCAAGAGGGTGAGGCCGAAGATGATGACCGTGATGGCTATTCTCATGGGTCTGCTGCCCATCATGTGGTCCACCGGCGCAGGCGCCGATGTAATGAAGCGCATTGCCGCCCCCATGGTCGGCGGCATCATCACCTCCTTCCTGCTTGAGCTGCTCATCTACCCGGTAATCTTCACTATCTGGAAATGGAACTGGGAGGTTAAGAGTGAACTGACGGAAGTCGAAATGGTTGTCGCCGGGACCGGAGGTAACAAGTGACTAAGCCTGCACAAAAATGGGCCGGCTTAGTTGGGGCATTGCTCGTCACTCTGGCGACTTCCGGCATTTCGGCCGCACAAATCACCAGAGTTGATCCCTTCGCACGCTACGACGAGCAACTGAGCGACGCCGCTTCCCGAACATTGGACGGTGTCGTTCACCCTCATCCGGTGACTCCTTTGACGGCACCTGTGCAAGAAGCCGGGGATTTGCCGACGCCGTCGCCGCATAGCGCTCGCCTGAGCGCCTGGCAGCGCGTCGAACGCCTTCGTCCGGTGCTGGAGCCGATCCTGCGCGAGGTTGGCGTTCCGACTGAACTCGCGGCAGTCGTGTTGGTGGAGAGTGCAGGAGAACCTGCCGCGCTGTCTCCCAAAGGTGCCCGCGGCCTGTGGCAGCTCATGCCGAATACCGCGCGGCGCTACGGACTCGTGGTCGACCAGGAACGGGATGAACGCCTGGATGTATTCAAGTCCACGCGCGCGGCGGCACGGTATCTTCGGGATCTCCATGCCCAGTTCCGCGACTGGCCGCTTGCCTTGGCCGCCTATAACGCCGGTGAGCAGAGGGTCGAGCGCGCTCTGCTTCACGCCGGCACGCGCGATTTCTCGCTTATCAGCTCAAGCCTGCCGGACGAAACTCGTTACTACGTACCTGCGGTCTTGCACGCTCTCACGCGGTTGGCAGGCGGCACGCCGGCGAAGCTGACCAGCTATCCGCGCCTGCGGCAGGTGGTCTATGCCGGCGACGAACAACAGCCGTGAAGGCCAGACGATGAATTCGCATACCAAGCGCCGCCGTTGGTTGGGACTTCGGAGACTTGCCACGAACGGCACACGTTTTTCGGTGCTTCGCGCCTGGCCATTCTGGATGGTCATCGGGTTTCTGGTCCTCACCTACGGAGCTGCTGCCTGGCATTTCGCTTCCCAGGAACGCCTCCTGCGCAACGGCGATACGCCTCCCACCCGGCTCCCCATGGGCGCCGACCTGCGCCTGCCGGAAAATCGCATTCCCGCGCGCAAGCCGGTGCTTTTCGAATACGGCGGCCGCGAAGACACCCGTTTTGTGGTGCGCCGGCAAAGCGGCCGGCAAGTCGAAGTGTTTCTCGCTGCCTGCGCCTCCTGCTATCGGCGGTCGCCCCACCCCAATTATGTCTTGCAAGGGAAGGTGATGTGCGGCATGTGTCGCCAGCCGATGCTCCGGCCTGGCGCCTCCAAGCCCGCCTCGGCTCGCTTCTGTGAGTTGGTTCCGGTTCGCTATTACCGCCAAAGCGACGAACTCGTGGTTCCCTTCCAATTCGTCAACCGTGCATTCCAGGCCCTGGCTGCGGCCGCGCGGCAGCCGGCCAGATGAACCCTCATCCGCCAAGCCTTTCGGCATGGCGCCTCTTCTGCACTCTTCTTCTCCCGAGGGGAGAACAGACACGCCCTACAAGGTGAGCCACTGTTTTACCACCTGCAGAAATCCCACATGCCGCGGCCCGCTCATCTCCAGGTGCCTCAGGACCACCATCTTGATTGCGTCCCCCATGAAAAGCCAGGCGATGCAGTACGCCCAGATCACTCCCGCCGCCCGCCAGTGGATGGGCGTGATCAACCCAAACGGATAAACCACGAATAGCGTTGCGATCACCTTGGTGACTATCGCCGACCACAGCAGAATCGGCGCCGGGCGGGGTTTTTGCCAGAACCGGCGCGAGGTGCGCGTCACGAATAGCGTGAAATGTCCCGCCACCGCCATTTTCAGGAAGACGAACGTCTGGATCTGGCGAATGTCCAATTTCAGCCAGTTCTTGGCGATAATCAGCATCAGGAAACTTCCCGCCACTCCGCTCAGGCCCAGGGCGGTGGAAATCGTCAGCACCCTGCGCATGTCCCACTTCACCGGATTCGGATCCACCTGGGTATTGTCGAAAGCGATCGCCATGATCGGGATATCGTTGAAGAAGGCCAGCAGGATGATCATGATCGCGGTGATCGGATAGAAATTGAAAAAGACGATCGCCAGCACCACGAAGAACATGATGCGGATAGTCTCCACGATCCGGTAGATGGCATAACTGTTCATCCGCTCGAAAATCCTGCGTGCTTCCTCCACCGCGCTCACGATCACCGACAAACCGGGCGCCGTCAGCACCAGGGCGGCGGCGCTGCGGGCCGCGTCGGTGGCCCCGCTCACGGCGATGCCCACGTCAGCCTGCTTGATCGCCGGCGCGTCATTCACTCCGTCGCCGGTCATTCCCACAATGTGTCCCCGGGATTGCAGCGCCCGCACGATCCCGTACTTGTGCTCGGGGAACACGCGCGCATAGCCGTCGGCCTTCTCGATCTGCGTCATCGCCTCCGCGCTCAAGTGCTCCACGTCCGTGTCTTTCTTGAACAGTTGGGTGGCGGGCTGGATGTTCTCGCCCAGTCCCACCTTGCGCGAAATCTCGCGCCCGATCGCCACGTCGTCCCCGGTCACCATCTTGATCTTGATCCCGTGTTTCCTGGCCTCGGCGATAGTCGCCGCCGAGTCCTCCCGCGGCGGATCCAACAGCGGCAGGATTCCGAGAAATTCCCAGGAACCGCCGTCCTTCGAACGGGCTACCCCTAGCGTGCGATATCCCCTTGCCGCCAGTTCATCCACCACCTTCTGCGCTTTGGCCAGAGTGTCCCCCTCCAGGTGGCACAAATCCATGATCACCTGCGGAGCGCCCTTGGTCGCCTTGAACGTTCCCCTATTCGGATCCTGGACCGTGCTCTCCGTCCTTTTGTTGACCGGATCGAAGGGCATGAATTGCAGGTTGATGTAGCTTTCGAATGCTGCCTTATCCTTGATCCCGCCCAGCACCGCCAGGTCGATGGCGTCCTGGTCCTCCTCCTTCGACGCCAGCGCTCCATACAGGATCAGCTCTTGCGCGTTTCGAGCGCCGAAGACTACCGGATCGCCCAGCGTCAGCTTGTTCTGCGTAAGCGTGCCGGTTTTGTCGGAACACAGAATGTCGATGCCCGCCATCTCTTCGATCGATTCCAGCCGCGTCACGATCGCCTTCATCTTCGACAGCGCCAGGGCGCCCACCGCCATGGTCACCGAGAGCACCGCCGGCAGGGCCACGGGGATGGAGGCGACGGTCAGAATCAGCGCAAACTGGACCAGCGTCAAAATGTGGGCGCCGCGCTCCAACTTAACCAGCACCAGCACCACCACCAGGCCCACGCTCAGGTAGATCAGGTAATCCCCTATCTGCAGCACCGCTTTTTGGAAGTGGGAAGGGGCCCCGGCCGTCTGCACCAGCGTGGCCGTCCGCCCGAAGTACGTATGGGTCCCAGTGCTGGTCACCAGGGCCACCATTTCTCCCTGCTTGGCCACCGATCCGGAATAGGCGATGTCTCCCACCTTCTTGCTCACTGGCAGCGATTCCCCGGTCAGCGCCGACTGATCCACGCCGAGGAACTCGCCCTCCACCAGCTTGACATCCGCCGGTATCACGTCTCCCAGGCGGATGCGGATAATGTCTCCCGGAACCAGTCGCTCGGCCGCAATCCCCTGCCATTTGCCGTCCCGAAGCACGCGCGCCTTGAGTGCCAACTGCGTCTTCAACGCCTCCAGCGCGTTGGCCGCCTTGTATTCCTGCCAAAACCCCACCAGCGCGTTAAACAGAAGCAGTACCAGGATGATGAGTAAGTCGGTCCAGTGCCGGACAATGGCCGACAGGATCGCCGCGATCTCGATCATCCACGGTATCGGCCCCCAGAAGTAGCCCAGGAACTTCAAGATCGGACTGACCTTGTGTTCCTTCAGCGCGTTCGGGCCGTACTGCGCCAGCCGCCTTTCGGCCTCGGCCGTGCTCAAGCCCTGACGGCTGCTGTGCAACTGCGTAGCCAGGTCTTCAGCGCTTCTCTCCTTGGCCTCCTCACCGCTAACGATCATCGGCTCGGGCATTCTTTCCTCCCTCACCTTTAACTAGATGCCCCCAGCGGCTGCAACATTGCTCCCTGTTTCCTCGGAGCTGCCGCCCGGGTCGCTCACCCTGCGCGGTTTTCGTAAAAAAAAACGGGGCCGAGTGCTTCTCGGCCCCTCCGGGTGGCCCACCTACGCGGTTTTCGCAGGGTGAGGTTTTCTGATTTTTTCTTTCCCTCAGATGTCGTAGTAGAGGGCGAACTCGTACGGATGCGGACGCAGCCGCACGGCGTTCACCTCCTTGTCCCGCTTATAGCCGATGTAGGTGTCCAGCAGCGCCTCGGTAAACACGTCGCCCTTGAGCAGGAACTGGTGATCGCGCTCCAGCGCATCCAGCGCGTCCTCCAGCGACCCCGGCATCGACGGCACCTTCGCCAGTTCCTCCGGGCCCAGATCGTAGATGTCCTTGTCCAGCGGCTGTCCGGGATCGATCTTGTTCTCCACCCCGTCCAGTCCCGCCATCATCATCGCCGCGAACGCCATGTACGGATTGCAGCTCGGGTCGGGCGGCCGGAACTCGATGCGCTTGGCCTTGGGCGACGCCGAGTACATCGGAATACGACATGCCGCCGAGCGGTTCCGCCGCGAGTACGCCAGGTTCACCGGCGCCTCGAAGCCCGGCACCAGCCGCTTGTAGGAATTGGTCGTCGGCGCGATGATCGCCGCCAGCGCCGGCCCGTGCTTGATCAGCCCCCCGATGTACCACAGCGCCATCTGCGACAGCCCCGCATAGCCGTCGCCCGCGAACAGCGGCTTCCCGCCCTTCCACAGCGACTGGTGGGTGTGCATCCCGCTGCCATTGTCCTGGAACAGCGGCTTGGGCATGAAGGTCACCGTCTTGCCGTACTGGTTGGCCACGTTCCGCGCGATGTACTTGTACAGCATCATGTGGTCGGCCGAGCTCACCAGCGCGTCAAACTTCAGGTCGATCTCCGTCTGCCCGCCGGTCGCCACCTCGTGGTGATGGCATTCCACCTCCAGCCCGCACTGCTGCATCGTCATCGTCATTTCGCTGCGCAGGTCCTGGTAGTGGTCCGTCGGCGGCACCGGGAAATATCCTTCCTTGTAGCGCGGCCGGTAGCCCAGATTGTTTTCCTTGCGCCCCGAATTCCAGCGCCCTTCCTCGGCGTCGATAAAGTAGAACCCGTGCTGCTCCCGCTGGTCGAAGCGCACGTTGTCGAAGATGAAGAACTCGGCTTCCGCCCCGAAATACGCCGTGTCCGCCAGCCCCGTCGAGTTCAAGAACATCTCCGCCTTCTTGGCGATGTAGCGCGGGTCCTTGTCATAGCGCTGCTTAGTCACCGGGTCCTGCACGTCGGCGATCATCACCAGCGTCGGCACCTCCATGAACGGGTCGATCATGTACCAGCTCGGGTCCGGTATCAGCAGCATGTCGCTCTCGTGGATGGCGGCCCAGCCCCGGATCGACGATCCATCCATCCCGAAGCCTTCTTCGAATGAGTCCTCGTTGAATTGCGAAATGGGATACGAAACGTGATGCCACAGCCCCGGCAAGTCCGTGAAACGCAGGTCCAGCAGCTTCGCCCCATTCTCCTTGGCGAACTGCAAGACAGTTTTGGGATCAGCCATGTTTGCTCCTTGCGCCGGCTCGGCGCGTGCCTCTACGCGCGCTCCGGCGCGTGCATTCTTGGATTTTCCAGTGGAATTCTTGGGCGGCTGTCACAATCCCGGCGGGCCTTGCAGCAGCTCCACTCCAGCATAAGGTGCGCCGGGCGGCGGCAGGAAATTCATACTTTTTATCGCCTCAATAAGATCGCTTTATACGCTAATCGCTAATTGCTAATCGCTGATCGCGGGTGCCCCAGGTTCGCGCCCCCGCTGTTGGGGCGCTAACCTGGGAATGGCGGCCGCCGAGGGAACAAGATGATCGGGTCTCGATTTATTTCGCCAATTTGCGGGACGGCACACTAATTGCTAATCGCTAATTGCTAATCGCTGCCAACCACCTTGCTCCTTCGCTCCACCAGCACCGTGTCCCTCCACTTCCCCTCGCGTTTGCCGATGCGCTCCCTCTGCCCGACCACGCGAAACCCGTTGGCCTCGCACATCCGCAGGCTGGCCTTGTTCTCGGGAAAAATCGCCCCTTGCAGCGTCCAGATTCCCGCCCCCTCCGATGCCTGGATTGCGGCTTTCATCAGCGCGTCCCCCACCCCCTGGCTGCGCGCCGAACTCGCCACGTACACGCTCAGCTCCGCCACCCCGGCGTAGCACGACCGCTGCGACACCCGGCTCATCGCCGCCCACCCGGCAATCGTCTTCCCCACCCGCGCCACCAGCCGGGCCACCGGCATATGCGTCCGGTCCCACTGCTCCCAGGTCGGCGCCAGCGTCTCGAACGTCGCGTTCCCGGTGGCGATTCCCTCCAGGAAGATCGCCGAAACATCCGGCCAGTCTCCGGCGGTCATCGTCTCAATGCTGATTCTTCCGCTTGCTTTCGGAGCGCCCCTAGCGCCCGTCCCTTGTGCTTCCGCCCCCACCGCGGTTTCCCCCGATCGAATGGAATTCTGCCTCGGCAGCGCCGTTCAGCATAAGCCACCCGCGGCCCAGGCGGAAATCGATACTTCTTATCAGTCGAATAGAATTCCTTATGGCATCGCCTCACGCCACCCGGCGAGCTTTCCCCTTGTTCTCCGCAAGCAGACGGATCATCTCCCGGTTGAATGCGAGGGGACAGTCTTCTTGTCATCCTGATCGAGGACGCGCCGCCTTTGCGCGTCCGAGTCGAAGGACCCCGGCTCGCTTGGCCCCGCCCGCACCATCAAAAGGCCTTTCAACCAGGAACCCCGCGGGCGCCCCCAGCACTCCTCGACCACTTCTTACTTCTTACTTCTTACTTCTTACTTCCGATCTCCCCGTCTCTCCTGCCCGCAGATACGCTTCGCTCAGATGACTCCGTATCTGTGCCCCAAGCTTCGGATCCCGGTTAAAGGCGTTTCAACCAGGAACCCCGCGGGCGCCCCCAGCACTCCTCGACCACTTCTTACTTCTTACTTCTTACTTCTTACTTCTTACTTCCGATCTCCCCGTCTCTCCTGCCCTCAGATACGCCTCGCTCAGATGACTCCGTATCTGTGCCCCAAGCTTCGGATCGCGGTTGCCCGCCAGCTTCCGCGCCGATTCCAGCACGCTGATTGCCTCCGTGTACTTGCGCATCCGCAGATGCACCACTCCCACCGTGTCCAGCACGGCGGGATTCTCCGGCGCCATGGAGCGTGCCTGCTCCGCCAGTTGCAGCGCCCGCGGCAGGTTGGTTCCCTGCTGCGCGTAGAGCCACGCCAGATTGTTGGCCGCGACCCCGGAATGCTCGCCCTCGCGGAGTGCACGTTCGTAATTGGAGATGGCGGCCTCCAGGTCGTTGCGCTCCTGCGCGCGGACTCCCGCCAGCAGCGCCGCCGAGTGTCCGTCGCCGCGCGAGGCGGAATCGGCGGCGGCATTCAACTCACCGGTGGCGGCATAGGTCCGGGCCAGCGCCGCGGCAGCCGTGGAGCTCTGCGGATCCAGCCGCAGCGCCGCCCGCAGGCAGCGCTTGGCGTCGGCGAAGAAACCGCGGTCCGCGTACAGCCGCCCGGCTATTTCCATCAGCGTCGCCGATGGCGGATTGGCGGCCGCCACTCGCTCCATCTCGGCCAGCATGGCGCGGGTCACCGCCCCCGTTTTGTAGGCGCGGGTCAGCCCCGCCAGCGCCTCGGGCGAGTGCGGTTGCAGCAGCACCGCCTGCTCGAAATGAATCAGCGCCTCTCCCAGGTTGTGCCGCGCCAGCGCAATTTCGCCCAGCACCAGGTGCGGCTGCCACGCGCCGCTGTCGATTGCCATCGCCCGCCGGGCGAGCAGCGCCGCCGCCAGGTGGCGTCTTTCGGCCAGCAACACGCGCGCGAACAGGGTCAGGGCGCGCAGGTTGCCGGGCTCATCGCGCACCACCCCCATCACGTACTGTTCGGCCCTCTTGCGCTCGCCCAGGGCCAGCGCGTCCTGGCTCAGCGCCAGCCGCGCGGGTACGAAATGCGGGTCCGAATCCAGCGCCGCCAGCCATTCGGCGCGCGCCTGCGCACCATGTCCGGAATGGTACTGGACCATCGCCAGCACGTGATGCGCGGCCGCCGATTCCGGCGCCAGGGAAACCGCCGTCCGCGCCTGCACCTCCGCCAGGGGAAGATCGGAAGCGGCCAGCGCGACCTCCGCCCGCAGGATGGCGAGCGTCGCCGGATCCAGGTCCAACTGATACTCGGCCAGGTGAGCGCGCGCCCGCTGGATCACCTCCCCTCGTTGGGCAGCCGTTTTCTGCCCCGCGATCTCCACGTCCGCCTCCACCAGCCGCGTCGCCAGCAGCGCCCGATTCCTCAGCTCCTCCTGCTGTGGCGTTTTGCCGCCGCTCTTCGCAGCCGTGCTTGAGGCGGCGCTCAGCGCCGCCTGGTAGCCTGCCACCGCCGTATCCGGTTTTCCCGCGATGAACTCAAAATCGGGCAGCGCCGTGGGCTGCGCCGGCCGCTGCGCATCCACCCGCCGCAACACCTGTTCGGCTTCGTTGATGCGCGCCGTGCGCTGCAGAAACTGCGCCAGGCGCAGGTTGGATTCCGGCGTGTCCTCGGCGGCCACCGCCTCCCGGTAGCATTGTTCTGCCCCCGCCACCTCGCCCTCCTGCTCGCTCAGACGCCCCAGCGCCAGCCAGGGTAAAGCGCTCTTGGGATTGGCCGACGCCGACTGGTGCAGCACCTTGCGCGCTTCCTCCACGTTGTTTTCCCGGTTGTAGATGTCGGCCAGCGCGATGGCCGCCGAAACCCGCTTGGGATCCGCCTTCAGCACCCGCCGGTAAGCCCGGATAGCCAGATCGTTTTTGCCTTCGGACGCCAGCGCCGCCCCCCACAGCGCCGTCGCTTCGCTGTCGTCGCCGGCTTTCCGCAACACCAGCTCCGCCTGCTCGCGCGCCCGGTCCATGATCCCGGCAGCGAGAAAGAACTCACCCAGCCGCAGATGCGCCGCCACGTTTCCGGGTTCCGTCTCCACCGCCTTCTGATAGGCGCTGAAAGCCTCGGTGATGCGGTTCAGCCGGTAAAGGCACTCACCCATGCGGTAGTAGATTTGGGAGCGGGCCTGGGCATTGCCGAAGGGAGTTTGCTCCAGCATTTGCTGGTAGATGGCCAGCGCTTCGGCCTGCTTGCCCGCCTGCTCCAGCCGCTCCGCGCGTGCCAGGCTTCTCCTCGGCGAAGAGCAACCCGCCCCGACTCCCAGGAGCACCACCGCGGTCAGGAGCGCAACCAGCGTTACCGTGACGGCGAGAAGTCTGGATCGATGCATTCGTCCCCGGAGCCCATGAAGCCGGCGTTTCCATCCAAGATGAGCGCTTCGCGGGCGCAGTTGGCTGAAGCAAGTTGGCAGCCGGACGGCAGATGACAGCCCCGAAACCCGGGGCAACGCACGCATGGCCGATGCCAGTCTAACCACAGGCCGTCCATGGAGGGCCGACCATGCATCGACATGCCTACATCACGACCCTATTGCTGGCCTGCACCCTGGCTGTGCCCGTGGTCAACGTCGGTTGCGCGGGGCACAGGTACGCCCGCGTATACGACCCCGACCATCGTGATTACCATCGCTGGGGCCCGGACGAGGACGCCTACTACCACCGCTGGGAAACGGAAAACCACAAGCCGCATCGCGATTGGGCTCAGCGCAACGCGGAAGAACAGAAGGAATACTGGGCCTGGAGGCACGGCGGCCACGGCGACCGCGACAAGCGCAACCACGACAAGCACGACCACGACAAGCACTGAGCCCGTGCCCCAGGTTCGCGCCCCGGTGTTGGGCGCTAACCTGGGACTCAGCTAATCGCTAACCGCTAACCGCTAATTGCTAATCCAGGGTGGCCCAGGTTCGCGCCCGTTTTTGAATCAATCGTCGGCGTTCCAGAGTTTCTCGATTTTGTTCCAGGCTAGGAAGCAGGTACCCGGCCCCGGGCTACCAAACTCGTCCTTCATTCATTCAACGCTCGAGGGTGCCCCGGATAAGCCCGGTTTTGGCTTACCCGGGGTAGTTTCCCTCGTCTTTACCCGCGGCACGATTCCACGCCGCTCCCTCTCTCTTGCCGCCCACGGTGATTCGATCTCGACGACGCCGCGCGTCCCATCGCAATGATGACGAAAGCTGCTCCACGCCCAATCCTCGGCCCGCTCGACCAAGCCGCGCCGCACCGGATTGTAGTGGATGTAGTCGAGCTTTTCCTGATGCTTCTTATGGCTCCAGACATTGAAATCGTAATAACGCTCCTGCCAGAAGCGTCCGCCATGACGCCGCGCAACCGCCAGTTTGACAGCTTTGATGGCTGTAGCCAATACACCGCGCTCCGGTTCGCTGACCAGCAAGTGGACGTGCTCGGGCATGACGACGTAGGCGGAAATCCAAAACCCGTAATTGACGCGTGCCCGCTCCAGCGCCTGCTTAAAGAGGCGTCGGACGCGCGCATCCAGCCGAGACTCCCGGCGATAGCAACTGAAGGTCACGAAGTGCAGGTCGCCAGTGCGCTGATAACGATGAAGGCCCCAGGGCATGGCGCGTACTGTAGGAGAATCCGCAGTGGGTTGTCTGTGACGCCAACAGAAAAACCCCCGGTAAGCCAAAGACGGGCTTACCCGGGGCACCCTCGGGTCTTAATCTTCAGTTCGAATCGCCGCGCTTACCCGGGCCACCCGCCTGTTTTTCTAGAAGCGGGCGATGCGTGAAAGCCAAATCGACAATTGGTCGGGGAGAGAGGATTTGAACCTCCGACCCCCTGGTCCCGAACCAGATTTCGCAGCTTGTTGAAGTCTATTGAATTCTGTAGTTCGCAACTGGTTTTGATTGAATCGGTTGCACGTGTCTCGTTGAAGCCTATTGAAGTGTGTTGCTTCTGGAGGCTGTCACCGACACAAAAACGACTACAGCCTACAGAGCCGAATCCGCGTCCGCAACAGCTTCGCGTCCTTTTTCGATGGTACCCATATTGGGCACAATGATAGACTCAACTGGTCGTGAGAGTGATTGCTCGCAGTACCTTGCGCGAGTTCGTTGAGAGTCTAAGAGGCACCAAGAATTTCGCGCCGGTCAAGTCGGCTTTGGATGCTTGGTTCCACGAGACGGAGAAGGCCAAGTGGAAGAATCCGGCAGAGGTCAAGGCGGCATACGCCAACGCCAGCATCGTAGGGGACGATCGCGTTGTATTCAATATCAAGGGCAACGCCTTCCGGTTGGTCGTGGCAATCGATTATCTCCGGCAAGTGGTCTTCATCAAATGGGTGGGGAGCCACGCGGATTACGACAACATCGACGCGGCAACGGTGAAATATGCAGGTAAAACCCATCAGAAATAAAGAAGATTACGGTGAAGCACTCCAACGAATTGAGAGACTGTGGGGAGCGGTGCCGGGCACGGCAGAGGGAGACGTTCTCGACGTCCTGATAACCCTGGTCGAAGCCTACGAGCGCGAGCATTTCCCCATGGATCTGCCTGATCCGGTGGAAGCGATCAAGTTCCGCTTGGAGCAGCAGGGAAAGGATTATCGGGCTCTGATTGGGGTGATAGGGCAACGCACTCGAGTCTATGAGGTGATGCGTCGAGACCGGCCACTGTCTCTCGCCATGATCAGGAACCTTCACAGGAACCTTCGGATCCCGGCTGAAGTGTTGATTCATCCCAGCAGACGTTGCAAGAAGCGCGTTGCGAGCGGTCAGGCAAAGCCCAAGCGCAAGACAGCGTGAAGAAACAGGGAAGGTGGAACCTAACTTCCTCTGGTTCGCCAAAACTAGATCGTGCTTCCAGCGTGGCCACATTCGCCGCAGCCTCGTTAGTCGAATTCGCGGATCAGCGGTTCATCGCAAAGGGAAATCGGGGACAGACGAGGGAAATCGGGGACAGGGAAATCGGGGGGAAATCGGGGACAGACGGGAATTTCCCCATCACTTCACCCTTCATCAAAGGCGAGTGCGGTTTGTTTGTCATCTGCGGCGTCTGTTTCGCTCTTCCGCCGACCCCGCTTCCGTGGGGGGAAATCGGGGACAGACGGGAATTTCCCCATCACTTCACCCTTCATCAAAGGCGAGTGCGGTTTGTTTGTCATCTGCGGCGTCTGTTTCGCTCTTCCGCCGACCCCGCTTCCGTGGGGTCAGGCAGCGCTGCGTTGCCGCTTCCATAGCCTTCACGAACTCCGCTGTCCCGAGTGGCCTGCCGCTATGCGTACATTGTCGTATGGCCGCCGCTTCCTCCTCGGAATCTTTCTCCCGCAGGTACGGCCGCCAACTCGAACTGTCCCACCGCTGCTGCCACTGCGCCAGCTCCAGCAAACCGTCGTTGGCTCTCATGCCGCAATGGACCGCGGCACTCGACCACCCCCACTCTTCCGCTCTCTCCACCAACCCCGCCCGTACCGGATTCCGCTCCGCGTAGCGCAGCGCCGCCCACAAGTGCGACTGATCCAGCGGACACGAATAGAACCTTGCCTCCCAGGCATGCCCCGACGACTGCTGGCTGGCATTCCAGTACGTCGCGTAGCGCCCATGCGTCTGCTTAAACGTCAGCGCCAACGAGGTTGCTTTGCGGGGAATCACCACCAGATGCACGTGATCGCACATCAAGCAATAGCCTAGCAGCGAGAGGAAATCGGGGACCGACGGGAATATCCCCCATCACTTCACCCCTCATCAAAGCCGAGTGCGGTTTGTTTGTCATCGGCGGCGTCTGTTTCGCTCTTCCGCCGACCCGTTTCTGTGGGGTCAGGCAGCGCTGCGTTGCCGCTTCCATAGCCTTCACGAACTCCGCTGTCCCGAGTGGCCTGCCGCTAGGCGTACATTGTCGTATGGCCGCTGTTTCCTCCTCTGAATCTTTCTCCCGCAGGTACGGCCGCCAACTCGAACTGTCCCACCGCTCCTGCCACTGCGCCAGCTCCAGCAAACCGTCGTTGGCTCTCATGCCGCAATGTACCGCGGCACTCGACCACCCCCACTCTTCCGCTCTCTCCACCAACCCCGCCCGTACCGGATTCCGTTCCGCGTAGCGCAGCGCCGCCCACAAGTGCGACTGATCCAGCGGACACGAATAGAACCTTGCCTGCCAGGCATGCCCCGACGACTGCTGGCTGGCATTCCAGTACGTCGCGTAGCGCCCATGCGTCTGCTTAAACGTCAGCGCCAACGAGGTTGCTTTGCGGGGAATCACCACCAGATACACGTGATTGCACATCAAGCAATAGCCTAGCAGCGAGAGCTCGTAAAGCTCCACATACTCGCGCAGCAGGCCGAGGTAGACCCTGCGGTCGGCATCACGGTCGAGGACATAACCGCGTGCATTCCCACGCTGCGTCACGTGGTGGGGAACGCCAACCGCGATCACTCGTGCTAATCGCGCCACAGCTTATCAAAATACCAGAAATTGATCCGTCTGTCCCCGATTTCCCCCGATTTCCCGTCCCCGATTTCCCTGTCCCCGATTTCCCTTCACACTCGGAATCAAGTTCTTGAGTTTGGAGAACAGCCCGTTGTTTGGGGCAACAGCTGCTTGCCCTTCTCCCCTCACAAGTTCCGCTCGCTTCCGGGATCATTCCCGTCCAGAAATGATACTGCGCCTCTCCAGCAACAGCGGGATAGCCCAGAACACCTCCACGTATACGAGCAGCATCGTGAGCCAGAAATAGATGGGGAGCTGATCGTAGAACCAAGGGAAAACAAACGCACACCCTAAGAACACGGCCGCTGCGCCAAGACGAATGACCCAATGGAGCGACTGCGGAAGTATAAGTACAGCCGGACCCGCCAGAATGCCCCCTGACACCAACAAGCCAGCCCAAGCGGGAAACTGAAGAGGGCTCACTCGGAACAAACCAGAGACTCTTAAGGCGATCCAGATTGTCCCGCAGAGGAGTAACGCAATGG
>CAVUEZ010000004.1:0-17943 GCA_963740615.1 Terriglobia bacterium
ACCGGTGACCAGGGTGTAGTGGTTGGGGAAGGTCTTGGTGGGAAACGACGGGACCATGTAGCGGGCGCGAACCCCGCGGGCGATCAGGGAGTGCAGGTTGGGCGTCGGGGCCTTGTCGAAATAGTCGTAGCGAAAGCCGTCGATGGAAATCAGGATGACGGTGGGCTTGAGGTCGAGAACCGCAGCCGCCAAGAGGTGGCCGACGATGAGGAGAACAAAGACAGCACCGCTACGAAGTTTACGGGACATGACTTGGGCACGACTGTTGAGGATGGAGAAGCATAGCGCATCAGCTCACGCCCCGTAAAAAACGCGGCGGCCGAAGCCGCCGCGCGGAGCAAAGCTGTAGCCGTTAGAACTTCAGCCGTACACCCAACTGCACCTGGCGCGGCGACCAGGCGAAGTTGCTGTTAGTGTTGGCGATCGTGTCGAACACGTAGCCGCACCCGCCGGAACTGCCGCAGTAGGTCATGGTGGGCGCCGCCGCGGTGCCGCCCAACTTATAGCCGGTGGTGTTCATGTAGGTCACGTTCTGATGGTTGAAGAGATTGAACCCTTCACCGGAGAACTCGACGCTGTAGCGCTCCTTGTAGGTGAAGGACTTGGAGATCTTCATGTCAACCGCGTAGTTGTTACGGGCGCGGTAGGTATTGCGCCCAACTCCTGGAAGGTAATTGTAGGCGCCGAAATTGCCCTGGCCGGAGGTCCAGCCGCTGCCGGTTCCGCTGCCGTTGATGCCGCCCACGCTAGTACCGCTGGGACTACCGGAGGCCGCAATCGAGAAGGGCAAGCCTTCCTGCCACTGAAAAATGGGGGAAAGCTGCCAACCATTGGCGAAAATGCCAGCGATGCCGGATTTCTTCCACGGCGAGAGGGCAACGGCGTGGAAGACCATGCGCAGAGGAACATCGTACTGCGAGCGGCCGTAGGCGTCCCGGGTCGGATCCGCCGTTGCCGGAAAGAGAAAGTCGCTGGTATCGGTGAAGGTCTGCTGGTTCTGCGCATTATCAAAGGCGCGGGCCCAGGTCAGGTTGTAGCCGAACTGTACACTGCGGCTCATGCGATGGTTGAGCTGTAAAACCAACGCGTTGTAATTGGAGTTGATGCCGCTGAAGATGTCGGTCAGGGCACCGTAGTTGGTGTTAGGACGCTTTCCGGTGTATCCGGCAACAGAATAGGTGCCCTGAATCGGGCTTTCCGCGGCGTCAGGACCGACAATCGTGTACTGGAAGGTGGTGTTGGGCGGATTCAGATTGGTGTCGATGAAGCCGGGAAGCTGGTGACCGAAGCTGCCCAGGTAGGCAATGGATAGAACGGTGTTCCATCCCAGCTCGCGTTCGAGGGTCAGATCGAACTGGTGAATCTGAGGGAGCTGGAAGTTAGAGTCAAAGAACATCGCGTTAGGCGTGCTGGCGGTGCCCGAAGGCAGGGTGCTGGGGTCCAGGATCTTGGGGAACAAGGCCCCGGCCGCGCTGCCGCTGCTGGCCGTGTAGTAGTACTGAAGCTGGCCGCTGAGCGAGCCGGTGTTGATCAGCGCGTTGTAGATGGTGGAATTGATGACGCGACCGTAGTAAATGCCGTAACCGCCGCGCAGCGAGGTCTTGCCGTCGCCGAAGATGTCCCAGGCAAAGCCGACGCGCGGACCGAAGTTGTTCTTGTCGCTCGGCATCCTGGCGGTTAGCGGCAGGTCAGGATTCACCAGGTTGCTGAAGGGACTGGGCAGTTGCTCATACTCCCAGCGCAGGCCGAAGTTCAGAGTCAGGCGACGGGCAATTCTCCAGTCGTCCTGGAAGAACCAGGCAAAATCATTGGTGGAAAAATTGACGCCCGCAGGACCGAAGCCCTGCTGGTAGTTGCTGTAGCACGCGATCTTGGTGGTGGTGCCGCAACTGGCGGGATTATTGAGATCGGAAACATAATCCACAAAGTTGTAGTAGGTGTAGGCGCCGTACTGGCGATACAGGTTCTGGGTATTGTCGCTAACGTGGCTGATATCAACGCCGAATTTGAGAGTGTGCTTGCCGACGCTATAGGTCATGCTGTCGGCGAACTGAGTACGTTTCTCGTCCGGGTACTTGGGCCGCGGGAGGAAGTACGCCGAGCCCATGTTGAAGCCATTCACGTAAACATTAGGGGGCACGCCGTAGGGATTGTTGTAGCCCGCCGGGTTTACGAAATGGGCCTGCTCGTAGGGGGTCGGGGTCTGGGTATTCTCAAACTCGAAGTCGCGGCCCCATTGGAAACGAAGCTCGTTGGCCCAGCGGTTGCTCAACAAGCTGTCGAGCTTGGAGATGAACCAAGTGTCCTTGACGTAGTCGTTGCCGAAGCTGGCGATACCATAACTGGGCGTGGCCGTGCTCTGGATTCCGGCAGGCGAGGCCCAACGCATGCGATTGAGCGAAGCCGAGAGGCGGTTCTTATGGTTGATTTGCCAGTCGATTTTCGGGAAATACGTGAACTGCTCGCCCTGGCGCGGCGCCTGACCGGTCATGCTGAGCACGCCATTGAGGGCATCGTAGTAGCGGCCGTAGGCGGTGTTAGCGGTGGCGGCATCGCTCGGGGTGCCAACCGGAATTCCAAGGCGAGTCGCCAAGGTGGAGGCGGTTGAGGCGCTCGGGTTGGCGAAATACTTGTCCGGACTGGCAGGGATGCCGATGCCCGGGAAATTCCGTTTGTACCAATCGAAAGCGAAGAAGAAGAACAGCTTGTCTTTTATGATCGGTCCGCCGATGGCGAAGCCGGAAATCTTGCGCACATCCGTCGGCTTGTACGGGGAAGTGGTGTAGACACCCGGGGCGGTCTGCTGCGTGATGGTGGTGTAGTCGTTGAAGGCCCCCCAGGAGTTATCGCGGTCATAGAAGTACATCTCGCCGTGCAAGGCGTTGGTGCCGCTCTTGGTGACGGTATTGATGACGCCGCCGGCGGAGCGGCCGTATTCGGCCGAGTAGTTGGAGGTGTTGACCTGGAATTCCTGGACGGCGGACTTCGCGGTGGAGTAGCCGGCGCGGGTGCGGCCGCGCTCTTCGGAGAAGAAAGCCTGGTTATTGTCGGCGCCGTCGATGGTGTTGTTGTTGAGCAGCACGCTCATGCCACGGAAGCTGATGAGCCCATAACCGTCGCCGTTGTGGATAACGGTCGGGGTTAGCAGGGCAAAATTCGACCAGCGGTTGCCGTTAATCGGCAGGTTGGCAATGGCAACCTCGTTAACGATAGGAGCGAAGTCAGCAGAGGTCGTATTGATCTGCGGCGCTTCGGCAGTGACGGTGACCAATCTCGCTGGCGCCGCCGACATTTAATTTCGGTGAAACGTCAGTCACCGTGCCCACGTTGACGATGACCTGCTGCGACTTGTACGAGGGCAAAACCAGCGGCGGTCACGGTAACCGTGTAAATGGAGGGCGTTAGATTGCCCACGCGGTACTGGCCCGCAGCGCCGCTAGTGACCTTCTGCTCCGCATTGGTGGAGTTGTTGTGCACCACAATGGCGGCATTAGGCACAACCGCGCCGGTGTTGTCGGCGACAGTTCCACTGATGGCTCCTTCGGTCGTGGATTGCGCCAAAGCAAGAACACAAACCAGTAGGCAGGCTAAAAGAACAAACGATGTTCGAACAACGCTGCCTGGGTTAAGAGCAGACCCGGAGGAACTCCGACGCGAAAATTGGCACTGAGACATAGCTCTTCGCTCCTGAAAGTTAACTTTGCGCTGCAGGGTCGGATGCCGGTGACTCGGCCGCGCTGGATTGTCTTGAAATGGGCGTAGTTGGAAACAAAGTTAGCTGCACGCCGAAAACCAAAATGGCGGAAAGACAAAAACGCGAGAAACAATGAGAGTTGCCGCACAACGATCCACAACTGTCTTCAGTTTTTTGAAATCGACGAACGCAAAAATACAAAAGCACGTAGCGATCCGGCCGCGAACATCGATCCGGCGCGGTTGAAAACAGCGCACGCGGGAGCGGCCGGCGCCGAGACACACCAACACAGCCACCGCAAAGGAACCACACCCACACGGGCCGGCTCACTGAACGGCAAAAACGGGCGGCTACATGTCTCGACGGCGCGCAACAATATCACGCAAAGCGGCGATTGGGAACACCGCACAAGTTAATTTTGCGTGAAAGCTCCGGGCCCGCGCGGGTACGGAGGCAACGTCCGACCAAGGGGAGTTGCACAAGAAAAGGTGCTGATCAGGCGCCGGAAGCGGGGGCGGCGCGAGGGAAGGCGCGGACTCGCGCCACGACCTCGGCGGAGGTCTGCTCCAGCGGCGCCTCGCCGGAGACGACGATGTCGGCAAAACGCCGGGTGGGATGCACGTAGAGCTCGGCCATGGGCCGCACGGTTTCCGTGTACTGCTGGAGCACCGATTCGGGAGTGCGGCCGCGCTCGCGCACGTCGCGGCGCTGGCGGCGAGCGAGACAGACCTCGTCGGGCGCATCCACGTACACCTTGGCGCCGAGCAGCGCGCGAATATCCTCCCAGTAGAGCGCGAACAGGCCTTCGAGGATGAGGTAAGCGCCGGGGACAACCGGCTCGGTTTTGTCCGAGCGGATGTGGACGGTGAAGTCGTACACCGGACGTTGAATAGTGCGGCCCTCGGCGAGCGCGGCGACCTGCTGGCGGAGCAGCGCGTGGTCGAGCGAGTCAGGAATATCGAAGTTGAACTTACAGCGTTCCTCCAATGGCAGGAAGGCGAGGTCGCGATAGTAGGCGTCCAAGGGCAGAATGGGCGCCCCCAGCAGGCGCGAAACGCGCTTGGCGAGCTCGGTTTTGCCGGCGCAGGAGGGGCCGGCGATGGCGATGATGTGGGTCATGGAGCAGTTTCGAGTTTCAGTTTCAGTTTCAGTTTCAGTTGCGTCAGGATCCCGCGAGGTCTTCGACCTGGGGCAGGATCGCTTCCAGCAGTTGGATGAACTTGGCCTTCACGCGCGCGCCCGTCTCCAGCACCTCCTGGTGATTGATGGGCTGGTCGAGAATTCCCGCCGCCATGTTGGTGACGCAGGAGATGGCGAGCACGCGCAGGCCGAGGTGCCGTGCCGCGATCACCTCGGCCACGGTGGACATGCCGACCACGTCGGCGCCGATGGTGCGCAGGTAGCGGATCTCCGCCGGGGTTTCGTACATGGGGCCGTACAAGGCGGCATACACGCCCTCGAAGATGTCGATGCCGAGGCGCTTTCCGTGCTGGAGCGCGATCTGGCGGTACGGACGGAAGTAAGCCTGGGTCATGTCGGGAAAGCGCGGGCCGAAGCGCTCGTCGTTGGGGCCGATGAGGGGATTGACGCCCTGAAGATTGATGTGGTCCTTGAGCACCACCAGGCAGCCCTGGGTGTAGCCCTGGTTCACGCCGCCGCCGGCATTGGTGAGCACGAGGGCACGAATGCCGAAACGGGCCAGGGCACGCACCGGAAACACGACGTCGCGGACGCCGTGGCCTTCGTACAAATGCACGCGGCCCTGCATGCACGCAACCGGCACCGTAGCGAGATTGCCGATCACCAGCGTGCCGGCGTGGCCTTCGGCGCTGGGCAGGGGAAAGTGCGGAATCTCGGCATAGGGAATGCGGACGGCCTCGGTGAGATCGTCGGCGAAGGAGCCCAGCCCGGAGCCGAGCACGAGCGCCACTTTGGGGCGCAGAGCGGTTTTGCCGGCGATGAAGCGCGCGGCTTGTTCGGCGCGGGTGAAGTCGTCGGGGGAAGCGCGGGTGGGTTCGGCTGCAGGTTTCATAGGAGTCGATGGTCGATGGCCTATGGCCGATGGCCAAAACGAGTCTCTCGCGCCATCGATCATCGCCCATCGACGATTTTTTCACTTCATCAATATTCCCACAATCGAGGCGGACATCGGATTGGAGTCGATGGTCGATGGCCTATGGCCGATGGCCAAAACGAATCTCGGTCGTGCTGCCGACCCTCGACCATCGACGATTTTTTCACTTCATCAATATTCCCACAATCGAGGCGGACATCAGATTGGAGTCGATCGGCCTATGGCCGATGGCCAAAACGAGTCTCGGTCGCGCCATCGATCATCGCCCATCGGCGATTTTTTCACTTCATCAATATTCCCACAATCGAGGCGGACATCAGATTGGAGTCGATGGTCGATGGCCTATGGCCGATGGCCAAAACGAGTCTCGGTCGCGCCATCGACCATCGACCATCGACGATTTTTTCACTTCATCAATATTCCCACAATCGAGGCGGACATCAGGTTGGCCATGGTTCCGGCGAGCATGGCGCGAAAACCGAGCCGGGCCAGTTCGGAGCGCTTGTTGGGGGCCAGCGCGCTGATGCCTCCGATCTGAATGCCGATGGAACTGAAGTTGGCGAAGCCGCACAGGGCAAAGGTGGCAATGGTGAAGGAACGCGGGTCGAGCACGCCCTTGAGCTGGCCGAGATTGGCGAAGGCCACCAGTTCGTTGATCACCATGCGCGTGCCCAGCAGATTGCCGACCTGCAGGCAATCGTGCCACGGAATTCCGATGACAAACGCCACCGGAGCGAAAATGACGCCGAACACCTTCTCCAGGCTGGAGGGGAACCAGCTCGCCAGATGGTTGTGAATGCCGCCGAAGATGCCGTTGATCAGGGCGATCAGCGCGAGAAACGAGATCAGCATGGCGGCCACGTTGAGCGCCAGGTGCAGGCCGTCGATGGTGCCGCGGGCGACGGCGCCGAGCACGTTTTCGTCCTTATGATTCACCTCTTCCAACTCGACGGTGGCGGCGGCGGCTTCCGCGCCGGGAGGATGGCGGTCGCTGGTGAGCGGGGTCTCCGTTTCCGGCACCAGCATTTTGGCCAGAAGGATGGTGCCGGGCGCGGTCATGATGACGGCGCTGAGCAGGTGCTTGGCCTCGATGCCGTACAGCACGTAGGCGCCCATGATGCCGCCGGAAACGTGGGCCATGCCGGCGGTCATGACGGTCATCAGCTCGGAGCGGGTGAGCGAGGGCAGGAAGGGGCGGATGGTAAGCGGCGCTTCCGTCTGGCCCATGAAGATGCTGGCGGCGACATCCAGCGATTCGGCGCCGCTGGCGCCCATCAGCTTCATCAGTTTGGCGAACTGCTTGATGATGAACTGCATGATGCCGAAGTGATAGAGCACGGCAAAAAACGCGGAGATGAAAATAATGGTCGGCAGCACCTGGAAGGCGAAGATGAATCCCTGCGGCGACAGCTTCTTGCCCAGATTGCCGAAGACGAACTCCGAGCCGGCAAAGGAGTATTCGAGCAGCCGGGTGACCGCGGCGCCCGCCCGGGCGAGCACGGCCCGGCCGACATCGAGCCGGAGCACCAGGAAGGCGAAGAAAAACTGCAGGCTGATGCCCCAGGCCAGGGTCTTGAGACGAATGGCGCGACGGGCGGTGGAGAAGGCGTAGGCGAGGCCCAACATGGTGAGCACGCCGAGAATACCGACGAATCTGTACATAGTTGCGAGTTCCGAGTTGCCAGTTACAGCAGATTCCTCGCGGCAAGAGCCGCTCGGAATGACAAACTACCTAGTGCGTCGTTGCGGCACGGCTAAAGCCGTGCCCTTCCCAACTATTCGCCGATCACGCGGTGCACCAGCGGCGGCTTTTCCGGCGGCCGCTGCGGCGAAATCGTGTAGGCCGTGACCAGCAACCGTCGCGCCTCTTCCAAGCGCGTGTCGGAGTTATACGCCGCCGTGCACAGAGGTTCACCCTCTGCTACCGGATCGAGCAGCTTCTTGTGCACGGTGATGCCGACCGCCGGATCGATGGCGTCTTCCTTTTTCTCCCGGCCGCCGCCCAGCACCACGCAAGCAGTCCCGACCTGTTCACACATGATCGAGCTGACGTATCCCGCCGACGGGCTCACGATCTCGACCGTATGGCGTGCTCGCGGCAAGCGCGCGGGATCGTCCACGACCTTGGGGTCGCCGCCCTGGAGTTCGACAATGCGGCGAAATTTCTCCAGTGCAGCGCCACTTGCGATCATCTCCTCCGCCAGTTTCTTCCCTTCTGACAAATTGCCGGCGCGTTCGCCGAGATAGAACATGCAGCCGGCAAGGGTGAGCGAAAGGTCGCGAAGGTCACAGGGCCCGCCGCCCTTGAGCACGTCAATGCATTCGGCGACCTCGCTGGCGTTGCCCACCGCGCGGCCCAGCGGCTGGCTCATGTCGGTGATCAGCGCCATCATGCGCTTGCCCATGCGCCGGCCGGTTTCCACCATCAACTCGGCTAGATAAACAGCGTCCTCCTCGTTCTTCATGAAGGCGCCGGAGCCGGTCTTGACATCGAGGACGAGCGCGTCAATTCCCTCGGCCAGCTTCTTGCTCATGATGGAGGCGCAGATCAGGTACGGGCTTTCGACCGTGCCGGTGACGTCGCGCAGGGCGTAGAGCTTCTTGTCGGCGGGAGCAATTTCGGCCGTCTGGCCGATGAGCGCGCAGCCGCATGCGTCGAGCACGCGGCGAAATTCGGCGAGCGTGAGATTGACGTTGAATCCGGGGATGGATTCCAGCTTGTCCAGGGTGCCGCCGGTGTGGCCCAGACCGCGCCCGCTGATCATGGGCACCGTCAGCCCCCCGGCGGCGACAATGGGCGCCAGCACAAGCGAGGTCTTGTCCCCCACCCCCCCGGTGGAGTGCTTGTCCACCTTGCGCTGGGGAATGTCGAAAAAGTCCAGCACCTGGCCGGAGTAAAGCATGGCCTCGGTGAGCGCGGCGAGTTCCGCCTTGGTCATGCCTTTCAGCACCACGGCCATCAGCCAGGCGGAAATCTGGTAATCGGGGATAGCGCCGTTGGTATAGGCGGAAACCACGTAGCTGATCTCTTCCCGGGTGAGCTCACCGCCATCGCGCTTGCGGCGGATGATGTCGACAAAGCGCAAACTGCGGGCGCGTCCGGCGGCCCCGGGCCCGTGAGGTCCGGTCACAGCGTGAATCCCGCGGGAAGCAGGGCGCGCGCGGTGGAGTGCTCGAGACCGTCGCGGCCCTGGAAGACGACTTCGGCGTCGGGACCGAACTCGAAGATGACCTGGCGGCAGGCGCCGCAGGGAGAACATGGGAGATTGTCGCGGTTGAGCACCGCGATGGCGCGAATCTTCAGGGCGGCGTCCTCGCCGGCCACCGCGGCGCAGATGGCGGCGCGCTCGGCACAGATGGTGAGCCCGTACGATGCGTTCTCGACGTTGCAGCCGGCATAGGTGGCGCCGGATGCGGTGAGCAGCGCGGCGCCGACCTGGAATTTCGAATAAGGCGCGTAAGCGCGGGCGAGCACGGCGCGGGCCGCCGCGACCAGGCGTTGCTTCTCGCTATCCGACAATGGCGCATTAGCGATCATTTGAGGCTGGGCGCCAGACACCCGATCCCTCCAGCAAGACGCACCGAACCTCACAGCGGCCCTCCGGCCCACAACGCGCAACGCTGGTGCGCATCAGGACCCCGGTGCGCGGCCTGACAGATGTGCCTGATGAAATTTGGACTAACCGAAGATTAAAGGCGAGTTGCGGAGATTTTTCAAGCGCAGTCTCGCCTTAAGACCGCGCTTTTTCACGGCAGCGAGCGCTTATCGCCAGGAAGCCTGCGCCGCACCGGCGATCTCCAGGGTGGAAGCGTCCTGAAGAAAAACGACGGCGCGCAGGTTCTGGCGTCGCCAGCCGGGATCCAGCGTGACCGGAGTTTGCGCCGTGAACTGCCCGCCGGAGGTGGTCCCCAGCTTGCGCAATTCGCGCACCACTGCGGTGTGGCGCAGAAGCCGGCCGTGGTTCTCGCCCTTGCCGACCTGGGTGCTCAACCCGGACTCGGTGACGGCGAGGAATACATCCAGGGCGGGGCGGGGCGCATGGCTGATTTCGATCTGGACCTCGCCGGCGGCGGCATGGACGGCGATGCGCGCCTCTGTTCCGCGAGCGTGAGCGGCGTCAGCGATCATCTTGGCGGCGCGGGCGGCGTCGTTGCCGACGAACTCGGTGCGGCCGTTGATCACCATCTGCGGGGTGTAGACCGACTCGAGGTGAAAGCGCGCGGCGTAGCGGCTCTGGCGCCGGCTGTAGAGGGCGGAGGAAAAGCGGTCTTTCCAGCCGAGCTGGTTCCAGTAACCGACGTGCTCGCCCAGCGCGATGATCTCCGCCCCGGCCACCGGCTGGTGGCGATCCAGTTCCGTCAGCAGCGCGTCGGCGGGCGGGCAACTGGAGCAGCCTTCGGAGGTGAACAGTTCCACCACCACCGGCACACCCGCACCGCTGGCGGCGGGCGCGGTTTCACCGGCCAGCAACTGGGCAAACAGGCAGACCGCGGCAATGCAGGCGATCATCCTCACGCCGATGAGATGCGCACTCGCGCCAGGAGTTACAGCGCGCCGGCCTGCGGACGGCGAAGGCGCGGCAGAACGTACCTTAGTTCCCCCGAACCAGTTTCTAAGGTTTATCAGAGCCGCACTTGAGTGTGAGTAGAAGTCCGTGTAGGGTGCTCTATTCAACTTCAACTTCGGTTAAGGGTGAGCAAGTGCGATTGGCAATTCGAAATTGGCTGCTGAATCAGATGAATGCCCGCGATTCCCTCGACGGCGTCGTGCTCACGGTGAAGCTTGCGATCACGGAGTTCGGAGCCAAGCGCGTCGCCCGAGAGCTGCGCTCCATGGCGGATTTGCTGGAATACCGCGGCGCCCTCCCCGGCTGGAATTTCAACTCCGGAGACATGAACGCCGCCGCCAAATCAGGCCGGCGCGGCAGTCCCGCCTGACCTGAACCGAAGAGGAATGGCCGCCCTTGCGGCCGCTTCCGCCTGGCGCTTCGAGAATTCCATCGATTCGGTCATCCACTAGCTGGCAGCGGCCCCCGCCTGGCCGCCGATGGCGCTTAACGGCATGAGGCGCTTGGGGCCGCGCTTGCGGACCAGCAGGAGCCGAATGCGCTCCAGCAGTTCCAGTGGGGCATACATGCCCTTGGGGAGAAACACGTCGGCGCGCAGATCGCGCTCGTAGAACTTGGTTTTTCCGGAAAACAGGATGGCCGGCGTCTGCGGCGAAAGCGTCTTCACCTGCTCGATCAACTGGTGGCCGTCAAGCCCGGGCATGATCAGGTCGGTCAGAAGCAGGTCCACGCCGCCCTGCTTGAAATGCTCGAGCGCGTCATGGCCGTTGGTGCAGGCAATCACGCGGTAACCACGCGTCTCCAGCATGACCTTGCGGATGGAGAGGGACTGTTCGTTGTCGTCGACGCAGAGAATGGTTCTTTTGGGCTTCATGGGCCTTTCCGAATTCTCGCGGGGAATCCGCGCGGGACGCGCGATGCTGATGGCGGCGCCTGGTGCGAAGCTCCCGGAAAATTTTTAAGTCGTCTGGGCGAAAAAACGTGCGCGCATGGTATGCACCCCCGCGCGCGCTGTAAAGTGCCCTCAAAGATAATAGGAATTTCAGTATTGCGAAAAAAAAATTTTAGCCCGCGCGCAAATCGCCGCGGACAGCGCGGCCGCGCGGGTGTGCGCATCAGACAAGCGCTTCGCCCCGGATTACCTCCACAGAATTTCCACCGACGCGCACAGTGACAATCCGGTCACCGTCGCGCCCGGCGCGCACCACGATGCGGCTGGGCCGGCTGATTTCGATTCCCTGCTCGATGACCGCGCTCTCTCCGGGCGCGGCCACGCCGTGCGCCACCATCCAGGCCGCGGCGCAGCCCGCCGCCGAACCCGTGGCCGGGTCTTCGCCGTTGTAGAAGATCATGCGCGCGTGCAGCCTGGCCGACTTGTCCTCGGTTTCGCGGCTGATGAAGTAGAAGAAACCCCCGCCGCTGCGTTGCAGATACTCCAAGGCGTTGGCCAGGTCGAGACGAAGGCGCCGCATCGCCGCCAGGCCGCGGATGGGCACGATGGTGAACGGCAAACCGGTGGAAACGGTCTCGCAGGGGACGTCGTCGGCGATCTCCTCGGCGCTCAATCCGGTGGCGTGCGCGATCTCCTCGCGCGAGTGCCGCCCGCCGAACTCGGGGTCGCGCTGCTGCATCTCGCCGAATACCAGTCCGTCGCCACCGGCGGTGAAGTGGACAGGAATTTTGCCGACGTTCAAGTCGAGCTCGATCAGCTCCGCGGTCCCGCTGCCGCGCAGCACGGCTGCCGTGCCCAGCGTCGGATGCCCGGCGAATGGGAGTTCCTCGCGGGTGGTGAAGATGCGCACGCGGCGCCCGCGTTCGCGCTCGGTGGCCGAATCACGCGGAAAGACGAAGGTGGTTTCGGACAGGTTGGTTTCGCGCGCCAGCGCCTGCATCTGGGCGTCGGATAGTCCGCGGGCGTCGGTGAACACCGCCAGGGAGTTGCCTTCCAGCGGACGTGACGTGAACACATCCACTTGAACAAACGGAAACCGCCGTCGAGTCTCAGGCATGGAAAATTCCCGGCAACGACCACGGATCAGGCACTCCCTGCGCGAAAGCGGCGACCCGCGGCCCCTCTGGGCGCTGCTTACGCCGTCTTCTTGATAGCCTCCTTGGGCTGAGGCACGATGCGGATGTACGGCCGGGGCGACTTCCAGCCGCCGGGGTAGATTTTCCTGGCTTCCTCGTCGGAGACCGAGCCGGAGATGATCACGTCGTCGCCCGGCCGCCAGTTCGCCGGCGTCGCAACCTGGTAGCTGGCGGTCAGTTGCAGGGAATCGACGACGCGCAGCACCTCATCGAAGTTCCGCCCGGTGGACATGGGATAAACGAGGATGAGCTTGATTTTCTTGTCCGGCCCGATGACGAAGACGTTGCGCACCGTCTGATTGTCGGCGGCTGTCCTGCCCTCGCAGGAGCCCTCGACCGCGGCCGGCAACATGCCGTAGAGCTTGGAGATTTTCAGGTCGGTGTCGCCGATCATGGGGTAGTTGGGCGCGTGCCCCTGCGTCTCCCGGATGTCAGTCGCCCACTTGTTATGGTTCGCCACCGGGTCCACGCTGAGCCCAATGATCCTGGCATTCCGCTTGTCGAATTCCGGTTTGATCCTGGCCATGTAGCCGAGCTCGGTGGTGCACACCGGCGTGAAATCCTTGGGATGAGAGAACAGCACCGCCCAGGAATCGCCGATCCATGAATGGAACCGGATGCGGCCTTCCGTTGTTTCTGCCTCGAAATCCGGAGCAATATCGCCAATCTTGAGCATGGGGAAAGACCTCCTCGCTGAAAGCGCCCACTCAACCCTGCTTCCTACACCGGATCCGGGATCAGGCTGTCTCAGGGTGGGCTATAGGCGAATTAGACTCGCCAGCCTGGCAAACGCTTCACAAACAGCGGCGCCGGCTTCGGTTCAGACCCCCTGCCGGAGTGGCCGTTCAGTTTCTTGCGCCGGCAGCAGTTTTTGTCGGCCGGAACTCGCCGGGTTACACTCTGAAGCAAGCGATCCGCCGGCAGCTTGCGGGTTCGCGGAAGCGCATGGGGTCCGGTGATCCTCCTGGTCTTCAAAAGTGGGTGTCTCCTCTGGCGGGTAGTCTTTTCATGAGGTTAGAGTCGCCAGCTGGTCCTTATTTAGGCCGGAATTGGCCCGGACTGGCAGCCTCCGTGCAAAAAAAGGATGGGGAGGAAGGTTCTTGCCGGCCTTTAGGAAGGCCCTACGTCTCCGCCGGCTGCCCTATAGGGGGTTCATGACAAGCTATAGCTCCAGGAATCAGCTGCCCGCTCTGAACTCCGCTCGGCCGCCTTCCCGGCGGCCATCGCGTTGAACAAAGCAAGCGCTTGCGTATCTATGCTCATGTCAGTTCCGGTCAACGTCGTTATAATCGGTGCACTTCTTGGCCGTGTAGCGCCCTGGCTTAAACCGGAGCCACTGGCAATAGTGAGTCCAATGGTGCACGCCGAAAACATCAAGGTAGTTAACCTTACCATAGACGACCATAAAACTACTTGCCGCCCCTGAGTTCATTGACCTCGTCTGAGGTCAGAAGTACAGGCGTGCCTTCTTTAGTGCCAGCCTTGAAGTGAACCCATTCTACCGGCATTTCAAGTGGTGAAGCGGGAACCAAATGACCGGTTGTAGTTCTACTGTGCGGAGCAGGATAGGTAAAACTGGGCTGTTTGCCGTTCTCCACTGTCTTGGCGACGAACTCAGCGACAATACGTCTGGCGTCTGTCTTGCCGGTATTCTTAATGGTAGCTTTGCCGGAGAGTGGCTGCCCAGAAATGATTTTTTCAGGCAACTTTACTTCAATAGTCACCCAAGCCCTCTGATCCTGCCGCATTTGACTCTGCACGGCCTTAACGCTATTCTGCGCAGCTTCAACCTGCTCGCGAAGCAGCTTCAGTTGTTCCCGAACATTCAATTCATTCAGGGTAGCTCCCGCCGCGGCGGACTGGGCTTGAGCAGAGAGGATTCGGTTTTGGTCGACGAGCCCCTTGAACTGGAAGTAGACAAAAACAGCGGCCAGAATTGCGCCAAAAGCAGCAAGGCGCGTCACCGCCAAATAGTTGCGCTCGTAACGGCTAAGCTCCGCACTTGGGACAACAGTCACACGAACCGGGCCTTGTTCGTCTGCCTCGGGTCTCCCGCCTGGCGAATCGCCTGCAGGCTGCCTCTCCGGCCCTGCGACGGATTGAGGCTCTGGGCCAACATTTTCACTAATCACGGTGTTATCTCGCTCAGTTTGGCTGAGTTTCAAGGTGTCCAGCAAAATTACAACGAAACACCGGGAATGCAAAAGCATGAAAATGCTCGCTCGGCTGAGTGGGGGCAGGTAGAATTCGAGACATGGACGTGACTGACACCATCTACCTGAACAAACGTGGTAACGAGTCGAACACCTCGTCCTGGGCCTACTACCGAATCACCAGCCGAGGAAATGAAGGAGACCCGATAGAGCTGTCGCTCCTCACGTGGCCAGAGTTCGAAGACATGGACGTTGTCGGTGACCTGGACAAGGCTATTGTCGTTAACCCGTCGGATACGGGTTACAGGTCTGCATACCCCAATTTCACTGATCTCTTGCAGCGGAAGTGGAACATAAACCACGAGCAATCGATATTGATCGGCTTCCGAGCGCGGCACGTTTAGTCGCCTCTTGCCTTCGGCGCCTCCAGCTGCTTCGCCGTCGCTACCAGGACACCAGGGTCCGGCTGGTTGTAGTGCGCCAGCGCTACGAACGGGCTGTTCCCAAGCCACTGTGCCGCGACTAGCGGATTGAAGAGGCCGGTCATCCGGGTTCCGCAGCCGCGCCGGCCCGCATGGTATCCGCGCCAGGTGAGTTTCTTTTTCTTCAGCTCGGGCTTGATAAACCTGCCGCGCCGGGTTCCCGCAGATCGACAGGCCGGTTGAGTTGGTTCGGAGGAGCCAACCCTCTGTGGCTCCGCTGCTCTGCCGCCAGAGGGCCGATATAGTTCTGACCGGTTCGATGAGCGGCACCGCCCGTATTCTCTCCGTCTTGGATGGGCCGATGACACTGCGGACGACCGATCGGCGGACGTGAATCCAATCCTGGTCGAAGTCGTCTTCATAGGTCCTCCGCCTCGGATTTTCCAGCGAGGAACTAACGAGGGCCAGAGTGCGGACGTAACCAGTCGTAACCTGCTGGTATGATAGGAGATGGGAGCGTCGCGGACCGGGTGTCCTGGTCTTCAAAACCAGCGCTCGACAGCTTCGCGCTGCCGAGGGTCGGTTCGACTCCGACACGCTTCCGCCACAGTTCCTTCCCCTTCGCCGGGCTCGGGATCGGGATTTCGCCTGCAGGCTCCCGCTCGTCGCTATGCTCCTCGCTCACGCCTGCAAAACGGCTCAACTTCAAAACCAGCGCCCGACAGCTTCGCGCTGCCGGGGGTCGGTTCGACTCCGACACGCTTCCGCCACAGTTCCCTCCCCTTCGCCGGGCTCGGGACCAGTTTCGAGAAATCAGGCCGCCCCGGCCGGCGGCGACTTAAGCCTTTCGGTTACTCCGTTCGGAGAATTGTCATGGCGCTGGCCGAGGCTCATCCTCACCGGGTTTGTCGCACCTTGCTCTTCACGTCAGGACTGGTCACAGGATTGGCGATAAGGTTGGAAGATGTTTCCAAGACAGGCCCCTGCACTCGCCGGGAGAGAATCAGAGCGGGGCCTCAGCAGCCGGCGCACGAACATGGACAGCGAGATCGAACGGCGGACCACCCGTCGTATAGCCGCATCCCTACCGGTACGCACCACCAATGCAGCGCTGGGCAACGTGCTGGGAGTGACCCGGGATGTCAGCCTGTCAGGCGCGTTCTTCTACGTCGCCTCCGATTCCTGGAAGGAGGGCGCCTCCATCGAGTACGTCCTGCAACTCCCGGAAGAGTTGACGCTGGCGGAACCGGTTTTGGTGCTGTGTACAGGCAGGGTAGTGCGGGTGGAACAGCTCAACGACAAGGTAGGGGTCGCGGTACAGATCGAGTCCTTCAGCGTCCTGCAGACGGAGCGGAGCGCCGTGTTCGAAAGTTTCAACCCCCAGAACCACCTGCCAAAGTGAGAGTCTGCAGCCGGTCCGAGCACTGCTTACGCCTGACTTCCTGAAGCTGAGCTCCCGCGCTAATTCACGGTTACGGCGATCGAGGCCGTGTGGCTCAAGCTGGAACCGCCGGTGGCCTGTAGGGTAACCACCCCGGTGGCCGTGGTTGAACCGGTGGACCCCGAAGACGCCGAAGTGGTGGTGCTGCCGCCCCCACCGCATCCGACCATAAGGGCGAAAGCCAGCAGCAGCAAAACGGCCGGCATCGCCGCCCGCTTTGCCTTGGAAGGCCGGGTTTTCCCTTCGACGATCGTCAGCCCCATCGCCAATGCAAACGCGCCGTCACTCCAAGGAAAGAAGCGCGGCAGGGCACGCGGAGCGCGCAGGGTGGCGCTGGTCGCCGACGCCGTAATGGTCACCGTGGCGCTGCCCGAGGTGGTCAGCGACGCCGGGGAAACCGAACAAGTAGTTCCCGGCAACGAGGCCGGCACGCTGCACGTGAGCGCCACCGGCCCGGTGAAGCCGTGCACGGCGGAGATGACCAGCGCGGTGGTGCCGACATTCCCGGTGGCGCCGACGGTCAGGTTCATGGTGGAGGCGAACACCGAAATCTGAAAATCCGCCGTGGGCGCGGGCGCGCTCGCGCTCCATTCGGTGGCCAGGTTGAACGCATCCACCGACCCCAAGCCGGTCGCCAGGTCATATCCACGGCCGGCGGCAAAACCGATCGAGCCGCCGTTGGGGCAGTCGGTGGTTCCGGCCGTGCAGGGCACTTTGTTGTCGCCGGTGGTCATGTCGTGGAAGGCGTCGCCGGAGGTGCCCGCCAACTGATAGAGCCGCGGATTCAGGTTGCCTTGCGAGGCCTGCGCCTGCTGATTGAGCAGCGCCACAATTCCGGCGAACACCGGCGCGCCCGCCGAGGTTCCGCCCACCACGAAGAGCGAGTCATCGCTGGCCCGGTACCCGTTGACGCAGCTTCCGTTCGAGCACACCAGGTAACCGTCGTGATCGAAGGACCCGGCAAGCGATATGTCGGGCACGTCGCGCTGTCCGTCGGAGGGAACGCCCGTGCCGGTTTGCCAGCTCGGCTTGGCAAACAGCTTGCTGACGCCCCCACCGGTTGCCGCCAAGGAACCCCCCTGGGCGATTTCGAAAGCGGTGGAGTTCCACGCGGCCTCCGGAATGTAGGACTGTGCGGAGCCATTGGCGGGATCGTTGCCGGTGCTCCAGAAATTTCCCGTGCCTTCGTTGAACGAGGTGCCGCCGACGGCGGTGACATAGGGCAGCGCCGCGGGAATGTCCACCGCCAGCCCGTGCGAGGCCGACTTGAGCGGCGTATTCATGTTGGGCGGAAAATCGCAGTCAGCGGCGCCGCTGTCGCCCGATGGACCGACGATCGTCTGCCCCTGCGCGTTGGCCTGCTGCCCGAGCGAGGTCAGCGAGGCGATCTCGCCCGGGCTGAAGTTCTCCTCGCAGTCGCCGTAGCTGATACTCAATACCGGCGCCAGGCCGGAGGAAACGGCGTACTGCAAGGAATCGAAGGCGTTGGTGGAATTGACGTAA
>CAVUEZ010000005.1:0-67500 GCA_963740615.1 Terriglobia bacterium
GCAGTTAGCGGTTAGCAATTAGCCGGTGTGCTGGTGGAGCCGCTAATCGCTAATTGCTAATTGCTAATCACTCGCTGCGATAGCCCTCCGGCCGCTCGCCGTGCGCCGGAACGACGCAGCCATGCACGGTGTCGCAGGTGACGTGCTCGAACTGGATGGTGGTGTGGTGGATGTGGAACCGTGCCGCAGGCGGTCCTGCACCTCGCGCAGGATGGCCTCGCTGGCCGACAGCGGAATGTCGGCGATGCTGATGTGGCAGGAGAGGGCGTGGGATTCGCTGCCGATGCTCCACACGTGCAGGTCGTGCACGTCGTTGACGCCCCCGACCGCGGCAATGTCCTGCGCCACCCGTTCCAGGTCCATGCCCCGCGGCGTGCCCTCCAGCAGGATGTTGAGCGTCTCGCGGATGATGCCGAAGGACGACCACAGGATGATGGCCCCGATTCCGAACGACAGCGCCGGGTCAATCCAGTCGTGGCCGGTCTGCAGGATGGCCCAGCCGCCCGCGATCACCGCCGCCGTGGACATGGTATCGCCCAGCATGTGCACGAAGGCGCTGCGGATGTTCAAGTCCTTGCTGCCCCGCCAGAGCAGGATGGAGATGATGCCGTTCACCGCCACTCCCGCCGCCGCCACCACGATCATCGTCTTCGGGTGCACCTGGACCGGCGCATACAGCCGGTGCGCCGCCGCGTAGAAGATGTAAAACGCGATGGCCACCAGGGTCAGGGCATTGATGAAGGCGGCCAGGACGCCGGCGCGGCGATAGCCGTAAGTCTTGCGCGCGTTGGGCGGGCGCTGTTCCAGGTACACCGCCGCCAGCGAGAGGAGCAGCGCCAGCACGTCGGAGACGTTGTGCCCGGCCTCCGACAGCAGCGCCAGGCTGTGTGCGCGCAACCCGGCAACCACCAGCAGGACAATGTAGCCCAGGGTCACCGCCAGGGAGACGCGCAGCACCTTTGAGGTGCGTCCCGGCTCGCCCTGTGCGTGCGCATGCATTAACCGAGTCTACTTTCGACCTTCGCCGCGTTCAACCTGCCCTGGTTCCGCTACCAAAGTGTTAAGTGGCGGATGCAAAGCCTCCGCCTACGTTAGGCATCGTGGTGCCCAAAGGCAGCACCGCGGGCAATAGCGGCGGTGTCTCACCGGGACAACCAGGTGCCCGGACGTAACTCGCTGTGCGGAGCGCAGTTAGAGGTGAGCGGAGAAAGCAGGACGGGCCCCGGTTGGCGCTTGGCGTGCTGTCTTTTGCAGACTACAGGTCTGTTCTGGCCGAAGCGGACCTGTTTGCGCGCACATCGTGAGTTGCGGGCACCCTGTCATGCGCCGGGTTTCCGCCACGCATGTCCGGGGTGCTCGGTCGCGGGCAGCACGCTCGTGAAGAGCTGATCCGAAACCAAAACCTATTCGCAACGGGGAGAACCACGAATGAAGAAACATGTATTGACAATCGCGTTTATGCTCGGCCTGTCCGCGGCTGTGGCGTTCGCCCAGGTAACAGGAGGCGGCGCCGGCACAGCCGGCACGGGTTCGCCCGATCAGGGCAGCCCGCGCGCCACCGAAATGGGGCAGACCGGCCAGATGGGCAGCCAAACCAGCAGCAAGAGCAGCTCCATGGCCAACGTGGACGATGAAACCCTCCACCGCCAGGTGCATGAGCAGCTTGCCTCCAACCCCGATCTTCAGAACGTGCAGATCTCGGTCGACAATGGCAAGGTCATGCTGGAGGGCAGCGTTCCCAAGAAGTCAGACAAAAAGGAAGCCAAGCGGTTGGCCAAATCGGTCCCGGGCGTCAAAGGGGTGAAGGAACACCTCGCGGTGAACGCCAACGCCGGCGCCGCCGGTAGCGCCAGCAGCATGGGTGGCGTCTCCGGGACGGCCACCACCAGCACGGCCCAGGGCGAGAACCAGGCCAGCCAGGCCAACCCGGGCATCGCGGCGCAGTCCAGCGCGAGCACCCAGACCACCACCACCACCACCAACGAGACCGGCCAGGCGGGCCAGTCCGCGGGCGCTTCTTCCTATCCCAGCGCCGGCGAATCCTCGGCCAGCGCGCAGACCGGCGCCATGGGCTCGCAATCCGCCGACTCCGCGCAGATCGAGAGCGCGATCAAGAGCCAACTGACCGACAGCAGCAACGTCAACGTCAATGTCAGCGAAGGTCAGATCGCGCTTTCCGGCACGGTACCGACCGAGGCCGACAAGGACAAGGCGGCTGAGATCGCACAGAGATACGCGACCAACGGAAAGCCGATCGTCGACAACATCACGGTGAGCGGAGCGGAATCCGGCCCTGCCGGGATGAGCACGCCCGCGCCCGATCAACCCAGCACGAGCATGCCGCCGACTGAGCAGCCGAGCACGACCACGCCGCCGACTGAGCAGCCGAGCACAAGCACGCCGCCCAGCAGCACCAGCACGCCTCCACCGGCGGAGCAGAGCAGCATGAGCGCTCCTTCCGCCTCGGCCGGGGCCGCGGCCACCACCGGCGGCGTCAGCGGCCAGGCGACGGCAACTTCCAACCCTAGCTCGGTGAACCCTCCAGTGGGTGAACAGAGCGGCATCGGCGCGCAGGCCGGCGCCAGCAGCGAGCCCGGCGCCATGGGGCAGACTGGCGCCAGCGCCAGCACCCGCAGAGCGAACCCAGCAGCATGGGGCGCAGTCGCAGTCGGGCAGCATGGGCACGGCGGAGACCGGCGATAGCCAGCTTCAGCAGCAGATCCAGACGGCCCTGAGCAACAACCGCACAACCAGCAGTTCCGCCATCCAGGTGAACGTCACCGCCGACAAAATCGAGCTGGACGGAAACGTCAAGTCCAACAAGGAAAAGAAGGCGGCCGAGCGGCTAGCCAAGTCGTATGCCGGCAATCGCACGGTCGACAACCGTATAACCGTCAGCAGCACGGCCGGCGGCGCCTCCGGCACCATGAACGAACAACCGCCAACCAGCCAGACTCCGCCGAAGAAGTAGCGCCAACGGCAGCGCACCGGGGCGGCCTGCGGGCCGCCCTTTTTCTGGTCGAAAGGCACGGCTGGAGGTATTTGCCTTCGCCCTGGCCGCTCGTCCCTACGGGACTTGCGAGCGGTGTAGGTCCGGGTGCGCACCACGTGCTTCATCTCCGCGCCCGCCTGTTGGAGCGCCGCTTCGATGTTGCGCAGCGTCTGCACCGCCTGCGCGTAGGTGACCAACATGGAAGACTGGGAAAAGGTAGGGCGCGCCCACGGCGAGGTCTTTGGCGAGATCCGGCCGGCGACCAGCATGGTCCAAGTGGCGCGCCTGATCCTGCCCGAGATGCTGGTGGAAATCGAGGCCGAGGCCTACGTCGGGTGACGGCGGTGCTGCTCCAACGTGTCAGGCGGTTGTATACTCGGGGGAAGCGCGTGGAGTTTTCCGATGATGATGAAGCGCGTAGTCCACAGCGACCCGGAGGTTCTCGGGGGGACGGCGGTGTTCGTCGGAACACGAGTGCCGGTCAAGACGCTGTATGAGTACCTCGAAGCGGGCGATTCGTTGGATGAATTCCTCAGCGATTTCCCGTCCGTCAGCCGCGAGCAGGCGGTGGCAGCGCTGGAGTTGGGTCGGCGGATGACAGAATCCGATGCGACTGTTGCTTGATGAATGCGTGCCGCGGCGGCTGAAAGCCGATCTTTTGGGGCACGATGTTCATACAGTTGCGGAGATGGGTTGGTCGTCGAAGCGCAATAGCGAGCTGCTGCGCCTGATTGTGGCAGAGAAGTTCGACGGCCTGCTCACGGTGGATCAGAACATCGAATTCCAGCAAAACATAAGTGCTTCTGGTGTTGCAGTTGTGGTTGTTGCAGCGCGAACGAACCGGTTGCAAGAGCTGCGACCGCTCGTGCCGCGCATGCTGAACGCTCTTGCCACGGTTCTGCCCGGACAAATCCTTCGCGTCACGGCATAGCCGCCTATGCGCCGTGGGGCGCGGCGGACACGATCGTGGTCTGACCCCGCTCCAGGTCGAGGAGCTTCTGTTTCAGCGGCAGGCCGCCGCCGTAGCCGCCCAGGGTTCCATCCGAGGCGATCACGCGATGGCAGGGAACGATGATGGCCACCGGGTTGTCGTGGTTGGCCATGCCCACCGCGCGGAATGCCCGCGGACGTCCGATGGCGCGCGCGATCTCGGCGTAGGTGCGCGTGTTGCCGTAGGGAATCTTCAGCAGTTCACGCCAGCAGGACAATCTGGAAGCCGGTCCCTCGCAGATCCAGAGGCACGGTGAACGCCCGCAGCTTGCCGGCAAAGTACTGTTCCAGTTCGACTCGGCAGGGCGCGAGCCGCTCCTCGGAGCAGACCCAGGGGCCGGAGTTGCGCCTGGGCCCGGCGCCAAATTCCAGCCGCAGCAGGCCGCGCTCGGAGGCGGCCAGGGTGAGCGGTCCGATGGGCGATTGCCAGACAGAGTAGTACACGGGTTCCATAGGGAAGGATGGTAGCAAGAAAGAGCCCCTCAAAGAACGAGGGGCTGATTTCTACCTGGGCTAAGAAGGGGGGTGCCCGGCGCACGCGGGGGGCGCGCGCCGGGGCTTGGCTACTGCCGAGGCGGATTCGACTGCGGCGGCAGAGTGCTGGGGGGAGCGCTCTGCTGCGGTGGTGCAGGCGAAACCGGCTGAGCAGTTGCGGGGGCGTTGGGGGATGTCATAGACGAGCCGGGGGTAAGCGGCTGGGCGGAGCTGAGCTGCTCCAGGTCGTTCTTGAGCAGGCTCACTTCCACGCGAGTGCCGCGCACGCGCTTGGCGGTGCCGTCGCTGGCCTGGATGGGGGCGTTGCCCAATCCCAGAACGTGCACCCGGTATACCGGGACTTCATTGTTGATGACCATGTAGCGGCGGACGGCGTCGGCCATGCGCTGGGAATGCTCGATGGCGCTCTGCCCGCGGCCGGCCGAGAAGCCCTGAATTTCCAGAATGTAGCCCTTCTGGTTCTTGAGCCCGCTGGCCAGGTCATCCAGCGCTTCCTTGGCCTTGTGGCTGAGAACGGTCTGGCCGGAACGGAAGCGGATTTCGATTTCGGTGACCGGCTTGTATTGGTCGAAGTTGGTGACTACCTCCTCGACGGTTTGAATGCGGGTGCTGGCCTGGGAGGCGGTCTGCTGCGCCGCCTGGGCACGGTTGCCGGCGTCCACCGCGTGCATGTCGGCCTCGTTGGCCTTGGACGAGGCCAGTTGGATACCGTGCTGCGCGCGGGCATCCACGTCCTTGATGGCCTTGCCGTTGGCCGCGGTCAGTTCGTCCAGTTCGTTGACCCGGTTGGTCACCGGCCCGAGCTGGCGCTGCACGTATTTCTTGCGCGCGAAGGGATTGATCTTGCCCCAGAAGCCTTCATGGGTTTCCACGGTGAGGGGCTGGCGCGCCTGCAGGTTCTGGTCTGCCGCCTTCTGGTCCGGCGTTTCCTGGGTGCTGGCCGGCATCGCCTGGTCGGGCGCGGGCTGCGACTGCATGGCCGGCGCCTGATTGTCCGTGCTGGTGGAGCTGGAAGAAGTCTGCGCGGCGGCGGGAAGTATCATGGCGGCCGCCAACGGCAGAGCGATCCAGAAACGAGTCTTCATTGCGAGTTCCTCCGAGAAACGTGAGCGGCACATCCCGGCGACATGCGCCAGGTTAAGAAACTTGGCCTGATGGCAGGCCCTGATCGCGCTCCGCAGTGGTGGTAATCACATTGGTTGCCAAAGTTTTAGCCGCTTTTTTGGCCGTAAGCTGCTGAAGAGTAAGGACGTGCGCTGGACGGCCATGACCGGCGGTGCGTAGGAAAGAATGGATTAGCGTAATTTTGTCGTAGACGAGTATGGGGGCGAACAGTTGCCGCGCTGCCAACAAGTAAAGAGAGCGCCCCATCGGCGGGGCGCTCTTCAGGAAAAATCTGCTTGTCTTACCAGCGGAACTGCGGGCCGAACCGGACCGTGAGGTTGTGCTGCACACCGCCGCCAAAGGTTTGGCCGGCGCTGTCGGTGAATTTGCCCTGCCAGTACATGGTGTCGCCGGCCTCGGCGCGGATGCCGAAGGCATGGGTGAAGAAGAACTCAAGGCCGGCGGACGGGAACAGCGAGAAGTGGGTGTCGCCGCTGGGCACGTTGTTGACCGAGCCCACGAAGCCAGTGGCCACGCCCTTGTTGCTGATCCCGAAGTTCTCGAACCCGGGCTTTACGGCGACAAAGGCCTTCACCGGGCCGATGCCGGTTTGCAGCTTGGGGCCGAAATAGCCGTTGAGGATGCGAAAGTTCGTGTTCTGGAAACTTCCGGTTGTCCCCAGGGTGGTGCTGCCGTTGGTCACGAAATTGCGCTCAAAGTCGTACGCCATGGCGCCTTCCAACTGGACGTAGTGATTCAGGTTGATGTCCAGTACGCCGCCCAAGCCCCAGAAGTTCTGATTGTTCAGGTTGTGAAAGCGGGTGTAGTCCGCAAAGACTCCAAACTCTCCATGCTCTTCCTGTGCGAACATGGCCGGCGCCGCCAGTGCCAGCGCCAGAATCACCAGGATGACTCCTGTCAGTCTCCTCATGGTACCTGTCCTCCCAGATTACTCGTCTCCGCCTTTCGCCTGTTCCGCCGTGCGGACACGCTCCGGCCGCTGTTCAGGGGGCGCAACGGCCTGCTGGCGAGAGACGGTTATACGATGAAGCCGCTGGCGTGCGGGTGGGCTGCCAATCGAGAGTGGCCGAAAGCGGCGCCAGCAGCGGCTTTCCCCGGGATCTGCAGCCATACGCGGCGGTTAGGGTTTTGTTGCGCGGGGCCCGGACAGTTTCCCCGGCGGGTTATTTTGCCTTAGTCCTTTTGCCGATTGCCGAGCTGCTGATGGGGTGTGGTAGTATCGCGCGGTTTCACACCTCATTTCTGGTTGCTTCGGCCATGTTGAACTGCTGTTCCCGTGGTGTTTCCGTCTTCTGTGTCCTGCTTGTCTGCCTTGCGGTGCTGCCGGCCGCCGCCCAATCGGACAGCCCGGTGCACGTTGTTCCGCGCGAAAAGACTTCCACCCCGCCGCCCTCGGCCATTTCGGCGCCCGCGGGAACCTTGATTCCTCACACCCGGCCCATTCGCGCGGACGTGGACGTGGTGCTGGTGCCGGTGACCGTGACCGACGAGAAAAGCCGGCCCATCCTGGGCCTGGAAAAGGACAATTTCCTGCTCTACGACGGGGAGGAGCGGCAGCACATTCGCTACTTCTCCAGCGAGGACGCGCCCATCTCCATCGGCATCCTCGTCGACCTGAGCAACAGCATGAAGAACAAGATCGACCTAGCGCGCGAGGCGCTGGGGGAGTTCTTCAGGACCGCCAATCCCGAAGACGATTATTTCGTGATCACCTTCGCCAACCGGCCGCAGATTCTGGCCGACACCACGCAATCGATCGGCACCATCCGCGCCAAGCTCGGGGAAGCCGTTCCCGCCGGCCATACCTCGCTGCTGGACGCGATCTATCTCGGGCTGAGCAAGCTCCGGCACGCGCGCTATCACCGGCGCGCGCTGCTCATTATTTCCGACGGCGGCGACAATTGCAGCCGCTACCGCAGCCGCGAAATCAAGAGCCTGGTGCAGGAATCCGACGTCGAGATCTACGCCATGGGCATCTTCGACAGCATCTTCAAGACCCCGGAGGAATGGGCGGGCAAGAAGCTGCTGACCGCGATTACCGAAGCCACCGGCGGCCACACGGTGACTGTCGGGAACCCGCGGGAGCTGCCGGAAGTGGCCGCCGCCATCAGCCTGGAGCTGCGCAGCCAGTACATCCTGGGCTACGAGCCCACCGATCCCAGCCGCGACGGCAAGTGGCACAAGATCAAGGTGCGGCTGGTTCCCTCGGCCGTGACCCCGACCTACGCCCAGGTGTATTCCAAGCGCGGCTACCAGGCGCCCGGGCGATAGCGCAGGCTGGCCGCGGCTCGCCTCCGGCAACCCGGCCTTTCCCAATGGCATGTCTCTGCGGTACCCTGCGTCGAATGAATTTCACCGCCGCGGTCATCACGGTCAGCGATTCCTCCGCCGTCGGGAAGCGCGAGGACCTCTCCGGCCCCGCTGTGCGCGCCGCGCTGGAGGCCAAGGGCTTCCGCGTGGTGGCGGGCAGCGTGGTGAAAGACCATCAGCCGGATATCGAAATGTCGCTCATGGAGATGTGCCACCTGGCGCAGTTGGTGGTCACCAGCGGGGGCACCGGGATTGCGCCGCGCGACGTCACGCCGGAAGCCACACGCTCGGTGGCCGACACCATTGTCGAAGGCCTGGGGGAGCGGATGCGCAGCGAAGGCGCGAAGAAAACTCCGTTGGCCGTGCTGAGCCGCGGGCTGTGCGCGGTGCGCGGAAAGTCGCTGATCCTGAACCTGCCGGGCAGTCCCACGGCGGCCAGCGAGTCGCTGGCGGCGGTGATCGATGTCCTGCCGCACGCGCTGGAACTGCTGTCGGGGAAAACGGAACATTAGCTACAAACACTAGCTACAGAAAATACTAGCCACAGAAAACACTAGCCACAGAAAACACTAGCCACAGAGGCCACAGAGGAAAAACCGGAACTTGTCGTCCCGTGCGTAGCCGAGGGGCAATCGCGATCAACAGGGTGCTAGCCGTTTTCCTCCGTGTTCTCCGTGGCTAAGCCATCGTCCCACCGCTGATAGAATTCACAACTTGCATACGCTCAGCCATCTTCTGGCCCGCTGGACGGGCGTTCTGTGGGCGCTGCTGAAGCCGCTCGGCATGTGGGGCGTGTTTGCCATTGCCGCCATCGACTCGGCTTTGTTCGGCATGCCGCTGGATGCGGTGGTGGGCGGCTACGTCTACGCGCAGCCGCACCTGTTCTGGCTCTACGTGCTGATGGGGTCGGCGGGGTCGGCCCTCGGCAGCCTGGTGGTTTATGGCGTCGGCTACGAGATGGGAGAGCTGGTGCTGGAGAAGCGCCTGGGCAAAGAGAAATTCGACCGCATCCGGCGCAAGTTTGAAGACCACGAGTTCCTGGCGCTGATGCTGCCGGCGATGATGCCGCCGCCGTTTCCCTTCAAGATGTTCGCGCTTTCGGCGGCCGTGTTTGAAATGCACTTCAGCCATTTCATGCTGGCCATCTTTGCCGGGCGCATGGCGCGCTTCCTGATCCTGTCGGCGCTGGTCATCAAGCTCGGCCCACAGGCCACCACGCTGGTCTCCGACCTGATCCGCGCGCATCCGCATTTGCTGCTGGTGGCGCTGGGGTTGGCGGCGATTGCCGGCGCGGGCTTCTGGCTGTGGGTGAAGAGAGTTCGAGCGCGGTGAAATCCTGAGCTTGGAGGTCGAGATTTCAGATGGCCACGAAAGCGGATCCCTCGCTGCGCTCGGGATGACACCGGTTGAGATTTCCTGTGCCTCTACGCTTTCGCCGGCTGCGGGTGGAGCAACGCCAGCACCGACGGAATGCTGAACATCACCGCCGTGGACAGCAGGTCGGAGACAATCTGGCCGCGGAAGAAGGGCACGGCGGCGGCATAGCAGGCGGCCAGGCCGCTCAGGGTGTGCGGGTACATGCCCCACACCATCCACACAGCGAAGTTGCTGATCACGAAGAAACCAACCGACATGGCCAGGGCCGCGCCGGCAACCCGCCGCGGGCGCGAATCTTCACGCAGCAGCGTGCCCATGGCGATGACCGCGGCGTACCAGGCGATGGTGACCACATGGTCGAGCGTGTAGGGATAGCTGTAGACCAGCTTGGTCAGCAGGAGATCGCCCAGGGCGAGCATGAGCACCGGAATCCACATGTGCTTGCGCGGCCCGCGCGCGCCGAAGAACAGGAGCGCGGCGCCCACCGGGGCGAAGCTGATGGGAATCGAGACGAAGCGCAGCATGAGCGCGAGCACCACGAACAGGTAAGCCAGCATGGATTCCTCCCCTGATGTCAGTCGATGATTCTGCGGCGGAAGGCGATGCGCCGTCAAGCCGGGATTGCCGGCCTGCCCGGGGATCAGTCGGGCTGGCGCTTGGGGACGCGAAACGAAGCGGTGATTTCGTGGAGATCCTTGTCCAGCAGCAGGCGCGCGCCCAGGGTCCGGCGTTCGCGCCGCCGCATCAGTTCGGGATAATCGAAGCGCAGATCGTAGAAGCGCACCAGGTAGGCGGCGTTGGGCGGAAGCAGATAGTCCTCCGAGCCGGCGCCTCCGGGGCCGAGCTTTTCCACCTCGATCACCGGGTACTGGGCCCAGTCCAGGTACACGCGTCCCAGGAAGGTTTTTTTCGCGGCTTCCACCACCGGGGTGTCCCCGGACTTGTAGAGGATCCCGCCGCGGCTGGCGGCATTCACTTCGGGCGCCGGCGAACTGACGATGACGCGCTCGTAAAACTTGTCGGTCTCCACCACGCCGTACCAGCGGAAGGGATTGAAATAGTACGGGTAGGCGGACTCGCGCAGCGGCTCGGCGCCGTGGTAGAGGCGAGCGTCGAGGGCGGCGACGGCGCGGCGATGCTGGTAATCGCGCACCCCCCACAGGCCGGCCATCAGTACCAGGGCGACGATGGCGCCCGTTTGCCCGCGCGGACGGCGGCTGCGCGCGCCGATCTCTTCATTGATGAGCGCAAACAAAGCCGGCAGCAGCAGTCCTCCCAGCAGGAACACGTAGAGCAGCGGCTCGAAGATGAAGACGATGTCCCAGGAATACCAGCGGTAGGAAAACGGTTCGAAGGGACGCACGCCGTAGTTGTTGGTGTAGTCAAGCAGGATATGGCTGAGGGCCGCGGCCAGCGCGAACAGGTACAACAGCCCCCAGCGTGGCGTCTTCGGCAAGACAAAATGGACGGCGCCGGCCGGCGGCGGCTGGCTTCGCCGTTTCACCAGCCATACCAGATACATGAAACCGAGGACGAAGGCGGCGACAAACGGGGCGCCCACGAAGGTGTGGGTGATGCCGCGATGGTGCGCGAAGCCGTCGATGGGGCTCTTGAAGTACCACAGAACGTCGAGATCGGCGGCCTCCGCCGCCAGCACGCAGGTGGTGGTGGCCAGCAGCGTCTTGCGGTTCAGGCCGGCGGCCCGGCTGATGCAGGCGCCGGTAAGAAAATGGGTGATCGGCTCCAAGCCGTCAACAATACCAAATTCGGCGAGCCAGGAAATTGGAGGGCGCATACCCGAGCCCGATCCCGCCCGCCAGGGCAGACTACGCTGGTGTGATAAAGCGGGACCCACCCGGGAGATAGCGGTGGGCCGGCCGTCGCAAGATGTGATAAAGAAATAGCGTCCCGCACACTTCATTCTGCCGCAGGTACCGCGGTCCGGAGGTGTCCCGTGCGCGCGCTTGCGATCACGCTGCTGCTGACTTCTGCTTTGGCCATGGCGCAGGCCGGTTCCAACGACATCGCGGAGCTGAAAAGCAAAGCGGCGGCGGGCGACGCGCGAGCGCAAGTCGAACTGGGACGCGCCTACGAGGCCGGTAAGGAGGTTGCGCAGAACGATGCCAAAGCCGTCCAGTGGTACCGCGCCGCGGCTGATCAGGGTGACGCAGAAGGGCAGAACGCCCTCGCGCTCATGTACCGCTATGGTCACGGCGTGAACAAAGATATCGGCGAGGCCCTGAAGTGGTTTCGCAAGGCGGCAAAGCAGGGGTACGCGTCGGCCATGTTCAACCTGGCGACCGTCTACTACAACGATCAGGAGATGCCGCCGAACGACAAGCTGGCATATGTGTGGTTCGCCCTCGCCGAAAAAGCGGGAAGCAAGCCGGCAACGGATGGCGTGCAGAGACTTACCACCGAAATGCCGGCGTGGAAATTGCGAGAAGGGCGATTCCAGGTCGCCCAGATGCTGCTGCTGGGGCAGGAAGTTCCCGCTGACCGGCCGCGGGCACTGGAAATTTACAAGCAGCTCGGGGCTGACGGCGCGGTGGCTTCCTGGGTCACGTTGGGGCGGCTGTACATCTATGGGAAGCTCGTGCCGCAAGACTACACAAAGGCCGCAGAGTACTGCTCACGGGCGGCCAAGGCGAAGTACGTGCCCGGTATGACCTGCCTGGCCTTTCTCAATGCCGCCGGCGCGCTAGGTCCGGGCCATGATGCCGAAGCTTTTTCCTGGTATGAAAAGGCAGCCAAAAAAGGCAGCGCGGTGGGAGCGTACGGCCTGGCAAGCATGTACGCGCGGGGCCGCGGCACTCGGCAGGATCTTCAGCGGGCCTACATGTGGCTGGCGATAGCTGCCGACGGACAGATGCAGGCGGCATTCGATCCCCTGAAGGCGCTGGCCGAAAAACTTGGCCCCAGGGTCACGAATAGAATGGCCGCGAAAGCTGCCGAAGAAATCAAGAACATGCATGGACTCCGTTTGCATGCCGACGACCTTCAGTTTCCGCACACCATCAAATTCGAATTGCCCCGGTAGGGAACGCTGTTGTGGCACAATCGAATTCATGTCCAAGCCTGTCCCCGCCGGCGCCCGCGCCGAGCTTGAAATGGTGGTCGAACATAACGACACTCTCACCGGCGTCCATCCCGGGCTTCCCCCGGTTTTGTCTACGCCCCGGATGATTCAGCTCATGGAAGAAGCCTGCTATTGGGCGCTGCAGCCCTACGCGGAGGGCGACGAGATCACCGTGGGAACGCACATCAACGTCTCCCACCGGGCGGCGACCGGGCTGGGGATGAAGGTCAGGGCCGAAGCGATAATGGAGTCATTCGACGGGCGCTTCTATACCATGCGCGTGCGCGCCTGGGATGAGAACAACGAGATCGGCAGCGGCACGGTGAACCGCGCCTTCGTCAGCGTGGCAAGATTCATGGCGCGGGTGAAGAGCGTGCAGAGCCATTGCGGAATCGGGGATTTGAAAATCTCGACCACGGATTTTCACGGATGAACACGGATCGGAACTGACCAACTGCGGGTTGCGATGAATGTCGCGGGTTATTTGCTGACCCACGAACCGGAAATCGCCAGCCCTTGTGGGCGCCAGACTCCGCCCGCCCCCATTTACAATCAAGTACCCATGGCTTTTGGTTTCGAACTTCTCGGCCGGTCCGGCGCGGCGCGGTGCGGCCGCCTCTCGACCGCGCATGGCGCGGTGGAGACGCCGGTGTTCATGCCGGTGGGCACGCAGGCGACGGTGAAGGCCGTGCCCCAGGAGGTGCTGGAAGAGCTGGGGGCGGAGATCATTCTGGCCAACAACTACCACCTCTATCTGCGGCCGGGGGCGGAGCAGATTCGGGCGCTCGGCGGCCTGCACCGGTTCATGAGCTGGGAGCGCGCCATTCTGACCGATTCCGGCGGCTTCCAGGTGTGGAGCCTGAGCGAGATGCGCAAGGTGAGCGACGAGGGAGTCGAGTTCCGCTCCCATCTGGACGGTTCGCCGCACATCTTCACCCCGGAATCGGCCACCGCCGCGCAGATGGCGCTGGGGGCGGATATCATCATGGCCTTCGATGAGTGCACCGAGTATCCGGCCGAGCGCGAGCGCGCGCGGCGCTCAATGGAGCTGACCCTGCGCTGGGCGGAGCGTTGCAAGAGGCACTGGGAGGAGGCGCAAGGCGCAAGGCACAAGGCGCAAGAAAAAAGAGGAGATGACGCGCGGCAGCCTTCCGCCTTGAGCCTTGAGCCTTGTGCCGCGGCCCTGTTTGGTATCGTGCAGGGCGGCATGTATCCGGAGCTGAGAAAAGAGTGCGCCGAGCGCCTGGTGGACATGGATTTTCCGGGATACGCCATCGGCGGGCTGAGCGTCGGCGAGCCCAGGCAGCTCACGCGGGAGATGGTGGAGGCAACGCTGGAACATCTGCCCCGGGACAAGCCCCGTTACCTGATGGGCGTGGGGACCCCGGAGGAGATTGTCGAGTATGCCGGGCTGGGGGTGGACATGATGGACTGCGTGCATCCCACGCGCGCCGCCCGCCACGGGCTGCTGTTCACCTCCGAGGGCAAAATCAACATCAAGGGCGCGCGTTATGCCGCCGATGAGCGGCCGCTGGACCCGAATTGCTCCTGCCGGGTGTGCGCGCGCTACTCCCGCGCCTACCTGCGGCATCTGTTTGCCGCGCACGAGGTGCTGGGACAGGTGCTGAACAGCATCCACAATGTGGCTTACTACCTTGACACCATGAAACGGGTGCGGCATTCTATAGTACTTGGGGAATTCGCAAATTTTCTTTCTGATCTCCGGTCGCAGAAGTTGAACTCCCCTGCTCGTACCCATAGGGAAGATCCGACCACCGCCCCGTCGGCTTGAGGCAAATGACTGGGGCTTGGGGGCCTCCTCGGTTTCGGTCATCCCGGTAAGTGGTAAGTCCCGCAGGTTCATACCTGATAGGCGGAGCCGCGACAACCGGAAAAATGCCCGACGCATCCGCTACAAAGGTTGCGCGGGAGGAGATGTGCACATCTTGACAGCGCACGTGATGGTTATGGCCTTGGCGCAGGGCTCCTCCGGCGGGGGCGCGCTGGTATGGCTGCCGCTGGTCTTCATTTTCGTCATCTTCTACTTCCTGCTTATCCTCCCCCAACAGCGGCGGCAGAAAAAAATGGCAGCAGATGTTGCGGGAGCTGAAGACCGGCGACCGGGTGGTGACCGGCGGCGGATTGCGCGGCACGGTGATCGCGCTGCGCGAGGACTACGTTCACCTGCGCGTGCCCCCCGACAATCTGCGGCTGGAAGTGACGCGGAGCTCGATTGTCACTGTCAACAGCGGCGCCGGCGAGGAGCAGGCGAAAACAAGTGGCTAACGGCCAGGAGCGGGTCGGGCTCGGTTTTGCCGACGATCGACGACCCATGACCAACGACCAATGAACAAAACGTTACTCTGGAAGACCCTTTTCATCGTTGCCGTAATGCTGGTGTTCCTGTTCGGCATCTTCGGCGTGCCTGGCGGCCTGAACGGCGGGGCGCTGAAGGCGTCCATTCTGGAACGCATCCATCTCGGGCTCGACCTGAAGGGCGGAACCCACCTGATCCTGCAGGTGATGGTGAACGACGCGGTCAAGGCCGACAGCGACCGCGCCATCGAGCGGGTGAAGGAAGCCCTGCGCAACAAGGGCATCAGCTACGCCGACATCTCCAAGCCCGATCCGCAGGACCATCCCGACCAGATCGTGATCAAGGGAGTGGGTCCGGAAGCGGCGGGCGAACTGCGCGACATCGCCAGCAACCAGTTGCCGGATTACGACCTGGCCTCCGGCGCGCAGAACACCTGGACCCTGGCCATGAAGCCGCCGGCGCTGACCGAACTGAAGAACCGGGCGGTGCAGCAGGCGATCGAGACCATCCGCAACCGCATTGACCAGCTCGGCGTGAGCGAGCCGGTGATCGAGGAGCATGGGCTGGGCCAGTACCAGATCCTGGTCCAGTTGCCGGGCGTGGACGACCCGGCGCGGGTGAAGCAGATCATGCAGTCCACCGCCATGCTGGAAATCCGGCAGGCGATGGGGGGCCCTTACTCCAGCGAACAGGAGGCGCTCTCCGCGCACAACGGCGTGCTGCCTCCGAACTCGGTGCTCATGCAGGGGCGCTCCATCGGCGTGCGGGGCGCGGAAGGCGCGGTTGCCTGGTACATCGTTTCGCGCACCTCGGCGGTGAGCGGGCGCGATCTGCGCACGGCGGAGCCCACGCGCGACGAGAACAACCGGCCCGCCGTCCGCTTCCTGCTGACCGGCGAAGGCGGGCGCCGCTTCGCCTCCTTCACCGGCAGCCACGTGGGCGACCAGTTGGCGGTGGTCCTGGACAACAAGGTCCAGGAGGTGGCCACCATCCAGGAGCAGATTCACGATGAAGGGCGCATCACCGGCGCCTTCACCGAGCAGCAGTCCAAGGACCTGGCCATGGTGCTGCGGTCGGGCGCGTTGCCCGCCGGCATCCGCTACCTGGAAGAGCGCACCGTGGGTCCGTCGCTGGGCGCCGATTCCATCCGCCACGGCGTGATGGCGGCGGTCATCGGAATGCTGGCGGTGATGATCTTCATGCTGGTCTACTACCGCGGGGCGGGCATCAACGCCGATCTCGCCCTGCTGTTCAACCTGGTCATCCTGCTCGGCTTCCTGGGATTCAGCGGGGCCACGCTCACCTTGCCCGGCATTGCCGGAGTGATTCTCACGGTGGGCATGGGGGTGGATTCGAACGTGCTCATCTTCGAGCGCATCCGCGAGGAGCTGCGCAACGGCAAGACCGCGCCCTCGGCGGTGGAGCAGGGGTTCGGCCGCGCCTGGATCACCATTGTGGACACCCACGTGACCACCATCGTCTCCGCCTTCATCCTGTTCATCTTCGGCACCGGCCCGGTAAAGGGGTTCGCGGTCACGCTGACCTTCGGTCTGCTGGCCAACCTGTTCACCGCGGTGTTCGTGTCGCGCGTCATCTTCGACGCGCACCTGAACAACTTGAAACGCGGCCAGGCGCTGAGCGTGTAAAAGGCCGCCGGCCTTCGGTCGTCGGTCGACGGCCGGATCCGGCGCAACAGTGAATTCATCGATTTCGGCCAACGACCAACGACCGATGGCCGACGACAAGGTAAACAATGGAGTTCTTTCGGAACCCGAACATTCCGTTCCTGAAGTACAAGTGGTACTTCCTCGCCCTTTCGCTGGTGCTCAGCCTGGCTGGGATACTGAGCATGGTGTTCTGGCACGGCGTTCCGCTGGGGGTGGACTTCCGCGGCGGTACGCTGGTCTACGTGAAGTTCACGCACCCTGCGGACAACCCCAAGCTGCGCGCCGAGCTGGACCACGCCGGGCTGCGCAACGCCCGCATCCAGCGCTTCGGCGATCCCGCCAACAACGAGGTCCTGGTCGCGCTGGACATCAAGGAAACCAGCGAGTCCGCGCTCGACCAGGGGAAGAACCAGATCGTCCAGGCGCTGGAGCCGAAAGACGCGCCCTCCGGCAAGCAGGACTTGAACAACGCCAGCGTGCAGGCGATCGACGATTTCCTGATGTCGAAGGACCCGCTGCACCTGGGCACGGACGCGGCGCAGCGCTACCAGGCCATCGCCCAGCAGATCGAGGTCTTCCGCGACCGCAACCACGGCGGCGTGATCAGTTCGATCGACGATCTGAAGTCGGCGGGGATCGCCACGCCGGTGGTGCAGGCGTTGGACGAAGGCTTTTACACCTCGGATTTCGGCATCCGCAACGTGGACATTGTGGGGCCGCAGGTGGGAAAACAACTGCAAACCCAGGCCAAGCTGGCGGTTCTGTACTCGCTGGCGGGGATGCTGGTTTACCTGTGGTTCCGCTTCGAGCTGATTTACGGCGTGGCCGCCGTGGTTGCCGTCTTCCACGACACGCTCATCACCGTGGGCTTCTTTTCGCTGATGAATAAGGAGATCTCGCTCACCGTTATCGCCGCCATCCTGACGCTGGTCGGCTATTCGATGAACGACACCATCGTGGTCTTTGACCGAATCCGCGAGAATGTTAAACTACTGCGCCGCGAACCGCTGGCGGAGATCGTGGACCGCAGCATCAATCAGACGCTGAGCCGGACGGTGCTGACCTCCGGTTTGACCTTCCTCACGGTTCTTTCGCTCTATCTGTTCGGGGGCGAGGTGCTGCACGGCTTCAGCCTGGCGCTGGTAATCGGGATCATCATCGGGACTTATTCGTCGATTTTCATTGCTTCGCCCATGCTGGTCGCCTACCAGGATTGGCGCCAGCGGAGAGCGCGTGGACTGGCCGCGGCCGCGCCCGCTCCCGGCTCTCCACCGCGCCGCGAGAAGGTGCGCGCCAACCGCTAGGCCCCAGCGCGCGGCGGGATACCGGCCAGGGACGAACGGCGGCCCGGAGAGCTTGTGCGCCGGGAGCAAAATTCAGGCTCCCGGTGTCTAAACAATCGCAGGAAGAACTGCATCGGAGAACAGGCCATGTTTGAAGACAGCCTTATCGAATCGGGAGGGCGGCTCAGGAGCAGGCGCGGCAGGACAACCGCGCTTTCTTTTATTCTGCAGGGTATTCTGCTGGGCATCCTGATCCTGATTCCGCTGATCTATACAGAGGCGCTGCCCAGGCAGCAGCTTATGACGTTTCTGGTTGCTCCGCCTCCGCCTCCGCCTCCTCCGCCCCCGGCGGCCGCGCCGGTGAAGGTGGTGCGGCAGGTGGTGAGCGAGATGACCAACGGGCAACTGCGCACCCCCACCAAGATTCCCGAGAAGGTGCAGATGATCAAGGAAGAGGAAGCGCCCCCGGTTTCCTCCATTGGTGGTGTGGTGGGAGGCGTGCCGGGAGGCGTGCCCGGCGGCCAGATGGGCGGCGTGATCGGCGGCATCATCAGTTCCACCCCGGTGGCGGTGCCCAGAGTGGCGACGCCGCAGCGCGTGCGCGTCTCGCAGGGCGTGTCCCAGGGTCTGCTCATCCACCAGGTGCGCCCGACCTATCCGCCCCTGGCGCGCCAGGCCCGGATTGCCGGTACGGTGGTGCTGCAGGCGGTTATCTCCAAGGACGGCACCATTCAGGGTCTGCACGTGGTCAGCGGCCACCCGATGTTGGCCCCGGCGGCGGTGGAGGCGGTCAAGCAGTGGCGTTACAAGCCCTACTTCTTGAACGGCGAACCGGTCGAGGTGGAAACGCAGATCACGGTCAATTTCACTCTCTCCGGCTGATCAGTTTTTTCTCTCCGCAGAGAAGCGATATCGGAACGGGGTACAACAATGCCGGCCAGGTTGAGCTGGCCGGCCGCAGCCGCAGAGGCGCGGTGATTTGGCGCCCGTCCCCTTCTCGCCGGCAGGCGACGGCGAGGGGATGAGGGCGCGGATACGCCGGCGGAGTTTGAGCGCCGGCGTCCGCTTCGCGCTTCTGGTTGTTCGCAATAACGCCTGCATCAGCAGTTCTGAGGAGGAACAAGCAACTCATGCTCGTAGCACTGGCAACTCTCTTCTACACACACGTGCCCACCATCGCCCTGGCGATCTTCCAGGAAGGCGAGATTTCCTGGGATCCCATCGCGCTGTGGCACCAGATGGGCATTCTCGCCAAGATCGTGGTGGTTATCCTGTTTATCATGTCGGGATGGTCCATCGGCGTGATGATCGACCGCTGGATGGCGTTCAGCGCCGCCCGCAAGCAGTCGCGCTCTTTCGCACCGGCGGTGGCCGGCGCGCTGCGCGAAGGCAAGATTGACGAGGCCATCCGCGTGGCCGAGCGCAACAAGAAAAGCCACTTGGCCAAGGTGGTCACCGCCGGGTTGCAGGAATTCAAGGCGCACGGCGAATCCACCGAGATTCCGGGCGAGCAGATCGAAGCCAGCCGCCGCGCCCTGGAGCGGGCCGAAGCCATCGTGCACGCCGAGCTCAAGCGCGGCCTGGGTGGCCTGGCCACCATCGGCGCTACCGCGCCTTTCGTCGGCCTGTTCGGGACCGTGGTCGGCATCATCAACGCCTTCAAGGGCATCCAGTCGCAGAAGGCGACCGGCCTGGGCGCCGTTGCCGGCGGCATTTCCGAAGCGCTGGTCACCACCGCCGTCGGGCTGTTCGTCGCCATCCCGGCGGTGATGATGTACAACTACCTGTCCGGCCGCGTCGAAGCGTTCGACGTGGAGATGGACAACTCCTCCAGCGAGCTGGTGGACTACTTCCTGAAGCGCCGCAACGCCGCCCGCCGCTAAGCGGGGGTGGGGCGCGGGTCGCTGACCCGCGCGGCGTCCGGGTCCGATTGCGAGCATGGTTGCTTGTCCCTCTCCGCGCCGCGCGCGGGGAGGGACAAACAGCGCGGCGCATCGGTTCAGGCAATCACGCAGGAGAATCGAACATGTCACTCGGAAGAAAGAAGCTGGAGGTCAACTCCACCATCAACGTTACCCCGATGGTGGACGTGATGCTGGTGCTGCTCATCATTTTCATGGTGATCACGCCCATGTTGCAGAAGGGCGTCAGCGTTGACCTGGCCAAAACCAACAACCCGGTGCAGATGCCGGACGCGGACAAGGAAGACGCGCTGCTGGTGGCGGTGACGCGCGACGGGAAGGTGTTCTTCGGCACCGACCAGATTTCGCCCGACCAGCTCACCAACAAGATCAAGGACCGGCTCGTTAACCGCGTTGACAAGCGGGTCTTCATCCGGGCCGACGCGCGCACCAAGTACGGCAACGTCGTCGAAGTCGTCGATAATGTTCGTGCCGCCGGGGTGGACCAGTTGGGCCTGCTGACCGAGCAGCGCAAACAGGGCGTGCCCGCCGCGCCGCCCATGCCCAGCCCAACCCCGGCTCCCACAGCGGGCGGGCAATAGGACGCATTGCGGCCGCGGCAGGCGCCCGTAAACCAGGAACTATCGAGAGGATTTCGTTATGGCAATGGCAGTGGGAGGACCGGGAAGTGGTCCCTCGGCGGACATGAACGTCACGCCGCTGATTGACGTGCTGCTGGTGCTGCTGATCATCTTCATGGTGATCACGCCGCTCACCCCGAAGGGGCTGGACGCGCTGGTGCCGCAGCCGCCGAAGGACCAACAGAAACAAGTGCAGACCACCGACCGCACGGTGGTGGTGCAGGTGCTGAAGGGAGCCGGCGAGCCGACGCTCAAGATCAACCAGGAAGACGTCGCCTGGAACCGGCTGCAGACGCGCCTGCAGGAGATCTACAAAACGCGCGCCGAGAAGGTCATGTTCGTCAAGGCGGACACCGATCTTCCCTTCGCCGACGTGGCGCAGGTCATCGACATCGCCCACGCCGCCGGGGTCGACAAGGTCGGCCTGATCACCGCCAAGATCGAGGCGGGCGGCTAGCGCGACGTGGCTGGTGGTTGGCGGCTGGTCTGGCCCAGCTACGAGCTACCGCCTGCCGCGAACCATGATTTCGAGTACACACGTCAAAAAATCACTGGGGACGGCGCCAGACACCCATCGGCGCCGGCCCGCGGAGAAACCAATGAGCAGAGGCGCACGAGTACTGGCGTTCGTGGCCGTCGTCCTGGCGCTGTTTTCGCTTGCCGGCTGCAACAAGCTGCGCGCACGCGATCAGCTCAACAAGGGCGTCCAGGCCTACAAGAACGCGAAATACGAGGAGGCGATCGAAAAATTCAAAAACGCGGTTGCCCTCGACCCGTCCCTGATTAATGCCCGGCTTTATCTTGCTACCGCGTATGCGCAGCAATACATCCCGGGGGCGGACACACCCGACAACAATCGCATGGCGGAACAGGCGATCAACGAGTACCAGGACGTGCTCAAGATGAAGGCCAACGACCTGAACGCCATCAAGGGCATCGCCTACCTTTACCTGCAGATGAAGAAGTTCGGCCAGGCCAAGGAGTACTACCAGAAAGTAATCCAGGTGGATCCCAACGATCCCGAGGCCTATTACTCCGTCGCCGTCATCGACTGGACCCAGACCTACCAGCCGCGCATGGAGGAGAAGGCCAAGCTCGGCCTCAAGCCCGACGAGGCCATCAAGGACAAGAAGGTCTGCCAGGAGCTCAAGGCCAAGAACGAGGATACGGTGAAAGACGGCATGGACATGCTGCAGAAGGCGCTGCAGCTCCGCAAGGATTACGACGATGCCATGGCCTACCTCAACCTGATGTGGCGCGAGCAGGCCGATATCGAGTGCGGCGACCCCAAGGCCCGCGCCGAAGACCTGGCCAAGGCCGACGAGTGGGTGAAGAAGACCATGGCTACCAAGGCCGAAAGGGCGCAAAAAGCACAGGGCCCCGGCGGCATTGTCCTGGAAAAGAAAGACTAGCTGTTTCTGTCTGCGAAACACCCGAGCGCGCCCGTGGGGGCGCGCTATTTTTTCGGTACGTATAGGCAGAAAGAATGTAGGCCCCGGCGCCCTCGCTGGGGCCGCCCTTCACCTCGCACCAAATCGCCGCCTGGTACCTTCAGCCTTGCGCCTTGAGCCTTGTGCCTTGTGCCTTCAGCCTTGCGCCTTACAATCTGTGCATTACAATCTTCGGGGCGCCTCCTATGTTCAAGAAAATCCTCATCGCCAATCGCGGAGAGATCGCCGTTCGCGTGATTCGCGCCTGCCGCGAAATGGGCATCCGCTCGGTTGCCGTCTTCTCCGATGTTGACCGCGCCTCGCTCCATGTGCGCAAGGCCGACGAGGCGTTCCACATCGGTGCGGCCACCGCCAGCGAGTCCTACCTCAACGTCGACAAGATTCTCGACGTCGCCCGCCGCAGCGGCGCCGAGGCCATCCACCCCGGCTACGGCTTCCTCTCGGAGAATGCGCGCTTCGCCCAGGCCTGCGCCGATGCGGGCATCAAGTTCATCGGCCCCACCGCCGCCTCCATGGAAGCCATGGGATCGAAGACCCGCGCCCGCCAGGCCATGGAAAAGGCCGGCGTGCCCTTCGTTCCCGGCTCCTCGCGCGGCCTCGACTTCGGCGAGACCCACAAAGTGGCGGAAAAAATCGGCTACCCCGTCATGCTGAAGGCGGCGGCCGGCGGAGGCGGCAAGGGCATGCGCCTGGTGCGCTCCGCCGCCGAACTTCGTTCCGCCTTCGATGCCGCCACCAGCGAGGCCAAGCGCTCCTTCGGCGACGACGAAGTCTACGTCGAGAAGTACATCGAGAACCCGCGCCACATCGAGATGCAAATCCTCGCCGACGAGCACGGCAACACCGTCTATCTCGGCGAGCGCGAGTGCTCGGTGCAGCGACGCCATCAGAAGGTGCTGGAAGAGTGCCCGTCGCCCATCGTGCCGCCGCAGATGCGCCGCAGCATGGGAGAAATCGCGGTCCGCGTGGCGCAGGCGGCCGCCTATACCAACGCCGGCACGGTGGAATTCCTGGTTGACCAGGACCACGATTTTTACTTTCTGGAGATGAACACCCGCCTGCAGGTGGAGCATCCGGTCACCGAGCTGGTCACCGGGCTCGACCTGGTCCACCTGCAGATCCAAATCGCCGCCGGCGAGCCGCTTCCCTTCAGCCAGGAGAACATCCATCTGCGCGGACACGCCATCGAGTGCCGCATCTACGCCGAGGATCCGGACAACAATTATTTCCCCAGCCCGGGCAGAATTTCGCTGCTGGAAATTCCCGCCGGACCCGGCATCCGTCGCGACACCGGCATCTACGAGGGCTGGACCGTGCCCATCGACTACGATCCGCTGCTGGCCAAGCTCATCGGCTACGCCGGCGATCGCGAGCAGGCCATCCATCGCCTGCAGCGCGCGCTCTATGAATACGTGGTCGCCGGCATCAAGACCAACATCAGCCTCTTCCAGCGCATCCTGCTGGACGCCGATTTCCGCGCCGGCAAAATCGATACCGGCTTCCTCGACCGGCTGCTCTCGAAGCCGGCTCTGCCTCCCGGCATGGACGACGGCGTGGATCGCACTGCCGAGCGCGAGCGCGTGGCCGCCCTCGCCGCCGGCATTTTTGCCGCCGCTGAAAGCGCCGCGCCCAAATCGGCGAACGGCGCCGCCGCCGCCGATGGCGCCGGCCAGGCCAGGCCATCGCCCTGGAAGCAGGCCGCGCGCGTGGAAGCCCTGCGTGGTCAATGAAAAAGTAATTTGCCACTGATGAACACAGATGGACACAGATGAACAGAAATACGCTCACTCAGAGCTCACCGAAAGCATCATCGGCACCTTCTACGAGGTGTACAACGAACTCGGCCACGGATTTCTGGAGTCGGTTTACGAGACCGCAATGTGCATCGCGCTCCGGAGCAAAGGATTGACAGTCGAGCGCCAGTGCGCTGTTCCAGTGTGGTTTCGAGGCGAGCAGATCGGCAATTTCTGTGCTGACCTGGTCGTCAACAAGTCGGTCATTCTGGAGTTGAAGGCAGCCAGGACGCTGGAACCGGCGCACATTGCTCAACTGCTGAACTACCTCCGCGCCACCACGATCGAAGTCGGTTTGGTGCTGAATTTTGGTCCTCGCGCAAACGTGCGGAGGCTGTTGTTTACGAATGACCGAAAGAAAATCAGTGTTCATCAGTGTTAATCAGTGGCTAATTGAACCAAGTCGGTTTAATGGTGAATTTCGGTCCTCGCGCAAACGTGCGGAGGCTGTTGTTTACGAATGACCGAAAGAAAATCAGTGTTAATCCGCGGCTAATTGTTTTCCCATGACCTACGAAATCCTCATCGACGGCAAGCCTCACAAGCTCGAGCTGGAGCACGAGTCCAACCACTGGACCTGCCGGCTGGACGGCGAGCCCATCCAGGCCGACGCCGTCCTCACCAAGCGCGATGTCGTTTCCATCATCATCGGCGGCACCCATTACGAGGTGAAGCGCGAGCGCACCGCCACCGACGTTCATTACTGGGTCAAGAACTCGCGCTTCGCCGTCGAGGTGCGCGATCCCCGCTCGCTGCGCAGCCGCAAGGCCGCCGCCGCCACCGGCGAAGGCCCGCAGAAGCTTTTGGCCCCCATGCCGGGCAAAGTGGTTCGTGTCATCCTGCCGGCCGGAAGCCAGGTGGAGGCCGGCCAGGGCGTGCTGGTGGTGGAAGCCATGAAGATGCAGAACGAGCTCAAATCGCCCAAGAAGGGCACCGTGCGCCAGGTAATGGTCGCCGAAGGCGCATCCGTCACCGCCGGCGAAGTGCTGGCCATCGTGGAATAGCTGCGTTTTTTCCGTCCACCCGCGTTTTCCACCGCCGTCCACAGCCATTCGACGTTGACCTTGCGCGCCCCTCATCCGACAATGATCTTTCCCTCATGCGCGCTTATCTTTCAGGTTCCATCGAGTACTCGTCCGATCTGGGCAAGGGCTGGCGCGCCCAGATCACGCCCTTTCTGCGCGCCCTGGGGCACCAGGTCTACGATCCGGCCGCCGACGAGAAGAAGAACCTGAGCGACGAAGAAGTGCGGAGCTTCCGCTCCTGGAAGACCTCCGACCTGGCGCGCTTTCAGGCCACCCTGCGCAAGATCATCGCCTGGGACCTGGACTGGATCGAGTCGCGCAGCGATTACCTGGTCTGCTACTGGGATACGGCGGCCGCGCGCGGCGCCGGCACCCAGGGCGAGCTCACCCTCGCGCACCGCGCCGGCATTCCCGTCTACCTGGTGCTGGGCATGCCCGTGCCCCAGGTGAGCGGATGGATCCTGGGCTGTGCCACCACGGTCTTCGAAAATTTCGCCGGCCTGCAGGATTTCCTGGCGCGCACCTACGCAACCTCCGAGTTGCCGCATCTGACTTGCGTACCTTGCCCCGCCGGAAACTGGAAACCGGAAACTGGAAACTGAAGCTATGAATTTTGCCAAGGGCAGTCTGGGCTGGATTGAAGTGGTTTGCGGGCCGATGTTCAGCGGCAAGAGCGAGGAGCTCATTCGCCGCCTGCGCCGCGCCGAAATCGCGCGCCAGCGGGTGCAGATTTTCAAGCCCGCGCTCGACCAGCGCTACTCCGACGGCCACATCGTCTCCCACAGCGAGCTGCGCATCCGCTCCCTGGCGGTCAAAGACGCCGCCGAACTGGAATCCCATCTCGACCTGCGCACCGAGGTCATCGGCATCGACGAAGCGCAATTCCTCGGCATGGACCTGGTTGACCTGGTGGTGCGCCTCGCCGACATGGGCAAGCGCATCGTCATCGCCGGCCTGGACACCGATTATCTCGGCCGCCCCTTCCATCCCCTGCCCGAACTGCTCGCCGTCGCCGACGAGATCACCAAGACCCTCGCCATCTGCATGCAATGCGGCAACCCCGCCAAGCACACCCAGCGCCTGGTGGCCAGCGAGGACCTCATCGTGGTCGGCGCCGACGGCATGTACGAGGCCCGCTGCCGCCGCTGCTTCGAGCCCAACCTGGCGAAGCAGGAGCTGGAAAAAGCAGGAGTGAAAGCCTAGTTTCGGCCGGGTGCCTCACCCGGGTTTTGTGTAGCGAATCCAGCCGCGCAGCGGCATCACTCGTTGGTCGTGACCAACGGATGTGAATTTGTCCGCGGCCACCCTTCTCTCCAGCTCCGGTAGCATTGCCAGGCGAACCACAGCACCGTCCCGATCATTCCCAGCCACGCGAGCTTGAACACCGCGGCGGCAATGCGCGTGTCGTAGGGGAGCACGCCGAAGCGCGAGAACAGGTTGTACCAGTCGTGCATTTTCGGATCTTCCAGGCCTTCCAGGGCTCCCACCCCGATGGCGACGTAGCTCATCGCCTGGGCGCGCGCATCGGCCATGTACCTGGAAACGTAGAGCAGATTTTCAAACGTGATCAGCAGGAACAGCACATACCCGGCCGGCTGCCGGCGCACCTGAAACGCCAGCGCCAGCAACAGCGGCGCCAGCAGTTGCAGCAGCGTGCCTCCGGCGACGGTCATGAAATCGCCGAAGTAGCTGAACAACGCATGACCGCCTTCGTGGATCACCAGGTTTCCTGAATCCAGCAGGAGGAAGTCGCCGCCTTGCTTGCCGAGGGCGTACCAGAGAAAGAAGAGGAAGAAGAGCATCCAGCCGGCGGCTTCCGCTTGCGACAGCGGCAGCCATTCCGCCTGCCACACCTGGCGCGCATAGTCTCGCAGGTCGCGGAACCACTGGAGGATTGCGCTCATCGCCGATTCCGCGCCGATTCTAGCGCGGCGCTCCCGGGCCGCATGACCGTTTTTCCTGCGGTGGAACCCGGGTTTTAACCCCTCCGGCTCGGACCATACATTCACGTAAGTGTGCGCCGTTGGTTCGCCGGCGGCAACACGCACGCAACGTCACTTCGCCGCGACAGCACCCGCGGCCGGCCAATTCGTGTCCCCGATGCGCTTCAGATTCATCTCGAAAAATTGCACGGGGGCCTTGCCCGGCATGATGCGTTCGCCAATCTCGCGCCACGCTCCGTCCTTGATGGTAGCCGTGTAGCGCATCGTCATCGGCCCCGCGGGAATTTCCCACACATAACCATTTGGCGTGGGGGTGAGCGCGAAGTCGCCCGCATGACCTTGCGCGTAGGAATGCAGCGTGTATGTTTTCTTAACCGGGTCATACGAAACGATGCCGAAGGCATTGAAGGACACTCTGCCCTCGCTGTCGTAACCGCGGCCTTCTATGACCTTGATCGAACCATCCAGAAATGGTCCGATCCGCTCCGTTTGCGTGATTTCGTGCTTCTGGCCGGACGGCAGAATCGTCCATGCCGGGCCTCTCCACACCCCGTCCATGAACGCGAGCGGCGCGATCGCATCGCGTTGTTCGGCAATCAGAGTCGCGAGGTCACGTCGTTGTTGTGCAAAAACAAATGACGTGGTCAGAAGCACTAAACATGCGATGAATTGTCTCAATCTCATCTCCTCGGTGCGGATTCACGGAATGTTATCACCGGCGGGTGGCTCATATTTGCCTGGTGTTGGCAAATGTGGGGCCTTTCCCCGCGCCACTGCAGCCGCGTAGCGGCGGTTGGATTCACAGACATGCCCAATTCCCCAACTCTCATGAGATTGGCCATGCACTGACGACACCTACACCCATTGCTGCCCAACAGATAACCTCGGCTCCAAACCTCTGGTCAGAGGGCAGTCATGGGCAGAATCCGTTCGACAAGCGTGTTGGTATTCGCAATCCTATTTACAGTTTCCATCTTGATCGGCTGTGGCGCCGCCCCTAACGGCGCATTCTCCGCCTCCCCCGCCGCATCCAGCAGCGGAACCAGCGGCAGCTCTAACGGAACCGGCGGCTCCACCGATCCCGCCCCGGTCGGCGGCTCCAGCGACCCCATTCCGGTCACCGCCACCGCTGTCGATGCTGTAACCGTGGCTTCCACCCCCATCGCAGCGGGGACATCTTCCTCGGCAACCGTGACCTTGAATGCCGTGGCGCCCGCCGGTGGCGCCCAGGTTGCCTTGACCAGCAGCAACGCGTCGGCCGCCAGCGTGCCGGCCAGCGTGACCGTCGCCGCCAATCAGACCGCCGGCGGCTTCACCGTGACCACCGGCAACGTTACCTCCGACACATCGGTGACCATCACGGCGGGCTATAACAACACCGTGGCCGGCATTACGGTGTCCGTGAAAGCGCCGGCTGCGCCGCCCACGCCGCCACCGCCCACACCGCCGCCGCCCACGTCTATCTCCGTCTCCATTTCTCCTTCCAGCGCCTCCCTCCTGGGGGGAGCGTCCCAGCAGTTCGCCGCCACGGTCACCGGCAGCGCCAACACCGCTGTCCGTTGGGCTACGACCGCCGGAAACATCACCAGCACCGGCCTCTTCACCGCCCCCAGCGTCGGCGCATCCACCACCGTGACCGTGTTCGCCACTTCGCTGGCGGATACATCCGTGGTCAAAACAGCGCAGGTGACGGTAACGCCAGCCCCGGCGCCTCCTCCGCCGCCCGGCGGTGGAGGGTACACGGGTACGGGACCGGTCGCTTCCTGGAAGGCGTATCAGTATCGCGACACCGACAATCTCTACCACCAGGGCATTCAAATCTATAACGCGCAGGGCCTCTACCCGGTGATCGGTTACTCCGGCTACGACTCCACCTGCTCGACCTCGAACGACACCTTCAACGATTTTTGGCAGCCGATCGGCAATGGCATCTGGTGGTTCATCAACCGGCCGAACCTAATTTATGTGAAATGGGTCTGGTACAACAACTCCACCGACCGGCAGATCTTGCAGCAGACTCCCTGTATGGATTACAGCGGCGCGCCGAAATACAACTAGAGAGCTATCTGGCAATCTCATAAATCGGACGCAGACGGGACTTGGAATCGTACATGGCGGGACAATATGCCGATTGCTTGCCCTCAGGGGAGTTGCGCTAACCCTGTGAAACGAAAGATCTGGCGGAAACGAAAGATCTGGCGGAGAGGGGGGGATTCGAACCCCCGGTACAGGTTTTAGCCCGTACAACGGTTTAGCAAACCGCCGCCTTCAGCCACTCGGCCACCTCTCCGTATTGCAATGAAACGACTTAGCGGAACCTACCTCACTTCTTACTGCGCTTCTACTGCGCCGAATGCGAATTTTCGCTCGATTTCGTCCTCAAATTTCAGCATCGCGATGTCCATTTTCTCGTCGCGAATCTTGATGTAATGCTCGCGGGTGACAGTCACCTTCGCATGGCGCAACACGCGCTGAACGGTCAGGTCATCGGCTCCGAGAGCATAGAGATTGGATGCCGTCGATCTGCGGAACGAGTGCCACCCACGCCACTGCAATCGGGACGATTCGAGAACCGGTCGAATTACGCGCAACGCAAGTTTATCAAGGTCAGCGTATTTCTGTCGAATACCGGGGAAGATCGGCGCCTCGGGCATTGGCTGTCCATCCGGCCCTAACGCAGCAGTCGCCTTGTGCGCGTCCAGAAGACGCTTCAGCGGAGCAATGACAGGAACCGATGCGGCACTCTTGGGCGTCTTTGGCGGATTCGGCTTCCCGGTGACGCGGTCGATGGAGCGCAACACTGTGATGTCCGTGCCGTCATAGTCGGACCATTGCAAACCTGCGATTTCCGACTCGCGCAAAGCCGCGAAAGATGCAATTCCAATCGCTGCTTTGGTCATGTCGTCGAACGGCAGGCGAAGCATTGAAAGGATTTCGTCTATCGTGTACGCGCCTGTTTCGCGGGTTCCTTTCGCTTCAGGCAGCATCACATCCTGCATTGGATTTAAGCCGTCGTACAAGCCTTCGTTCTTCGCCAGTACGAAGATGCCGGAGAGCATGAATTTGACGTGCTGTAACGTCGCCTTGCTTACGTTGTGCTCTGCGGCGATGCTCTTCAGAATCTCAGAACCGTGCTTCGTGCGGAAGTCGCAGACGCGCAGGCCGGAGACCTTCTCGGCCAGTCGATAGCGGGTCCAAATGCTCTTGTACTCGCGCACCGTCTTCGCTCGAAGCCGCGTTTCGATGTGGGCGAAGAAAACGGTTTCGACGAACGTCGTTAATAGCGTGTCGCCCGCTGCGTCGTCCGAAACAACGCGCTTGACGATTGCAGCGTCAGACGCATTCGGCTTGGCGTTCCCGCGTGCCTCGGCGACGGCAAGCAGCAACTTTGCGTGCTTGGCATCGAAATCGGATTCGCCAATCCGGGAGAGGACCGCTTTGGGAAGGCAAAGCCCATTTCCCGACAGCCTCAGGAGGCGCGGCGTGACTTCGACTAGTTGCCGGGTCGAGTACCCGCGAATCGCTCAAACTGTCCCTATCATTGCCTCGTAATCTGCGAGTGATTTGATTGAAGGGGAATCTCCCGCCGGAACCCGGTTCGCCTTGAGTCTCGATCTCACCGGCAGGGGAACCATGTGTGTAGATCGACGCGGATCGTCCCCGAATCGCCGTGAGCACGGGATTCCCGGATTCCCGGCTCGCGTCGAAGTACGGGCGAATGTGCTGCGTTACGAGGATCGAAGGAACCACGAGGGATCGTCTCGATCAACCAATAAGGGGAACCGATGCCCTGTGACAGTCAGCTTGGCCCGAAGTCTCGCCAAATCGAACGCTAGGGGCCAAGAAACACGCAAATTTCGCAAGATTGAACCGAAACCGTCCCCCTCAATCTCTCAGGAAGCAAAGCCAGCAAGCATGGCATGGGCGAGAAATGCGCGTTTTCGATGTTCACAGGCTGCAGGAGCGCGCCAATCCCGTTCCGAGGACTTGGGGATGATCGAATCGCGGCAGTTGAGGCGTCCAGTTCTGTTGTGCGCTACGGCGTAGCACCTTTCGCCAGCCAGAGCGGAGTTATTGAAGCGGTCTCGATCTTCCCATCTCGTGGTGCCACGAACTGATAGCACTCAACGTTACCGGACAAGCCGAGAAAATTGACGAACAGGTAGGTCTCGCCGCAAATGTGCTGCTGGAATGGGATGAGGTATATGTTTCTAATCTGCTCAAGCAGTCGTGTGAAGCCCTTACTCCCGGTTCGGTTCTTTGGCAAACGAGAGAGCAGTAGCTTTAGAGGCGATTTGATCTGCATCAACTTCTCGAAGTCCTCCAGCACGTTCTTGTTGTAGTCACCCCATTCGCTCTCGACAGCTAGCACAATGTCGCAACGCGGCGGCTGAAGTCGCCAAATCAAGTCGAGGAGATGCTCGCCCTGAAATCTATCGGGTGATACGCGATAGCGCAAGCTTTTGCCGAGTTCTCCAAGACCGTCCTTGATTGCTGCCGTCCATGCCTGTTTATTTCCGATGCCGCACTTTCGGATTTGGTCAATAACCAAATCCGCCAGCTCGACAGAATCAATCGGCGGTTCCCCAAAAATCATGCTTCCTCCAGTCTGTTCATGGTTGAACCACGATAGCATGAGTTCGCTCCCCGCATCAGTTTGACGCGGATCACAGAAATCGGACTTTTGAGTGCAATCGACGATCTCGGCACCAGCGCAGTGAGGGTTCGTCATTACCTTCGTAATAGCACCGTTCCAGCCCGCCGACGATATAGTTTGCTGCGGTGGAAAATAGTTCGTGCATGGACGGGAAAGATGAAACGCTTAACATTATTGGTCATTGTGATCTTGATGAGCCTTTCGGCGCTATCTAGCGCACAGAGTTGCTTGGTCGTTCGCCAGGCTGAAGGACATCGTTTCAGGAATGGAATGATTGCGGGTGTTCTAACCGGAGGCATAGGACTGGCAGGTGGGCTTGCCCTGAGCGGCGCGAAGTACGAATACGTTGACGGCTACAACGTGCCCAAGGTAAAGATGAAGTACAAAGGAAAAGAACTTCAGAAGCTCCAAAGCGAGGGAGTTCACATCATCATCGTCGAGAAAGCGAAGAAGGGCATCTCGACAGCGGACGAAGTCAAAGACGCTCGCGAATCGTGTAAGAGCATCGCTGCCACACCGCCGCCAGAACCGGCAATGGCTCCGGCTACGACTGGTCCGGCGACTCCGCAACAATCGGCCAGTCCGAACGTAGCGACCACGCTGCCTCAGCCGCAAAAACAAAGGGAATCACCGCTTGGAGACGTGGCTCGCAAATATCAGCAGCAGAAGCAGCAAGAACCGGTTGCGAACAAGAAAGACTAAAGCCTGAGGCACCGCGTGGCTGTCAAAGCATAGGGATTCGGATTCCTCGCTCTCGCCCCGTGCCGCACCTGTCACCACCAGCGGAGTAACGGTCCAATCCTTTCGTAACGCTGATGCTCTTGACCGCCGAGGGCGCATACTTTCCAGGGAGAAAGACATGAAGCACTTTGTCTTATTGTCGCAGTTATTCGTTTTGCTGCTGATCTTGGCTAGTTGCGGCGGCGGCAGTTCGTCGAGTACGAATGATGCATCGAACAGTTCAAGCGCGACGAGTCTGCAAGGCTCATGGCATCTGACCGGGCAGACTCAGCCAAGTGAAGTCCAAGCCGATTTCAACCTTACGCAACAAGCCAACTCTGTTTCCGCACCGGAAAAAGATATGATGCCTTATGATGACGGCTGCTGGTTAAGAGGCAGCCCTAGTCTTTATAAAACGCTGACGGGAACCATCGGACAGAATGGGACGTTCACAGGCACGATTACAACCACAGACAACGTGCCGATCACGCTCCAAGGCACAGTGAGCACCGACGGCAGCCGAATCGTTGGAAGTTGGAATAAAACAGGTTGCGGCGCGCCGGGAACTTTTACAGTTACGCGGCTCGACGGTTTTTCTGGAAACTTCAAAGGAAATACTGGTTACGGTAATACGCAGCTAACGATTGTAGAGATGGGGTCGAGTTCCCCAAGCCCGTATACTTTCAATGTAGCTTCAAGCCCCTTGACCATCGGCGGTTGTGGAACCGTTTATCCGACTCAAAGCTATGTGGTAGGCAATACCTTCACGGCGAGCTATCCGGCGATGGGATGTGGCATCCCGGCGTTCACGATTCAAGGCGTGGGACTGACTACGAGCAATGAACACGCCGTTGGCGCTCAGGTCGGCATTGTATTTTCTTTTGACTCGACGAACTACTTCTACACTCTTACACAGTGACAAGAGTCTTTGCGCCTGAGTTGTGAGGTTGACCACTCGTAGCGCCTGATCGCGATCCGTTTCGCAGACTGCTGCGAGTCGAACGATGATTCCCCTTCGATTCAGGCTCACAAAGCCGGTGATCGCCGGGACAGAGGCGGGTGTGCCGTGCGCGAACTCCACTGCTTCGCCTTCACTTCTGAGGTCATATAATGTTGATCCGTGGTTTCAAACCGAGAGCGAGGAGACGCCTTCCAGCGGCGCTGCCGTGAGGCATTGATGCAGCGATTGAAGCAGAATTTTGATCTGGAAGTTCCGATTGATGCTGGAGGCAAAACTCACAATTTCGATTTAGCGACAGTCAACCGCGACATCATCGTGGAGTGCAAGGCATTCAAGTTCACCGAAAGCGGGAATGTTCCCTCTGCCAAGATCACTACGCTGTGTGAGGCTGTGCGGTACCTCAATGCAGTTCAAGGAAATCCTGTACGTCTGCTCATCATTAAACGCGACCAACATCCGAAGCGACGAGAGACGCTGGCGCAGTATTTCGTCCGTCTGAATCGGCACCTTCTCGAACGCGTTACTGTGCTGGAGATGCGGGAAGACGGAGGCGACCTCGTTTGTGTCCACGGCAGCTTTGGAGCGGCGAGCGCGGTTAGTGCCTGAATTCCCATCATTCGAATCGGTTTGTAAGGTCGATTCGCTAAGAAAAGTACACCAGTTGCACAGGAGCGCGCGCCTGATGCGATCTGGAAGTCCGCAGGAACGCCCGCAAGCGATGCGGACGAGGGTTTTCCTCGCCGGTGCGCCCCGGACGGCTTCTGAACGACACACCACGCAAGTCGGCTGGTTTCGCGAAATGTCCAAACAGCAACGTCTATCCGCTCAACGGCTTGGAGAGTTTGTAACGGTGCAGAAACCCGTGTATTCGCCTGTCGGTCGTGCAAATCAGCGAAATTCGCGTTTTGCAGCTTCGTGCGGTACAGCGCAGAACCCGCGAGTCTTCAATCACATCAGCGGTTTACCCGTTTGCATCGGTCTTTTCACTGCACTTCAGGGCAAGAATTTTGCAAAAGCCGCCTTGTCGAAAAGGGTGAGTTTAGAGCCTTTTCGAGAAAATTACGTGGAGGGCGCACAGAGGCGCAGAAAAAGCGACAATTAACGAAAAGCGAAGGGAAGCGGGCGGCAATCTTACTGCGCCTGTGACTGCGTGTGAGAGAGCGAACGTCGCGCGCGAAGGTCGAATGTGGTCGAATGTCGGGGAATCGAGTTACGAAGAATCATAGAGTTGCGAGGAGTGGCGACGAAATTGCCGGTCAACGTCGGCACGTTAGCAAACCGCCGCCTTCAGCCACTCGGCCACCTCTCCGTGAGGTGAAACAGGCGGGACTTTAACAGTTTACCACTTTGCCCTTACGTTTTGCTGCTGGCCTACCGCTGGCGTCTGTTTCTTCAGTGCCCCAAGACGGCCTGCATGGCGCTGCATCGCCTCCAGCACTCCCGGATCGAAGGCTTTGATGTAGCGCTCCTTGGTCACGTGCGGCAAGGCTCTCAATGTTTCCCGCGCCCGTCCTTCGGTGGCGCGGTCAGTCCCAGCGCTTTGATCTTGCGGTACAGAGTACTGGGATTGATTCCCAGTTCGCGGGCCGTGCGCTGACGATTCCCTCGGTTCCGCTTCAGCGCCGACTCAATCAAGTGCTCTTCCGCCGAGCGCAAGCTGATCGCATCGGACGTGATCGAGGCCGTGGTTGGCGGCCGAAGCTCGATTGGCAGGTGCCGCAGCTCGATCAATCCGTCCTGGCACAACACAAACGCCTGCTCGATGACGTTCTCCAGTTCGCGCACGTTTCCGGGATAGTCGTGGTCCATGAGGCGGACCAGAACTTCCTGTGAGACGCCGGCCAGGTCCTTTCCCTGAAGACGGTTGAACCTGGCAACGATATGGTCCACCAGCAAAGGAATGTCCTCGCGCCGCTCCCTCAGGGCGGGAATCCTCAAATAGACCACACGAATGCGGTAAAAGAGATCGTCACGAAACTTGCCGTCCCGAACCAGTTGAGCCAAATCCTTGTTGCTGGCGGCCAGCACCCGAACGTCCAGTTTCACCGGCTCCGTGGCGCCCAGCGGTTCCACATATCGTTCCTGCAACACGCGCAGCAATCGCACCTGCATGGCCGGCGATATGTCGCCGATCTCGTCGAGAAAGATCGTGCCACCTTCCGCCAGCGCAAAGCGGCCCGGCTTGTCGCGCCGCGCGTCGGTGAATGCCCCTGCCTTGTAGCCGAACAGCTCTGATTCGAGCAACGTCTCCGGGAAAGCTGCGCAGTTTACGGCGACGAAGCGTTTCCTGCCACGCGACGACAAATGGTGAATCGCGCGGGCAAACAACTCCTTCCCGGTGCCGCTGTCACCTTCGATCAATACCGTGCTCTGACTGGCGGCAATCTGCGGCACAACCTCGAACAGGCGCCTCATGGCCGGGCTGCGCCCCACGATATCTTCGAAGGTGTATCTGGCTTCCAGTTCTTTCCGCAATTGCTCCACGTGGCTGAGGTCCTGGAAAGTTTCGACCCCGCCAATGACCGTGCTGTCCTGATCGTGCAGCAAGGCCGTGGAAATCCTGATGGGAACTCTTTTTCCGCTGGCGTTGATGATACTGGCGGTCGCGCCGACAACCGGCTCGCCGCTGGAAACGGTGCGCCGCAAAGCACAGGCCGCCTCGCAAATGCTGGCCCGGAACACGTCGGAACATACGCGGCCAATGGCGTCCTGCTTGCGCACCCCGGTGATCTGTTCGGCGGCACGGTTAAAGGCGGTAATCCGCCAATCGTGGTCGACGGTGAAGACGCCTTCGTTGATCGAGTCGAGAATTGGGTCGGTCATGATGCACTTAGCCTATAAGTGTACTTTACACTCTTGCCATTTGCAACACCTTCTATTTCTCAACCTTGCAATATGCATCAGCCGCTTACCCGCCAGGACCCCCATCCTCCGACGCCGCAATGACTTAACGCTTTGGCGCGCAGGGTGCTCCGTCGATCAGCGATGACGATCGCGATTCCACAGTGGCAAGGCCGGGTGTCGCCCGTGTTCAACGTCGCCATCAGCCTCCTGCTGATTGAGGTCGACGATGGACGGGAGATTCATCGGCGGGAGAGGCGGCTGTTCCGGACCGACCCTCTCGCCCGGGTTGCCGAGTTCCTGCGGCTGGGGGCGGAGGTTCTCATCTGCGGCGCAATTTCCGCGCCCCTGGAGGCCAGATTGACCGCCTGCGGCGTGCAGGTAATCGGTTTTACCTGCGGCGTGGTCGACGAGGTGTTGGCTGCTTACCTAAACGGTGACCTTGCCAGTTCTGTATTCGTGATGCCGGGCTGCCGGAGGCAGCACCGGCGGGAAGGAGAAAGTGTCATGGCAAGAGGTTTGGGAATGGGGGCGGGCCGCGGAGGCGGCGGGCGTGGCCAGGGCAGGGGATGAGGTCCGAGGGCAGGAAGAATGGGCGGACTTCTAAACGGTAGAAGCTGTTGACGGATGAGCCGCGCAAGCTCTCCCCCAGTCTCCGGGCCTTCCTGTTTCGCCAGTGGTTAAAGAATGTCGGTGCGCGGGATTTAAATCACAATAATTATGTGCGTGCCTCACCAAATGGTGTGATAATCCGCAGCGCCGGATCAACAATTTGGATGGTGTGGCGAGCGGCGCAGAGCAGGGGGACACGCATCCGCGGTAATTGACGGCACGGCACCGTTGGTTCGGAGACTCGAACTCTCCCTCTTCTCCGCGTCCCAATACTCCGGCCCTGCTCAAGCGTCGGCGCCAGTCCGCCGCACCATCCGCAGCAGCTCCGATTCAATTCGGTAAGCTCTCGGCCCCGAAGTACGTTTCGGGGGACGATCTTGCCCCCCACCGAAACGGTCCAACGGTAAACCTCGACTCGGCAACCCGATGTGCAGTGTGATCTCGGTCCCATGCTTGGGGCCGTGCGGGTCAGCGCCTGCGACGGCCCCGGCCGATCCTACTCTACTTGGAGGTTTCCTAATTATGCGACGAATCGTGACGGCTGTATTAGCAACGGCTGTCTTCTTAACCCTCACGGGAAGCATGCTGGCCGGGGCGGCGCCCGATCCGGCGGCGGTCGCGCAACCGGCGAGCGATCCGCTCGTCCGCCTGCTGGCGGCCAAGGGCGTGCTAACCGGCGAGGAAGCGCAAGCTCTGGCGGCGCTCCCGGCCGCACAACAACGTGATCATCTCACCTCTCTGCTCCTGAAGAAGGGAGTTATCTCCCCCAGTGATCTTCAGGGCCCCCCAACTTCTAACGAACGATCGATAGGATTCTCGACCTCCTCCGACGCTACCCTGAAACATGCCGTCCTGGTGGAGACCGTGGCGGCCCAGGCCGCACCTTCTGCCCCCAAGGCGCCACCGGTCATTCCGGCGATTGCTCCGATTCGCGTGCTCTCCCTCGGCGCTCCCAAGCCGGGAGGGCTAATTCCGGACATTAAGCTGGGTTCGGGGGCGAAATTGAAGCTCTACGGCTTCCTCAAGGCCAGCGTCGTCCACGACACGGCCAGCCAGCAGGGCAATGATTTCCCCTTGCCTCAGTTCCTGGGCGATACCGGTCCCAACGGCTCGCCCGAGTTTCACATCAAGGCACGCGCGGCGCGCGCCGGCGTCATTTTCGAATGGCCCGACATAGCCAAGGACCTGGCCCTCACCGGTAAACTGGAGTTCGATTTCGAAGGCAACTTCACGCGCGTCAACAACCGCAACATCTCTTCCGTCCGCTCCAGCCAGTTGTCGTTGCGCCTGGCCTGGATGCGGCTGGATAAGATCATCAATCCTGCGACGTCCGTCCACATTCTGTTTGGCCAGGATTGGACGCCGTTCGGTTCTTCGACCTTGCCGAACCTGCTGGAGACCACAGGTCTGGGCATCGGCTACGGATCGCTCTACACACGCGAACCGCAAGTGCGGGTGGGTGTGAGCCACAATTTTGGTGGCTCGCGCAAATTTACGGTGATGCCGGAATTCGCCGTCACCATGCCTGCCTTTGGCCTCACGCCGCCGGACGTGGCAAACCAGTTGGGCTACGGTGAACGGCAGGGCGCCGACTCGGCCCGACCCGGACTCGAGGGTCGTCTGGTGTTCCAGTTCCAACTCGATGCCGCCAAGGGAGTGGCGCCGGCGCAGATCATCTTCAGCGGCATGAATCGCCAGCGGAAGGAGATCGTGCTTGCGGGCAATGTCCCGGCTGCCTTTAAGCCGGCCTTTCCCACCGGCGCCGAACTCACCAGCGACTCCTATGGTGGCGCCGCGCAACTGCAATTGCCCACACGCTGGTTCACCTTCCTGGCCAGCTACTACAACGGCGAAGACTTGAGATGGTACTTCGCCGATCAGGTCTACTCCACCTTCAACGACTCCACCGGCTTCACCGGTCTGACCTCCGCCACTGCGATTGACGGCAGCGCGGTACTGTTCGGAACCAATGCCGCCGGCAGTCCGGCTCTGGTGCCGCAGCGCCCGGTCCGTGCGCAGGGCGGATTCCTGAACCTGGGAATTCCGCTGTCGCGTATCGCCGGTGCTGATCCCGGTGGCCGTAACGCCGGGTGGACAATGTATTTCCACTGGGGTCTGGATAACTCCTACGCCCGCGATGTGCGGCGGGCAACGGGGGCTACCGGAGGACGCTGGCGGAGCGATCTGGAGGCGGTCAACCTGCAATGGAAGATCAACAAGTACACCACCTTCGGATATGAAATATCGCGCTACTCGACCCGCTCGGTGGCAGGCTCAACCAGCTTCCCGCTGGCTCTGGGCATTCCCCAGCACGAGTTTCACGACCTCCGCAACGAGTTCGCGACCATATTCAGCTTTTAGTGAACCCACCCAACCCTGCGGGGCGGCCCAGTGCCGCCCCTTTTTATTAAGAACTGGATCGGTGCTGCCGCCGCCAGCGTCCTTAGCGCGTTCCGGCCATGGCCGGCGATTTCGCGCCGCGGCGCATCCTGCAGGCTTTCAGCGTATTCACCATCAGCATGCTGATGGTCAGCGGGCCCACGCCGCCGGGCACGGGAGTGATGGCGCCGGCGATTTCGGCCACGTGCGGATCAACGTCGCCGATCAGCGTCGAGCCCCTCTCGCCGAAGCTCTTCTCGCGCTTTTCGTTGCCCTGGAAGAATTTTTCAAACGTGGCGCGGTCGGTGATCTTGTTCATGCCCACGTCGATCACCGTGGCCCCGGCCCTCACGTAATCCTTGTTGATCATGCCGGTGCGGCCCATGGCGCACACCAGGAGGTCGGCGCGCCGGCACACCCCGGGCAGGTCGCGCGTCTTGGAGTGGCAGATGGTGACCGTGGCGTGGTTGTTGATGAGCAGCATGGCCGTGGGCTTGCCCACGATGTCGCTGCGCCCCACCACCACCGCTTCCGCTCCGGCAATGGGGATTTCGCTGCGCCGCAGGATCTCGATGATCCCCGCCGGCGTGCACGGCGTCAGTCCCGGCCGCTGGGTGGAGAGGAAGCCGACGTTCACCGGGTGGAAGCCGTCCACGTCCTTGGCCGGGTCCACCGCCATGAGCACGCGCTTGGAGTCCACCTGCGCCGGCAGCGGCAGTTGCACCAGGATGCCGTCGATTTCGTCGCGCGAGTTCAGGTCATGCACCAGCGCCAGCAGTTCGTCGGTGGTGGAAGTGTCGGGCGGGGTGTGCTTCTCGCTGTAGATGCCCAGCGCCTCGCACGACTTTACCTTCCCGCGCACGTAAATTTCCGAGGCGGGATTGTTCCCCACCAGGATCACCGCCAGGCCCGGCCGGACGCCGGCGGCGGTCATGGATTTCACTTCCTCGGCTACTTCCGCCTTGATGGCGGCGGCGATCTTTTCCCCGTCCAGGATTCTGGCAGCCATGATTCCTCACACGCAATGGAGATGAATGCAACCCGACATTGTACTTTACGCCGGGCCCGGACCGGCTATCGCGGATGCGCTGATGGGTGGCCCGCCCAACGCGGTTTTCGTTGGGTGGGGCTCGAGAGAACTGTCCCAGTTGGAGAAGTGGCACGGGCGGCGGCGAATGGAAGGGGAGGATACAGCCCGCATGACAGCCGGTTAGCCGCCGCCCGGGAACTTGCCGGTTCAGTGCCAGAAGGGATCGCGAATGCCGGTGGGCTCCATCGCCGAAGACTTCTTTTCGGAGTTGTTGCCGCAACCGTTGGCCGGCGGCTCAGGTTCCGTCAGCGGCGCAAAGCCCACCGTATCGCAACCGCAGGGATTCAAGGACGTGTATTCACTATTGCAGATCGGGCAAACCATCATGGGATCCCTCGTCTCCTGATCCGAGGTTAAGGAAATGCGAGGGAGGAGTGAAACGCAAAAAACAGGTCGAAGCTATCGAGAAAATCGCGCGCACCGAGAGGCAACGCCGGCGCGGGGTTGGGAGCGCGAGCTGGGGAAACCTCGACGTAGCCGGGTCCCGATCGTCTATTTTGTCTTTGATCCGTGTTGATCCGCGTGAATCCGCGGCTGCCTCTTTCTTGTTCCCGTTGCCAGGGTGGGGTATTCGGAAACGCCGCTACTGGTTCACCGGAATCTTGATGATCTTCTTCTGGATCGCGTAGGTCACCAGTTGCGCCTTGTTGTGAATGTCGAGCTTGCGCATCAGGTTGAACTTGTGGGCTTCCACCGTCTTCACGCTCAGGCCCAGCAGGACCGCGATCTCCTTCACCGAGTTGCCCTCGGCCAGCAGCTTCAGGATCTCGCGCTCGCGCGGAGTCAGAGTGGAGATGCGCGGCCGCATCTTGGCGTCGCGCACGCGCGCCCGGAAATCCTCCACCAGCTTGCCCAGCACCTGCGAGCTGAGATACTTGCCGCCCTTGTAGACGTCGCGCACCGCGGTCACCAGTTGCGGCGCGGGCGTGTCCTTCAGCACGTAGCCGGCGGCGCCCACTTCCAGGCACTGCACCAGGTAGTCCTCATCTTCGTACATGGTGAGGAACAGGAGCTTGGTTTCCGGGCGATTCTTGCGGATCTGGCGGGCGGCCTCGAAGGAGGAAAGGCCGGGCATGCCGATGTCCATGAGCACGATGTCAGGCCGCAACTCGCGCGCCTTTTCCACCGCGTCGCCGGCATCGGGCGATTCGCCTATGATTTCGAAGTCCGATTCGCCTTCCAGCAGGCGGCGTACGCCCTGCCGGAAGAGAGTGTGGTCGTCCACCAGTAAGCACTTGATTTTAGACATCAGTCAGCACCTGTCGTTCTCCCCCGGCAAGTTTGGATGCTGCAAACCGGAGAGAGGAGAATCTTCGCCGGTGGAAAAACCGGCGGCCTTTGTTATCCACAACTGCATTAAACGGGGAGTTACCCCCAACGAAACCTCATGCGGATTCCTGGCGGCCCTCGCCGGCGGCGGCCGACATCGCGTTGGCGGGGCGCGGCTCCACTGCCTGCGGGACGGGGACAGCCACTTCAATTTTGGTTCCGCTGCCCTTGGCGGAGCTTACCTTCACGGTCCCTCCCAGCATGCCGATGCGCTCGCGCATGCCGGCCAGTCCGAAGCTGCGGCCGGTGAAGCCGGAGGGCTTGGTCATCCCCTGGCCGTCGTCTTCGATCAGCAGCCGGAGGGCGCCCTCATGGCGGACCATCTGGATGTTCACCGTCTTGGCCTGGGCGTGCTTGGCGACGTTGTGCAGCGCTTCCTGCACTACGCGGTAAATGGCCGCTTCACATTCCGGCGCCAGCCGCCCCACGTTTTCCGAGACCGCGACTCGCGCCTTCACCCCGGTGGCCTTGGCCAGGTCCTTGGCCTCTTTGCGGATGGCGGCAATCAGGCCCAGCTCCTGCAGCAACAGGGGTGAAAGCCGGCCGATGATGCGGCGAATGCCGTCGATGGTGCGGTCCACCACACCCAGAGTTTCGCGAATCTTGGTGCGCGCGCGGACCCCGGCGCTGGTTTCCAGCATGCCGAGATAAAGCCGGATCACCATCAGCGCCTGCCCGGTTTCGTCGTGCAGCTCGCGGCTGATGCGCTTGCGCTCTTCTTCCTGCGCCCGCAGCAGGTGGGCGGAGAGCTCGGCGATGCGGGCTTCGCGCTCGCGCAGGGCCTCGGTTATGCGCGCCCGTTCGATGGCCATGGCGGAGCGGTCGGCGATGGCGCGCAGCAGCTCGTGCTCGGTGGGCAGCCACTGGTAGGGCTTGTCGAAGCCGATGACCAGCACGCCGGTAACCTCGGCGCCGGTCTTCAGCGGCACGCCCCACAGCGCCTTCGCCCGGGTGCGCAGCGCCGGGTTCAGCAGGCCGTCGGAGTTGGCTAGATCGGCGCAGGATGGCCGGCTCGCCCGTCTGGGCGATGGTGCCGGTGAAGCCGCGCCCCAGGGGAATGCCGATATCGTCGTTCAGCATGCCGTCCAATCCCACGCTGGCTTGCACGCGCAGTTCGCGGTTCTCGTCCCGCAGCAGAAGCACGCCCACCGTGGCGCGGAAGGTTTCGCGGATGATGCGCAGGATCTGTTCCAGCAGGGCGGCCACGCCCTGGGCGTTGAGTTCGGCGTCCAGCACCGATAGCAGCGTCGCCGACTCGTTGCGCTGCGAGTCGAAATAGGAGCCGGAGACGGCGACGAAGGTGGTTGAGCTGAACATCTCCAGCGCCGCCGTGGCTTCCGTCAATTCCCCCACCGGCAGATGTTGTTGCAGAAAAGGCTCGCACACCGCTTGATAAATCTCCAGCGAGCGCACCACCACCCGCGTGTCCACCTTCAGCTTGCTCAGGCGGGTGCCGTAGTAGTTCAGGTTTTCGCGGAAGGTGGCGAAATCTTCCTGGCAGAACATGGCGAAGCCGGTGCCCAGATTCAGACGCTCCAGCGCGGCCATGGCGCGCCCGTCAAGCTCGAATTCCTCGAACATGCGCGTCCGCCAGGCGCCGGTGATGGCGGCAAAGTCCGGCTTCAACATGCGGGCGATTTCCACAATGCGGGCGCGGACCTTTTCCTTGAGCGGCAGCGTGGGGGACAATTCGGGAAAACTCCTTAGTTTCGAAACCGTTGGCGGGGTAAGGTCGAAATACCCCGGAGAGGTTAATGACCTAGTAAATAGCTGGCGACTGAATTTCCCTTATTTTACCCTGTTTCTAAGGGGGAAATCGCACGCCCGGGTAAAAAAGTTATGAATTCATAACCGGGTGACCGGGGGGAAACTTAGGCCATCCGGGCTAAGGCGGATACCGGAAATCGGGGCCTCGGGCCGGGCCCGGTAACCCCAACAGATATGTGCTCCACACCCAATGCCCACCACGACCTGACAGGAAGTGGTTTTTCAGCAGCCTCGTAAGCTGCTCGTGTGTTTAAATCGTTGGTTTCCATGCTGCGCTTGATCACTGCCGGGGAGTCGCACGGGGAGGAGCCTGGTGTCGGTGGTTTCCGGACTGCCGGCCGGGCTGGCGGTGGACCAGGCATTCCTCGACCGCGAGTTGTGGCGGCGGCAGCAGGGCTATGGCCGGGGCGGGCGGATGAAGATCGAGCGCGACACGGCGCATATTGTCGCCGGCGTGCGCCACGGCAAGACCATCGGCTCGCCGGTGGCCATCCTGCTGGCGAATCGCGACTGGAAAAACTGGGAGGAGGCGCTGCCCGTGGGCCAAGGCGATCCGGACAAGCGCAAGCCGGTGCCGTCGCCGCGTCCCGGCCACGCCGACCTGGCGGGCGCGCTCAAGTACAACTTCCCCGAATCGCGCTACGTGCTGGAGCGTTCGTCGGCGCGGGAAACGGCGGCGCGCGTGGCCGGCGGCGCTTTGGCCAAGCTCTTCCTGCGCGAACTGGGGATGGAAGTCCTGAGCCACGTGGTCGCCGTGGGAGCGGCGGCGCTGGCGCGCGAGGTCGCCTGGGAAGATCTGGCGCGGCTTCACGCCCGCGATGAGGTGCTGCTGAATTGCGCCGATCCCGCCGCCGAGCAGCGCATGAAGGCCGAAATTGATCAGGCGACCGAGGCGCGCGACACCCTGGGCGGCGTCTTCGAGGTTCGGGCGCACAACGTGCCGCCGGGACTGGGCACATACGCCAACTGGGATGAGCGGCTGGACGGGCTGCTGGCGCAGGCGGTGATGTCGGTGCAGGCGGTCAAGGCGGTGGAGATCGGCAGCGGCATCGCTGCGGCGTCCGCGCACGGCTCCGCGGTGCACGACGAGATCGGATACCAGCCTCAGGCCGGCGCCTTCACCGGCTTTACCCGCAAGTCGAACCGCGCCGGTGGGCTGGAAGGCGGCGTTTCCAACGGGGAAGACATCATCCTCCGCGGCTGCCTCAAGCCCATTTCGACGCTTCGCCGGCCGCTGGAGTCGGTGGACTTCGCTACTCGCGAACCGGTGAAGGCCGCCTACGAGCGCTCCGACGTGTGCGTGGTGCCGGCGGCGGGAGTGGTGGCCGAGGCCATGGTCGCCTTCACCCTGGCGCGCTGCGCGCTGGAAAAGTTCGGCGGCGACAGCCTGGGCGAAACCAAGCGAAACTTCGCCGGTTATTTGGAGCAACTGAGGAGGTATTGAGAATTTGTAATTGGCAATTTGTAATTTGTAATTTGATGGTGGTTCGGCCACTTCCTGGTTTGCAAATGCAATACAATAAAATTGCAAATTACAAATCGCCCATGATCTATCCCATCGTGAAATACGGCGACCCGGTGCTGGAAAAGCCGGCGGAGACGGTGACGGTATTCGACCAGGAGCTGCGGAAGCTGATCGACGACATGTTCGAGTCCATGTACGCCGCGCATGGCGTCGGATTGGCGGCGCCGCAGATCGGCATTTCCAGGCGCATCTCGGTGATTGATGTCACCTTCAAGGAAGATCCGGAGGCCAGGCTGGTGCTGATCAATCCGCAGATCATCCACGTCGAGGGGCGGCACACGCAGCAGGAAGGCTGCCTCAGCCTGCCGGAGTTTCGCGAGAACGTCACCCGGCCGAAGCGGGTAACGGTGCGCGCCCAGGACGCCCAGGGAAACTGGTTCGAGAAAACCGGCGAAGACCTGCTGGCCCGCGCCTTCATGCACGAGACCGATCACCTGAACGGGAAGCTCTACATTTCCCATATTTCGGGCCTGAAACGGGACCTGATCAAGCGCAAAGTCCGAAAGCTGATCAAGCAGGGAGAGTGGTAGTTTCTAATTTCTGGTTTCTAGTTTCCAGTGGCCGGCTTCCATCATTTGGGACAGGCGAACTGGAAACCAGAAACTAGAAACCATGAACTTGATTTTCTGCGGTACTCCTCAATTCGCCGTGCCCACGCTCGAAGCCCTGGTGGATGCCGGGTTCGGCGTGCGCCTGGCGGTGACCCAGCCGGACCGTCCCAGCGGACGCGGCATGGAAGTGAGCGCGCCGCCGGTAAAACAGCTCGCGCAAAAGCTGGGCATCGAAGTCACCCAGCCGGACAAGATCAAAAACAACCTGGAATTTCGCGCCCGCCTGGAGCAGATCGGGCCGCAGGCGATCGTCGTGGTCGGCTACGGGCGCATCATTCCGCAGTGGATGATCGACCTGCCGCCGCTGGGCAACATCAACCTGCACGGATCGCTGCTGCCGAAGTATCGCGGCGCGGCGCCGGTGCAGTGGGCCATCGCCATGGGCGAGACGGTCACCGGCGTGACCACCATGCGCATCGATGCCGGGCTGGACACGGGCGACATCCTGCTGCAGCAAGAAACCCCGATCGCCCCGGAAGACACGGCGGAGACGCTGGCGCCGCGCCTGGCCCAGATGGGCGCGCCGCTCATGGTAGAGACCCTCCGCAGGCTGCAGGCGGGCGCCATCACGCCGCGCAAGCAGGACGATTCCCTGGCCACGCTGGCGCCGATTCTCAAGAAAGAAGACGGGCTGATGGATTTCCCGCGCGGCGCGCGCGAAATCTGCAATCGGCTGCGCGGGTTCCAGCCCTGGCCGGGCGCCTACACCAGCTTTCGTGGGAAGAACCTGCACGTGTGGGAAGCGTGCCCCGTGGATGATGCGGAGACCATCGCGCCCGCGCACATCAAGGTCGATCATGATCGCCTGTTGGTGGGCTGCGGCGGCGGCAGTTTGCTCGAACTTCTCATCGTCCAGCCGGAAGGCAAGAAGCGCATGGCGGCGCGCGATTTCGTTCACGGCTATCATCCGAAGTCAGGCGAACAGTTGGGAACTGAAGAACACGGAGACGCAGAGGCACAGAGCTAGTGCTGCCGATTTCCTCTGTGTCTCTGTGCCTCTGGGTTCATCATTCTCGGTGAAACGCCATGCCTTCTCCCGCCCGCGAGGCCGCGTTCGACATCCTGCTCCGCGTGGAGCAGCAGGAGGCCTATGCCTCCGAGCTTCTGCACTCGGACCGCCTCGAAAAGCTCTCGCTCCAGGATCGGGCGCTGTGCACCGAGCTGGTGATGGGCACTCTGCGCTGGCGGTCGCGCCTGGACCTGGGTATCGGCGCGGTCTCGTCGCAGCCGCTGGACAAGCTCGATCCGGAGGTGCTGACGGCGTTGCGCGTGGGCGCGTACCAGATCGGGTTCCTGCGCCTGCCGGCGCGCGCGGCGGTGAACGAAAGCGTGGAACTGGTGAAGCGCGCGCGGCGCCGCTACTCGGTTCCGTTCGCCAACGCGGTGCTGCGCAAGCTGGCGGCGCAGCCGGAGTTGCTGGCGCCCGCGCTGCCGGCGGGCGAGAAGACGGCGCTGGACCTTGCGCGGATGTACGCGCATCCGCTATGGCTGGTGGAACGCTGGGCAGTGGCTTACGGCTTGGAAACGGCGGAGAAAATCTGCGCCTTCGACCAGCAGGCGCCGCGGACGGCGCTGCGCCTCCGCGATGAGGCCGTGGAAGAAGAGCTGCGGCGCGACGGCATCGAGTTGGAGGCCGGAGCGCTACTTGCTTCGGCGCGCCGCCTCCGGCAGGGCGAGGTGACGCACACCCGCGCCTTTCGCGAAGGGCGGGTCGCCATCCAGGATGAGGCCTCGCAACTGGTGGCGTTGCTGGTGGGCACGGGCGAGCGTCTGCTGGACTGCTGCGCCGCGCCGGGCGGAAAAACGGCGATCCTGGCGGCACGCAACCCGCAGGCGGAAATCGTCGCGGCCGACGTGCATCCGCACCGCGCGGCCCTGCTGCAGGAGCGGCTGGCGCGCGTGGAGAACGTTACCGTGATTACCGCCGATGCCATGGAGCTGCCGGTGTGCGGCTTTTTCGACCGCGTGCTGGCCGATGTTCCCTGCTCCGGCACCGGCACGCTGGCGCGCAATCCGGAGATCAAGTGGCGGCGCGTGCCCGACGACCTCGCCGAACTGCACGCGCTCCAGGTCGGGATCCTGAGCGCAGCCATGCAGCAGACGCGCTCAGGCGGGCGCGTGGTTTATTCCACCTGTTCGCTGGAGGCGGAAGAGAACGCGCACGTGGTGGAAGAGGCATTGCAGTCCAATTCCGAGTTCCGCGTGGTCGACTGCCGCACCGAACTGGAGCGCTTGCGGCAATTGGGCGAGCTGGCGTGGCAGGACATCGATTCCCCGCTCGACGGTCCCTACCTGCGGACCATTCCAGGCGTGCAGCCGTGCGACGGCTTCTTCGCCGCGATCCTGGAGAAATCGTAACCACGGATTTTCACGGATTCACACGGATGGAGGCAGAGCCATGCGGGTGACGCTGATTACCATGCGATAAACCTTAGACGGTATATACCCCCCTCCCCCCTGCGTGGCCAATCCGGTGTTGCAAATAAACGATTTAGCTAACGGAATACCGTGACGGATACCGTGGGATACCGAACGGTTACCGAGCGCATTATCGGACACAGAAGGGCGTGCGCAGAGAGGCAAAATGGAAGCGAGTGTTACTCAGCAGTTAACGAACGGGTCAGGGAGATCCTTCGGCCTTCGGCCTCAGGATTTCGTCCTTCGGCTTCGCTCAGGACAGGCTCTGCGGACTCCCGCAAAACGGCTCAAGTTGTCAAAGAACTAAACATGGGTGGGTAATCGACACCAACCCACGGAGGCGCGCTGGGCGCATCTTGAGGGTAGCGCATCGGGCGGCAGAGGCAAGGAGAATCGCGGGGGCGGGGGTTACGTCGGAGTGCGGGAGAAGGTTACTTTGGTAATCAGCGCAGGGGCTAAAGCAAAGGGTGGGACACTCGCGGTTGAACCATCGGGAATTGTGGCAGCGATATAATCCTCACATCAACACAGGAACCCCCATTGCTTGGACCGATGACAGGCGGCAGGTTCGTGCAGGTGTTTGGCTATGAGTTCGAACATAATCTCGCCGAGTGATGCATCGTTATTGCTGCATCGATTTGTTACTGAGCAAATTCGGGTGGCAGCGTGGTTTGTGTCGTCGGACCGAAGCGTCAAATGCAGAGTGGATGGCTTTGTGACTGGCTACTCTCAAGCCGATGGAATGTTCATATCGACTGAGCATCCACATCTCAAACCGGATTCCACTTTGCCCGCGTACTTGATTTTCTCTCATGATTCAGTTGCCGCGTCGACCTTCCAGTACTCCGACGACACCTCGGTTCCATCCGGATTGCCGGTGGGCTCTGGATTGCGGATTCATCTCCCCAACGGCGACACGCTTACCCTCATGGAGATTCGGGACAAGCGCAATAGAGGGCGAATACGGTGCCCTCAGGAAACATGGAGGGACGTTCGGCGCGTCCCACCCTTCGCCAAAGTCGGGCGAATTGAAGGACGGGTGGAGATTGAGTCGGAATGGACAGCGAGAAGACGACAAGGAGCTAGTGTGGTGAATCAGAAGTTCGTTTACGAAGTCGACAGAGGCCTGATTGTTGCCGCAGGGCCTAAAGGCCATCCTCTTCTGGGCCGTAGCTCGGCACGGCTGAAGCCGTGCCCTGACACGAGCCCGCCGGTAATGCGACGGACTTACGACTCGGGACACTAGGAACGCCCCACATTGGCTCGCTGCGCTCGCGAATGTGGGCCACCCACCTTCCGTCAGTCCGCGGCGGATGCTCCCGCGAGCCTCTGGTATTCCTCTTCATCGGCGGAGTGCAGTTCGACCCACTGTTCGTCGGTCATTCCCTTTCGCCACTCAATCAGGGGCACGGCATCGGGGCCCACCGGATGACGAAGCTGCCAGGAGCCGCTGGTGGCGATTTCGAGGACTTTTTGCGCAACCAGGCTCGGGGGCGCAGGCGCATTCTGCAGGGTCGCCGCGAAGAAGGACGCGATCCGGGCGGCATGCGGATACTCGGAGTTCCCGGTTGTGCTGATCCTTTGCGCCATGGACGTATCGATGATGCCGGGTTTCACCAGGGCCACACGCACGCCAAAGGTCTTCATCTCGCAAGCCAGCGATTCACTCATCGCCTCCAAGGCCCATTTGGAGGCGCAATAAGCCGTCATGGGAGGATGCGAGAATGAACCGGCCACGGAGCTGATGTTGATGATGGTCCCGCTGCGGCGCTGCCGCATCTGAGGCACTACGGCCTTGATGCATCGCAGTGCGCCAAAGTAATTTGTTTCCATAGTCGCGCGGAAATCATCCATCGACTGCTCTTCGATGGAACCCGCCCGTTCCACGCCTGCATTGTTGACCAGTACATCGACGGGACCGTGCTGCGATTGAATGGCCGCGATCCCCTCGCGCACCGAGTGGTCCTTGTCCACGTCGATGGCGCTGACGGTGATGGGCAGGTTCTCTTTTGCGGCCATCTCGCCCAGCGCGGGCGACTTCGACGGGTTGCGCATGGTCGCATGCACGCGATGTCCGGCGCGGGCGAAAGCCAGCGCTGTCTCATAGCCGATGCCTTTGCTTGTCCCGGTAATCAGAACCGATCTCATGCCATCCTCGCTTATCACATCCCCACGTGATTGGTTGCGAATTATAGCCCACGAATCTCCGCCTGCCCAGACGGCATGGCAGATAGTTGCCAGGCAGCTCATTGAGTTAGCGCTGAACGGCTGGGCCAGGAGCTACCTTGCCACTTCCAGGTCCACGGTGGTTCCGGCGGTGACTTTCTGGCCGGCGGTGGGAGATTGCTTGCTGACGACCGTGGGCCCGGTTGGTGCCGGGAGCGCTGGATCAACGGCAGCGACCTGCACCTGGCCGAGTTTCATGCCGGCTTCCTGGATGCTGCGGGTGGCCTCGGCAAGCGGGCGGCCGACGAAGTTGGGCATGACGTAGGCGGGCGGCTCCTTGGGCGCGGCCAGCAGCAGGTTGACCTTGGGGGTGGCCACGCCGACCGCGGCCGGCGACGGGCTCTGGGCGACCACCTGGTCCTGCGGCTGGTTGGGCAGCCGGGCCAGGGCGACGGTGCCCGGCTCCAGGCCACGGCGGCGCAGGTTGATGATGGCGGCGCGGCTGCTCTGGCCGACCACGTCGGGAATGTTGACATGCTGCGGGCCGAGGCTCTCGGCGAGCCGGACGCGCCAGCCGCGGCGGACCTTCTCTCCCGGGGGCGGCACCTGCGACATGATCTGGCCTGCCGGGACATCGGTGCTGTAGAAGCGGCTCTCGACGTCGACCAGCAGCCCGCGTTGCAGGGCGAGGCGTTCCGCCTGCGACGGCGCCAGGCCGACCAGCTTGGGAACCACCACCTCGCGGCCATGAATGGCGACCCGCATGGCGGTCAGGGCCGACATGAGGGCGACCGCCGCCAGGATGAGCGCGAGCAGGACGAATCGAAAGAAGGCGCGCATGGGGTAGGGGAATTGTAGCGCGCAGGGGGGAGATTAGTGGTTACGGAAGCGCTGGGGCGGGGGTAATGGGTAGGCACAAGGCGCAAGGCGCACGGCAAAAGGCACAAGGCACGAGGCGCAAGGCGCAAGGCGCGAGGCACAAGGCACGAGGCACGAGGCGCAAGGCGCGAGGCAAAAGGCACAAGGCGCTGGGGTGAACCCCTCGGTTGAGACAATCGTCGATGGGCACACTTGCCGTTCAATGGATTCTCCTGCTCAAGCAGTCGGTTCTCCTTCAGACTGGTCCTCGGCTGGTGAAGCGGCGGCGGGCTCTGGTGGAGACCAACCCGCCAAGGAATAGCCAGCTGGAGACTCATCGAGACGATGGTCCGGGAAGCTGGCTTCGGTCGGCTTCCCGTTACAGGTGAAGTGGCCATCGGATCGATAGATCTCCCCATGCCTGAAAAAACTCATTCTGGGCGCCTCCGCGGAGACCTGGGTTGTCTGCTCGAACTCCGCCGGCGAGCGATAGCCCAGGGCCGAATGCAGCCGCTGGCGATTGTAATATTGCTCGATGAAGACCTCGATGTGGGCGCGCAGGTCCTCCAGATCGCGGTACTGGTGGGCGTAGATTTCCTCGCGCTTGAGCGTCTTCATGAAGCTCTCGCAACTGGCGTTATCGTACGGGTTCGCCGGCCGGCTCATGCTGGGCAGCACGTGGTGCTGGCGCAGAAGCCCGACGTATTCGGCGGAAGCGTACTGCACGCCGCGGTCGGAGTGATGGACCAGGCCCGGTGGCGGATCGCGCTCGGCGAGGGCACGCTGCAGCGCCGCCATCGGTAAACGGGCCGCCAGCGTTCGCTCCAAAGCCCAGCCCACCACCTTGCGCGAGAACGCGTCCAGGATCACCGCCAGGTAAACGAACTCGCTCTGCAGTCGGATATAGGTGATGTCCGCCACCCAGAGCTGATTCCTGGCGGTCAGCCGCATGCGCCCAGCCAGATTCAAATAGACTTCCAGCCGGTGATCAGAGTCCGTGGTCGCCACAAACGCGCGCGGCTGCAGGGCCAACAGGTTGTCTTCGCGCATGATCCGGGCTACGCGTTTGTGATTGACGGGCATCCCCTGGCGGCGCAGCTCGGCGGCAATCCGCCGATATCCATAGCGGCGCCGATGCTCCACCACGATCCGCTGAATCGTTGCGCGCACTTCCATCTCTTCTTCCCCCGGGCTCTGCTCTTGCAGGGAACGGTAGAAGCCCGCCCGGCTGACCTGCGCCAGATAGCACATCCGCTCGATCGTTAGGTTGCCTTGCATCGACATCACTTCCCGGATCTGGTCGTAGATGCCTTCTCGCCAGAGTCTCTGTTCTGCTGGCGTCGAGCCTCGATTTTTTGCAAGGCACCCTTGAAAAAATCCACCTCCAGAGTCTTTTCCGCCAGCGCCTGTTTCAGTCGGCTGTTTTCCCGCAGCAGACTGTACTCTGGCCCCTGCCCGGGCGGCGATCCCTGGCTGGGCTGGGCCGGTTCCAACTGGTCGCGCCACTTGTACAGCAAGCGTCGATGCACGCCCAACTCCTGCGCCAGCACTCCGATATTGTCGCAGCTCCTCATTCGCTGGACCGCCATCTGGCGGAAGGCCTTCATATGCTGCCGTCGTCTCGTTGCCACCTTGCAGCTCCTTTCCCTGCAAAGTGTGCCAATTTCCTGTGTCTCAAAAAAGGGGTTCAGTCCAGCGCAAGGCACGAGGCACGAGGCACAAGGCACGAGGCACGAGGCGCACGGCGCACGGCGCGCCGTTCCCGCAATGATTCTTCGGCCCAGCACCCGCGATGGTCCGTTGAAATGCCTTCGAGCGGTGGAGTTGTGCGGGCCAACCCGGGGTTCTTCGACTCGGCGTCGGCAAAGGCAGCCGACGCCTCGCTCAGAATGACAGGTGTTAAGAGCTTACGGTCAGTGGGCTTGGGTGTCGGCGGGGCGGAAGTCGGGGGTATCCACCTTGCCGGCCACGGCGTTGCGCGGCAGAGCGGGCGGCGGGGAGAAGTCCTCGGTGCGGTTCTCGACCGCGGCCTTCATGAAGTCCATCCAGATGGGCAGGGCGGCGCGGGCGCCGGTTTCCTTCTCGCCCAACGTCTTTTTTTCGTCGAAGCCGACCCACACGCCGCAGGTGATGGAAGGGGAGAAGCCCACGAACCAGGCGTCGGTGAAATCGTTGGTGGTGCCGGTTTTGCCGGCCAGGGGATGATGGAGCTTGCTGGCCTGGTAGGCGGTACCGTGCTGGACGACGCCTTGCAGCAGCGAGGTCATGATGCGCGCGGTGCGCGGGCTGATGACGTCCTTCACGTCGGGATAGTTTTCCTCCAGGACGTGGCCTTCGTAGTCCTCGACCTTGCGGATGTATTGGGGAACCACGCGAACGCCGTCGTTGGGGAAGGTGGTGAAGGCGGAGACCTGTTCCATCAAGGTCAAGTCGGCCGAGCCCAGGGCCAGCGGCAGCACCGGCGGCAAGGGCGAGGTGATGCCGAACTTGCGGGCATACTCGATGACCTTGTCGATGCCGACGCGCGCCGCGGTCTTCAGCGCTGGGATGTTGCGCGACTGGGTGAGGGCGCGCCGCAGGGTGATGTTGCCTTCGAACTTGCCGTCGTAGTTGTGCGGGGTATAGGGGCCGGAAGCGCTGCTGAAGGTGACCGGGGCGTCGAGGATGATGTCGTTGGGGGTGGCGCCAGCGTCAATCGCGGCGGTGTAAACGTAGGGCTTGAAGGAAGACCCGACCTGACGGAAGGCCTGGGTGGCGCGGTTGAACTTGGACTGATCGAAGTCGCGCCCGCCGACCATGGCCTTGACGTCGCCGGTGGCGTTATCGATGGCGAGCAATGCGCCCTGAACGCCGGAATCCTGCTCGAGTGAGACCTTCAACGAGCCATTGCCGCCGGCGGAGAGAATCTTCACGTAGACAAGATCGCCGCGGGCGAGGATTTCTTCCGGAGACTTGTGCCCGGTCCACTTCATGTCGGCGGGGGTGATTTCCGCCAGGTGGCGGCCGAGCTTCACAGTGGCGTGGTCGGCCCGGACGCTGGTGACCAGGCCGTGCACGTAGCTGCCCGCCACCATCGGCTCGTCCCAGTCGGGGTTCTGGTACCGGTCGAGATCGGCGCCGGCGGCGATCAGGTTGGGCAGATGTCCCTTCCAGCCGTGGCGGTGCTCGTACTCGTCCAGGCCATCGAGCAGGGCGCGGTTGGCGGCCTGCTGCAGGTCCTTGTCCAGGGTGGTGTAGACGCGCAGCCCGCCCTGGTGGACCTGGTCGCTGCCGTACTTCTTTTCCAGGTAGCGCCGGACCTCCTCGGCGAAGTAGGGGGCCAGCGAGTTGGGGTCGGACTGCAGGCGCAACTGGATGGAGGTGGACTTGGCGCGCGTGGCCTGCTCGGCGGTGATCTTCCCGTCTTCCAGCATGGCGTTGATCACCAGGTTGCGGCGGCGGGCGGCGTGCTCCATGTTGGTGAGCGGCGAATAATAGTTGGGCGCCTTGGGCAGACCCGCCAGAAGCGCGGCCTCGGGCAGGGTGAGGTCCTTGGCGGGCTTGTTGAAATAGAGGCGCGAGCCGGCCTCGAAGCCATAGGCGCCGTGGCCGAGGAAAATCTGGTTGGCGTAGAGGGTGAAGATCTGCGGCTTGGTGAAGCGGCGCTCGATCTGGATGGAGAGCATGACCTCCTGGATCTTGCGGTGGAAGCTGCGCTCCGGGGTGAGGAACAGATTGCGCGCCAGTTGCATGGTGAGGGTGGATGCGCCCTGCGCCTTCTGGCCGAGGGCGATGTCCTTGTAGGCGGCGCCCAGGATGCGCCAGAAATTCACTCCCCAGTGCTTTTCAAAATCCTTGTCTTCGGTGGAAATGAGGGCGTCGCGCAGCACCTTGGGGAAATCGTCGTAGGTGTCGATGATGCGGCGCTGGAGGGCGAAGGAGCCGATGATGCGCCCCTGGTCGTCGTAGAGCTCGGTGATGGTGAGCGGACGGTAGCTCTGCAGCTCGCCGACTTCCGGCAGGTCGGTGGAATAGACCAGCAGCAGGCCGGCAAAGGCCCCGATCAGCGCGGAGGCCACCACCAGCAGGGCGAAGACCACGCGTCCGACCAGCTTGGTTCCGGCCACCTCCACCGGCGGCAGCTCGTCATAAAGCGACTTCATGGAATGGAGCGGAGTTGCGCAAGTTCAGGATAGCACGGGTGAAAGCGGCCGACATTGAGGAACTGGAGGCAGTAGTATTGCAGTTTGCACCACGCAGGGTGCAGAATTCGTAGTTACGGTAAGGGCTGTTCACAACAACTACTCTGCAGACTCTTAACGTGTGCCGAGAGCCACGCCGGGTCGTGGATCGCCTGCGCTAAACGGTAGACCGCGGTCGCCCCAGCCGCCTGCGTTAGTTCGTGCGTCAGAAAAGACCCACATTTGCCAAACCGGGCAAATGTGGGCCACCCGAGGGCCTACGAAGTAAAATAGGGCACCGCGCCTTTCGCGGACTGGCGTGAGGTCGTATGCTGCGGATGCTGCTGCATTGGATCTTCAGCGCGCTGGCGCTGGTGGTGGCCGCCAACATCGTGCCCGGGATTTACCTGCGCGGCTTCGGCTCGGCGCTGTGGGCGGCGGTGATCATCGGGCTGATCAATGCCACCCTGGGCGCCCTGCTGAAGCTGATCACCCTGCCACTGACCGTGCTGACGCTGGGCCTGTTCTGGCTGGTGATCAACGCCCTGATGCTGTGGCTGGCCTCCTGGTTCGTGCCTGGGTTCCACATCAGCGGGTTCGGCTCGGCGTTTCTGGGGGCGCTGGTGCTGATGCTGGTGAACATGGTGTTCCGCGCGCTGCTGCCGAAGCGGGAATACCGGTAGCCGCGGATAAACGCGGATAGCAAATCCGAATTGCCGGACACCCCAAAGCGATGGATACAGCTACTCTGAAACTGCTCTAAAAAGTGAACTTCAGTGCCAGTTGCACCTGCCTGGGATCGCCCACGCCCTGGCGCAGGAAGCCGTCGAAATTGAACAGCGCGGGGGAGACCAGCGGGTTGACGTTGTTCTTGCTGTTGAAAGTGTTAAACATCTCCACCATAGGCACGAGGTTCTTCCCCTCACCAACCTTGAACGGCCGCGTCACGCGCCAGTCAAAGGAGGAGTAGGCATTGTCCTTGTAGGTCGAGTTGCGCTTGCACGGAGCGACGCACACAGCGGGTGTGATGGGCTGGGGAGTGTGAGCTTGCAGGCGGAGATTCAGGTTCACGTGGGCCGGCAGCTCGGCATAGCTGAAGAGGTTGAACTTATGGCGTTCGTCGCGGTCGGAGAAACTGTAGTCGCGCGCCGGATTCTGGGGATCGAGCCGGCGGTCGGTAAACGGATCGCGCTCGTTGGAGTCGTTGTCCAGATCCTCGGAGAGCACGTAGTTCCACTCCAACTGAAAGTGCTGGCTGAAGCGCTTCCTCATGCCGATGGTAAGGCCGCGGTACAAGGACTTGGCGCGGCTGTTGGTGACGAACACGTCGCCCAGGGCGGGAAAGGGAGCGGGGGCGCCGCTGTTGGTGCCGGGGACGAAGCTGCCGTCGGGGGCGAAGAAGCCGCTGGCGTTGTAGTTGTCGAAGCTGGTCAGATGGACTCCCTTGGACCAGGTGAGGTCGGCGTACAGCGCCCAGTTGGGGTAGATCTGCTGTTCGTAGCCGAAGTTGGCGGTGTAGATGCGCGGGTTGGCGTAGTTGCGGTGGAAGACGCGAACGCCGGCCCCGAAGGGAATGGTTCCGGTGGGAGCAGGAACGGGAAAATCCGTGGGCCACACGGGGGGAACGGGGGTGAATCCCTGGCGGGCGAGGTCGGTGTCGGTGAAGATGGTGTACTGCTGGACGCCGTTGGTGGTAATGGAGCCCACTTGCGTGAGCATGTTCTGGTGGGCGTTGAAAATGCCGGCACTGCCGCGCAACACCGACTTCTGGTTGCCTAAGACGTCCCAAGCGAATCCCACCCGGGGCTGGAACTCCGCTTTCTGGCTATGCAGGGTGCCGTCGGAGGGGAACAAGGGGTCGCTGAGATAAGGACCATAGGCTGTTTGGTCCGGGCTGACGACCGGTTTGGGGAAAATCTGGGCTTCCCAGCGCAGGCCGTAGCTCAAGGTGAAATTGCGGGTGACCTGCCACTTGTCCTGGATGAACAGGGCCAAGTCCTCATTCTTGATGCTCGACGCACCGGGAGGAATGTCCAGCAGGCCGGTCGGCAGGCCGTCCTGGAGGAAGAAGAGGAGGGGGCCGCCATTGAAGTCGGAGCCAGCCGGGCATCCGGCGGGCAGGGTGACAAAGCTGACCGCCCCGCTGGCCGCGTCCTGGCACTCCGCGGTGTTGGGCCCGAAGCCGCCGGCGGCGGCGGGGGAGGCGAAGCGCAGGAAACCGTTAACGCTGTCGAACAAGTATCGGCCGGTGAAGAAGCCGCGGAAGGTTTGCGCGTTCAGGCTGTGCATCCATTCTCCGCCGAACTTGATGTTGTGGCTGCCGGCGAGGATGGAGAAGTTGTCGCGAACCTGGGTGCGCCAGAAGATCTCGTCGACGGTGGGGTTGAGGAAGAAAGGATTGCCGAAGCGGAAGCTGGGGGAGAAGCCGATGCCGGTATCGGACGGGATGTTGGAAGCGGTGGCCGCGCGGGGACGGTTTTCGCGCGAGTAGGTGAAGTGGAGTTCGTTGAGCTTGGTCGGGGAAAGGGTAGTCAGCAGGTTGGCGTTGTAAGCCTGAATCTTGGAGGGGCCTTCGGTACCGTTGGCCGAATCGCCATAGGTGGCAACGTCGAAGGTCTGATTTTCGTTTTTCGAATAATCGAAGTTGAAAGAGGCGCTCAGGCGGTTGTGAGGCGTGAGGTTCCAGTCGAACTTGGCCAGCAGGGCGGAGTTGCGGATGGGGTGCTTGACCGGCGCCCCTTCCTGCTGGTTGACGCTATTACTCATGAAATTGACCAGGGCCAGGCGCTGGCAGTCGGAGTTGCCGGCGATGAGCGCTTCATTCGCCTGGATGGTGGGGGTGGCGACGGGGCAGGGTGTGTCACCGAGCTGGGTGCTGAGGTTGTCGCGGGTAAGGTTGGCGAGAATCTGCTCAAAGGCCCCGAAGAAAAACATCTTGTCTTGCTTGATCGGACCGCCGATGGTGCCGCCAAACTGTTCGCGGGAGAAATCCCTGAGGGGTTTGCCATCGGAGGTGTCGGAACTGAGCGCTTCCAAGCGCTGAAAGTGGAAGAGGCTGCCGTGAACGTTGTTAGTGCCGGACTTGGTGATGACATTGACGACGCCGCCCGCGGTGCGTCCGAATTCGGCGCTGGCGCCGCTGGCCACCACCTGGAACTCCTGCACTGCGTCCATGGTGATGTCGATGGCGGCGCGCTGCCCGCCCATCTGTTCGCCGAAGAAGCCGTTGTTGTAGTCGCCGCCATCGAGGCTGATGTTATTGAAAATCCCGCGCTGGCCGGCAAAGTTAATCTCGTCGCCGTCCGGCCCCTGCACGATGCTGACCCCCGGGGTGAGGCTGAGCAGGTCCTCGAATTTGCGGCCCAGAACCGGGGTGGTGCTGACGGTGACGGGCGCCAGGGTGCTGCTGGCTTCGGTCCTGGTAGCGTCCAGCGTGGGCGTTCCGGTAACGACGATTTGCTCGGGCGTGGCGGACACCTTCAGGGAAATATTCAACGAGATCGCCTGCCCCACCGTGAGACTCACGTTCTGCTGGAGGACGGTGGTGAATCCCGGCGCGGAAACGGTGATCGTATAGGGGCCCGGCTGCAAGGCGAGGAAGACGAAACGGCCGCTGGAATCGGCCACGATGTCGCGGGTGAAGTTGGTGTCGAGGTTCTTCGCCTGCACGGACGCTCCCGCAACCACCGCGCCGGAGGGATCGAGCACTGTACCCTGGATAACGCCGGTGGTGATCTGCGTCTGAGCCAGGAGTTGAGCGGAAAGAGCGAGCAGAACGCAGGAGAAGCAAAGAAAGCGCAGCGACTTCATCGTGCCACCCTCCATGTGAATTGCGGCGTCAGGGTCCCCGCGTGCACCAGCAACCAGGAAGTCTTGAGTGGGCGCCGTTGAGAGCGGCGGGATTATAAACGAGATATGACCGATTGCAAGGGCGATTCACGAGGGGGCAACTTTGCCTGCCGAAGCTTACGATGAGGCAGAAGCGGCAGCGGCCCGGGCGGCGTACAGCGAGGAAAGCAACTGGAGGCGGACCTGGTGCGACACAAAGGCGGCTTCGGCCGCGTTCACCTGGCATTGCCAGAATTCCTCCAGGCCCCAGCCGAACTGCAGGATCAACTGCTTGAACTCGGATGTGACGGTGGTGTCGGAGACGGTCCTGCCGTCGGTGCTGACCGTCACCCGGACGCCGCGCTTCAAAAGGCGGTCAATGGGATGGGAGGCGAGCGAGGACACCGCCCGGGTTTGCACATTCGAGCGCGGGCACATCTCCAGGGCGATGGACCGCGACTTAAGCTCATCCACCAGGACCGATTGTTCGGTAACGCGCGCGCCGTGGCCGATTCGCTCCGCATGCAGGGCGGTCATCGCCTGCCAGACGCTCTCGGCATTCCCAGCTTCCCCGGCGTGTACGGTACGGCGCAGACCGGCTTCGCGGGCGAGCTGAAAAGCCGGCTGGTGCGCGAGACCATCGTAGCGAGCCTCGTCGCCGGCCAGATCCAGGGCGCAAACCTTCTCGGGATTGTCGGCGGCCAGGCGGGCGACGGCATAGCTGGTCTGCTCCGATTGGTGACGAAGGCAGCAGAGAATCAGGCCGGCGCGGATGCCACAGGCGGCGGCGCCGCTTCGCACTCCGCTGCTGACGGCATCCAGCGCCTGCTGCAGCGACAATCCGGCTTGCAGGTGCAATTGGGGGGCGAAGCGGACCTCGGCATAAATGACGCCGTCGGCTGCCGCATCCTCAATGACTTCCCGGGCAATTCGTTGGAGATGATCCGGCCGCTGCATCACCTGGAGGGCGAGGTCGATACGCCGGAGGTAATCAGCCAAGTCTGTGCATAGCTCGGGTGCGACGAGGCATTCCCGCAGCTCTGCCGGCAGCTCGAGATCCAGCTCCCGCCCCAGTTCGGCGACGGTTGCGGTGCGCACCGACGCGTCCAGATGACAGTGTAATTCGATCTTCGGCAGTAACGCGAGATTCACCATTTCGAAGTTGTCCCACACGTTTCGTAGGATTGTACGCCGAAGCCGCGAGAGCACAACTTTGCCCGCACGGTTCGGGTTGCCGGACACGCCACCCCAGTGCGGTTTCGCAGAAGGTGTGTCCCCGCGGGCGAGGGCGCCCGCAGGAGCCGCGATTTGGAATCGATTTGAATAAGCCCCGGCGGGGGTCGCCGGGGCCTACAAAGCGATTGGATGCAGCTACTCTGAAACCGCTACAGCAAAAGCGGCCAGGGTGGGCCAGCCGACGCGCGCCAATGCCCCTTAGGGTTGGCCGAGGATCAGCGGCAGCCCATTCTTTAGCGGCAGCCGTTTCCATCTGCCGCTCACGATTCCCATCCCGGCGCTTCCGCTTACCAGCCGAGGCGGGCGCCATTTTTGGCGTTCTGCTCATCCAGCCACTTCTTCAGCGGCGCGAAGTAATCGAGGATGGCGGTGGCGTCCATCTGGCGTTCTCCGGTCAGCGCCTCGAGCGCATCCGGCCAGGGGCGGCTGGCGCCCATCTCCAGCATCTTGTTCAAGCGCTCGCCGGCGACCTTGTTGTCGTAGATGGAGCAGCGGTGCAGCGGCCCCTGGTAACCGATGGCCTTGCACAGCCCGCGGTGAAACTGGAACTGGAGAACGTCGGCCAGGAAATAACGGGCGTAGGGCACGTTGCCGGGGACGTGGTACTTGGCCCCGGGATCGAAGTCCTTTTCGCTGCGCGGCACCGGCGGGGCCACGCCCTGGTACTTGAGGCGCAGGTCCCACCATGCCTGGTTGTAGTCCTCGGGCTTGATCTGCCCGGAGAAGACGCCCCAGCGCCATTTGTCGATCAGCAGGCCGAAGGGGATGAAGGCGACCTTCTCCAGCGCCTTGTGCATGAGCAGCGCCAGGTCCTCGCCGGACGGGGGCACCTGCTGGATGAGCCCGATCTGCTTCAGGTACTCGGGGGTGATGGAGAGCGCGATGGTGTCGCCGACCGCCTCGTGGAAGCCGTCGTTGGCACTTCCCTGGAAGAGGGTCGGCTGATGCTCGTAGGCGCGCTGGTAGAAGTTGTGTCCCAGTTCGTGATGGATGGTGCGGAAATCCTCGTCGCGGACCTGGATGCACATCTTCAGCCGGAGGTCATCCTGGTTGTCGACATCCCAGGCGCTGGCGTGGCAGACGACGTCGCGGTCGCGCGGCTTGACGAACATGGAGCGCTCCCAGAAGGTCTTGGGCAGCGGCTGGAACCCGAGGGAAATAAAGAAGTGCTCGCCGGTTTTGACCATGCGGAGGTAATCAAAATTTTCGCGCTTGAGAATGGGCGTGAGGTCGATGCCGGCGGCCTTGCCGGGAACGTCGAGCAGGTCGTAGATATGGGTCCAATCCTGCGCCCAGATGTTACCCAGCAGGTCGGCGGGCATGGGGCCGTTGGGCGGGACCACCTGAGGCCCGTATTTCTTCACCAACTGCGAGCGCACGTAGGCGTGCAGCGAAAGATAGAGCGGCCGCAACTGCTCCCCCAGGCGCTCCAGCTCGGCGCTGAACTGCTGCGGCGGCATATCGTAATTGGAGCGCCAGAGGACGCCCACGTCGCGGAAGCCCAACTCGCGCGCGCCCTTGTTGGCCAGTTCCACGCCGCGGGCGTAGCGCGGGCGCATGGCGGGCGCAAACGATCGCCAGCCGACCCAGAGGTCGCGCAGCACGGCTTCGTCCTTGGTGGTGGCGAAGGCCTCTTCCATGGCGCTCTGGTCCAGGCACTTGCCGGCGAAGGGCCCGGTCTTGGGGCAGTACTTGCCCTTGCCGTAAGTGCCCTCGAGCCAACTGCCGATCTCGGCCAGCTCCTTGCGCTCGGCGGGGTTGTCGGGAGCGGGCGTGGTGAGAGACAGCTTGAGCAGCATGAATTTGCGCTGCAGCGCGGGCGAGAGTTGGAGGCCCTGGAAGCGCTTGGACTGGTTGATCAGCTCGGTGGTGATGGCCAGGACGTTCTCGTTGGCGACGGCGGAAATGGCCTCCGTGTCGCCGGTGATGTAGGTTTCCTGCACCCAACTGGCGCGGCTGCTCTCCACCTCCACCTCTTGCAGGCGCGCCTCGGCCTGGCGCATGAATTGTTCCGCGTCGGCCGGAGTGGCGCGCAGCGCGGCAGCATTCATCGCCGCCGTCTGGGCGCCGAGCAGGGATGAGAAAAACAGAAGAAACGCCAGTGTACCGCCGCATCGTGAAAGCATGAGTCCTCCCGGTGAACCCAGGCGAGCAAAACCGGCGCGTCCGGGGCACCCGGATTGTAAACGAGAAGCGGCTCCGGGATTCAAGCGCGGTATGAAACGCGGAGACACATCTTCCCGGGCTTGGGGAAAGAAGAACACGGCGGGGGGAACAGCAGGCTTACTGGTGGTTCAGCACCCGGCGCACGTCATTCCTGGTGAGTCCGGCGCGCTCCCAGAAAAACCAGCAGCCTTCCGCGCCTGCCAGCTTTCCGAGCGCGATGTAGCAGTTGGCCGGAGGCTGGTTGATGCCGCGTTCCCAGCGAGAAACGGCCATGGCGGAGACATCCAGCTTCCTGGCAAACTCGGTCTGGCTGAGGCCGAGCTTGTCCCTGAGTTTCTCGATCCGGGTGGCCCAGTCAGGCCGGGCGAGTTTGGCTGCGGCGGCGCGCATTCTGCTTGACATGCGGTTAACGCGAACGTTATAAATTGACCCGCCGGATAATCGCAATCCAGCAGAGAGTCACCAGTGGTGACAGGGCATCATAGCAAACAATCAGCGCTGAAGCGATATCGCTTGTACCGCGGGCTCTATGCCCGGGTGGCGCGGCAACTCGGAGTCGACCGCTCGTACGTGAGCCGCGTGGCGCGCGGAGAGCGCCGGTCGCCGCGCGTGGAAGCCGCACTCAAGAACGAGCTGCGCCGCATCGAGCAGGGCTGACTTCCGCCTGGTTCCGCCCATCCCAATCCATTATGCGCTCCCAGGTTGCGGGCGGCGACACCAGACTCTTCCGGCGCCGCCGCGGGCATTCGCCGAAAAGGGAAGCATCCGGCGGCGGGAATGGACCAGCTACCCCGCGGAGTTCGCGGGCAGTGCCGCTGCTCGCAGCCGCGCCACGACTTCGCCGACATCGTTGTCCTGGAAGAGGCGGATGGCGGCGAGGCCCGCCGCTCCCGCCTGCCAGCAGGCGGCCGCGTTGTCCAGGGTGACGCCGCCGAGCGCGAGCACCGGAATGCGGACCGCGGGCGCGGCTTCGGGAGTGTCCGCCGGCGGGGTTCCACGGCAGGCTTGGCGCAGGGCGCCCAGTCCGACACCTTTCCGCCCTGCTTTCTCGAACACCGGCGCGAACACGGCAAAATCGGCGCCCTCGGATTGCGCGCGGCGGACCTGCTCGGGGGTGTGACAGGAAACGGCGAGGAGAAAATGGTCAGTGGCCAGTGGCCAGTGGCCAGCAGCGGCAGCTTTGGTGAATGCGGCGCGGGCGTCGGCGGGGGAAAGATCGTCGCCGCGGAGGTGAACGCCATCGGCGCGGGCGGCCAGGGCAACGTCGACGCGGGAGTTGATCAAAAGGCGAGTTTCCAGTTCCCGGTTTCCTGTTTCCAGTTGCCTGGGAGCGGCGTTCCGAATGATTGCCACTGCTTCGACGCTCAGTTGCAGCAGCTCGCGCCCGCCGAGGTCCTTTTCGCGGAGCTGGATGAAATCGAGGCCGCAGCGCGCCGCCTCCTCAATTTTGTTGAGCAGCGCGCGCCGTTGTTCGCCGGCCGAGCCGGGGAACTGGCGGCGATCGGTGATGTAATACAAAAGCACGGTGGCAAGTTCCGAGGTCGCGCGTGAGAGCAGGCGCGCAGAGCCGATTTTACGCAAGGCGGCCGGGAATCTCCATGATGCGCGCAGCCATGAGCGGCCGGCGATTGGCCCAGTGCGGGTCCGGCCAATGGTGTTGCGGCGAAGCCGGGCGCAAAAAGAAAGACCGCGGAACCCCGGTTAAGGTTCCGCAGTCTGGTAAAACGCGGTTCTGGTTCGCTGCCGTTAGATCATGCGGCGGCGCTTCAGACCGGCGAGGCCGGCAAGTCCGGCGCCGAGGAGCAGCATGCTCATCGGCTCAGGAACGCTGGCGCTTACGTACGTCAAGGTTGCGTCCACGTCCGCTCCCCAACACTGTCCTTCGGTCAGGCCGAAAAGGCCCCAGTTGAAGGTCTCATTGGAAAGCGTAAGTGTGTATTCACCACCGTTGCCGAAGTAGACGATGGCGGGACCGTCCCAGGTGACTTTTCCGTCCTGGGTGAGAAAGCCCCTGACGCCAACCGTGTTGCCGTACACGGTTCCACCGTCGGACGAAGGAGGATTGAAGGTGAAGTCCACGGTGATCTGCCGTGGAATCGTGTCCTCCCACTTGCTAACGTTGCTCTCGTCGGTCCAGATTTTGAACAGGTCGAAGGTTGCGTGCCCGTTGACGTTGAGATTGAAGTTGTCCCCCAGGTGAGCGATATTCTGGGCGCTGACCGCCAGCCCATTTTCGCCATCTATCCAGGTATTGACAGTGAGGGACGTGAGAGTGAATTGCTGCGAATCGGCAAACGCAACCGGAACGAATGCCAGCACAGCTAAAAAGATTAAGAGTTTCTTCATAGAAAAGGCCTTTCCTAGCCAGAGCTCTAGAGATCCGGTTCTTGGGGAACCACAGGGGTATAGGGCACGTGGAGGGCCACCGGGCGGGCGGCCGGCCGAGATGTTGGCTTAGCCGCACCAGTTGAATAAGTTAGGCGCTGAATGCACAGCCACGGCGCAACCCCGGCCTTGGGCCAATGCGCAAAACTTTTTGTAAAGAAGTGGAAATTTTGGAGCATGAACCAAGGGCACCAAAACGGGAAAAGCCGCGTCTAGGGCGGTGACCGATCTGGCAAGAGCGCTATATCCTCCCTCGAAAAATCACGGACGCAGGGGTAGTGTACGCTCGCGGAGCCTATGCCTCGCCGAACTGCATTGGTACGAAGCGCACGGAATCGGAAGAAGGCTGTTCAAGGTAAAAAAGGCGGCTGCGCCGACTTTGAGCGAGCGCCGATCGCGGTTCGTGGTGTGCATTGACGCGGGCGAATACGCGGAAGTTGATTTGGACGTGGGCAAGGTGTACCAGGCGCTGCCGACCGAAAAAAACGCGCGCGAGCAGGGACTGATACGCGTCATTGATAACTCCGGCGAGGATTACCTCTTCGAGTCCGACCAATTCGTGGAAGTCAAGCTGCCGCGAGCCGCACGGCAAGCGGTGCTGCGCGCGCGTTGGTGCGATCACGGCAGGCTGACAAACTAGCTTCTTTTCTCGTGCGGTCAAACGGAAAAGGCCAGCCATGTTGCCATGACTGGCCTTTTGATTTAATCCGGCGACGACCTACTCTCCCACACACTTTCGCGTGCAGTACAATCGGCCCGGCGGGGCTTAACTTCCGTGTTCGGGATGGGAACGGGTGGTGCCCCCGCGGTAAGATCGCCGGAAAAGCAGCTATCAGCCGTCAGCTATCAGCTTTCAGCGAAACCATCGAGGGTCCGGCTGGGCGGCCGATGCGAGGCGACAGCGAAATTGTCAAAGAGCGAGTGAGGACGATGCCTCACAACTGAATAGATTGGGGACTTCAAGGACAACGGCGCGAAGCCGCAGTCGCCAGCATCAGGGCAGCCAGGTTCGGCTGATAGCTGATCACTGACGGCTGACAGCTCTTCTGCACCGGGTAAATTTTATGGTCAAGCCGAACGGGCGATTAGTACTGGTAAGCTGCACGCATTACTGCGCTTCCACCTCCAGCCTATCAAACACGTGGTCTTCGTGTGCCCTTCTTGACCCTTACGGGTTGGGAGATCTCATCTTAGGGAGTGCTTCCCGCTTATATGCCTTCAGCGGTTATCACAACCGAACTTCGCTACCCAGCCGTGCCATTGGCATGACAGCTGGAACACAAGAGGTTCGTCCATCCCGGTCCTCTCGTACTAAGGACAGGCCCCCTCAAATCTCCTCCGCCCACACCAGATAGGGACCGAACTGTCTCGCGACGTTCTGAACCCAGCTCACGTACCGCTTTAATAGGCGAACAGCCTAACCCTTGGAACCTTCTACAGCTCCAGGATGCGATGAGCCGACATCGAGGTGCCAAACCGGAGCGTCGATATGAACTCTTGGCTCCGATCAGCCTGTTATCCCCGGCGTACCTTTTATCCGTTGAGCGATGGCCCTTCCATACAGAACCACCGGATCACTAAGGCCTGCTTTCGCACCTGCTCCACTTGTAGGTGTCGCAGTCAACCACGCTTATGCCTTTGCACTCGACGGCTGATTTCCAAACAGCCTGAGCGTAGCTTCGCGCGCCTCCGTTACCGTTTAGGAGGCGACCGCCCCAGTCAAACTACCCGCCTCACCATGTCCCTCTCCCGGTTGACGGGAGCAGGTTAGAACCACAGAACTCGCAGGGTGGTATCTCACCGTTGGCTCCCCCAAGCCCGAAAGCCTGGGATCAAAGCCTCCCACCTATCCTGCGCAGCAAGTGCCATAGTTCATGGTGAAGGTATAGTAAAGGTGCACGGGGTCTTTCCGTCTAGGTGCGGGTAACCGGCATCTTCACCGGTACTACAAGTTCGCCGAGAAGCTCGTTGAGACAGTCGTACGATCGTTACGCCATTCGTGCAGGTCGGAACTTACCCGACAAGGAATTTCGCTACCTTAGGACCGTTATAGTTACGGCCGCCGTTCACCGGGGCTTCAGTTCGAAGCGTCGCCTTGCGGCTAACCTCTCCCTTTAACCTTCCGGCACCGGGCAGGCGTCAGCCCCTATACGTCGTTTTCGACTTTGCAGAGACCTGTGTTTTTGTTAAACAGTCGCCGTACGCGATTCACTGCGGCCCCCTCGGGCTGTAAACCCTAGCGGGGCGCTCCTTCTCCCGAAGTTACGGAGCCAATTTGCCGAGTTCCTGAACGAGCCTTCTCTCGAGCGCCTTTGGATATTCTCCTCGTCTACCTGTGTCGGTTTGAGGTACGGTTCCCTTAAGTTCTCCTTAGAGGTTTTTCTTGGCAGCGTGAACTCAGCGGCTTTCAGCCATAAGGCTTACTGCTTTGCGCCTGACCGATAGCTCCCCGGTGGATTTGCCTGCCGGAGACGGCTTGCGCGCATCGAACCTGATAGCCATAACAGGTCCCGCCTATCCTTCTGCGTCACCCCATCGTGATAACGAACCCAAGGGAGTTCCGGAATGTTAACCGGATGTCCATCAGCTACGCCTCTCGGCCTCGCCTTAGGGACCGACTAACCCTGAGCGGATTAACCTTTCTCAGGAAACCTTAGACTTTCGGCGCGGAGGGTTCCCACCTCCGTTATCGCTACTTATGCCGGCAGGGTCTCTTCTCAACCGTCGACCCGTGCTTTCGCTCGAGCTTCAAACCGTTGAGAATGCTCTCCTACCACGCCCCTCTAACGAGGAGCATCCGCTGCTTCGGTGTCCAGCTTGAGCCCCGTTATATTGTCGGCACCGGACCGCTTGACCAGTGAGCTATTACGCTTTCTTTAAAGGATGGCTGCTTCTAAGCCAACCTCCTGGCTGTCTGGGCGTTCCGACATCCTTTCCCACTTAGCTGGAACTTGGGGACCTTAGCAGGCGATCTGGGCTGTTTCCCTCTCGACAACGAAGCTTAGCCCCCGCTGTCTGACTCCCGTGCTGGTTGTCAACGGCATTCGCAGTTTGGTTGGATTCAGTAAGCTGGAAAGCCCCCTAGTCCATCCAGATCTCTACCACCGTTGCAAATCACACGAGGCTAGCCCTAAAGCTATTTCGGAGAGAACGAGCTATCACGGAATTTGATTAGCCTTTCACCCCTACCCTCAGCTCATCCGAGCTTTTTTCAACAAACACCGGTTCGGTCCTCCAGTGGGTGTTACCCCACTTTCAACCTGGCCAAGGGTAGATCATCCCGCTTCGCGTCTATTCCTGCCAACTGAACGCCCATTTAGGACTCGCTTTCGCTACGGCTCGCTTACGCTTAACCTTGCTGACAAGAATAACTAGCCGGCTCATTATGCAATAGGCACGCGG